>JBBDQZ010000058.1:0-3331 GCA_040905705.1 Balneolales bacterium
GACCAAAAAAACCATACCTGATCAGGAGTTACTGAAACTTTGGGTATGAATTACCATGTTTAAAAACAAACTCAATCTCCGAATGAGACAAAACACGATTATAAATCCGAACTTCATCCAAAGCGCCGGCGAAAAATTGGTTACCTCCAGGATAATTCCCGAACATGAGCATATCCGGAGTTCCGGCCTGCGGCTCCACTTCAGATTGTGAGTTTAGACGACCGTTCAGGTAAAACCGGTGCGTCCGGCCATCATAAGTGTAAATGCAATGATGCCATTTATTTACAGCTGGAGGTTGTGTACCAAGCACTGTTCTGCCACCCCAGTACCAGATATCGAGACCAGGAGTATGATAACCGGGCGCACGATAGCCAAACTGAAGCCCGATACCATCAACCGTGTCTACCAGGGCAATCATATTATCTGCACCCAAGGAATCAATATAGTCCGGCGGTTGCTCAATCATGAACCACCAGGAGATTGTCTGGGCTGTATCGGGTGCGGGCATATTTTTCACCGGGGCGAAAATATATGCAGAGGTACCATTAAAACGGTAAGCACTGTTTGTGTTTCCAAATCTGTCGCTGGTCAGTGTCGCATCATGCACTAAGGCATTGTTTTGGTTGTGGCTTTCATCAGAGGCATCCCCATTAAAGGAATAATGGGCAACAAGACCTGGTATTTCCTTTTTCGTACAGGATGTAACTGATAATATGAGTATGGAGAGAAATATAGCACTTAATCTGAACATGTCTTTTGCCTTACTTGTCCATTGGATTCACAAATTCATTTTGGAGATTAATCTCCCGGTCTATCAGGGATAAAAGCTCCCAGGCCGGAAGCGTCGTCATTCCCTCTCTTTCAAAGCCTTTGTCCGGATTCGGAATGTCAACAGGATTCTCCGTATAGTCAAGCGGTTGTAACACAAGCGGGGCTGCTTCTCTATCATTCGCCGCATTCAATACAATGTCGTGCCCGGGAGCCATCCCCGCATATGCGGTACCCAGCAAGCCTGTCAACGTCAGACCGGCGATTACCATGATTGCATTCTCTATCAATACTTTTTTCATACCCTAACCTCCAACTTAAAATAAATAAATGTACGCTTTTTCCGATGTAAATTTAGGGGACAACTGTCGTCGAACCAATTAGGTTAGCGCCAAGGGAAGTATTCCAAATATCGTGATTCGCAAACTGTATACTACGCTTGTTAGCACTTTGTTCTTTAGGATCATTGATCTTCAGGTAAATATCATACTCACCAGGAGGCACCTCACCAAATGTGCCCATATTAATGGAGAAATTCAAATCACGCCATGCAATCTTATTGTCCGGCCTGCCGTTGCCACCCTCATCAGTCAGCCAATGCCTTGCGTCAAGGTTCGTAAGCGCAATGTAAGACTCAGAACCGGCTTTGGGTTTCAGAATAACCGACACATTTTTCTTGTTTACTACATTACCAAAGCCGACGTTTTGGATCTTTCCTTCGAACCTCAAGGTGCCATTCTGTTTTGCCCATTCGCTTGCATTAGCCTCTCGCAACACCAACCGATAGCCCATTCTGTCGCGGAAATATTCTAATCCGGTTCTGCCGTCATATACCGGGTCAAAGATGGCTGTTTTAATTTCTCCGGTGAAATTCCCTTCCCCTAACTCTTCTTCGTTGGCTGGGAACTGAACCGGCTGAGTGACGTTTGCTTCATTATAGATAAAATCATTCCAACGGTGATATCTACCGTGTCTCATATTCAAAGCAGTTGTCCGGAGTTGCCGGGCTTCTATAATAGCGCCCGGCATATTGCCAAAAACATTATCGCCGATTCCTCCTTCTCCCTGGAAGATTTGGTTTTGCTTATTGATCCATGTGATAACTCTGTAGCGATCATAAGTACTACTACCGTATCTGTTATTGATCATAGGGTTCCCTTCGGAAAGTGAGCCATTGTCCGTCCAACTTCCAGCCGCATAACTATCGTTGAAAAAACCAAAACGCGCCTCAGGCGAGTTCTTTGGCGGAATCGGTATGGCGTCTATATTAGTAAAGGTATAGGTGGCCCCATACGTTTCGTTATACCATGCCAGAAATCCGCCCGCATGTGTTAAAAGTGCACGCGAAGTGGGAACAGCGTCCAGATATGCATCCAAAAGCATCTTGTAAGCATCCACACTTCGAGCTTCAGGTGATGAGTGCTGTTCACCCCATGGGCCAAGCATCCCCGTTTTAACAGACATGATGATGTCTTCGAATTCATGGAAAATGGGTTTAAGCTGCCAAATATGATATTCTATCCAGTTTTTGTCCTCATGGCCGGGTACATCACACATGGCCGATGGATTATTAGCAGTTATGAATGTTGGTTCAGGTCCGTGGATGAGTCCTTCGGTGAGATTCAGGTGGGGATACTTATGGGGTTCAACATAATTAAACCCGTTGCCGTCATAAGAAAATTTCATAAAGGCTACGCCGTTGCCATCTCTCACCTTCTGAAGCAGGCCTCTGATATAATCAAGCGCATACGCTGTTAAGGGTTGAGTTTTTCCTGTTCTTGTGGCTCCGGTGCCCGGGTCTGCAAACAATCCATCATCCTTGTAACCAAAAGCATCTTTCGCCGAGAGGAACGCATTCGACGAAAAGTGACACAAATCAAAACTCATAAATGATATGGCAGGAAGGGCAGAGACCCCGGTACCGCCAACGTATGGGTTATCTTGTTGATTAATACCATTATAAAATTGAGTCTCTTCGATATCATCACCTTCTACAGGCGGCACCTGTCTTCCATGATATAGCACAGAATTTGCGTCAACCGGAACCCGGTGATCTACTTCAGGCGTAATACCAAAAGGTGAATTAGACTCATTAACCAAATTCGGCGATATATTCTGCCATCGGCCTCTATAGGCGCCTCTGTCCGGATTCGGGATATCAACAGGATTCTCCGTATAGTCAAGCTCCTGTAACACCAGCGGGGCTGCTTCTCTATCATCCGCACCATTCAATACCATGTCATTTCTGGCTGCCTTCTCTGCACATGCGACACACAACAAGCCTGTCAACACCAGGCCAACGATTAACCTGATTTCATTCACTCTAAATACATTTTTCATACCCTAACCTCCAACTTAATAAATATAATTATACGCCATTGCCGATCTAAATTCAGGGGACAACGGTAGTTTAGGGGGTAACTGTCGTCGAGCCAATTAAGTTTGCTCCAAGATCAGCATTCCAGCTATTTCCCTTATTCGCAAGCCGTATACAGCGCTTGTTAGCGGTTTGTTCTTTAGGATCATTGATCTTCAGGTAAATATCATAGTCCCCGGCAGGAAT
>JBBDQZ010000059.1:0-3280 GCA_040905705.1 Balneolales bacterium
TGTAATACTCCCCAAAATTCGGACCACTGGTTAAGTTTGTATATTACAATCAGAAAATCCGAATAAAATGAAAAAAAGCAGAAGAAAATTTACCGCCAAATTCAAAGCCACAGTGGCCATTGAAGCCGTTAAAGAACAGCAGACGCTCTCAGAGCTGGCTACTCGTTTTGAGGTCCACCCCAATCAAATATCGGCCTGGAAGCGAGAGTTTCTTGAACGAGCCGATCAAGCATTTGGTGGGGCTGATGATAAGAAACCGGAGGCTGAACCGGTCGATACGAAAGAGTTGTTTTCCCAAATTGGCCAATTGAAAGTGGAAAATGATTTTTTAAAAAAAAGCTTAAAGAAGGCCGGACTATGAGTCAGCGCAGAAACTACATCGAGACCGGCCATCGATTAAGCATTCGAGGGCAAGCGCGATTGCTGCATTTAAATCGAAGCAGTCTGTACTATAAACCGGTGGGTGAATCATTGGAGAATCTACGGCTGATGCACGTTATGGATCGCCTCTTTACCCAGGATCCGACTCTTGGAGTGGTGGGTATGCAGGATGAATTGGAAGACCTGAAAATGCATTACAATGAAAAGCGGATCCGTCGTTTACTTCGAAAAATGGGTGTTGAACCTATCTATCCGAAGAGAAATCTTTCGCGACTGGGTCAGGCAAAATATATTCATCCGTATTTGCTGCGGAACAGGAAGATCGAACGGGCCAACCAGGTATGGGCCATTGATATTACCTATAGTGTGCCCGGATTACGAAGGCACTATGTGCCACCGTAACAAGAGCTTATCTGAAATATGCATTTAATGCATCTTCGCCTGGTTGTGCAGGCGTATGAGTCTAAGCGGCAGTGACTCATCGTGTACTGATGAGGTGATGCAACCCGCTGACAAAGGGAAGTGAGGCGAATTCGTTAAGCCAAGATGCTTCTCGAGACTGAATATTGGAAGGATGAAGAACATGAACCGATTAAACCGTATCTATGGGCTGAAATGTCGCCACTGCCTACACGAATTAACAGGCAGTATTATGTGGTTTCCAACTATAAGCAGAATTATGGAGACTGATTTACTGGATGAAATGTAAGCATTACAGTAATGATATAGTGCTCAACACAATTCGGCACTAAGCATAATCATCTTACAGAAAGCTAAGACTAAAGATTGCGATCGGCATCCTAACCAATATGCTTAAGTTCAGATAAGTAAACCGGGGAAGGTTTGTTTAGATGTTAAGGGAGTACAACCCCAATGATAAACAAACTGGCGGAGTGTCCGTAGTAGTCCGAGATAGGGAAAGCCTGTCACATGGCAAAGGGACACAGCTTTATTGATTTACGTCAAAAATTAATTGACCGAACGAGGCGAAGACCTATGATAATCAATGAAATGCAGCGTAAATTAGCAACGTGGACTGCAATAGACGAGGAACGAAGAGTGAATCGACTATTGCGGGTCATCAGTCATCCTCTGTGGCTCCTAAAAGCTGCAGAGATTACCCTTTCTTCCAAAGGGGCCAAAACTCCAGGGGTGGATGGTATAAAGAAAGACAATTTGCAGGAAGGAGTAAAGGACTACCTGGACGAGATCAGCAAAGATTTACTGTCCGGTAACTATAGGCCATCTCCTGCAAGGAGAATTTATATACCAAAAGCCAACGGAAAACAAAGGCCCATCGGAATCCCAACGCTTAGAGACAGAATCGTTCAACGGGCAATGCTAATGGCAATGGAACCAATATGGGAAAATGATTTTCATTCATTGTCCTATGGCTTCAGGCCAGAACGCAGCGTTCACCACGCAATCCGAACCGTTAGGTTACAACTAACGGATTGCGGCTTCACAAGAGGTCGCTGGGTAATCGAAGGAGATCTGTCGAGCTACTTCGACACGGTTCATCACAGATTACTTATGAAATGTGTGCGAAAGAGAATTAGCTGTAAGCGGTTTAATAACTTGCTTTGGCTATTTATCAAAGCCGGGCACATTGACAAGAATCTGTTCTGTGCAACGAGCCAAGGGGTACCACAAGGAGGTGTAATCTCACCTCTACTCTCAAATATCATGTTAAATGAGTTTGATCAATACTTGGATACTATATATCTGAGTAAGAAATCTCGAAAAGATCGTTGGTACTGGAATCATAGTATCAAGATTGGAAGGAAACCTGCGATTGATGAGAACAGACAATGGAAACCATCAATTTCTTACTGCCGGTTTGCTGATGACTTTATCATTATTGTCAAAGGCACAAAGGCAGACGCAGAATTTGTCAGGGATCAATGTCGAACTTTTCTTGAGGGAGAGTTAAAACTTACATTGAATATGGATAAGACGAAAATTACCCATATCAATGACGGATTTAATTTTCTTGGTCACAGGATTATCCGAAAACGAGGATCAAATGGAAACATGGTTGTAGTTACTGGTATCCCAAAAGAGAAAGCAAGGGCCTTCTCTTTTGCTCTGTGCAGAGAACTATCCAGTGATTTGAACAATAGCATGATCGACAAAGTTGAAAAGCTAAATCAGAAACTCAGGGGTTGGGCTCAATTCTACCGTTATACCGACTTTACTGCAAAGGTATATAGTAAAATCGATAATGTTGTTTTCTGGAAGTTTGCAAAATGGCTTGCTAGAAAACACAAGTGTAGGATAAAGCCACTACTAATCAAGTGGTTCAAGAAACCAGCTCCCGAGCTGAGTAAAACTTGGGTTCTATTTGGGAAAACGAACAATGGGAACTTGTGTGGGATATCGCTCTTAAGATTGGTTGGTAGCACAAAACAACCTTTCAAATGGCGTCTTCCTGAATCAAACCCTTACATTCGAGGGGAAAATAGGAAAACTCTAACATCCTATTATGCTGATGTTGCTATGGCAAACAGCCACAATTAGGTAGAGAGCCGGATGCGCTGTAAGGTGCAAGTCCGGTTCGGAGAGGAGAGACTGGGAAATAGTCGACTACGCCCAGTCTCTTACTCTACTTCCGATGCGATCGGGCTTTATGTATTTAACGGCTATCATTGACTTGTACAGTCGATATATTGTTGGATGGAAAATCTCCAACAGCCTGGAAAAAGAAACGCAAACCGAGCTGCTCCAGCAAGCCATTGCCCGGTATGGTACTCCCGAGATCATCAACTCTGATCAAGGAAGTCAGTATACGTGTGAGCACTGGGTAGAAACACTCAAGGACAGGGGAATCAGGGTGAGTATGGATGGAAAAGGAAGAGCCACCGATAATGCTTTTATTGAGCGTTGGTTCCGAACCATT
>JBBDQZ010000060.1:0-3232 GCA_040905705.1 Balneolales bacterium
AATATGAGGTCTTGCTCAACCTGCCCGACCCGACGGAAACTTTGCGTGATCGTCCTGACTATGCTATCCGTATCGCCAACGCCGGAACCTGGGAGCCGGAAACCGGCTTTAACCGATTGAACCACCGGCTGATCATCGATTCTTCAGCACGGGGACAGGCATACCGGGGCAGCCTTATGTTTGAACCATCTTGAGCTTAATGATTTCTGGTGAGCCGGATCCCCGTTCCCTGGGGGAACCGGGATACTTGATTACTTTTTAAATACTGAAAGGCCTGCAACTCATTGAGTTGCAGGCCTTTTTTTATCCCGTATTTTGACATGGCCTTTTCAGATAACGCGTCTGCAAAGTATCACAATGCCGGGGTTAGATAGGGCCTGCATACTTCCAGACCAAATCGCCTGCCTGCCCGGATTTTGTCTTATTGCAGGACAACTGAAAAAAATGTTTTTTCGAATTCATTCATTTGTTTACCATTACTTAATTATATTGCTATCTATAGGCTTTCGTTTAATTAACCCAGGACCAATCATAACGTTATGTTTAAATATTATATACGCTTGATTCCAATTAGCTTGCTCTTTCTTCTGCCTTTATTATTATGGCAATGCCGTTCCACCTACAATTCGGAAATGGTGGAAGTCAGCTTCGAACCCACAGATGAAATTTTCCCGAATCCGGAAAGAGGGTTCTACCGGTTCGAGCCGGGGACACCCACAAGCCCTCCTCTGGATCCCGAAACCCTACAGAGTTATCGCGCTCAAGGCCAGTCGCTGGTTTTCCGGCCCTTTCTGATTCGTGATTTCATTGATTCCGATATCTCCGAAGAATTTCTGGATAAGATACGGGCCGATTTTCAGATCTTGCGAGAAAACGGAATGAAGACACTCTTCAAGTTCCGGTATTCTACGTCCATTGGACAGCCCGACGCACCGCTGGAACGCGTGCTTTCTCATCTCAATCAGCTTGCTCCGATTTTTCAGGAAAATTATGATGTTATTGCAGTCGCACAAGGTGGTTTTATAGGAGCCTGGGGCGAATGGCATTCCTCCACCAATGATCTCAACGAACCTGAAAATATGCGGGCCATCCTGTTCCGGTTCCTGGATATTTTGCCCGAAGAACGTCATATTCAAATCCGGTCACCCCGGCACAAGATGAATATATTTGAAACCAATTATCCTTTTCCTGCTGAAAAAGCCTACGACGGATCGTATGTCTCACGTACCGGTTTCCACAATGACTGTTTCCTGGCCAGTGACACCGATGTAGGTACATACGCGCTGGGAGGATACCCGATTTTTGACCTGGAGGGAGAACTGAGCGCTGAATGGATTAAAGAGAGCTATATACGTCCGGAAACCCGGTTCGTATCGATGGGCGGGGAAACTTGCAATCCGCGGCCGGATGCCGGAGACCGCTTTCATTGTCCAACCGCTCTTAGAGAACTGGATCAGATGAACTGGTCCATCATCAACTATAACTACTCGCGCCGCACCCTGGATACCTGGGTCGACCAGGGCTGTATGCCTGAGGTTGAACGGCGTCTGGGATACCGTTTCGCCATGCGCAACGGCTCCTTCAGCCAGGCCGCCGCACCCGGCTCCACCTTCCACTTTAACCTGGACATGGCCAACGAAGGGTTTGCCGCACCATTTAATCCCCGCGACATTCAGGTCGTATTGCGCAATGTAGACAATCCCAACCAACTATGGAAAGTGGATCTGCCCGATGATCCCCGATACTGGCTCGGCGGCGAATCGATCCGTTTAAGTCACGAACTGGGTGTTCCCGAAGGCCTGGCCGACGGTACTTATGAAGTGCTGCTGAACCTGCCCGACCCGACAGAAACCTTGCGCAACCGTCCAGCCTTCTCTATCCGCCTGGCCAATGCCGGTACCTGGGAAGAGGCCACCGGCTTCAACCGGCTGAACCACCGGCTGATCATCGACTCCTCGGCCGGCGGCCGGGCCTATAACGGTGAGCTGGCATTTGAGCCCTTTGATTTATAATCAGTATCCGTCTATTTATTGAAAAGCATGAATGGAGTAGCAGAACGGTTTAAGTTTTGCTACTCCCCATGCTGAATTATCTGTTGTTGTGTGTGATTGCTTTTTATTATTCCACTACAATTAAATACCTGGTATAAATATGGCTGAATTTATTTCGTGTTCGTCACCATACCGTCAGCTGTTATGGATGGTTGCCTTTCCCGTTTTCTCTGTTTTTTTATGGCAATGTGATGCTTCCCGTGATGATAATTTGATTACGATCCGTTATGATCAGACGGATGAAATTTTCCCGAATCCGGAAAGAGGGTTCTACCGGTTCGAGCCGGGTACACCCACAAGCCCCCCTCTGAATCCCGATACCCTGCAAAGCTATCGTGATCAGAGTCAGACGCTGGTGTTCCGGCCCTATCTGATTCGTGATTTCATCGATTCCGATATCTCCGAAGAATTCCTGGATAAGATGCGGGAAGATTTTCAGATTTTGCGCGAAAATGGTTTAAAAACGCTCTTTAAATTCCGGTACTCTACCGCTATTGGTCAACCCGATGCTCCTCTGGAACGCGTCCGGGCTCATCTCGACCAGCTTGCCCCGGTTTTTGAAGAATATTATGATGTCATTGCTGTTGCGCAGGCCGGTTTTGTCGGAGCATGGGGAGAATGGCATGCCTCCACCAATGACCTTACGTCCTCTCCGAATATGAGGGCGGTTTCACACAAACTCATTGATGTATTGCCCGGCAATCGTCACATACAAATTCGTTACCCGGATTCAAAAATGAGAATTTTTTCCAGCCTTGAACCGATTCGTGAGGAAAACGCTTTTGACGGTTCATACAAATCCCGCACCGGCCACCACAACGATTGTTTCCTGGCCAGCCCCACCGATGTCGGAACGTATTGGGAAGGGCGCTATCGCTATCCGTTGTTTGATGATTTCAGAGATACGCTGACCACGGAATGGGTGAAAAACTATGTAAGTCAGGAAACCCGGTTTACGCCCATGGGCGGGGAAACCTGCAATCCGCGACCGGATGCCGGTGACCGTTTCCACTGCGGGAATGCTCTTGAAGAACTGGACTGGCTGAACTATTCTTTCCTTAACTGGAAGTACTCGAGACAAATTCTCGACACCTGGGAAGATCAAGGCTGTATGCCGGAAGTCCAACGGCGCCTGGGATACCGTTTTGCCATGCTTGACGGCTCCTTCAGCCAGGCCGCCG
>JBBDQZ010000061.1:0-19329 GCA_040905705.1 Balneolales bacterium
CACTTTTAATTGAAATTTAAACCAAAGATAATCCGGGGTTTTTCAAAGGCCCCATAAAGTAATTCCTGAAATTTACAAACGGCTATGAATGAGTTGTCCTATTCATGAGTGGACGGTTTTGTGGATTTTTGATTCGGGAAATCAATTTTTTTATCGGACCACTCAATTTCAAAGGACTGTCCGGTGACAAAGTCACTGGCTGCGCGTATCCATTGGTTCTTCTGATAAATACGGGTATATCCCTTTTTCAATGCGGTGTTGGGATCGGCTGAAATAAGTCTGTGATCATGTTCACTCCATGCAGACTTTTTTTCCAGAAGCAGCAAGTCGGTTTTGTGCGCAATTAATTCGGCAACATGTCGGAGCCGTTCCCGGTACCGGGTTGTTCTGATTTCAAGTATGCGGTTCAACTGCATGCATTGCCGGGACAGTAATTCCTCGCTGTGTTGTATCCGATTCTTGACTTTATGGAGAGCGAAGTTGTCTCTGAATCGGGAAACATTGTTTTTATGCTGCTGTAAGGCATCACGAATTTGCTTTTCCATCACCATCTGTAAGTCATCGAGTTTCAAACGCAGATCATTGATGTCCGGAACGGCCATGACGATCGCCTGGGTTGGGGTTGCGGCACGTGCATCGGCAACGAAATCTGAAATACTGAAGTCGGTTTCATGTCCTACCGCACTTATTACAGGAATGGGGCATTCAGCAATCGCACGGGCGACGCTTTCTTCATTGAATGCCCACAAGTCTTCCAATGAACCACCGCCACGTGCAATAATCAACAGATCTACTTTACTTTGCCGGGAAAAGAACCGTATACCTTCTGTGATTTCAGGTGCAGCCAGTAACCCTTGAACGGATGCATGATAGAGTCGGACCTCAACAAGCGGATATCTTACCTCAAGGGTAATTCGCATATCCTGAAACGCTGCTCCTGTTGACGAGGTGATGATCCCAATTACGGCCGGGAATTTTGGCAAGTCGCGCTTTTGATCCGGATCAAACAACCCTTCCTTCTCCAGTTTGTTTTTGAGCCGTTCAAAAGAAAGTTGCAGTGCGCCCGGGCCGGCTTCCCGGACGAACTCCACAATCATTTGATATCGGCCGTGAGGTGCATATACCTGTAATGCACCACCGGTGACAACTTCCTGGCCGTGTAAAGGAGTTTCATTCAGTTGCTTGCGGCGAGCATTCCATATTACACAGGAAAGTTGTGCTCCCCCATCCTTCAGGGTGAAATAAAGATGTCCGTTTCTGCTCGTTTTTGGCTGGCTCACTTCGCCGCGTACCTGTATCCATGAGAATTGATCTTCAATCAGCAGTTTGATTTCTTCAGTCAATTCAGTAACGGAAAGAATACTCGGATTATCGTCGGGGGTTGTAAGCATTGAAGGGGGTAATGAAAAGGCGAAACTGTATCGGGAAAAAGGATGGAGACAGCATCAGATATACGATTTAGAAAAAAAAAGTAAATGGACATGTATTTTCTGATGAATGGGTTATATTTGGAACGGTATCAGATCAATTTTCCCGTCAGAGAGGTTGATTTGAAGCCAGACCCACCCGGAACACGCACATAGTTGATGTTATAATAACCAGATGTAATGAGCAAAAAAAACGACTTGATTATAAAGAATGTCCGTCCGGTCAGTGAATCGGAAGGCGGTAAAAAATCTGTGGATATCCGCATACGTAATGGAGTTATTAATAAAATACAACCGGAACTGACTCCGGAGAAGAAAGAGTTTGTCTATGACGGAGCAGGAGCTTATGTGTCGCCCGGCTGGATGGATATGCATGTACATTTCAGGGAACCCGGTTATGAACATAAGGAGACCATTGTCACGGGTTGTAATGCCGCATCTGCCGGCGGGTTTACGGCGGTGGCATGCATGCCAAACACCGACCCGCCTGTTCATACCCGTGATGTGGTGGAATATATCGTCAGGCGGGCTGCGGGTTTACCGGTAGATGTCTATCCGATCGGAACCGTATCAAAAAACCGTTCCGGTAATTCACTTACAGAAATGGCCGATATGAAGGAGGGGGGGGCCGTCGCATTTAGTGACGACGGTGATCCGGTTCAGGATAGCCGGCTGATGAGAATCGCACTTGAATATTCGGCTATGCTGAACGTGCCTATCATCAATCATGAAGAGGACCTGCCACTGTCCCGGCCGGGACATATGCATGAAGGCCGGGTATCAACAAGGCTTGGACTGGATGGCAGCCCTTCTATTGCAGAGGAAGTGATGATCGCCCGTGACATATTACTTGCGGAGCTTACTGGTGGCCATGTTCATGTGGCACACATAAGCACCAGAAAAGGCGTAGAGTTGGTAAGGGAGGCGAAAGCAAAAGGGATCCGTGTGACCTGCGAGGTTTGTCCGCATCACTTTGATTTGACAGATGAAGAAATCGAGCGCCGGAATTTTGATACAAACTGGAAGATGCATCCGCCACTGCGTACATCAGATGATGTAGAGGCGATGATTGAAGGGTTAAAAGACGGTACAATTGATGTAATTTGTACCGATCATGCTCCGCACTCTGTGGATGAAAAAGAAGTGGAGTTTATCTATGCACCGAATGGTATTATCGGACTGGAAACAGCATGGAGCATTATTTGCAAACAGTTGCTGAATTCAGGCCGGATGACGTTGAAGGAAATTATCAGGAAACTGGTAGTTAATCCCAGAGAGATTTTACATATACCGTGTCCCCGGCTGGAGGAAGGGGAGAAGGCGAACCTTACGATATTCAATACATCGGAAAAATGGGTTTGTGACAAAGACCTGATTCGTTCGCGTTCGGTAAATACACCTTATCTCAATCAACAGCTTGTAGGGCGGGCTGTAGCTATTTACAACAATCGTCAGTTTGTCCTTGTGAATACTTAATAGACCTTTTCTATTACCGTTTGCAGATCAAGAGATTCGGTATGGCCGTTTAGTCCTGTTGTTTCACACAACGAGGCATACTCTTTTTCAAAAAAGAACTCGTTTTCCCCAAAAGCCGGTTCGAGGTCGTCGAGCCAGACAGCATTTTTGTTGTATTTGGCAAAAAACGGACGGCCGACCCACTCGGGATTTCTAGCTTGCAGGAATTGCAGGGTAAATACTTTTTCTCCGGCGATTTCACTTACTCCGAGTATATGCACTTTGCCCGGGCCGGCAGACATGCTTGGACCACGGACTGTGCGGGCGATACCGCTGATCTGATTATAAGCTCCGCGAAAAATTTGCCAGGCTTTTTCCAAAGGGATGTCGAAATGATGCCGGGCACCGGTATCACGCACGACAAACATATAATAAGGAATCATGCCCTGTTTTACCTGTTCACGCCACATGTCGGCCCAGGTACCTGAATGGTCATTTATATATCGTAACAAAGGGGACTGCGTTCTGATCAGTGCTCCGGTGGAGCGTACCCGCCGAACAGCTTCTTTGTGAATTTCATTTTCCAGTTCGACAGGGTGGGAGTAGTGCCCCATCAAGGCAAGATGAATACCGGAGTTGGATACCTTTTCAAAAAGTTTGAGTAACTCGTCGGCATCCCGGTCCGTTACAAATTTATATGGCCAGTAACTCAATGCTTTTGTGCCAATCCGAATATTTTTAAGATTGGGCAGATCTGCGTTGAGCAGTGGTTCAATATATGATGCCAGGACGTTCGCTTTCATGATGAGCGGGTCGCCACCGGTGAAAAGCACATCGGTGATTTCAGGATGCTCTTTCAGGTAATCCACCAGTAATTCGGATTCCTTCATGGCGAATTTCAGTTCTTCGATACCAACGAATTGTGGCCATCGGAAGCAGAAACTGCAATATGCATGGCATGTTTGTCCCTGGCTCGGGAAAAACAGGGTAGTTTCCTGATATTTATGCTGCATTCCTTCCAGTGATTCACAATCCAGTTGTGGTGTATTTTCCTCTTTCTGGCCGGCCGGATGGGGATTCAGTTGCATCCGGATTTCATTTGCTGTTTTTTTGATTTCCTCTTTTGCTGCCCTCTGTTTCAATACCTCTGCCATTTTATTGAAATGGTGTGGCTTAAGCATGGTTCTTTGAGGAAAAGTGAGATGAAAGATGGGATCTTCGGGTATATTGTCCCAGTTGATCAGCTCCTCAATCACATAATTATTCACTTTAAAAGGAAGTACATTCCCAACCACCCGGATAGCAAATCGAATGTCTTCAGATAATTTTTGTATTTGGGGGATCTTCTCAAAATTTCTCAGACTATATGATTTATACTTCGGAGCTTTCCCCTCTGTAAAAAATGATTCTTTGGGTTTTTGAGCGAAGTATGCCACTGAAACCTCCTTGTTACAATTCGAAATTAGTCTTCAGTCGTATCCAACTGTTAGTACGAATGGCCTTATTCGTACTACCGGCATTCCCATTAGCCGGGTATCCTGTATGTTGTGAGATAGTCTGTTCGAGTTTAACGCCCGAAAATTTGCGCGTACGACCTCTGCCACTTCGTTTCGGCAGCAGAGAAACTAAATATAGACAAAAGAATGCTAAACTCCAGAAGCATAGTGATGTTGTATAATACTGTTAATTATAACTTTAGGCATAAAGTTATAATTAAATTTTATTAAAAAAGCCCTGTGGCTCACCTTGCCCGTACAGGGTTAACCTTTATGAATATGAATTATTGTGATGACGAATCTTTTGCAGCACAGGCATACAAAAGAAAGGTACTGACTTAATAGGGGATGGAAATATCGATTTCCGTAAAATCTCCGAATTGGGTTAACTGCTCTTCTACGAGTTCTTTGTTACCGACAATTAAAAATTTCATATTCCCAGGCTTTACATATTCATTGGCAACCCGTTGAATGTCTTCAACCGTAACATTCAGCACTTCTTCAAGATAGCGATCGAAGGCATTTTCGGGTAATCCCAGGTTATAATTATTCATACGTTCGGACAGAATTCGGGAGTAACTGTCAAAACGAAAAATGTCCCTGTTAAACATTCGTTCTTTGGTCTCATCCAGTTCTTGCTGGCTTACAGGTTCAAGTTGAAGTCTCTTAATTTCGGCAAGAGTAGCTTCGAGTGCTTCTAATGTTGTTTCGGCTGCTGTACTTAATCCAGCGAAGAAGATACCGGGGTAACGGACATTGCTTCCGAATGATCCGGATACGCCATATGCAAGGCCCTGCCGGGTACGGACTTCCTGCATCAGACGTCCTGAAAATCCACCGCTTAATATTTGATTCATCACTTGTAACGCTGCATAATCCGGATTGTCCCTGTAGCCTCCGATGTGTCCCATTCGAATCTGGCTTTGATTCATATTGCTTTTATGGGCAAAATAGTATGCTTCATCGAATTCATAGTCTACCTTGGGTAATTCCACTTCAACAGGTTGACCTTTATCAAATAAGGAAAAGGCTTTTTCGAGTTGATGGCGTATCGTCTCTGAGTCAAAATCACCCACTACACCGACAAGCATGTTGCTGCCCTGATAGGTTTTGGCATGAAATTGCACCACATCCTCTCTGGTGATATTATCTATCGTGTTGTATTCTATTAGACGGCTATACACGGAGTTTTCACCGTAGATTAATTTTCGGAATTCCCGGTTAGCTACCGAAGATGCTTCTTCATTACGACGTGAAATAGCTGTCCTGTGTCGCGTTTTGGCCAATTCCAGACGTTCTTGTGAAAAGAGCGGATTTTTCAGTAAATCGGTAAATACTGGAAGCAGTTCGTTGAAATCTTCTTTCAGTACGTTCATTTGAGCAGAACCGGTTGAAAGTCCGAATTCGGTTTCCATGATGGCTGCCTTGTTTTCAAGCAATTCATTGAGTTCTTCTTCGGGGTATTTTTCTGATCCGCCTGATCTCAACACGGTGCCGGTTATGGAGGCAAGCCCCACTTTTTGAGCAGGGTCCATCCATGATCCGCCGTTTATGATAACACTTACATTGATAAGTGGTAATTCATTGTCTTTGAGCAGAAAGAATTCAATACCGTTAAAACGGAAACGTTCGATATTGGGAGTTGCAAATTGTTTGGGTTCATGGAATTCAAGTTCTTCATGAGGGTTTTTCAAGGCTTGTTCACCGATGCTGCAACCGGTTACAAGTATTATTATGATGAGTATGGTGAAGGGGCTATGGTTCATGGTATTACTTGTAATAGTTTGGTAATCAGTTAGTGGAATTTGTATCGTCCACCCGGGTTTGTATAGAACCTACTGTACGGTTACTTTTTTGGAAATACATCCCGGCCACTCGTTGCAAATCCTCAATGGTAACTTCCGTTAACTTGTCCAGATCAGTGAATATGGTTCTCCAATCGCCTTTTTTTGCATGAGTTTGTGCTAAATTCAACGCCATATTCTGATTGGAATTCAGGCCACGTACGACCGATGCACGTATATTCGTTCGCACCCTCTCGAGTTCTTCCCTGCGTAAAGTTCCCTCACGAATTCGATCTAATTCCTCGTACACCGCATTTTCTATATCGGAAACATCTATTCCCCTGTTAGGAACAGCGTAGATGATAAATAATCCCGGATAACGATCACCAGGATATCCGTTAAATCCGCCTATCTGTAAAGCCATTTGTTCTTCAGTAACCAGTCGGCGATACAACCGTGATGTCCTGCCGTCAAACAGGATGCCGCTCAACAGGTCCAGGGGTATGGCATCCGGATGGTTTGCATCAACAGTATGGTAACCGATCATCAAAACGGGTTGACTCTCCTCTTCTATTACAAAGCGTCTTTCTCCTCGCTGTGGTGGTTCAATGGTCAGTAGTTGTGGGGGAGGAGATGCAGCCGGCATATCACCGAAATAGGTTTCAGCATAGGCCCGCATCAGATCAGGATCAACATCCCCGGCAATGGCTATAGTCATGTTGGAAGGCACGTAATGACGCTCGTAGAAGTTCATGGCATCGCTCATATTGACCGCTTCAATATCGGATGGCCAACCAATGGGAAGGTGCTTGTAAGTGTGTGCAGAAAAGGCGACAGAAACGAATTCCTCAATCAATCGGCCAAAAGGTGAATTGTCGATTCGGTCGCGGCGTTCTTCCATGATGACGTTTTTTTCTGTATAAAACTCGCGCATGACCGGATTTTTAAATCGATCGGCTTCCAGGGCAAACCAGAGTTCGGCCTTGTGCTGCGGAAGGCTGTAGAAGAAGGCGGTTTCATCAGCGTTGACATAGGCATTCAGTCCAACCGCCCCCTCCTGTTCGACAATCTGGCTGAATTCATTGTTAACTACATATTCACCAGCTTTTTCCCGCAGTTGTTCAAATTCAGACCGGAGTTCATCCAGCTTTTCCTTATCTGGGGCGGGTTTTCGGGAGGCTGTCAACCAGGCCTTGTAGGCATCATCCAGATTTTTCAGTACAACTTTCTCTTCTTCCCAGTTGGTTGTGCCAATTGTTTTGGAGCCCTGAAAAGCCATGTGTTCAAAAACGTGTGTAATCCCGGTTTTTCCGACAGGCTCATTGGCGGATCCTGCCTGGACATGAGTCACAAAACTGGCAACCGGAGCTACTTTTCTCTGAATGATAATAAAGGTCAGCCCGTTTTCCAGTGTAAATTCGGTGACTTTTTGTTCAAAAGCATCCAGGTCCTGAGCCTGGGCCGGAAGGGATGTGACCGATATCCATAGTGATAAGAACAGGGCGACAGCGAACGCTGAAATGAGCCAATAAAATTTATGCATCAACATGGATCTATTGATTGAATTTGTGTAATTAACAACAGGCCTACAAAAGGAATGTTATCTGGATACCCTAAAATAAAATATTTCTGAAACGTAGAGTATTAAGAAACAGATATACAATGGAAATCAAAAATTGCGATTTCATAATGAGTATACCAGGTAAATTACATAAAATTACTGTTGAAAATTTCAGGTCATTCGTTATTGAATGTGGCTCTGCAATGACAGGAATATGTAGATATTGTGTGGTCATTAAGGGAAAACTTGTATTTTTAAAACATTCCGGAAGTTTGAATAATTGATAACAGTGTTGTTCGAACACATACATAACCTGAATCCAGTTATCTTAGTAGTGATGGTGTTAGATAAACCAGTACTGGCTATTGAAACCGCTACACTTTTTTGTTCTGTGGCACTGCGCATGCCTGATGGGGCGGTTTTCGAGGAACGGGCTGAAGGTAAAGGAGTGCATTCCGAGTTGACATTTGTCTTTATCCGGCAGTTACTGGACCGGAAAAAACTTTTAGTGCCGGATCTTGGGATGGTGATCATAAGTGCGGGACCGGGTTCATATACTGGTTTGCGGGTTGCAAGCAGCGCCGTGAAAGGGCTGTTGTTTAGCAGTAATATTCCACTGTTATCCTGCACTACGATGGCATCTATTGCCGTCGGAGCCCGATGTAATATATCCGGCGAAAAGAGTTCGGCTGTAAGGGGGTGCGACACCGTAATCGATGCCCGTCGAAACCATTTATATCATCAATCCTGGAGCTGGGTTGCAGATGGCCTGGTGCCGGATTCAGAAATTCAATTACTGGAACTCGGCGAGGTTCTCGATCGGTGGTTACAAGGAAGGCTGATTGTGGGAACAGGGCTCGAACGGCTGACAGAAATGGCCAAGTTGCAGGGAGCAGATCCTGGTGATTTGATCACCATGCCTCCTTCGAATGTGATTTCTGCTGTAAATTTATTAAAAGCAGACGAGTTGATTTCAAAACAGAAAAAAGAATTTTTACTAAAAAAAGTCGCACCGGAACAATTTGAGCCTTATTATTACTCTCACTTGTAATATGAGCGGAAAAGAATATGTACCGGAAACAGGTATTTTAGGGTTATGAGTTGGTTTGAACGTAAAGATCTGAATATTATAACAAAATCTCCGAAGGAGATGCCTGAAGGAATATGGATCAAGGTACCGACTACCGGTGAAACAATTCACCGGAGAGAGCTGGAAGAGAACTGCTGGGTGGACCCGGGAAGCGGGTATCATTTTCCGATCGGGAGCGAGGACTACTTTCATCTTTTGTTTGATGAGGGTTCGTTTAAAGAGCTTGGTGCAACTATTCAGTCTTTAGACCCACTTGCGTTTAAAGATCGCAAGTCATATGCAGACCGGTTGAAAGCCACACGTGAAAAAACCGGCCTGACCGATGCTGTTCGTGTGGGAATCGGCAAGATGCGTGATATGAATATTGTTTTGGCGTGTATGGATTTTCGTTTTATCGGTGGCAGTATGGGTTCTGTAGTGGGAGAACGAATTGGGCTTGCCATAGATCATGCCCGGAAGAATAAATATCCATTGATCATTATCTCACAATCGGGGGGTGCCCGAATGATGGAGAGTGTGTTGAGTCTGATGCAGATGGCTAAAACGTCGGCCAAACTCGCACTGCTTCATGAAGAAAAAGTACCGTATATCTCGGTGATGACGAACCCGACGACCGGTGGTGTCACAGCCAGTTTTGCTATGTTGGGCGATTTTAATATCGCGGAACCCGGTGCATTGATCGGCTTTGCCGGCCCTCGCGTGATTCGCCAAACCATTGGTCGCGATCTTCCGGACGGTTTTCAGACTTCCGAATATCTTCTTGAGAAAGGGTTCCTCGATTTCATTGTTCCCCGGAATAAAATGAAAAACCGCATGTCCCGTCTGCTGAGAATCCTCAGCCACGGTTTTCAGAAATAATGAATGTGAGCTTCTGTTAAGCTATTTTAAATTAATCTATTCTAACTGCTTCTCTTGCTGATTATTCGTATCTTGCATCATTATAATTAAATTAATAGGTTTCACGTAAGATACCATCCGGATTTCCCGGTTGATGTTATTGTTCAGCATATCGGTTGTCACTTCATGGGCGTTAATTGAAGAAGTAACACTTTCTCAAAATCCGGAGGCCGGGCAGATTTCTGTTAATACAAAAAATGGAATATAAGTGCGGTATCATGGATTAAGTGAATGCACGGTTTTAGTTTGCAAAACCGTCTTGATTTTGTGCGGTGTTTTCACCGGGACGGTGCCGGTATACGCACAGTCCGGCGGTAATCCGGAATCGATTTCCATTCGTGTATCGGCGACGGTTCAGGAATCTAATGATGTGGCTGTAGTCACTCTGCGTGACATGATCCTGGATCGGCAGGTTACAAACCAGGGCATTGTTACAATTGACCCTCAAATCCACGATCAGGCAGGAAAGATGCGTGCTGAGGGACGGTCCAACGCCGAGGTTCGAATCAGATTTCTTGAAGAACTGGAACTGAGAAGAATCGGCGGGAGTGAAACGTTAACATTTTATTATGTTGTAGCCGGTAATAACATGGATGATAAGGCTTCATCTGAAGCACTCGACCTGGATAACCGTAATTTCGTGCTCAATAGTGAAGGTGAATTCTATTTCTGGATTGGAGGCCGGGTTGATATTCGCAATGCGGTACAGGGTGAATATGACGGTGAATTTATCGTTGAAATTGAATATTTATAATAGTTATTCACAGATAATAAGCTTCAAACCATCGTTTGTCGACAAATTATAAGGGCATGTGTGAATTTATCTCCAGACGTATCAGTGTACGGGCTTTTTTCACCTCGGCAATGTTTTTGTTTTTGGCGGTGTGGCCGGCTTCGGGACAGGAGTTTCCCTTCGGAGACCACGTGCCGGAAGATGAGAACTACGCACTTGTACTTGAGGTGCTTGGTGGATATTCATCACTTGATTTCGGAATGGTTTTTTTTGGACAAGGCCATACAGAAATTGAATTAAATAGTGATGATGTGGTGATTTTTGCTATTGAAGGAGTGAGGTCACTGGACGTATTTGTTGACCTGTTGCCACCGACGCATCTCTGGCTGGACGGCATATCGACCAGTGATGATGAGAAACGCATTCCATTTACACTAAACGGGGCATATGCCAACCAGGGGGAAGGAAATACAGGGCCGGGATATCGGGTTCCTTTTAGTGGAACCGCGGCGCGTTTCCCGATCCTCCGACGAGAAACGGGCCCTCCCGGCCCTCCTCCCGTACCACCACACTCGGGATATGTGCCGCCACGTGCCACGGCTTATCTGTTTTTATATGGAAACATAAATGTTGGATCTGAATTGCAGGCCGGTTGGTATTTGGGTGAAATTACAGTTACAATCAGCTACGATATATGAATCTGAATTCTTGCTATAAGGTGGCTGGCACGATTAGAAAGCACAGGCTCAGATGTGTAGTATTGTTATGGATAGCCATTATGCCGGGATTGGCCTCTGCGCAATTCTTGCGACTGACCCTGGAAGTGGAGTCCGAATTAGCTGCGGAAGAGGTGAGTCCGCTCCGGTTTGGTGAAGTGATGCCTAATACCGGGGTTATCCGGATCCCTATTGGAGATCCCGACATGGGTACTTATAGTATTTCGGGCCCACAAAATTTAATGGTTAATTTAAGTGTCGATTTACCTGAAAACCTTGAAATGACCGGGGAAACGGTTTTTCAGGTGCCGGCAATGCTTGAAGTGGCCTATGCCAACCGCAATGAAAACAATGTTGACCATGCCATACCGATTTCCGGAGGAGAGGTGAAATTTCAGCTTCGGGAAGATGGAGCATCGGTTGTACGGGGACAGCCTGCACCAAGTGCTACAGCGTTTATTTATGTATATGGGGAAGTCATTGTGGATGAAATTCCACCAGGTATTTATAATGCTGAAGTCAATATTGAAGTGGAATATGAATAAGATTTAGTTCTGTTTTTAAACAGATTTCTTTATTTCCATGAACAAGAAAATTATCAGCATCCGGGCACTAACAGGATTATTATTTTCCTTATATCTGTTAATCCCTTGTATTTGTTGATATGATTATAAAATAGTTGTGATATCTTTCAGTAGAAGTGTATGTTTAATAAATTTTAATAAATACCTTCATATTATTGGATCATTGAGACGGATTCGTGTTAATGATTAATAAATAATAATTTGGATATCTAAGCGGATAGTAATAGTTTTAGTATTGAAATATAAGCAGGACT
Organism: Balneolales bacterium; assembly: GCA_040905705.1. GTDB lineage: Bacteria > Bacteroidota > Rhodothermia > Balneolales > Natronogracilivirgulaceae > JBBDQZ01. Next base: position 11,998 of record JBBDQZ010000061.1, read on the forward strand.
GTCGTAATTGAAAACATAATACATAAAAACTATAGATAAACCTTTATGCAAGTTCGTGATTTTTTTTTATATAGTATTGTACTGGCAGTCAGTGTTGTACCTGCGATGGGGCAAAGTCAGGATGACGATAATATAACAGCATCAGCTTCTGTTACGTCTGCCGTTACCGTTACAGGTGCAGAAAATATCCAGTTCGGAAACATTGTTCCAAGTACCAACGCAAGAACTGTGTCCGGAGACGGGACTGTTACGGGAGATAACGCAGGTGATGACACGGGAGCTCAACCCGGCAGGTTTGATGTAACCAAAGGCCCGGAGACGCCGGTGACTTTAACTTTTTCGGCATTGACAGCATTGACGGATGACACAGAAACACTTACATTCTCCTATGGTGAGAACTCATATTTGTCTACTTCAGATAGTGAAGTATTAAATGGGGTGGTATTTGATCCCGCTTCCGTTTTGGATATTTCATCTGAAAGCACCTATGTGACAGCTTCAACTTTTTCGGTTTTTGTTGGAGGTACGGTAACACCTACTGCAGACCAGGCCGAAGGTACGTATACAGGTAGCATTACCCTTACGGTTGAGTACAATTGATATTTGGTTTAGTTTTACGTTTCTAACCCTTTTACTTCAAAGAGCATAATCATTCACTATGGTTTTGCTCTTTTTTTTTTGAAAAACTTTGGACCATATCGCCCAGCTCTCGCTTAAGTAATTAAAATATTTTAATGATCATAATAGCAGCAAATTCTTATGCTATTGTTATTATCTTCATTTAAATTGTAATTATTTTAAAAATCATTAATTTGTGACCATCAATTATGAACCTGTAACCTTTTTTGTTTATTCACCGGTCTCGAGCATGGTTATATCATTAGCGCGTTATCTATTTGCATTTTCCGCTGCGGCTTTCATCGTTTTCCTCTCTATCGATGCAAATGCGCAGGTTACCATAGCGCCAACGGCATTGTTCATTGATGATCAGTCACGATTTGGTTCATTTCTGGTTTTAAATGGATCCAATGAGGCTCAGGAAGTGTCTCTGTTGTTTGAATTCGGTTACCCGGATACCGATGACGAGGGGAACAGTTACATGAATTATGAGGATGAAGAGGCAAGAGTGAGATATTCTATGGCCGATTGGATACGGGGCTTCCCGAGAAATTTTATCCTTGCACCCGGGGAACGTCAAACGGTTCGATTGACGGTCAGGCCGCCTGGTGAAGTTTCCGAAGGCACTTATTGGACTCGTATCAAAACCGTCTCCAATCCGGCTGTACCTGATATAGATGAGGAGGTCACTGAAGGAGTCCAGGCCCAGATAACTTTTCGCTTTGAACAAGTAACAGCCGGTTTTTACAAACGGGGTAATGTTACGACAGGTATTCACTTTAATGATCTCGCAGTTGATGTTTATGACAATCAGGGCATTGTGCGTGCAAGGGTTGAACGTACTGGAAATTCTCCTTTTCTCGGTTCCATATTTCTGATTGTTCGTGATGCAAATAATAACGTGGTTTATGAACACAGAACTTCTACTACCGTCTACATAGACGCCGTACGAAGAATTGAATTCGATGCCTCTGAACTTCCTCCCGGTTCCTATACCGCTGAAGTGCGTTTCGAAAGTTGGCGCCCGGATATATCTTCCTCTGATATTGTTCAGGCGGACGATGCCATTCAGCAGACTACCTTTAATGTTCCATAATCCATGTTTTCATATACCAGGATTATATGGTTGATTTGAACATTAAATTTTTACAATAAAACATCTATCATTTTCAAACTTAAGGGAGCATACGGTTTCAGAATTTATTTAAAATTAAGAAACTTGTAATATTTTTTGATAATTCTTCAAAGGATTTAACATTGAGGGGAAAAAGGCCCGAGCAGGTCAAGGCAGATACAGGGAAGTTAGATTGCTGTTAGAACAATTTAACGGCTTAAAACAAGCAATTTGCTGCGTTTCTTTTTATTTTTCAATGATGTAAACCAGAAGCATTGCTACTATTTTTTTACACTTTTTGGCCATATTCCTGCCCCATGATATCTGGAGTCTGTCCTATATATTCTCGTCTTTTTAAATGCGTACACCATCAACCGGGTCATCCATAATAACGGCATTGATGATCTGCTTGTGGATGTCCTTCGCAAGTGTGATTTGTGTGCTTTTACCTGTTGACAGTAATCCATTTCAATCATCGGCTTTTGCCTCTACATCTGTTTCGGCTTCAGATGAAAGGGAAAGGGAAGAAGTGTTTTTGTCATTTCGATATCGGGGAATCAGAAATGTAGTGGTTATTGCCATGTATGAGGACGGACAAATCTATTTGCCTGTGACTGAACTTTTTGATCAACTTGGGATCTATCATCAAACGGATTTTCAAAACCTTAGGATTCACGGCCACTATATTGATCAAAATCATCCCTATGAAATTCAATTCGCTGATCGTACCGCTATGCTCAGGGGAGCAAGTACGTCATTTTCTATTGATGAAATGTTAATCGGTGAACTGGATTTTTATTTGGTGCCTGAAGTTTTTGATGAAGTATTCGGCCTTGCGTTTTCCGTTGACATGAGCAGGCTCGTTCTTCGATTGCAAACCTCGGACACCATGCCTGTTGTGACGCGCCTGGAACGGGAACAGCGAAGACAACGTATCGAACAAGGAGTACAACTGCGACAATTTTATCCGATAGAATTCGAACGCGACCGTCAGTTATTCAGTGGCGGTTTTATGGATTATTCACTGACCGGAAATGTTACCGACCAATACAACTCTGCGAGTTATACCCTGTCACTTGGTGCGGAATTATTAGGTGGCGATATACAAGGTAATATGTTCGGATCACATTCCCAGGTATCATCTAATTTCACAACAAGTGGACTTCGATGGCGATATGTATTCGAAAACAGGTCACTACTGACCCAGGCTCGTATAGGTCAATATCGAACCGAAGGCCCACATTCTCGCCATTTTCAGGGTATTCACCTTACCAATCAACCTGTTGAGCCACGCCGGATGCTGGACGAATTTGTATTCAGCGGAACGGCACCTGCACAATCTAATGTCGAACTATTTATCAATAACCGCCTTGTAGACTTTCAGGAAGTAGACGAATTGGGCAATTATCGGTTTCTGGTTCCGCTTACCTATGGTAACAGTCGGGTTCGTCTCATGGTTTACGAACCCGACGGTCAAATTCGTGAACAAGATCGTCGTATCCAGGTTCCTTTCACTTTTCTGCCACCCGGTGAATTCAACTACCATCTGAGCGCCGGTCGTATGGATTACCCTGTTCCAGGCACTACTAATATATCTGAACTTGCATCCGGTGACTTCACTTACGGGGTTTCAAACTGGCTGACTGCCCGTGCCGGTGGTGAATATCTGACCGCGGTGCATCATTCGATGCCATTTTTGTATGGGGGATTGTCGGCGCGTCTGTTTAATCAGTATTTAATGAATATTGATCTGGCTCCCGATATTTACTATCGCTTTTCCACCAGTGTGGTCTATCCCAACTCGATCAGCTGGGATTTGGGAGTAACCGGGTTTGCTGACCGTGCCGGATTATATAATCCCGAGAGGAACGATTTTGAAGCAAATGCCAACTTCTTTGTGCCGGTACAACTCGGTACCGTTCCCATCCATATTCGATTTCATGGAAATCATCGGAATTTTGGAATTGGTCATACCAATCGTTTGCGTGGCGATGCAAGTATTAGATTAGGACGAATCAATTTGAGGGGTGGCTATCGTAATTCATATCGTTTTTTGAGGGGTGATCTGTTATCCACCGATGGACGCTTTAGCGGTACGGCTACTTATTCTATGAGCCGTTCTCCGGAGATGCCCGGGTGGCTTCGCGGACTCTACCTGAGAGGGCAGCTTGATTATAATATGCGCAGGTCTCAGCTAGAACGAGTCAATGTTCAAATTTCTCGCAGTGTTTTCAGAAATGGCCGCTTTCGTATTTCGTATGCACGTAATTTCATAGGCGGATACAATATACTGGAAGGTGTGGTCACCTTTGATTTGAATCGTACCCGCTCGACCACGTCGGCCAGAAGGTCTCTTAATACCGGAACCATTCGTCAAAATATACGCGGTTCAATCGGTTATGACGACTTTCATCATCAACTTGTCTTTGAAAACCGGCAACAGGTAGGTCGTTCTGCTGCCTCGGTCAGGCTTTTTGTCGATCGCAATAATAACGGAACTTATGAGGAGAGCGACGAACTGATTCGTGCCAACGCTATTAGACTGGACCGTTCCGGAAGTTCCCGCCTGCATGACGACGGGGTTGTACGTATTACTCAAGTCCAGCAATATTATCAAAATAACATGATGATTAATCTCGGAATGATTCCCAATCCGCTGTTAGTGCCGGTTATACGTGATTTTTCATTTATTGCCGACCCAAACCGCTTTAAGCCGATAGACATTCCATTCTATACAAGTGGAGTCATCGACGGCATGGTGATGCGTCAGCGCGGAGATGAACGCAGGGGTTTGGGAGGGGTTCGCGTACAATTGCGTCAGACGGATGGCGATTATCGGGAGACCATCCGAACATTTTCTGATGGCTCCTGGTATGCCATGGAAATTCCACCGGGACATTACGAAGCCTGGGTTGACACCACACAGCAGGAATTCCTGAATGCGGTTGCCGATCCGGCTGTAATGCAGTTTGAAATTCAAGCCCTTTCCGAAGGCGATTTTCTTGAAAACCTGAATTTTGTCTTGCATGAACTGGAGCCGGTCAGGGGAGATGAAATACTGGATGAGGAAGAGGCTCATCAGATTTTATCTGAAAATTCTCAAAGAGCCCTCCGATTGTACGTGGCTGCCCATGAGTCCATGTTAGAGCGCGATTTTGATCGTTCACTTAACCTGATTAATCAATCTCTGGAACATAATGAAACCGATTACGGGCGTGCCCTTAAAGGAACACTGCTTTTTTTGCCTGGCCGGCCGGATGATGCCGGGCGATACTGGCAGGAGGCCACTGAACAGAATTCTGAAATCTCCATTCCGGAGATGGATGTATTGGAGCACATAATCACACAGGATCAAGCAAGGCCTATGGATAAATCAAAGAGTTGGTATTGAAGTTCCAGTTTTAATAACCATCCGGTATAAAGATGACTATTTTGAATAATCAGCACACTCCATCACTATGGAAACTGTAATGTTTTTAATGAATTAGCCTGTAAATAATCCTATCATGGATTGTTACTATAATGAGACACGATGAACTTATCCAATTTTTTTATTTCATTAATCCATAAATAGCATTCCGACGAAGATCTTATCGGTTTCAACATGTAAGTAATATTGGTATTTTTTAAAACAGCTTATGATTGCTGTTACTGGTTATGCGCTTATATAATTCACTGGTTGCCCGAAGCCTGATATTGTTATCGGGACTTTTGCTGTTTACGCTTGTCATAGCGCCGTTGGAACAGAGCGCTTACGGACAGGATGTAATTCGTGCGTCCGGCGGTACCGACCTGTCAATCGATGCGGTGGCGACCGGGGATTTTACTACACTGAGTGGCCCGACGATTCGGGAGACGGTGGCCGGACAGCTTCAGCAGAATCAAACCATAGTGCTTTCATTGCCCTCGGGATACGAATGGAACGAGGCGCTGACCGGTTCGGATATAACGTTGACTATTGTGCCTGTGGGTGCACAGAATACCGATTTACAGGTGCAATTTACGTCCATCAATGCAACGAATGTGACATTTACCGTGACAACGCCAAGCAGAAGCGCCGGGGCCGGTCAGGGACCCGGACGGGTAACCATTGATGGACTTCAAATACGGCCGGCCAACACGATCGTGCCGGATGTGCAGCAGATCACCAACACCGGCACGACGGGCCCAACCGGTCTCAGTTACGGCGACCTCAGCAAATCGGTCGGAGAGATGGCCATGGTACGGGTCGAAACGGCTGCCGATGGAAGTGGAGTGGTAGCAGGGGAACAAGGGGTTTTGGCGGGTAATTCGCTACAGGTGTATGCTATAGCCCGGGACGCCGGTGAGAATTTTATTGAGAATATTGCGCTCGATGATGTGAGCGACTGGAGCCTGATTGAAGTGACCGGAGACATTACCCAGACGGCGCTGACACCATCTTCCGACAGAAGAAATGCGGTTTTCAGTTCACAGTTAACCGGAACAGCGGGGATACAGGCAGAGTACGAGAGTGTGGATCTGTTTTCCTCCGGAACTATTACGGTGCTGCCAAGGCCGGCGAGTGAAATGGTCATCCATACCCAGCCCGGGGCTGCGGCTACTGCCGGGGAGGTATTTAACCCACAACCGGTGATTCGCCTGCTGGATCAGTTCGGTAACCTGGTGACAACCGATAACAGCACGGAAGTGACGGCTGCGGTCGAAAGCGGGTCAGGCCCGCTGGAAGGAACCCTGACCGCCACAGCATCAGGAGGAGTGGCTACATTTACCGATCTGAATGCCGAAACAGCAAATACTATCACACTCCGATTTACAAGCTCCGGATTAAGTGCCATTGTATCCAATTCGATCGTCGTTGGTGCGGCTGATTCTGACAAACTTGTTTTTACCTCTGTACCTTCCTCCGGGAACCAGGATATCAGCCTTGTGCCGCCGATTCGTGTGCAGCTGCTGGATGCATTTGATAACGTGTCTTCCGAGTCAGATGTTGAAATCACCTTGAGTATGGAAACCGGATCAGGCAGTTTCAGCGCCTCGTCTTCCAATACCGATGCCGGCGGTGAAGCCGTTTTTGATGATGCGCAGTTTACGGAGGCCGGTATCAAGACGATTCGTGCTTCATCCACCGGACTGACGCATGCCATCAGCGGCAATATAGAGATCCTGGAGGACGGTGAGGTTTCCGCCTTTCGTATCCGGGATACCGACGGGAATCCACTCGGCTCGCAGACAGCGGGGGGAAGTTTTGATATTCAAATATCGGCGATTGATGGAACGGGGACTGTGGTGACTACCTTCGACGGCACGGTGGATATATCCTCATCCAGTGTCATCGGTTCAGGCGGGGGAACTACGGCTGCTTTTACGGACGGTGTCCTGGCCTCGCACGCCATCACGCTGGAGACTTCGGGCAATCACTCGATAACGGCGGTCATGACCGGAGAGTCTATTGCGAGTACTTCCGATCTTTTTGCCATACAGCCGGGAACGTTGGAGCTGGACAGTACAGTCATCACGGCAAGTCCGTCACCGATCATCGCCGACGGAAGCAGCACTTCACAGATTACCGTACAGTTGCGGGATGAATTTGGCAACAACCTGGTGTCCGGAGGCGAGAC
>JBBDQZ010000062.1:0-82411 GCA_040905705.1 Balneolales bacterium
CTGTGACCCCCTGCTTGTAAGGCAGGTGCTCTGAACCAGCTGAGCTAACCACCCATTTTGAAGGGACTCCAAATATACCGATTTGGCGTTGAATATTCCAATATTTGAAAAAAGAAAATGCTTAAAAAGGGATGAATTTAGAGGGGTTGACGCAGAGTGAAAAAAAGATTAACTTTTTTTTGTTAATTTTTTTTAATCTTCTATATTGATGAGTACACTAACTGTTGATTTTTTTATCAATCTACATATACCTTTAGTAAATAGCGATTCAAAGACAACCCGTATACAATAAACCGGGTATCATTTGTTGTCCTGTCGGCAGTGTTCTTGAGTAACAAGAACGGGGTGACAAATAGAGTATGTGGTATAAGTTCGTTTTGTGCAGATGAATAATCCGTGTTAGTAATCTCTGACATAACAGGCACTTAATTAAACCATGAATGCTCCATGGTACCTTATGAATCAGGAAAATTTAAACACTTGCAACACACAACCATTCAGGAGGGTATCGGTTTTATTGTAACGATAAGCCAGGTACCGATCCTGAAAATCACATAAATAAAGGAGATCAATTATGGGTCAACAGCAACTTTTACTCGTAATACTCGTAACGATTCTCGTGGGAATCGCGACGGTAGTGGCGATCAATGTGTTTGGTACCGCCGCTGAAGATGCCAACCGTGACGCGGTACGGCAGGACTTACTGCAAGGTGCAACAGCGGCACAGGGCGTGTGGTCCAAACCTGAAATGCTTGATGGCGCAGGGCAGGATTTTACAAATGTTTCAGCTGACCTGATTCAACGTTTGGGAATGCCCATCACGGAAAATCACCCGTCATGTACCGATGCTCCGGGAACATTTGGCAATGAAAACGGATGCTATGAAGTTACGGTTGTCAATGCCAGTGACTTTGAGCTTACCGGTGTTCCAACGAGTGGTGGTGCAGACATTGTCGCAACTGTCACAAGGGATGCGACAACGCGTGAGTGGAGTGTCCAGATGAGTGATGCTGCAGAAGGAACTTGATGAATACTCTTGCTGAGATGACACACTGAAAAAAGGCTCCAATTTATTTTGGAGCCTTTTTTATTTTTATGGGAAAAGTTTGGAGAATATTGTTAATAGATATCTGGAGGAATTCCCCTTTAGTGTAGAGACGGTAAATTTTAAGCAGGCTCTAAGCAAAAAAAATACCTTTTCTGCGTTATTAGTAATTTTTGCAGCAGGATATTTTTCTCTTGTCCCAAGTATCGATTTAATTCCTGTACTGGGTTCATATAACACACAACGTGTGTTACAATTGTTTATCCTTGCAGGAACAGCTTGTTTGATTTTTGGCTCACGTCGATTTTTGCATGACTGGTTACATGTCTGGTTTGCTCTGCCCCGAATTACCCGATGGGGATTGGCCGCTCTTCTCTTGTTGGGAATACTATCCTCTTTGAATGCCCTGGCTGTGCGCTATGCTCTGCTTGAGATGAGTGTATTTGTGATGTTGTTTGTCTGGGCCATTGCTGTAGCAGGGTGCTATCGAAAATTTCCTCAGTTGGCCACTATCCTGATTCTGGGTACAGTTCTTCTTTGCACATTTTTCTATTCTATCAAGTTTTTTACCAGTTATCTGATCTATCTTTTTGTGGAAGGGGCTCTTCTCTGGCCGGCCGGTGATATGGTTCTGGGTTTTTCACATGTTCGCTTTTTTAATCAAATTCAGACCTGGACTATTCCTCTGTTGATTTTAGCGATATGGCTATTACCCCCAAAATATATTGTTTTGAAATGGTGCCTGTCCGGATTAGCTTCAATATGGTGGATGCTTGTTTTTGCAGCGGATGCCCGGGGAACCATCATCGCCAGTAGTTTTGCCATATTTTCCATAGCTGTTCTTTATCGCAAACAGGCATTTTCCTGGGTTTATCTTCAGATAGTTACATCTGTATCCGGTTTTTTTCTATATCTGTTACTATTTCGAATTCCTTCCGGGGAAGCCGGATCCGGCCTGATCCGATACGGAGGCACCGGTCGGCTTAATATGTGGAGCAATGCAGAATCTCTGATCAGGCAGGATCCGGTATTAGGGGTTGGCCCGATGCATTATGGCTATTTTGAAAATCAGTTTGCTTTTGCCCATCCACACAACGCTTATTTACAATTTGCTGCTGAATGGGGCATGTTCTCTTTTCTGATATTATTTATGATCATTTTGTATGGTTATTATGCGCTATTCAGGCAAAACCATGATGTATGCAAAAAGGAACAGGGGGGAGTTGCAATGGTTGTCAGAACAGGTATTACCGCCTCTTTGCTTGCCGCTGCCGTTCATGCCTCGGTTAGTGGCATTATTGTGATGCCCATGAGTCAGATGTATATGGCTTTAATTCCGGGCTGGGCACTGGGAATATATTTTCTTGACAAAAAAAATACGTCAATGGTACTTCCAAAATACAGCGAATGGTTGTTGCGGCTCCTGTTGCTGTGTGCTATAATTTTTATGGTATGGGGTACATCCAAAGATGTTTTGACATTAAATAAGGATCAGGAAACCTATCGCGAGGAACACAATCCTCAAAGATTTGCCCCTCGGTTCTGGCATCAAGGACTTATAGAATGGAATGAAGAAAAATCAGTAAAGCAGTGAGCCTCATTCCATCTGGCTTGTCATCTGTTTACGACATGACAGCGGTGTTTAAAATACGTACGTTCAAATTATAAGCAAACGATCGTAGGTTACCGTTTTACAAATGATTTCAATACATGAATGGCCGTTACAAAAATAATTTTTATATCAAGAATCAGATTGTTGTTCCGGGTGTATATTAAATCTAATTCGAGTCGTTTTCGCATGTGATCTTTATTGTGGGTTCCACCTCGATATCCTTTAATTTGAGCATAACCGGTAATTCCGGGTAATACCGTATATCTGTAGAAGTGATCATCAAACTCGTGGTTCCAGTAGGCACATTCCTCAACGGGGTAAGGGCGAGGCCCAACCAAGCTCATGTCACCTTGTAAAATATTAATGATTTGAGGAAGTTCATCCAGATAAATTTTTCGCAAGTACCGCCCAAATTCGAATATCCGTCCATCTTCTTTTTCTGTGATAACCGGTTTGCCGTTTGTACTTACTTTTTGAACCATTTCCATGGTTCTGAATTTGAAACAATAAAACAGACGGCCATGTAAACCGGTTCTGAGTTGGCGAAAGATAACCGGCCCCGGGGATGATAGTTTAATTCCGGTTGCGATTATTGGAAACAAGATTGCAAAAACCATAAGCCCCAGGGATGCAAAAAACAGATCAACCATTCTTTTTCCGGAATAACTCCATGGCTCCGTTTCTTTGTACATATCCGGGTCTGGAGTTGATTTCAAGCCAATGCTCTTATCAGCTATAACACGCTTGTTTTGTAGGACTTGCTTCTTCAGAGCTGTTTTTTCCAGGACTTCTGCTTTATTCTCCATGTCCACATAGGTCAGAATATATATTAATTTATTTTAATATACATTCTGACCACCGTTTTTCCAATAAGTAATATGGTAGATATCTGCTCAAATACGATGGTTACCGTTGAAATATTTTGTGTATGGGCAGCTGCTTTGAACATTTTTATGTTTGTTGATCGAATGCTTCCCGGGTTGTAACAGAAATTTTTATCATTTTCCCAGCCTCTGAAGGATGATACGGTATAAAAAAAGTGGATTTCCAATTATATATCTGGAAAACATTCTGAACGGTTCTTTTAGAAATCGATACAACCATTCCATGCCGTTCTTATACATCCATTTAGGGGCACGTTGTTCCAATCCGGCGAGATAAGTAAAGCAATTCCCGCCTGTCATGATTATGCCGGCTTTAAGTTTTTCTTTGTTCTCAAGGATCCATTTTTCCTGAAGCGGCATCCCCAGACCGATAATTAATATATCTGGTGAACAGCGGTTGATCATTTGAATGATATTTTCATTTTCTTCGTCCCATTTTTTAAAATAACCGTGGTGAGTGCCGGCAACCATCAGTTCAGGATGTTTTCGCTTAAGATTATCCCGTGCTTTTTCAGGTATACCCGGATTGTTACCGAGAAAGAAGAGTGTCAACTTTTTTCGTTCACAAAATTCTGCCAATAGCCATCCGAAATCAGCCCACGTCAGCCTTGCTTTCACTGGAGATCTCAATATTTTTCCGGCAAGTAAGACACCGGCAGAATCATTACGGACGATTTCGGCACTATTTATCAGCTTCATAAACCAGGGGTGCTTGTTGGCGAGATTTATACTGTGAACATTGGCCGACAACATAAGTGCGGGATGATCTGTTTTGACATACCATTCAATGGCTTCCAGTAATTCATGGAGGCTGTAATTAGAGACCTTTACACCGGCGATCGTAACAAATTGATTTTGTGCATGATCATCCATAAAGCGAAATATCGATTAACAGAGTTGCCGGTTCAGGAAAATGTGCATTGGGTTGTGGAGATCGATTAGAGGCTTGAATCATATAATTCAGGTTCAAATAATTAATACATAGATGTTATTTAAGCCTAAATGCGTTGATGATTTGTAAGTTCAATACCTATAATTTCTATCCTTGGTCCAGTTCGATCAGATATGTTTTTCTTTTGCCCTCGTGAGCAGAATCAATGGATATTGTATGCTCGTTGCACCAGCGAGGATGTAAATCACATCTTTTCTCGTTTTCAAATTTCCACGGGGAAAAAAATTTACCGAGAATGCGTATTTCGCTTTTTTTGATATCATAAAGTATAAGCATTCTTATTCTGGATTTATCCGGATAAGTATCGGTAATAATATATTTTCCATTGGGATCCAGCGTTGGGTGTCCGTCTCCGTGTGCAGATAAGGCTTCTGAGCCTATAGGTGAATACCGGCCTGTACGAGCATTTAATTGAATATAGGCATCGCCATATTCCGGAGTTCTTGCCCATGCGATTAACTCATTGTTATTGATCCAGGAATAATGTGATACCAGCCGGTGATCAAGCAATAGTTTCAGGTTACGGCCCTCCCTGTCAGAACAGAAAAGCCGGGAGAATTTACCCTGTTTATTAATCCATCTGTGTAAAAACACAAATTTATCCCCATTCGGTGAATAGTACAAATGATTTACTTTATGCCGGGCATGTGTGTGTTTTTCCGGCGCCATGTGAATCAATTTTTCAAGGCTTATGATCAGTACGGACTTTCCTGTTTCCATGTCAACTTTCCAAATGCCGTCATTATCATAGGATTGCTTGGTTGAGAAGTTCTCGCATTCAATGAAATAACCGTAATCGGGGCGAAGTGCTGCCAGACGACGGTAGTTTATGGACAGATATTCACGCGTTGCGGGATGAACAACCTGTACAGGGAAGGGGTAAAAGATATTTTGCCCGGTTTCCATTTGGAGGATTCTGCAACCGAGACTGCCATCCGAATAATCATTAAAAATAATTTCATTATCGCCGGTCCATTGAGTCATAGCACCCTGTTGGTAATTCCATGCTTTCGTTTGCTTTAAAATTTGATACTTCTTCTTTTCCGTATCCAAGAGTGCTACAAAACACTTTTTGTCGGCGATGATATGGCAAAGCAACGTTTTTTTTGTCGGGTGCAAAGGGTTTTTATCATAATAACCTACATACAAAGCATCGAATGGATCGATCATTCCATGTTCAGTAATATCATGGAGTTTTACGCCTTCTCCCAACTCCAGAAATTTGTCTGGAATATGCAAATGATAGACCAGTCTTTTATAAAGAGTTTTGACCATATTTCTTATGGATGGGGTCGATTCCATTCCTTTAGCAACAGCTTTTTCAAAAGAAGAATAGTGAGCCATTCAGGATTCCTCCTGGTTACGTTCAATGAGCTCCAGAAAGCCGTTACCCATAGCTTTCATGGTAAATGCGTTTGCTCGGACTTGAGAGCGTTTGCTGTATAGGTTGTAAAGATGTTTGTCTGACCATAACTTGCTTATGGTGTCTGACCATTTTTCAGGGTCGTCAGGCGGGAGTAAAAATCCGGCGGATGCGTCATCTTGATTTATCAGGACCTCTTTTTGCGCGTCAATTGAGCTGCAAATAACAGGAAGGCCGGCATTCATTGCCTCTAGTAATGCATTGCTTAACCCTTCAAACTGTGATGGAAGGACAAAGACATCGATAGCTTTCAGGAGGTCGGGTATTTTTTCATAGCTCAATTCACCGATAAAATGAACTCGTTTGTTCAGTTTCAGCATGTCCGCTATTTCCAAAAGATTTTCCCTGAGTTTGCCTTCGCCAGCGATGACAAGGTGGATCTCATCGTCCAGCCCTGACAGGGTATGTAACAGTAGCTGCTGGTTTTTTTGTTGACTCAGTCTTCCGATATTTCCAATGATAAAAGCTGATAGAGGAAGTTCCAGTTGATTTCTTGTTTCCGTTCTGGTTTTTTTCGAAGGGTGAAATGCAAGGCCGTTTTGAATGACCCGGATGCGGTTGAAAATAGTCGGAGGATATCCGGAGTATGATGCCTTGGTTGATTCCGATACAGCCGTTATTTCAGTGTATATTCCAAGCACTGCCCAAAGAAAGTCTGTCAGACGATGAAGTGTAGACATATAACCCCACTTGGGGTTACGGTGGGATGCAATCCGGATCTGTACACCACACAGAAAGGCTACAAACAGTCCAATGAGATTGGCATTATGAGCAAAAGAGATAACCACATTTGGTTTGAATAATATTATCTCTTTCCGAAGGACATAAATTAATCTCAAGAGGTTTTTCGGGGGTTTTGGATGATCATGAAGCACCCGGAAATGCGGGACGTCCTTAAATGTTTCACTTTTCCGGTACAGAAACCAGTTTTCACACACATGTCCGCGGTTTCGCAAGTATTCAGCCAGCCGTATAGCGGCACGCTGAGCGCCACCTGCTTCTAACTGAGTGCATAAGATGACTATTTTATGCATGAATCGATCTCACTTATCGAAAAATAAACGAAGATATTGATCTCCGGCTGAATGGACCCTGTATTTATCCAGGAGGTTACGTTTATCAATAATGGTGCGTTTAGATCCTCCGGTGTTCAGACAGGCAAGTATTTCTCGTGCCATGGAAACCTCATCTCCCGCTTCAACCAGGCGTCCATATGGATGCTGTCTCAAAACCTCAGCCGGGCCATCAGGGCAATCTGTAGCAACAACAGGCAACCCGCAATACAAGGCTTCAACCAGAACATTACCGAAACCTTCCCATCTGGAAGACAGGACAAAAACATTGGCCAAATTCATCACTTTATATGGATTCTCAGTGAATCCCGGTAAATGAACGTCTTCTCTTATATCTAATTCTATTGCCAGATTTTCCAATTGTCCTCTTAAATAGCCTTCACCCAGTATGACCAGAGAGGCGTTCAGCTTTTGTTTAACCAGTTTGAATGCCCGAATTAAAGTATGGAAATCCTTTTGAGGAACTAGTCTGCCGACACTCAGAATTATGGGATTTTGTTTCAAATTAAGGGGTCCAATATCCTTTGAGGAGTTTTCTTTCAGGCATCTATCAATGGATGGATCTATTACGGGATTATAGATAACAAATGTATCATTTGTTTTTTTTGGGATGCTTTCTCTGAGTTGATTGGCCAATCCTTCGGAAATAGCTATGATGGTATCGGCATGTCTGTACAGATAAGGTATTAGCCTATACGAGAACCGAATGGCCCAAAGCTGTGAATGAACTTTATTGAGCTTAATATTATTTGCCTCCCGGATCACCAGTTTGGATGAAATTCGGGATATATGTTTTGCCAGAATGGTGATGATGTTGACGTGAGGCAGGGTTGAGAGGATAACATCCGGCTTTTGTTTTCTAAAATACCGGACCAAAGGAATAAGGGAAAAAAGTACTTTGCGAGAATTCAAGGATACAATATTGACTCCATCATTAACTTTTCCCAGCCAGGGGCCTTCTTTCCTGACCAATACAAGATCTACACGATGATCCATGGAAATGAAATAATTGCACAGATTGACCATCATTTTCTCAGCACCACCGCCATTAAGGTCCTGAAGTATAATCGAAATATACTTTGTTTGATTCATTGGCCGGCAGGGATAGCAGTTTTCAGATTCGATGGTCTCATAGATACTGGTAATGTAAATTTACCAGTAAAGGCAGAGCGATAAAAGAATTGTATTCCCAATATATTGTTCTTTTTCTTTGTCAGACTGGTTTGAAGCATGGCAACAGCACTTTCAACCCGTGTTCAAAAATCAATATATTCATATTGATAAGCGGATAGTAAAATTAATTTATTAGGAAATAGAGTATTTACTAATAAAATTTTATTTCAAACAAATGCTGTATATAAATCAATTGATAAATAACAATGATTGATTGTGAATGTATATTATGCGGGAATAATAAGTATAAAAATGTTTACTTAGAAAGTAATATCAGAGTTGTAAAATGTATAAAATGTGGTCTTATTTTTCAATGTCCAAAAATAATTAATGATACTAATGATTATTATATTGAAAGGGAAGATGTTGTTGTGAATCCAAACATTTTTAGAAAACGAAGAATACATTTTATTATAAAAAGATTAAAATCATTAAATGGTAAAGCAGAGAGAATACTGGATGTTGGTTGCGGTTGGGGATATTTTTTGAAATTGTTGCATGTAAGGTATAAAAACGTTGCAGGAGTTGAACCAAATAAACAACAGTCAGATTATCTGCTTGCTAATAATTATGATGTATATCAAAATATTTATACAAAAAAGCTTTTTGATGAATGCAGCTTTGATATAGTTTCTTTTATCCAGGTTTTGGAACATATACCCGATCCCTTTAAAGCTGTCAAAGCAAGCTACAAACATTTAAAAAAGAATGGAATTTTAGTCATTGATGTTCCGAGCTATAATAATCCGCGTTTTTTAATATTCAGAATCACAAGATGTAAATATGTGGTCAGGAAGGATTTCATTATACCTCATTTATATTATTTTACGCCAAAAACTTTGAAAATGATTTGTGAACAAGCAGGCTTCGAAATCATTCATTCTGATATTGGTCAGTATTCCGTTAAATGGGGGGTAGAAGATACTGTTTTAGGTAATATTTTTGATCACGTCAGTAATTTTTTAAACATAGGCAGTATTACTATCTATGCAAAGAAAAAGTAGAATTTGAAATGCCAATTACTGTAATAGATCTTTCAGCAGGGATTTCCACCCATTAAAGTAGCTGTATTGTTTGTTTACCAACATTTTTATACCCGGAAGTATTCTGCTGAGTTTGCCGCCTTCATATAATTTTATTCTTTGTTCGATGGCCATGATTTCGATTTCAAGATCATCAATTATTTTCTTTAGATAATACGTATTTTGTGAAATATTTGGCGGTATCCGGGCATGTTCAATCAGCCAGTTCATTAAGATATGTCTTCGTTTATGCATAGTTTTGATTTCCGATAATCGATCTTTCGGAGAAAATAAATCTGAAGCTATACGCTTAATCCGATAAATTTTACGGTGGGTATTGGCAAAATAAGTAGAAGTGTTCCCCCTATGAATTCTGTAGTATTGAAGACTTTCATTCAGGATCATACGTGTATTCAATAATCCGGCCAAATCATGCAGCCAGTTATCATGCCCGCCATAATTTCCCGGTACAGGCAGGCAATACGAAATAAACTCCTGCCTGACAGCAGAGCAAGTTCCCATCACCATGTTTCTTATCGGGTATCCGGTGGCTAATATCTGCTCTGTTTTCGTAATGCCGGCAGGTACAAGATTGTGATCTGTCAATTCCGCGTTATTTATGAAAATATTAATTTTCGGATGTTGTGTGGCAATTTCTGTTATTCGTCCGATTTTATGATCAAACCAGACGTCATCCTGGTCACTCAAGAATATCAGATCTCCATCACAAAGACTCATAGCCTTGCTGAAATTTTGCGAGTATCCGAGGTTTTTTTCATTCACATACAAATCAACATGAAAAGGAGCTTTTTGAGCAAACTTCCTGATAATCTCAACCGAATCGTCATTGGAATTGTCGTCACAAACAACCAACTGATCCGGTAAACGGGCTTGTTTCGCAATGCTTTCCAATTGTGACGGCAAGTA
Organism: Balneolales bacterium; assembly: GCA_040905705.1. Taxonomy (GTDB): domain Bacteria; phylum Bacteroidota; class Rhodothermia; order Balneolales; family Natronogracilivirgulaceae; genus JBBDQZ01. The sequence continues at coordinate 10,112 of JBBDQZ010000062.1, forward strand.
TCGGCTGCCATTATAGACAGCCATGGCAACGGATATCCTCATCGTATTGAAACGGCATTTGATGGTTGAATCAGTTTTTTAAAGTCAGACTTGTAGCGATAATAACCGTACAGAGCATAACCAGGTATGATTCCACCTAATATAAATCTATGAAATGCTATATCGAAGTAGACCAGTAAAAAACCACTTGTAATAACCATTGTTGAGAAATAGAGAGGGTACATACGAGTTCCAATTAAATCGGCAAATTTATACATAAGAAATGTATCGACAGCGACCCGGATAACCCAGGCAAACGCCGCCCCTTCCACGCCCCACATATTTACCATTAACCACAATAATGCCAGGTAGGGAATCAGTTCGGCAGTATGGATCAGAGCTGTCGTTCCGGCTCTGCGCTGTCCGTGAAGATAGGCAAGTGGTATAAATGCCATATTATTGATCCATACGCCCATAAGGATGATTTGTCCGATAGATGATGACCTTGCTGCGAATTCCATGTCAATCCAAAGACACAAAAAGGGATCCATAACCATATAACCCAATAGTATCATGGGTGTAATGACAACAGTGAGGAAGTTCACTGCTTTGATGCTCAGGGGTTTGGCATGATCTATTCTCAGCATGGAAAATCTTGGAAACAGTGCCCGGCTTAACCCTGAAGTAATGATCTTCATTTTTGTAGCGAGATTATAAGGGACCGTATAGAATGCAACGGCTTGAACTCCAACCAAAGCTCCCAGCATAAAACGGTCGGCACTCGTCAGGATGGGACCAATGATACTGCTGACCGAAACCGAACCTCCGTAACTAATCAGCTTTTTAAGTGTTTTTTTATGAAAAGCAGGTTTCCCGGGATAATACTTGAACCCGATGAAAAGGAATAAAACGATTGTTGCGGCCAGCCGGGCTGTAATGGCTGCAATAATTAAATAATAGATTTCAATCCCGATAAAAAATGCCGTGATCAGTGGAAGCACCTGAAGCAAAATATCTCTTACTACCTGAAGTGCATTCAGCGTTCCGAACTCTTCTTTACCCTCAAAATAACCTGTTGCGAGTGAGGTTAGTGTCAGGATGGGCACTGAAGCAGCAAGAAGTGGAAGGCTTCGAAGTACTTCGTCATAGTAATCCCTTTCTGCATCCATGGCCAGTTCAAACAAAGGGGGGCCAAGCAGGTATAACAGAGCACCACCGGCCAGCCCCATAGCGAGATTAACCTGCAGACCCGTCCAGAAAATAATTTCGGTTTTCCTGTTGCCTGAATTAAGCCCTCTGCCTACGTAAGCCACCTGGTTAGCCACCGCCTTTCCCAGACCGAAATCAAAGAGGCCGAAATATCCTAAAAGAAGCCAGACCAGGGCCAGAAAACCGTATCTTGATTCTCCAATTAATGATATGTAGACAGGTACAGTAACCAGTGTAATGGCTATAGGCAGTAAACTGCCTGTCATATTATAGACGGAATTTTTTGCTATGGTTGTTTTCTGAGACATTATTGTGCTCGCATGGCCGTAATTACATGGATATCATGTTCTAAGCAATAGCCCTGCAAATCTGGTTCCGCCACTTCAACAGTTTCAATTCTGTAATCAGCATTTTCAAGAATTTTCAAGATCTGCTCAGTAGAAGAGCCATATAATCCATGGGTTTCAACCAAAATGACACGGGGTCGGATGGCCATGGACTCCAGAATTCCTCTTTCTGCACCTTCACAGTCCAGTTCCAGAACATCGCAATCCGGCAAATCACCAGGGTTGACAAAATCCTTCACTCTCAGATCTTCCCGAACTTTAACCGGTTGTCCAACACAGCGGTTAACGATGGTAATATTATCCGGAACGGAGTTTATTCTCAGAGAATGCCGGATGTTTTTGCAAGCATTTTTTTTAACCTCATAACAAATCACTTTCCCGGCTGTACCTGTTAATTTTGACGCATAGATGGTTGTCACCCCCGCTCCGCCTCCTACAATAACCACTTTGTCACCTTGCTTTACACAGGATTTCAGGCCATTTACCAGAGCAGATTCATAATTTATCCGAATTTGTTGTTTATATGATCGCCAGGAAGAGGAGAGATAACGATCACCGAATTTGATGGGTTTAATTTTGATACCATTGTACGTTACATACCCTGTTGTAGGCAATACTGTCCTCACTGTTTTTTTGTATACAATAGCAACAAGTTGAACAAGTAAATTGAGAATGTGTTCCTTTTTAGTAATTTCCCAAACTTTTTTATGCATACATCAAAGGTGTATCGAACCCGATCTTTAAGGCAATTACACTATGGCCATAATAAGCCATTATGTAAAGATGTTACTTTGTCAATATAAAACAGCAGGTATTCTATAGTATTGTTAGATGCTGTATGAACAACAAATCAATTGAACCGGATACTACAAAATCAGTAAAATTATTTCCCTCTGAAAAGACTTTAATTTTTACCCATTAATTATTATTATTAGAATAATTTAATAAAAAATATCTATATCAGAATTTGAATCTTTTGACGTATCTACAAATTCCGTGAAATATCCATGTATGCAATCTCTGAAATAAATCAGGAAGATTAAACAATGGATGCTTCATCTGTCATTATGAATGATATCAATCAATACAGATGAAATTTTATAAGATCATCTTTTTTACCTGTCTGTTACTACTTGCAGGCGCGTGTTCTTCTGACGATGAGCCCGAATCAGTGGAGAATTTGTTTTTTCCTGATCTGACGGAAAAAGGAGGAGTCTACTTCAAAGACGGGTCCGACGAGCCCTTTACCGGGACTATACTGACGGAATACAGCAGCGGAATTCCTTATGTAATGGCAGACTTCAAAGACGGACAGTTGCACGGGCGTTTTTATTCATGGTTTATGGATGGGCAGATTATGGGTGAATCTCATTATAAAAACGGCATACGGGAAGGCCCCTGGATAAACTGGTATCCTACCGGAACGGTTTCACAGTATGTACGCTATGAAGACGGGATGAAGCAGGATACATTGATAAGATGGTACAAAAATGGCGAAAAACAAGTAATAGCTATGTTTGAAGACGACCAGTTGCATGGAAAATATTTTAGAATGTATCCCGACGGCCAACTATGGATGTATGCGGAATTTGAAAAAAACGAACGAGTAAGTGGAATTACTGAGTGGTCTCGCGACGGGAGAAGTAACAGATACATTGAATAAGTATTTACTCATTTACTCCGTTTGTGCAGACGGAAATCAAATTAATAAACCATTTCTAATCGCAATTGAGCTTGGGTTCTCTTTATTGTTTTGTGGCATTAGTTTGAATTATCCAATAACTTGCAGAGTCTTCCAAGCAAGGCTGAAACCGGCCGGGGCCAATGAATAATCGGATAGCGAATCCTTTAACTCCAAATAATATCCCGCCAATATGCCTGAATTTCGTTTTCAGGGGGTGAATCCCCAGGGTAAGCTGGTCCAGAGTGAGTTTGAGGCGTCAAATAAAAAGGAGGCTAAAAACAAAGTGGATAAACTTGCGAAAGCACGCAAGCTTACCATTCGTTCACTGGATCAGAAACTTGTTTTTCAATACAAAGCCCGGAAATCAGGCAAACCGCCGGTTGAAGGCGAACAGGAGGCGTACAGCAGGGAGGAGCTGGAGAGAGCCCTGATTAAAATGGGTTACAAGGTTGATAAGATCAGTAAAAAATGGCTGGACTTTAAGGGTGGGGTGCCTCGTCAGGAAGTGGTAACGTTTATTCGCTTGTCAGCTGATCTGTTGCGTCAAAAACTCCCGTATGACCAGATTTTAAATTTACTACATGCGGATACATCGAACAAACGGATGCGGGAGGTGATTAAGGAGATCCAGAAGGATCTTAAAGACGGAAAAGAAGGTAATGAGGTCTATAGCAAGCACAAGGATATTTTCGGGGAATTTGCCTGCTATATGTTGAGTGTAGCTTCAACCAGTGGTAACATGGCCCAGGTCTTTGAAAGTACTGCCAAATTCATGGAACGGGATGCCGCGTTCAAGAAAAATATGCGCCGGGCACTGATGATGCCGGCTATTACCGTTATTGCCGTCATCGGCGTAGTACTTTTCTATGTAGGTTACATATTTCCTCAGACAGCAGAAATGTTTCTGGAATTCAATATCAAATTGCCACCCATGACGGCTGCCACGCTTGATTTCAGCAACTGGCTTCAGTCCAACTGGATTATATTGACACTGGCTCATGTGCTCCCGATTGCCGGATTTATCTCTTATGTCAGAACGGAAAAAGGCAAACTTTGGCTCGACAGTAAAATCATACGGCTGCCTATTATGGGTGATCTCATGCATAAAACCAGTATTGAGATTTTTTCGCGTGTTTTTTATACCCTTTATAGCGGCTCAGGACAAAATATAGAGGTCATCCGGGTTGCTTCCGAAGCGTGCAGAAACAAATTTATTGAAAAGCAAATCAAGGAAGTCGCCATTCGTATGATGCTGGATGACGGAAAAGGGTTGATTGAATCTATGGAAGCAACCGGCGTTTTCCCACAGACGGCACTCAGCCGGTTCAGGCTCGGCGCCGAATCCGGTGCATTGAAAGAAAATTCCAAGCAATTGGCCGAATACTACGAAATTCAAACATCATACAAAATGGACTCGGTAATCGATGTGATCAACCTGGGTATTAACATGTTTATCATGGTGGCCCTGGTTGCCATTACGATTGTATCGTCCGAATCAGCCATTATACAGCCCGGCGGATAACATTATTTTCGATTAACACCGTTTTATTCTTTATAAATGGCATTGTATGATTAATTTTTGTATGTATAGATAACGATCTGTTTATTTGATCTGATTTTTTGATATGAGTACGGCCGTAAAATTTAATGTCAGGCGACGCATTGGCGATGTCCTCGTTCGTAACGGGATCATCAACGAGGAGGAACTGGAACGTGCCATCCAGATTCATGCCTCGGAACCTGAATCGGTGCGTCGTCGACTTGGGACGATCATTATCGAAGACATAGGGGCAGATCGTCATGAGGTAATGCGTACGATTGCCGGACTTTATGCATTCAGGGAGGTGATGGATGACGAAGAGGTCAATGACCGTCACATTGAACGTATCAAGAAGATTATCCATGATTTACCGGAGGAACAGGTTGCGGAAATGATCCACCGTAATACCCTCCCGTTTGAAGTCAGCCGCAATAATCTTGTACTGGCTACCGCTGATCCTACAGATCCCCAACTGTCATCGCTTGTTTCTGAACTACCGTACAAACATTACGAGCTGGTGTATTGTCGTCTGGAAACCATCAAGGGGGTGATTTCACAGGTTTACGAGCAAAAAAATGAATTCCTCGAGTTATTGGAGGAAATCGATTATGAGGAACCCGATTCCAAAGATGAAGAAATAGATGAAGACGAGCTCGATGCAGAGATCAACCAGAGTATGCTTAACTCTCTGGTTGAGGGTATGTTGGTAGAGGCTGTTCGCAGAGATGTTAGTGATGTCCACATCATCCCCGGAATCAACAATAAAACGGATATTTTCTTTCGGGTAGACGGTAAACTGCAACTTTGGTATTCTCAGTCCAACCTTAAACCTGAGGCGTTTTCTGCGGTTGTCAAGGACAAGAGCCGAAATATCGACCGTTTTGAGAGGGATTCATCCCAGGATGGGTTTATTCAGCGGAGAGTGGATGGGACCAATATCCGCTATCGGGTCTCCATAATGCCCATCGTCGGCGAGGAATTTGACCGCAAGTTTGAATCGATCGTTATCCGTGTACTGGATGATCGTAAAGTGATCACCGACCTGAACAAACTCGGGCTGCAGAAGAAGGCATATGAAGATTTTTACAAAGCCATTCACAAACCTTCCGGTATCGTTATTATCACAGGCCCGACAGGCAGCGGAAAATCGACGACGCTGGTGGCTGCTTTGTATACGGTTGTGGATCCTTCAGTCAACGTGTTAACTGTTGAGGAACCGGTGGAATATCTGATCAAAGGAGTTCGTCAGCTTAAAATATCGGAACATATGACTTTCGATAATGCCGTGCGCGGTATTCTCAGGCACGATCCCGACATCGTGCTGGTTGGTGAGATACGGGATCTGGTAACTGCTGAAATTGCAATCAAACTGGCCAACACCGGCCACCTTACCTTTTCCACACTCCATACCAATGATGCCCCCAGTGCTGTTGCACGGCTATTTAAAATGGGCGTAGAGCCATTCCTGATTGCTAATGCCATCAACCTGGTCATGGCTCAAAGATTGGTCCGTAAATTGTGTGATCATTGCAAGAAACCGATTGAGGACGTTAATCCGGAATTACCCAAAAACCTCGGCTTTACCGACGATGAAATAGCCGAAACCACATTTTATCAGCGGGCGGGATGTGACAAATGCAATGGGGGATTCAAAGGTCGAATTGCTATCCATGAAGCCCTGTTTTTTGACAAACAAATTAAGAATATCATCTTTGAATCCGGTAAAGAAATTGATGAAGATCGTATTCGCCAACAGGCCATAAAAAATGGAATGTTAACCTTGCGTGCATCCGGCAGGGAGCGGATCAAGACAGGTACAACAACGATTGATGAAATTGTAGCTACAACACTCGAGGATTAATAATTGGCAGAAAAAGTTAAATTTACTTAATATGTTGCAATATGTCTCCAATTCACATCTCTGTTTCGGAGGAGTTTGGAAATGAATGATGTTTCGGATCTCATATTTACAATGGCTTCCATCGTTATCTTTTCATTTCTGCTTTTGCAGGCCAATCATGCGATGGTACGAAATGATGTAGTAATGGTTGAACATGAATACGAAAATTCGGGTATATCCCTGGCACAGTCTCTGATTAACGAGGCACGAATGACGGCTTTTGATGAGACAACGGAAGGTGGAGGTGCTCCGGAAAGTATGCCGTCCGGATTTCGGGAGCAGTTGGGTCCACCGGTTGGTATATCCCGCCCGGATTTTACGGTTTTTGATTATTATCACGGATATAGCGATACCATCACAACGCAACTGGGGTCATATGTTATGGATGTGACGGTATCATATGTGAACAGTGAACCTCCGTATGAAGAAACGGGCGGGCCTACTTTCAGTAAAAAACTGGAAGCTACAGTCCGCGAGGTACAAACCGAACAAAGTGCACGACTAAGTTATATCAAAACGTACTACTGATGAGTCCGGTAAATGTACATACTTTCCGACATGTGGTTCGAAACAATCAGGTAAAACTTGTGAAAGGAAGACACTATGGGTGTATCTACAGCAAACTTGATACAGCATGAAAGGGTGCAGGAAATTCTGAGGGACGTTCCTGCACTACTGAGAAAATTTCCACCTGAAGACTTGCGGGGTTTTCTTATGACTGGCGATCTTCAATTGTATAATGCGGGACAATTGATTCTCTCTGAAAGTTCAGAGCAGATCAATGAAGCCTGGTTGATAGCTGATGGTAAGTTGTCGATCTGGAAACATAATGTTGAAGTAGCACAATTGGGCACGGGTGACTTTATAGGAGAAACATTTCTTTTCAGCAAAGGCGCAAGAAGCGCAACGGTCAAGTCGGTCACTGATGTGGCGATGATACGCTTCGAGCGGGAGCCGGTTCTGAATTTTTTCCGAAACAGGCCGGAGCGCATTTTTAAAATTTTTATTATGAATCTTTTGGAAATCCAACAACGCAGAATTGCCGCTATGAACAATAAAGTTGCCAGATTGCAGCAAAAACTGCTTGAAATTAATCCTGGTGCGGATATAGATCTATGAATATCGGTTACATCACAAGTACCATCATAGCAGGCATCATTATGATATCACTCGTTGCATTGAATCTCCGTGTGTCCAGGAACAGTGGTGAGCAGACTCTTTACAATATGGCAAAAATCCGTATAGAAACGGTCTCGGAATTTTTTTCCTATGATATGAGATATATGGGCTACGGAGTTCAGAGTACGTTCCCGATTCTGGAAGCTGATTCCAATAGCATCCGATTTCTGGTCCACTATGACGGAGACGAGAATCCGACCGAAATTCAATGGACCTTCGATACGGATGCGTCTACATCTTATTCCAATCCTTCTGTTCGTCCGCTTCTTCGTACGGTTGACGGGGTGGAAGATGAGGTGGGTGTTGGAATCACACAGTTTCAACTGGTTTACCTTGACGAAAACCGTGATGTGCTGGATCCGGGGGCTTTTGCCCTTTCGGAAATTCGCCAGATCCGGTTGAATCTGGTCGCTGAAAGTGTTCAGGGCTATGGTGAAGACCGGTTCGGGCGATCAACATGGACCAGTGAGATCACCCCTTTTAGTTTAAATTGAATTAGTTTGTATACAGCTGAATTCAACCCGATTTTGATATAACCTGTTTTAAAACAGAAATTTTACACAAAGGCTAACGCATTTTTACTATGGGACGCGGCTTACTTATTCTTTGTCTGGGCTCATTCATTATCCTCGGGATGGTACAGCATGCTGTACAGCAGCGTCAGTTGACCATGTCGGATGGGAATGTAAAGATGTTTATGGTCAATCACGCCCGCAACGCGGTGAACAGCGGACTTGAGCTCGGGCTAAACCGGGTTTTTCATGATTCCAATTGGGAAGATGTAACTCAGCCTTGGGAGTTCCCGGTTGATACTTTAAGTGTGCAGGTTTGGGTGGATACTCACGACGATTACCCCAATGAAGTTCCGCCCATGTTTATTCGGGTGCGGTCCGAATATGAAATCGAAAACCGGCCCCTTCAGGCCCATGCTTTTTTGGAGTTTGATGTGATTACGCCGCCCGTGAAAGGAGCGGTCGGTTTTTACGGAGCAGATGCCCAGGCTAACCTGAGCGGAAATGCCAATATTTATGGATATGACACCAACCCGGATCAGTCGGAAGGTTCTGAAGATGCATTACCCGCAATTACCGCTGAAACAGAAGAAGATTCACTGGTCAATCAATCAGGTAATGCAACCTATGAGGGAGAACCCGATTTTGAGCAACAGGAGCTGGACGGACAGGAACTCAATGACCTGGTTGCGATGTACGAGTCCCAGGCAGATGTCTATGAATCTCCCGCTGATTTGGGGACCCCTGAAAATCCCAAAATTACCGTATTGAATGAATATGAGAAGCTCGAATCGAATATCAACGCCGCCGGCATTCTCATTGTAAAAGAAGGAGTTACGCTGGATTTACGGGGCGATTTTTCATTTGAAGGATTGGTGATTGTCGAAGGGGAGCTGGATATACGGGGTAATGTGAGTATTTACGGAGCTCTGATGTTTACGGACAACGCTTTGCTGGAAATTGACGATCCGGATGGAACTGAAGGAACGTTTACTGGAAACACGGATATCTACTATAGCAGTTCAGGGCTGCAAAATATTAATAACAAACTCTCTCACAGGTTTGAACAATCTGGTATGACTGTGAGTCGAATTTTTTACTAAAATCCCAAACTGTATATGGAGACAACTCAGGCTACCAATCAGTATTTTGAGCGGTTTCGTGAGGAACTGAACCAGCTTCCTGACCATTTACACGGCACTAGCCGGCTGAAGTGGCTGTTCGATCTGCTGGAACGATCGTCCCGGGAGAGCCGGGAAGCGTTGAGGGGTGTGCTGGAACAACACCTGTTAAAAATGGGAAAATATGAAGCTTCCGATATTGATCTTGGGGGTGAGGGGTGTGCAGGAAAAGTCTGGTTTAGAATCCATGGAAATAAGAAACCCTACGATGAGTCGCCGGATTATCGCCTGGTAGAGACGGATTTGATGTTGCTGAACCTGATTAACCAGGATCAACTGGAATTTTTGTTTGAACATCGCAACCTGGATTTTTCGCATGTAATTGAAATTGAAAATGAGCCGACCCAGCGGTACCGGGCTGATCTTTATTTCGAAATGGATCACCTTGCATTGAATATGCGAAAAATCGAAAGTGAAATCAGACCGTTCAAGGGATTACAGGTACATCCTGAAGTCGCCAGAACGCTTAGCCTGAAATTTTTTAAATACGGCCTGACACTGGTCACCGGGATTACCGGTTCAGGGAAGTCCTCGACTCTGGATACGATCATTGATGCCAACAACCGGTCGGTCGACAGCCATATTGTCATTATTGCATCCCCGGTTGAACTGGTTCATACACCAATTCGCAGCATAGTACGTCATCGTGAAGTGGGTCGCGATGTGCCATCGTTCCGCGACGGTGCGGTGCAGGCCATGCGCCAGGACCCCGACATCATTGTAATCGGTGAGATGCGTGATGACGCCACCATTATGGCTGCCCTCGAGATCACGGATTCGGGTCATAAAACATTTTCAACTCTGCACACGGCATCAGCCATAGAGAGCATCGACCGGATTATCGGTGAGGTTCCGGTCCGGGAACAGGAACGGGTGCGAAACCGCCTGGCCGATGTGATCACCTGTGTCATCAGCCAGAAACTGATTCCGACACTCGACGGCAAACGGGCGCTTGCCAAAGAGGTAATGCTGGCAACGCCGTCGGTCAAGGCTGCCATACGCAACAATAATGTTTCGGAAATTTATCAAATGCTTACCGAGGGCTCCCAGTACGGTATGCACACACTGGAACAGGATCTCTATCGACTTGTTGATGAGCACAAAATATCCCAGGAAGAGGCATTGAATCATGCCAATAATAAAAAACGGCTGAAAGAATTATTCAAATAATTCGAATACAGGCATATTAATCCCAGGAAATAACGAGAATTACTTTTGGCAGAAAAAGAGTATATAGGTCTTGCACTGGACGTAAACCGGATCTACACGGCCCGGCTGCGTAATGTAAGGGGCGCTATGAAGCTGGTAGCTATAGAAACCCTGGAATTACCCAAGCTGGTGGATGATCTGACACAGCAACAGCAACAACAGGTTGAATCAGAAAGCGCATCGGACGCTGTCTTCGGTTTTGAAGATGAAGATGATTCCGGAGATTTCGAATCCATCGATCTGGAGGAAGAAACGGAGGAAAAGGAATCGGAAGATGCTGATGATTTTGACATGGCCGAAGAAGAGGATGCGGAAAGTAAGGGTGAAGAGACTAATGAACAGGTATTGGGGGCCTGGTTCAACCGTGTTGGCAATAAGAAGTTACATATAGGGGCTAATATTCCCCAGGGAAAGACCATTTTCCAGCAACTGGAAAATGTGCTGCCTAAAAAAATGAAAAAGAATGAACGAGCGGAATTTTTCACAAATAAACTGGCCCCGATTTATAATGAAGAAATCAATCCCGAGCAATATACCTGGGATGTAAATGAAGAGGGCAATGGATGGTTGATTTCTTTTGATAACGACAACAGCTTCCTGAATCTGATTGATCTGTCCGAAACATTTTTCAACGGCAAGGCTGTCATCCGGGAACAGATGTCTGACGAAGTACTTCAGACCGGTTTTTTACGGACACATTATAATTTTCCCGAAGGCGAGATCACCGGCCTGATTAGTATAGGTGCAAAAACAACACGGCTTCTTTTTCTGAATGGTGACCAACTGATCCATGTCCTGCCTGTAATTAACGAAGGAAGCAAGTCGAAAAAAGTTCTCGAAACTATATTCAGCAAGCTGCTTTTTGAAATTGATAAAGGGACTCTTCCTGCATTGCACCGTTTGATGATTATGCAGAATCCGGATCTTGGAGAAAGGCCAAGGGATTTTTTCAGATCGCAGTTTGAGGATATTGAAGTTGAGCTTTTTCAACCGGATCCCGAGAAGCTGATTCTGCCGGATGAGTACAGCGATAATCCTGCGGTTTTACAGCCATATATAACGGCTATTGCTGCAGCTCATGCAGCTTCCGGTGCAGACAGAGTTCATTATCCGGCACTTTCACTTCTTCCGGAGTATATAAAAGAAAGACAACGTGTTTTTAAACTGGAATGGCACGGCATGATCCTTCTTGTGCTCATCGCATTCACACCATTGATGATTAACAAATGGTATCAGGAGCACTCCGCAGAGAAAGAAAGACTAACCCAGGCCATATCCGTAGTCGATTCACGAATAGCGGAGCTGCGCCCGATAGCGGAAGAGGTGGAGCTCCTGATGACAGAACAGGTGGTCATTGAAGAACTGAATGAACGCCTGACCGAACTTTCAAGGAACAGTTTATTATGGTCAGAAACCCTTGGTCAGTTAAATCGTGGTATGTCGGGCATTCGCAATACGTGGCTGACTAACCTGCAGGTATCCGGTGAACATCTTGATCTGCAAGGCTATTCCCTTTACAGGGAGCGGATTCCACGAGTATCCGAAATTTTTGATGATGCGCATGTCCTGCAAGTTACCGAAGGTGGAATGCGGGGGACAACAGTGTATAGTTTCTCGTTGCGAGTCAACAATTTTCGGGATGCGGGCGAGCATCTTTCACCGGATCTTCCGGACCCGGATGGGGAACTGATTATGGAAATATCAGATGAAGAAATCGTCTGGTAGCAAAGGCGTAACACAAACCGATTATGAATTACGGTCTTCGAAATACTATTATCCTTGCAATAACTCTGATCTTGATGGTCGGTGGGGGCTGGCTGATTATTCGGTATATATATGTATCTACTATCGAAGAACTCGAGGAGGAAAGAGTAACGAAAGAAAGTACAATGAGTGAACTCTCGGAAACCGCTGCGCTATATGAACACGCAGTCAGAGAACATGCGAGACAAGTGTATATACGTGATAACCATCCCAAAGAACTCTTTGCCGATCCAAATACCAGCCGCCTTTACGATTATTTGCGTGAACTCAATCGGGGTATATCATTTACCGAACTGAATTACTTGGTACAGGATTCTGTTGCCCAGGATTTATACGGTATTATCAATATAACGGTAAGGGGAGAGGGATTATATCGTAACCTTTTTAACTTTATATATCGAATTGAACACAGCCGTCCGATACTTCATATCCGTTCACTTCAACTTCAGAATATCAGCGAACTGGAACAACTCACCCAGGTCAGTTTTCAACTGACCCTGCAGGCCTATTACAACAGGGACGAGAACCTGGACACTCCGGTAACTCTGGCAGTTGCCGGCCCCTTTGGCAATATCGGTCACAATCCCTATTTCCCCCTCATACATCCCATTCCGCCAAATGAAGATAATCTCGTTAACGTGAATGAAAGCAGGCTGATGGGCATGACCGCACGGTATATATTGATTAGAGACCAGGACGGACAGACACACAGGATGACCGTAGGAGATCGTGTGTATCTCGGTTTTTTGCGTCGAATTGATAGCGATTCACGGCAAGTAGTCTTTCGACTGAATCGTGGAGGGCTGGTTGAAGATGTGACATTGAATTTGAACTAAGAATGTATACTAATAGAACAGGAGTTACAGATGAGGCAAAAGATATTGATGATATGGATCACTGTTATCCTGGGAGCGGTTGGGCTTGTTTCAGGCCAGAATCGGTTTCCGGAACGGGAATATACCAATCCGGAAGAAATGCTACTGCTTGAAGAGGACGTTTCTTTTCAGGAAGCGATTGATATTTTTGAAGAATTTTCTATCCAGTTCAGGGATAAAGTTATTATTGATCGTTCCGGATTTACCGGTGCGATCGGTATTCCGGTTCCACGCCTGCATTGGCGGGATGCACTGGACCGTATAGCCCGATACAATAACCTTATGATAACCGAAGGGGATCGATATATTGAAATCAGCAGGGCGCCTGAGGAGCAGGCGAATGGACAGAGCCCGGGTTCGGCAACGCCGGCAGGGACAGCTGCTCAGGCGGTAAATGAGGACATCAATTTCAATACGCGTGAAGTCCAGATCGACGCTACATTTTTTGAGGGTAATCGCCAGTTGATCCGGGAATTGGGTATCGATTGGAGCACATTGTATAATGGCCGGGTCCGTGTGGACAATGTTGCTGCTACAAGTGTGGCCGATAACGTGTTTGAGGTTGAGGTGAACTGGAATGATGTTTTGGACTACGGATGGGATGTTACGGCTCTGTTCAGAACCTTTGAAAGCAGCAACCAGGGTGAGGTGATCTCTTCTCCATCGATTAAAGTCATGGATGGGGAAATGGGCAGAATTCAGGTGGGGCAGGATTTCTCCATTCGTCAGAGGGACTTTGCAGGAAATGTGATTGACCAGTTTTTTAGTACGGGTACTATTCTTGAAGTAACACCTCGAGTGCTATATAATGAAGGATCCCCCTATATTTATTTGTCCGTTGAAGCGGAACGAAGTACGGCATCACCGGGTGCGGTCAGTACAATCGTTAACAAACAGATGGCTATGACCGAGATACTTCTGTTGAGCGGGGAGTCGACCGTAATTGCGGGTCTGTATGAGACTGAAGAAAACCAGGTTAGACGAGGGATACCCTTTTTGAAAGACCTGCCCGCCTGGTTTTTCGGGCTACGCTATCTGTTTGGATATAATTCAACGGATTATAGTGTACAGGAACTGGTGGTCATGCTTCAGGTAAAATTGGTGCCGACATTGCAGGAACGAATGGATTCGGCCGAACGAAGTATTCCGGGTATGATTGATGAAATGCGGGAACAATTTGAGAGTTTGGAATGAAGGATTCCTTTTCGATATAGTTGCTTGAGTGATTACGTTTACTTGCGATAAACAACGCTGTCAAATGGAACGGATTATAGCAGTCGATGTTCGAGAGACGGCATTTTTCGGCGAACTCTGTACAAATGATCCAGGTCAATTTCGGCCATTGCCATACCCGGTTTAACGCCGGCATCGCATAATATCCGCCCCCATGGATCAATGATCATGGCATGACCATGTGTTTTTCGAGTACTCCCGTGCAGCCCCGTTTGTGTTGGCGCAATGACATAACAGGTATTCTCAATTGCGCGGCATCGTAGCAGGATTTCCCAGTGTGCCTTTCCTGTAGGTTGTGTAAATGCCGCCGGAACACACAGGACATCCGCTTTTTGTTCCGCCAGTCTACGGTATAATTCCGGGAAACGAACATCATAACAGATCGAGAGTCCAATGCGGACATGGATGCGGAATTGATCACTTGCCTTTTTATTATTTTTTGATTTCACTTCAGGTGTTTGTCCACCGGTTTTCGTTTCAGAACCGGGATTTAGAAAACTTCGTATGTTTACAGGTGTTTCACACACTACCGGATCACCCATGCCCGGTTCCACCAAATCCGATTCCCGGTAGCTTTCTTCTTTTGAAAGAGTGATATCAAAGAGGTGAATTTTGTCATACTGTGCCAAAATGGTTCCATCCGGCCCCACCAGAATTGCCCGGTTGAATATTTTTCCACGGTCTGTCCGGACCGGGAATCCGCCACCAAGTATATGTACTCTGAATGCTCGTGCCCATTCAGGTAACGTTTTAATTACGGCATCGGAAATATGATCTGCCTGCCGGTGCCGCTCTTTTTCGTCTCCCAAAAAGGCAAAATTCTCCGGTAATCCAATAAATGAGGCCCCTTCCCGGGCGGCCGAATCTACACCTGAATACGCAAGATCCATACTGTGATGCAGGTCGGGTTGACTGTTCATTTGCAGTGCAGCGGCAAGAAATCTACTCATAACCTCAAATTAACATTTTATGTGAGAAACAATTAAATCGACGAATTCATTTGGCTTATCAAAACCTGTTGCGATTTTTCCAGTATCATACAATTTCGGTTTAAAATCTTACATATGCTTACCTTTCTGCGGCAGGTCCAGTTGAGCTATATCCTGTGGAAGCAATCTCACTTTATCGTATGTACCTAATACAATGATGCAAACTGCAAACGAAATTACCAGAGAAATCATTCTTCTAAAAATATCGGGGGAAGATAAACCCGGAGTTACCGCTCCGATTACAGAGGTACTGGCTTCCCATGAAGTTCATGTTCTCGATATCGGTCAGGCAGTAATCCACAATGCACTTTCTCTGGGCATTCTCATCGAAATTCCTGATCATAAAAATGCATCAGATGTGTTGCGGGATGTCCTGTTTCGTGCACATCAGCTCGAATTGCAAGTTCGCTATGATACGATCCCGGAATATAAATACGAAAGCTGGGTTGCCAATCAGGGAAAGATGCGATATATCGTTACACTTCTCGGGAAAAAACTGAGTGCACGCCAATTGGCGGATTTGAGCCGGATTATTTATGAAGAAGGATTAAACATTGACAAAATCCAGCGGTTGACCGGCCGGATTTCTCTCAAGGAGTTACATCACTCTCAAAATGCATGTGTCGAGTTCTCCATTCGGGGCATGCCTGAAAATAGCCAGCAGTTTCGGGCGAAGCTGTTTGACTTTGGCAATAATAACGATGTGGATGTTTCTTTTCAACTTGATAGTGTTTATCGCCGGATCCGTCGTCTTGTGGTATTCGATATGGATTCTACGCTGATCAATACGGAGGTGATCGATGAGCTGGCTAAAGCTGTGGGTGTGGGAGAGCAAGTTGCCGGGATAACGGAACAGGCTATGAGGGGAGAGATTGGTTTCGATGAAAGCTTTCGTAAAAGGGTTGCATTACTCAAGGGATTGGATGAATCGGTATTGAAAAAGATTGCGGCCCGACTTCCACTTAATGAAGGAGCTGAGCGGGTGACCAATATATTGAGAAGCCTGGGATTCAAGACGGCTATATTGTCCGGTGGATTTACTTATTTTGGATATGAACTTCAAAAGAGATTGAAGATTGATTATGTGTATGCCAACGAGCTTGATATTCGTAATGGCAAGGTCACCGGCAAAGTGGCCGGCCGTATTGTCAACGGAAAGAGAAAAGCTGAATTATTACATGAAATTGCCCGTAAGGAGGGTATTCACCTGGAGCAGGTGATTGCCGTTGGAGATGGAGCCAACGATCTTCCTATGATTAATGAGGCCGGGCTGGGTATCGCTTTCCGGGCCAAGCCTATGGTTCGTGAACAAAGTCGACAGACCCTTACTCATACCGGGCTTGACGGCATTCTTTATTTATTGGGGATGAGAGATCGCGATATCATGAATGAAAAATTGGTGAAAGTATGATCATGGCCGACTACATCAGATATCATCTGCCGGATGGTAATTACATTATTTTTAAAATCTAAACCGACGTGAATCTGATATCAGATATTAAAGTTCGCCTGAAGAAGTTGTACGGGGATCCCCGGACGAAGAAGGTACAACACCTGTTACAACGATTGATCGCGCTGGTCATTATCGGGTTGATTTTGCATCAGCTCATGGCTATTGGCTGGCGGAATGTGTTGCAGTCTCTTCCGACTCATCCGTTGTTTTATGTACTGTTTGTGGTAATGTATATAGAACTGCCTGTTGCGGAGATATTTATTTACAGGCAGGTTTGGCCGATTGGGAAATGGGAAGGATTCAAAGCGTTTTTGACAAAGCGGGTTTACAATCACGAGGTAATGGGATACTCCGGTGAATTCTACCTGTTTCTTTGGGGAAGAAAACGGGTGGACAAAGACGATAAGACAATTTTCAAAAATGTCAGAGATAACGCAATCATATCTTCGGTTACATCCAACCTTGTTGCGGTCATACTTTTATCCACCTTGCTCTATACAGGTAAAATTGAAGTATTACATCTGATAGACGAAAAGATCGCTTTATATATCGGCGCAGGGATCGTTGTGCTTGTTGTTCTTACGTTTATTATCATACAGTTTCGGCAGTATCTGTTTGAATTGCCGGCAAGAAAAGCGGTGGTGGTTTTTTCGATCTATCTGTTCCGATTTCTTATTCATCACTCTGCCATGATGATCATGTGGCTCATTGTCATTCCGGGTATACCGCTTTCCGTCTGGTTTACGTTTCTGGCTATTTTTATAGTGGTCAATCGAATTCCCTTTATCCCGAGTAAAGACCTTGTCTTTATGTGGGCCGGTATTGAGTTTGCTCGAGGACTTGAAGTGGCCGTTGCTTCGGTTGCCGGGATGCTTCTTGTTTACAGTGCTCTTAAAAAAGTGACGAATCTTGTACTGTATCTGTTGATCTCATATTACGGTAATGATTCCCAAACGGAGCAGGTCATGGGAGGGGGTAATCGTTCTGCCTCGTAACAGATTCCGGATATGGTTATTAATGATTAATCAGGTTCGGAAAGATAGCCATGTGGTTTTCCCACCAGGCATGCGGAGATGCTATGTGGCCTGTCTCTGCCTATGGGCACACAAATTACCATGACATGAAATCTCAGAAGTATGAGATTTCATCACCGCTTTTCATCCAGTATTTGTCCGGGGACCATTCCAGGATTTGCCCATTGCGTTTCTTTACCCATTGAAACTCAAAATAAGTGTTGGCAGGTAATTTAATCTGAATTTCCCAGGTTGGATAGGATGCCGGGTCCAAAGGGCCGATTGCTTTTTGTGGATTCCAATTCCCGAGTTCAGGAATATTGCCAATCACATAGACCTGTTCTCCGAACTCAGTTTCAACAAGCACATCTATGATGGTGTTTTCAGCTTCCGGGGAGGGCTTGTCTTTGGTATCCGTCAACCAGTAAAAACCATATGGCTCCATTACTACTTCCTCGAAGCTGAAATCAAGTACCCGCCCTGAGTAAAGATCCTGGAAAAAGCGGTAATGCCACTCTTCCGGGAGTATGCTGATCGGTATATGCACGGGTTTCCGTGAGAAATTTGACAGGAAAAGCACACGCTGTTTTTCCCCGACCCGCTCGAAACAAAAGATCGAATCAATATCGAGGATCACGATGCGGTCGTGCGATAAACCGTGAATAGCCGAAGTATTCTTGCGAGCTTTGACAAGCTTCTGATACGCTGAAAAAATGCGATGCTCGATTGTTCCGGGGGTATTGCGAAGATTCAC
Source organism: Balneolales bacterium (assembly GCA_040905705.1). Classification (GTDB taxonomy): domain Bacteria; phylum Bacteroidota; class Rhodothermia; order Balneolales; family Natronogracilivirgulaceae; genus JBBDQZ01. The sequence continues at coordinate 28,933 of JBBDQZ010000062.1, forward strand.
TTTGTTCCAGTCCATAGATGGACGGTGTACCCAGCGATTGTCCCTCATTTTTAATGGATTGGACAGATATCCGTAATCATTGGTCTGGCCGATTTCATCTCCCAGATATATAATAGGAATACCATTCCAGCTGAAGATAATATTATTGAGAAGCAGGGTTCTCTGGATGGCATCATCGACTCCGAGGTCATCAGCCTCAACCAATGCTTTTTTCAGGCCCGAAAGAGCTGAAGTCGTCCCCGACACACGTGCTTCATTGGAAAAGTAATCTCTCTGAAATGCGTAACCTTCAGCGTAACTGTCGGCAATTTTTCCCGTAAAGAAATCCGTGCAAAACATTCGGGTATCGTGTCCATTTTGATGAACCAATTCTGCAAATGCATCTGCAATGCCCCATCCGATATCATCGTGGCAACGAATATAGTTGATCCATGTGCTTTGTTGAGGTGCACCAGGAAGGTTACGAAGAGAAGTACGAAGCAAATGTGTATTTTCTGAGGCCAGTGCATGCCAAAGGTGACTCATCAGGGTGGCGTTATAGGCCAGGTCACACTCTTTGCCCTCGAATCCTCCGACTCCAAGGTATCGAACAATCTCTTTCGGGCCCACAATGGCTTCTGCTTTGAACAGAACTCCCGGTGATACGATGCGAAGCAGCGCCCGGTATGCCCGAAGAATGTGATGTGCTTCTTCCTGATTCTGGCAATGGGTACCCATCTTCTTCCATAGGTAGGGAACAGCGTCCAGTCTCAGGCAATCCGTTCCGGTATTGATTAAATGAATCATTTCGTCAAGCATGGCGTGAAACACATCCGGATTGGCATAATTCAGATCCCATTGGAATTCATAGAAGGTAGTCCATACCCATTTGTTGATCTGTGGATAGTAACTGAAATTTCCGGGTGCAAAATCCGGAAATACTTCGATCAGGTGTTTTTCATACTGGTCGGGAATGGTGCGATCGTCGAACATGAGATAAAATTTTTGATAGCGCTGGTGTCCACTCATTGCCGCCTGAGCCCATCCATGTTCTTTAGCCGTGTGATTCATAACAAAATCGAGGACAAGGTTAATGCCTTCATGATGCAGCATGCGTGACAGTTTTCGCAAGTCATCATAAGAACCCAGCCTTTTGTCTACATCCCGGAAATTCTGTATGGCATAACCCCCGTCATTCAGTCCGTCACGCGGTCGCAGCAGGGGCATCAGATGCAAGAAATTAATTCCCAATTCTTTGAGATATGGAATTTTATCCCGCAGATTTTTCAAATTACCGGCGAACAGGTCTACATACAATACACCGCCTACCAGTTTTTCACTTTGAAACCAGTTTTTATCATTCTCCCGCTTGATGTCAAGTTGGATCATATCCAATTTGCGGTCCTTCAATCCCTGGATAATCGAGTTAAAAAGCCGTATGATCCATCGCTGCTGTTCATAATCGTCACCGTATATCGATACATAAAATCGCCAGAAATCATCGAAATGATTAAGAATTCTCTGTTTAAGAAAGGGATACCGACGGTAGTGTGACTCGTATCGTTCGATAAGATCCTGTTTCATCATTGCTTTCCGATCTCCCTTCTCCCAAGCCTTCCGGGAAATATTAAGAGGGATGTATTGTGAAACAGATCTGGGATTCCAGGTTTTCAAAGCCATAAGAAATACGTAAAACAATCCAATTAGCTGGTTCAAACGGTAATTGAAATTGCAAAACTACGGAATTAAAACAAATATTCGAGCAACGAATTGTATTGGTATGAATTGCAGCTGGTTATACCAATATTGTTATTTTCCCGGCTTTTCCTCAACCCTGTTTCTATGGGGAGGCAGAACGTAATCTGTGATAATTATTAAACTTATTGGCAACTAAGCAGGATTGACAGGAGGGAAAAATATAGAAAATGAAATCCCTTCCGCCTTACTGTTTTTTGTCAGAAAAACCGATGCGCCGATCTGTTTTGCCAACAGGTGAGCACATGTCAGCCCTACACCTGCATTCTGGGCCTTATTGGTTATAAAAGGTAAAAAAAGATGACATTTTATATATTCCGGAATGGGATTCCCGAAATTGGTAATAGTAATTTGCCGGTTTGATTCCAGGTCGATAATGATTTCTCTGTTTTTTCCCGACGTATGCTCAAGTGCATTATCGATCAATATAGTTAGAAGCGTTTTTAGTTGACGTTGATTGGATGGGATCCAGTGTTTACGACTGGATTTATTCAGAATGATTCTTTTCTGAATGCTAAGGTCCAGGCCAGTTATTACATCCTGTACTACATTCGGCAGATGCAGGGTTTCCGGTTCTGAACGAATCCCTATTGAGTGCAAAAGTTCCAGTTCATTCAGTATGGTATTGAATTGGCTTATCCCATCACTCAGCCTGCTTAGGCGTCGCTGATGTGGTTCCAAATCAATTGAATCGAGAAGCATGTCCAGATACCCTTGCATACCGGTCACTGGAGAGCGTAAACGATGCAATACAATAGCAACCATATCTTTGGCAGATCGGATCTGTTTGCCGTCAGGCAACGCGGGATGATGTTGAAGGGAGATCATGTTTAAATGGGATCCATCCCATTTAATCGGGGTTTTTGTAATCACAAGCCATTGGTTGTTGAAATAGGCAAGCCGGGTTTGATCCTCCAGGATTTTTTCACCCAAAACAACTTGTTGTAATGGACGGTCAATGACACTTTCATCATGACACCCGGCTATTGCGGCCGTATTGGCAATCAGAATATGATCATTACGGTTCTCGGTAATAAACACCGGATAGTCCAAATCATTCATTAATGGCAAGAAAATGGTTGCCGGGTATTCTGGTTGAAAATGAAAATGTTCAGACAGTTGGGGGTTGTTGCTGTCAGATATATCCGGGCACATCGTGTTAATGCAGGTTTGCATAAGACGGGAACGCCGAGTGGTACCGTTCATAATAGTATTGGTTCGGGTTATATTCTCTGGCTTGAATAAAACATTATCATCATAGGTATACTTATCAGCTATTTCATTGGAATCTTAAATACTATTTTTGAAGTGGAAAAAATTGCCGTAAATACGCCCATTTTACCTATATCAAGAGTCAACGATCGACTTTGTCCACGGAAGAAAAACCGGTAGAATGAAATGGCACAGGTATTGCTGTAAACGTCGTTGTTGTCATTGACTCTCAAAATGGTGGACCCAATGAAACTTATCGACACGGATCATTCGATGTTGCTGAACAGGGCGATGGATGCTCTTTCACTGCGCCAGCGAATTACATCGGCCAACATTGCCAATCTGGATACTCCCGGATTCAAAAAACTCGAGGTTCGATTCGAAGATGAATTGAGGCGAATCCAGGATAAAGAAGGCGTGAAGGGTATGAAGGAAGTATCACCGGAAATTGTAGAAACCGGCCAACAACCGGTGTTGGAAGATGAGCTGATCGAAATGGCGGATACGCAGATACGGGTTAATGTGATCACTCGTTCGCTTCGTCACCACTTTGATATGGTGCGGTCGGGAATTACCGGAATCAACAGGTAACTCCCGGACATAAACCTTAAACAGGACCCATAAATAAAATAGCTATTAATTGTTATGCTGCCGGATCGAATTTTTTCATCATTTCAAACCGCTTCGCAAGGATTGTCTGTCCAACGCGAAAAAATTGCCGCTGCGACCCGGAATATTGCCAATGCGAATACATCGGCTCCGGCGGGTTCTTCGAATGTCTATCGTCTGCAGTCCGTGCAGACAAGCATGGGTAATCGCATGGATTTCCAGCGCATGCTACTTGATAATGTCTCATCTCTGCGTCAGACCCATGAAAGGCATTTTCCCGCGTCAGGAATGTCCGAATCGTCGGAAAATCATTTGGGGCCACTTGCGCAAATTGTTGAAACAGAGCATTTCCGGTTTGAGTTTGACCCGAACCATCCTGATGCAGATGAAAACGGCATGGTACGTTACCCTGATGTAAATCTGATCAGTGAGATGATGCGTATGGTGAGTGCCAACCGATTGTATGAAGCGAACCTTAGTGCAATCGAAGCTGAGAAACAAATAATTAAACGATCACTTGAAATTTAGATCGAACTATGGACTCTATTTCTCTTAATATTACTCAACCCCGGAACGATACCATGCCATCACGGGGCCATGTCCATCAATCCCGTGAAACCCCGGAAGTTACTCAAAGTAACTTATTGAGAAAAACGGCTGAGTTGGAAAGCCAGCCTTCACTTAGCGGTGACGAAACCCGCATGATTCGCCGGGAATTTACCAATACCGGACATCTTGAATTTTACAATTCCAGCGGGGAGTCAAAGCAGCAACTGGTTGCCGGCCGTGGACAAAATCTGGATACAAAAATTTAATTCACAGAAACCCATATTCTAAAATCCCCAAAGGAGCAAGACTAATGAATGATCTGACAGAGATCAAGGGCATTCAAAATCCACGTGAAGTGGAAATAACGCCGCACAAACTGAAGACGCGTATCCCGGATCCCCAGTACTCATTTGCTGATATGCTTTCAAATGCAGTGAATACGGTAGATCAAACAATGAAAGCTTCAGAGCAAAGTGTTCAGGATTTTGCCTCAGGTAAAACAGATAATGTTCATGATGTCATGATCAATTTGCAACAGGCTCAGATCAGTTTTCAGATGATGGTCGAAATTCGCAACAAAGCGATTGAGGCTTATCAGGAAATCAGCCGGATGCAAATTTAGAATTGTAAACTATGGGACGATTTACCGAGTCTGTGAGATCCTTTTTCGAACCGTTAAGTTCGGCACAGCGAATGATATTCGGTTTGCTGGTTGTGGTATTATTGTCGTTTCTGGTTTCGCTCTTTTACTGGACGCTGAAACCGGACTTTACGCTACTGTTTGGTTCGCTAAACCCTGAGTCTGTTCGTGAAATAGTTGAAGATCTTGAAGGACGGGGGGTGAAATATCGCGTAGAAGACGATGGAAGGTCCATATATGTCCACAGTGATAAAGTTCATGAAATGCGCATGCAACTGGCTTCAGTCAAATTGGTGCATGCCGAGGTGCAAGGTTATGAACTTTTTGATGCTAACGCACTTGGGATGACCGATTTCATGCAGCGCATTAATAAGAAAAGAGCGTTGGAAGGGGAGCTGTCACGTACTATTGGTAGCCTGGAACAAGTTGAGTATGCCCGGGTGCATCTGGTGCTTCCGGAAAGGTCTCCGTTCCAGGAAACTTCAGTGGAAGCCTCAGCATCCATTATCCTGAATCTCAATCGGGGGCAAAAGTTGAGCAACAACCAGGTTGAGGGGATGACACATTTGGTGGCTGGAAGTGTGGAAGGTCTTGATATCCAGTCGATCACGGTTCTGGATCAGAACGGGAACCGTCTTACGGACGGCATGGCGGCAGATGGTAGTTTTAATTCCGGTGGATCTCATCAGATGAAATTACGTCAGAGTACGGAAAACTATCTCACTGAACGTGGGCAAAGTATGCTGGACCGTGTGTTGGGACACGGCAACAGTATTCTACGGGTAGCAGCCGAACATGATTTTGATCGTATCGTCAGGGAATCCGATATGGTTGATCCTGACAGCCGGATTATCATTTCCGAAGAACGAAGGTCGGAATCCGTGAACGATGAAAGTTTTCAACATATACCTTTTGACGAATTCACCCCTATGAATATGCGCGGTGAGACTGTTTTGACTACTTCACGTGATAATCAAAGCACCACTCAAACCCGTAATTACGAAGTGAACAAGGTTCGGGAGATGTTCGAAAAACCACAGGGAGAGATCAAGAGGATAAGCGCGTCGGTTCTGTTAAATTACAAACAATCGATGCAACCGGGTGAAGATGGTGAAAATACTCTTGTTGCGGAGCCATATACCGCGCAAGAGCTTGAAGAACTTCAGGAAGTGATTCGTACAGCGCTGGGTATCCGGCCGGATCGCGGAGACGAAATTACAATTACGCAGATTCAATTTTATGATCCGACCTTTGACGAGCAGTATAGACAGTTGATGGACCAGCCGGTTCCATGGACACATATTTTACGGTGGATATTGATTCTGGCCGCTCTCTCGGCGTTTGTCGCTTTGATTTATAATTTGTCGAAACGGCTACGTGAAGAACAGACTCCAATTTTGTTTCGTGAGTTTGATGAAAGAAATGATCTGGACTTCCGGGGGAACAGTTACAACGAAAGTGGAGAAAGCGGGGCGGGCGAGTTTGGGGGCGAAGAAGACATTTACAATCGCAAGCTCAGTGATGTTGCACGAAAACAGATCGAGGCCAAATCATTTACAATGGATGAGATTAAATCTTTTGTCGAAAAACAACCCGACGATGCCGCCAGTGTGGCCCGTGCAATGATGATGGCGACCCCAAAAGAGTCTTAAAGAAACATGGCTGATAAAAGTAAAACATCCGGTGTCGAAATAAATGATGTCAACCAGCTGACTGGTACCCAGCGAGTTGCCGTATTAATGATTTCTCTGGGAGTAGAGACGGCTTCCATGGTTCTGAAACAATTGAATGACAATGAAGTCGAAAAGATCTCACTTGAAATTGCGAAACTGAAGAATGTGAGTCCGAAAGTGGTAGATGCTGTAATGCGCGACTTTCACGATATGATGACGGCCAAACAGTATATTCTGGAGGGAGGTATCGACATTGCCAAGGGAATTCTGTCTCAGGCTCGTGGAGAAGAAGAGGCAAAGGACCTGTACAGAAAGCTGGAGGCCGTAACAGGAACCAGCGCATTTGGTGTGTTTCAGGCAAGCGAGATCAGCCAGATTCTTCAGTTTATTCAAAATGAGCATCCCCAGGTGGTTGCACTTATACTTTCGCAATTGAAGAATGAACGATCTGCCACAATCCTCTCGCATTTGAGCGAGGAACTTCAGGGTGAAATTACCTATCGGCTGGCTTCCATGGACAAAATATCCTCCGACGTTATCGATGAAATTGAAGAGGTGATCAAAGAGCAGATGGGTGGTATGGATGCCCTGGGCGATCGCGTAAAAGGCGGGGCATCTATGGTGGCCAACATACTTAATGAAGCCAGTATGTCTGTTGAGAAAAATGTGATCAGGGCAATTGAAGAACGGGATGCAGAGCTCGCCGAAGAGATCAAGAGGCAGATGTTCCTGTTCGAAGATATTGTCTATCTGGAAGATCGCGCGATACAACTTATCATCAACGAATTGGACAAATCCGATCTGGTCCTTGGCCTGAAAGGCGTGAGCGAAGAACTGACCGACAAATTTCTCAAAAATATGTCAACACGAGCCGTCGATATGCTGAAGGAGGATATGGAGGCGTTGGGACCGGTACATATCAAAGATGTAGAAAAAGCACAACAGCTCATTATACGCAAAATAAAGAAACTTGAAGAGTCGGGAGAAATATCGACTCGTAAATTGTCGGATGACGAGATTGTGGAGTGATTTTGGTATGGCTCGTAAGATCATAGATAAAGATAAAATTTCCTGGAGTGATGACAGCCGCTTCAAGTTGAATTATGAAATGATTTTTGATGAGAACCAGCAAGACCAGAAATCGTCGGATATCAAAAACATTTTAAAAAAGAAACAAGATGAATGGAAATCGGAACTGGAAGAGGTTAAAAGTCAGGCTTTTGAAAGGGGACTAGCGCAAGGAAATAAGGAGGGGTTTGAAAAAGCTCTTCTGGAAACCGACAAAAAACTGGCTGTTCTTGAAAATGGGTTTCGTGAGGCCGTGGATGCATGGCAAGCGAACCAGGAGTTGTTGAAACCGGGCTTGCTGAAACTTGTATTTGATATTTCCGAGGCGATTCTTGGCATACCCATCAAAAACGGTGCTTTACGGTCACGGCTTGAAAAGGATCTGAGTACGCTGTTTCAGGAACTGGATGCATCGTCGAAACCGGTTCTGTGGATATCGGCAGAAGATTATGAATTTATTGAAAAGTTACACCGTCAGTATGCCGAAAAAACCGGTGTTGTAATACGTGTTAGCGATCGGTGTAATCCCGGTGAATATCAGCTGGAAACCAATCGCGAGAAAATTGTTCGAGATTTTCGCAACATGCTCAATGATTTTAAAGAGTCATTGATTCTGCCGAAATGATGGGCTGTCCGGAATGATCGGGCTGAATAAAATTAAACTAAACTCAATTAAATTAAATGCCGAGTGCTGATATGAGTACAATCAGCCGAAACTCACTTGCCGGATATTTTCAGCAGATACGGGAAAATATCAGCCTTATTCCCAATGAATCGAAAAGGTATGGGAAAGTATCCACAGTAATCGGTACCGTTGTGGAGTGCATCGGGCTCCAGGCATGTGTCGGAGAAATTTACCGTATCCATACACAGACGGGTAAAACAATACTTTCGGAAGTAGTGGGTATTCGGGGAGAGGAAACCCTTTTGATGCCCTATGACCGTATTGAAGGGATGAAGGCCGGCTGTCCGGTAGAGATAAGTAGTCGGCCACTTACCCTTGGCATTAGTGATGAAATACTGGGGCGGGTCATCGATGCCGACGGCTTGCCTATCGATGAAAAAGGGCCATTTGTGAATGGTGAACATCAACCTATCCACAATGAACCGCCCGGTCCCCTTGAACGGGTACGCATTGACAAATCGATGGTTACGGGAATCCGGGCTATTGATGCTCTTAATACTATTGGACAAGGTCAACGTATGGGGATTTTTGCCGGATCCGGTGTAGGAAAAAGTGTACTTATGGGAATGATCGCGCGAAGGTCGTCAGCCGATGTTAATGTTATTGCCCTTATAGGAGAACGTGGAAGGGAGGTAAGTGAATTTATTAGCGACTCTCTGGGAGAGGAAGGGCTCTCCCGTTCCGTAGTTGTGGCGGTAACATCGGATATGGCAGCCATGAGCCGGATCAAGGGAGCTTCCACAGCTACAGCCGTGGCAGAATATTTCCGCGACAAAGGAAAAAATGTCCTTCTTATGATGGATTCTGTGACCCGGGTGGCGATGGCACAACGGGAAATCGGTCTTGCTTCAGGGGAGCCACCGACAACCAAGGGATATACACCCAGTGTCTTCGCAATGCTTCCCAAACTTCTTGAGCGCGCTGGAAAAACAAGGCATGGAAGCATCACCGGACTATACACAGTGCTGGTCGACAACGATGATATGAATGAGCCAATCGCTGATGCTGTACGCTCCATTCTGGATGGACACATTGTGCTTTCCCGGCGTTTAGCGCATAAAAACCACTATCCGGCTATTGATGTATTGGAAAGCGTATCTCGTGTCATGCCGAACATAATTCCACTGGAAGACCGTACTTCAGCTATGGCAGCCAGGGAATTGCTGGCTACTTATCGCGAAGCGGAAGATTTGATTAATATCGGTGCCTATGTCAAGGGGTCAAATCCGAAAATTGACGAAGCCGTCAAAAAAAATCCCGATTTGGAATCATTTTTGAAACAGAGTATTGAAGAGCAAGTGGACTCCAATGAGGATTATTGGAGTGTGTTAAAAAATATTGTCGAACAAAAATAAACAATTTGAAATATGAAATTCAGATTTTCCCTTGCACCCGTTCTGAAAGTTCGCGAACACAAAGAGAAATTGCAAAAGCAGAGGCTTGCTGAAAAGCAGAGGCTGAGGCAAGTGATCGCAGATAAAAAATCAGAAATTGCTATCGGATTACGTGGTTTTATTGAAGAAAGGGATGACGATTCTGTTAATGATATCAACCGGATCAGAAGCAGTTATGCACATATGGAATACGCTCATCAAATTATGGGGAACCTTGTCCGTGATCTGAATAGAGCTGAACAGGATATTGACAGGGAAAGGGATAAGCTGATCAGAGTCCATCGGGATACCCGTATTATGGAAAAGGCTAAAGAACGGGAACATAAAGTATTCCTGGAAGAAATCGATCGACAGGATCGAAGGCAAATGGATGAAATTGCAACACAATTGTATAACCGGCATTCAGAGTGAAAGTACTTAAGATCCTTGGATTGATTGTCGCTTCATTTGGCGTAGTATTCGGCCTGGTTTTTTTCCTGTATCCTTACATCAATAAGGAAAAATATGATGAGATTATGACTTCTCAGGCATTTAATGAATCGGATTACCCTATGCGTGTCGGTGAAAAAACAGATGAAGAATTGTTTTTGGAATTCAGGCACGAAATAGACATGCTTCGCGCAACGAACCAGGAGCTGTTGTTGACCATCGATTCCCTTGAATTGATCCAGGAAGATTTAAGGCTGGAAATTGAGGAATGGGAAAAAATGGAAGATTTCTTCCCGGTCAGCGGGAACTTAACATCAACACAATCAACACAACAAAACGAAACAGATCGAATGGGTAATGAAGAATTCGTTGAGCGGGTGAAAAGCTTGCTGAACCTTGACGAGGAAGAGTTGGCTCCGATTGTGAGCGAAATGGCCCAGGAACAGCTTGTCCGGATTTTTCATAACTCAGGATCGATCCAGCGTGAAAAACTGCTTCGTTCGTTAGAACCCAAACGTGCTGCAGAATTGGTCAAGGAGGTAATGTAGTGGCTCATTTACCCATACCACCATCGAGAAATTCTTTTGAAGAATCGGCAACCTTGAAAGGAGGATCAGTAAATTCTCCAGAAAAAGACACTGAAAAAAAAGGCAGGTTTTCTTCCGTCTGGAACGTTGTTCAGGACCGGAATTCGTCGGACAAAGAAGCAGGGTACTCAAAAGAAAACACAGGCCGCGAATCGGTATTTGTTTATGAAGACGAAACCGGAATGGCGCAAGAGCAGGAGAGTGGACAGGAGATACATTCGAATCCTGGTACATTTCAGCATGAAACGGTTTCACAGGAACATGAGCATGATGAGTTGCATAAACATGCGGCATTACAGAAAAAAGAGGTAGCAGATCGATTTCGGTTCATTCCGCTGACAAATGTGTTTCAGCAGAAATTGTTGTCGGACGAAAAGAATGACATCAGCGTGACTCCTGTTGATGAAATCAATGAAGAAACCGGGCATTCAGATAGCAAAACAAATATGGATACACAAGAATCAAAGAGTGAATCGAGTGATGTGACACGTGTATCAAAATCTGAAGGCCAATTAACATTTCCGATACCGGATACGTCGACTTCTTCACCAGCTGATCCGAAATTAACCATTCCGGTTTCTCTGAACCAAATGGTTTCAGAAAATGAAATGAGTGGTATGGTTTCAGAAAATGAAATGAGCGGTTCAAAAGAAAACTATGCAGGATCCTTAGAAACAAAACATGTGGAACCTGGTAAAACAGGAGGTGTGACCGTCGACGCAGGAATCGTTTCTGGTAAATTGTCCCATATTGCAGATGATGTGAAGGAGGTGATTAGTAATCAGCAAGGCTCTGGCACACGCGGAACTATAGCCAATCAGGAAACAGTTATCAGACTGCCTGTTACCGACAAACCGGTAGTTCCGAGCCAAAGTGTTGCAAGTGATGCTGAGCTGGCCGGTCAACGGCTTCAAAAACCGGGCAGGTTTCCGGAAGTGTTGCAGGTTCAATCATCAGATACGACGGAGCTTCGGAATGATCGTGCAACAGGCGATCCCGTAAATCCGGAAACGGATAAGTTTATTAAGACCATTGAGAAGATTTCAAGCCAGTTTTCAGGTAAAAAAATATCACATTGGCGAACCATTCGTTATGAGAACCATATCAAGGCTTTTGGTGATCGTCAACATCCAGAAGCAACCCTTCGCAATCCGGTTCAATCCAGTGGGGATGTCTCTGATTTAAAAGTGCTGGAAAATAGTTTAGCCGGCAATGTAGCATCAAATATAAAACCGGTAACTGTGAAATATTCCGGTGAACTGTCTTTAACGGGAATCGACAAATATCAAGGGGGAAATACAGGAGTATCGGAGATCGATTTTGTTGATTCCACCGAAGAAGAACAACGTGCAAATTTGGCCAATTTACTACGATTAGGCCATGTTTCCATTGTCAACATAGATCTTCGAAGGGAGCTGATGTCCGGGCTTGTCCGGTTTGTGCAACAGGTACAGGAATCACAGAAAACCCCGGCAAACTGGCAGAAGCACAACATTACACTTGATGACGGGAATCGGTTTCAGATATCTGTTCGTGAAGTTGATGGAGTGATGCAATTGAAACTGGGTTCCTTGAATACTGATCTTAATCGATTATTACAGCAGCACTTGCAGTCAATCCGGGATCATATTGCAAAGGTGTGTGATGTCCAAATAGAGTTATCTCTGGAAAATGACGGCAATAAGGAATTTGAACAGTTTTTTGGGAAACAGCAGGCATCACCATCAAATAATGCTCGCAATACGATACTCCGTGCATGGGGTGAACCCGATTTTGATCATGATCAGCAAACGGATTCACAGATCATTCGCAATTTTGGATACAATAGGATGGAATGGACCGCATAATATAAGAGATAACAACTATGGAACTGCATAATATCAACTCGCAAATTTCGGCTACATTCGACAAACCGGAATCAAAACAGGAAAACCAGTTGGGGCAACAGCATTTTTTGCAACTTCTGGTGGCTCAGATGCGACATCAGGATCCGATTAATCCTATGGATGGGTCGGATTTAGCATCCAGGCTTGCGCAGTTCAATTCTGTGGAACAATTGATTAATGTGAATAACGGGATTAAAGAACTGCACAAAAGTCAGGAATTGATGGGTGCCGGATTGACTAACTCGCTGGCAACTTCCCTGGCAGGCAAGCAGGTAAAAGCGGTATCAAATATTATTCACCTGCCACCCGGAGAAGATGCCACGGTTATTTATAAGCTTAATAACCAAGCTTCAAAAGTGGATATAGTTATAAAAAATGAAAGCGGAAATGAAGTGCGGCGCGAATCTCTTCAGAATGTTTCTTCATCGCTGAATGAATGGAAATGGAACGGAAGAAACAACAACGGAGAGCGAATGCCGGATGGAATGTACAATGTTGAGATTGTGGCAACTGGAGATAACGACTCCAATGTCGGAGCTTTAACCTATGTGAATGGACTTGTCGAAAAAGTCCGATACACCAGTGAAGGTGTAAAACTTACTATCAACGGGGTAGATGTCCCTGTAGGTGATGTCGAAGAAATCGGCTTGCCGCTTTGAAGACCTTCAGCGAGCTTTCTCGCTGTTAAATAGAAAAATACAACGGAGAACGGATATGGCTTTAATCAGAGCATTGAATTCAGGTGTAAGTGGGTTGAAATCATTTCAAGCCAAAATGGATGTAATTGGAAATAATATTGCAAACGTAGAGACGGCAGGATTTAAATCTTCCCGGGTCACATTTGCCGAGTTGATGAACCAGCGTCTGGGTCGTACAGATTCCGGAGGGGAGTCATCACCTCAAATGGAAAACCAGGTTGGGCTTGGTGTTCGAATCGCTTCTATAGACCGTGATTACAGTCAAGGTGTAATGCAAAACACAGGCAAAGGAACAGATCTTGCTCTTGAAGGTAAGGGCTTTTTTCTGGTGCAGGATCAAGGCCAGAATTTCATGACCCGAGCAGGTAATTTTGTGTTTAACAAAGACGGACAACTGGTTGATCAGGGAGGAAGATTTGTACAGGGATACAACGCCGATTCGGACGGAAATATCCAGGGTGGCGGAGCTACCCGGAATATTACTGTTGACTTTGAAAACGTATTTCCTCCCCGTCAAACAGATGAAGTCATTGTTGGTGGAAACCTGTCCGGAGAGGAGGGAACTACACGTGTTTTAAGTACTACAGCGTACGATAGCCTCGGTAACGCTCATTCATTGGTAATGGAATTTACAAGGACTGCAAATGAGAATGAATGGGATTATGAAGTCAGTTTCCCCGATGGCGGAACGGTAGGTGCCGGTCAGACCGGAACGGTTGAATTTGACAGCAACGGGAATATTTCCTCTTCATCGGTTATTGCCATTACCAACTTTGATCCGGAGAGTGGTGCCAATGTCTTTGACCTGGATATTCATCTCGGGAGTGCCGACCAGGGAGTAAGTTTTACACAGTTTGCAGGAGCCAACAATGCAAAGGTGATTGCTCAGAACGGACATACCGAAGGGCGGTTACTTGATATTGCAATCGATGGAGACGGACGCTTGCAGGGTATATACGACAATGGGCGGAATCAGACTCTTTCCCAGATAGCTATTGCTCAGGTACAAAATGAAAACGGACTCGAAATGATGGGTAGCGGCCTGTTCCGTACCACTTCAGCAGCTGGTGAAGTGTTTGTTGGTTCTGCAGAGAGTCTGGCCGGAACGAGTGTGAACTCTGGTGCGCTGGAAGGGTCTAATGTGGATCTGGCAAAAGAGTTTACTGAAATGATTACGTCACAACGAGCTTATCAATCCAATGCAAGGGTCATTTCCACCTCTGACGAGATGCTTATGGAAGCTGTTAATCTCAAACGATAAGCACAGGTTTCTCGAAATAAAATAATCGAAATTCTATGGCTGATTAGTCTTGAAATTTTTGGCAGATGGTCGATAACATAAGAATGTTAGATCGATCAGCTGTCATAGGATTTGTTGGAGGTTTCGGCCTGATTATTGTTGCTATAACAACACAGGGTAACCTCGTGGCCTTTGCGAGCCTGTCGTCACTGTTAATTGTTCTGGGGGGAGTTGTTGCATCGACCTTGATTAACTACAGTGGTGAAAATATTACGGACAGTTTTCAGACGATCATCAGTATGATCAAGACCAAGACCGTGGATCTGCGGACGGATATCGAGCTGATGAATCTTTTTTCCAAACGCGCACGGCGGGGAGGGCTTCTCCAACTTGATAACGATGTGCAATATATCGAGGACAGTTTTCTGAAAAACGGGTTGCAGCTGGCTATTGATGGTGTAACCAAAGAGAATCTGGAAAGAATACTGGAAGATCAAATCAAGAGTTTTGAGCGGCGTGTTGAGATATCTATTAATGTGCTGGATTCCATGGCTTCCTATGCGCCGGCGTTCGGAATGATAGGTACGGTTATCGGGATGATTCTGATGCTTCAGGATGTTACCGATCCCGAATCGCTGGGACAAGGGCTTTCAGTAGCTCTTCTTACTACATTGTACGGTACTGTATTCGCCAATATGGTTTTCGGTCCGCTTGCCGGAAAACTTGAATATTTGAGCGAACTGGATGTAAATAGAAAAATGATGTTCCGTGTAGCGATCATGTCTATCGTGGAAGGGGATAATCCCCGAATCATGGAAAAGAGAATGCTAAGTTTTGTGGATCCGAGTAGCCGTGCTGAATATGTTAAATACCATGACGGTATTCGCAGCACAAAAGAGCGTGAAGAAAAAATCTATCAATTCTGGATGGAAGAACAAAACAGCGGATGGGAAGAACTAAGAAAAGCAGTGGAAACTGGTTGATGACTTACAGTGACATGGTTACGTTGCTGCTGGTCTTCTTCGTTGTAATTTATATGCTCACACCGGGTGTGGATTATGAATTATTGCAGGATTTTTTGCGTCGTTTCCAGGGTGGCCCCGGAATTTTGCAACAACAGGAATCGGTGATGGATAGAAGGGCTCAGGAAGAGGAGATGATCAGTTCACAAACGATTGAGCGATGGCAGGCGCTGATTGATATTATTGAGGAGCGTGAATTGGAGGAGTCCGTCACAGTTGACCTGATCGCTGAAGGTGTCCGGATTACCATGAGTGAATCGGTGACGTTTAATAGCGGATCTTCTGAATTGATACCACAGGCACAGGCAATTCTGATCGAGGTTGCCGATTTGTTTGACGACGATATTTACGAAACGGAAGTTCAGGGGCACACCGATAATGTGCCGTTACGGGAATCCGCTTATTATCGCAGCAACTGGGATCTGGGAGCAGCTCGTGCCGTTTCAGTGGTGCATTTTATAAACAATTTAAGCGATTTACCACCGGAGACTTTCAAAGCCAGCAGTTACGGCGAGTATCGGCCGGTTGCTTCGAATAATACCGAAGAAGGACGGCGGGCAAACAGAAGAATTGAAATTTATATCAAATACGATGACAATATTATTGATATGAGTGATCAGATTCCTGGCTGGCGACAGGGGCTTGAGTAAATCGAATAATTTCCGATAACATTAACATGGCAACAGATATTGAAAATAAAACAGAGGGACCGGGAACGGTTTCCGGAAGCAGTGGGGTGAACTCAAAATTCCTGCAACGTGGAAAATATTTCCTGTTTGGAATATTGGTGCTGGGTCAGCTTGTCGGGGCATACATATTTATTGATAATTATTATCAGGACATGTACATGTGGGTTTTCGGTTCGTTGCCGGATCATTCGGTTACATATAAAATGGATGAGATTATTGCCAACCCTAAAGGGAGTAACGCCCAGCGCTTTCTTCTCATTGAAATAGGCATGGAATTACACCATTCCGACCATGTAGAATTGGTCGATCGAAATTTAATGAAAATCAGAGACCGGGCGAATATGATTATTTCATCCCGCACCTTTGATGAACTTCTTCGGTTTGATGAGCGGGAACGGTTGAGAAATGAACTAGCCGAAGAAGTAAATAATGCTATAGGAGTGCGATCGGTACGCAATTTGTACTTCATTAAGTATGTAATGCAATGACCTATGTTGACCGATTGATCCGCTTTTATGAATTCGAATTATTCGAAATCTCCAGTCCGAAAGAAAAAATACGTTGAGTCGTATGATTTTAAGCATCCCAAGCTGTTCAGCCAGGAGATCATGCGTACGCTTCGTACACTTCACGAAGTACTTGCCCGTCAACTGGGCCGTGTCTTCAGTTCAGGGTTAAGGCAGAAGGTAGAGGTAAGCCTGATGGAGATTGATCAGCTGGCTTCCAGTGAATTTATTCGCCAAATAGACAACCCCAGTGCGCTCTATCTTCTGAATGTCAAGGAACTCGGTGGGGATGTTGTATTTGTACTTCAACCCGGATTTTGTATACACCTGGTGGAACGGCAAAGCGGCGGTCGTGGATCCGGCCTGTCGGAACTTCGCGTGTTAAGCACGATTGAAGAGAAAATTATATCCAGGGTTATGAAGAATGTGAACAGAGAGATCATTGAAGCATGGCAACCGTTTATGAATTTCAGTATTAAAGCCATGCGCTATGAAAGTAAACCGGAAAACGTAAGTATGATATCTGCCGATCCGGCTATAGTTGCGGTTTACCGGATCGAATTGGGCAGTGAAGACGTGGAGATGAGGATAGGCTATCCGTACAGCCTGCTCAAAGAGTCCCTGAATGAATCCCTCCTTCATCTGGCCAATCACAGCCGGAAAGAAAAACTTACAGATGAACAGTTGAAGGCTTATGAGCAGACCCTGACCAGGGTTAATGTGCGAGTTCAGCCCTTACTGGGAACAACCAGACTGACGATAAATGATCTTATTAACCTCAAAGAGGGGGATACCATTCCGCTTAGTCAAAAAACCGATCAGCCATTGGAGGTCAGGGTAAACGGGGTGAAAAAAATGACAGCTTATCCCGGTTCAGTAAAAAGCCGTAGAGCTGTGAAGATTTATGAATTGCAGGATCAAATCAATGAACAGGAACTGTTATGATCGTGGATAAATGGAAAATTGAACTTGAAAAGCATTTGCCAAATGTTAAAACCTATCTGGCAAATGTCCTGAAGGAGACGGCCGAAATCAAAATCGATTCTGTTGTAAGTGCTGACAAACAGGATCTTGTAAAGAGCCTTGATAAAAATGATGTGTTTATTATCACCAGGGATGAAGTCCATCATAGCTCCATTATTCTGATTTTGGATAATGCATGGTTGGGTTTGCTCTCAAGTATTATGATGGGGGTCGAAGAGGATAAGTACAACGAAATCACACGTGATCTGCTGAAAAAGTTTGTAACCGAGATGTTGGTGATGCTCAAAAAACAATTGCGTCGCAACGGGCTGAAACTGGCTCCTGGTGAAATGGAAGTACTGACGCATAAACAGATGGAAAAAAAGTTTGTACATGAAGCATATTTTCATGCGATATTTAGTATAAGTGGCCTGGGTAAAAAGGCAGCCAGAGCGGAATTATTGATAGGATATACGGATGATCAATTGAGCAATGATGATTCGGGTGATAAGCCGGACCAGGAAAATAAAACTTCATCAAAATCAACGAAAGGGTCGGAAAGCAGGAAGATATCCGAAAACATGGAGGACGCTGGTGACAAAACTTTTGCTTTGAGCGATGACACTGATAGTGTTACTAAAGTTGCCGATGCAGCCACCGGGGATCAATTTGCCGGGATGAGTACGGATAATGTGGATGGGGATACGGCAGCAGATCAGTCGAGCGATGATAATGTGGTTACCGGCCGGAAGGTAGAATTTGACAACTTTGAGCAAACAGGTATTGATGAGTTGATCGGTGATACCCGGAATATGGCATTGCTGAAAGATGTCGAAATGGAGGTATCCGTTCAACTAGGACAGATAGAAATGCCGCTCGGTAAAGTATTGCAACTGTCAAAAGGTTCGATTATTGAACTCAATAAACTCGCCGGTGAACCGGTAGATATCCTGGTAAATGGATCCTATATCGCTCATGGAGAAGTGGTCGTAATTGATGAACATTTCGGGGTACGCATTTCAAATCTGATTACCACCCGCGAGCGAATAACACGCCTTAGATAACGAATTTTTTCGCTTATATGGACTTTCGAAATTATATACCCGCTGAAAATCCTCGCAAAATCATCGGAATGGTTGTTTCATTTGCTGTAATTTTGCTGGTGCTTTGGTTGTTTATGGTTTCACGGATGAATTATCAGTCAACCTCGCCTTCAACGGCTTCTGATCCGGCATCACAGGAGAGACGCGACAGTGTCCGCGAGATGATGGGAAAAATTGATACCGAACATCCGGTGGAACAGCGGTCATCCCGGATATTTCTCAATGCATTTACCACCTTTGTCGTACTCATAGTCATACTTGCCGGTGTCTGGATCCTGTTTCGAAAGAAATCGTATTTCGGGCAGTCTAACAAGTCTTTCCGTGAACTGGGTCAACATGTAATCGGACCGAATCAGCAGATAAAAGTCCTGGAGATTAATAGCGAAATTTGGGTACTCGGAATCGGGACCAACTCGATAACATTATTACACCGGTATCCCAAAGACCAGTGGAAAGAGCCGGTGAAAAATCCATCCGGTCAACGATTTTATGACACGTTCAGTGGTAAATTATGATTTCAGTAATCCTACAATCGCTTCCACAAATTGATTTAAGTATCGGGGGAGAGGCGGAAGATTATTCGCTGGCGATTCAGGCGCTTATCCTGATGACAATCCTCACTTTTGGTCCGGCATTTATTACAATGATGACCAGTTTTACACGGATCATTGTTGTCTTTTTCTTTTTACGGATGGGGTTGGGAACACAGCAGTCCCCCCCTAACCAGGTTCTCATCGGTCTGGCATTATTTATGACGATCTTCATAATGATGCCAACATTCAACGCCGTTAACGAACAGGCCATCCAACCCTATATCAATGAGGAAATGCCCCAGGCGGAGGCTCTTACTGTTGCGGCCGGCCCCCTCAAAGAGTTTATGGTCCGACAGACACGGGACCAGGATCTGTTGTTTTTCATGGATATGCTCGAGATGGATACCGTCAGTGATATTACGGACTTGCCGCTCTTTGTAGTGGTTCCGGCGTATATAATGAGTGAACTCAATATCGCCTTTCAGATCGGATTTATGATATATCTGCCGTTTATGGTAATCGATCTTGTGGTTGCCTCCATTCTTTTATCCATGGGGATTATTTTTCTTCCTCCGGTTCTGGTTTCACTGCCATTTAAAATACTTGTGTTTGTGTTAACGGACGGGTGGTATCTGTTGGTCCAGTCATTGGTTCGTAGTTTTTATTAATGGCCTGCCGTGATTAATAGCAGGGGAAGTACCCACGACCATAGCCATTGCCAATCAGATGCAGCATGATCCATGGATGCTCCATCTGACATTGTGAACTAGAACATTTCAAATAAATGAAAAAATGAATACGGATGTCGGGGTCTATTGGGTACAAGAGGCATTGATGGCAGCTGTAGTACTGGCCGGCCCGGTTCTTGTCAGTGCTCTTGTTGTTGGGCTGGCTATCGCCATATTTCAGGCGGCTACTTCTATTCAGGAGATGACTCTCAGTTATGTGCCTAAAATGGTGGTTGTAGTGATTATTCTGTTTTTTTTGTTTGGTTTTATGCTGCAGTATGCTATCGGATTTTTCGAACGGGTTTTTGATTTCATTCCCATAATTGCACAATGAGTGAAGTACTTGATCATATATACATTCCGTCCGGAAAACCACCTGATTGCAGGTGACCTATCAGGTATTTTCCTTACTATTGTAACAGGTAACCAATTCGGATTATGACGTTTCTCTCTGTGGAGTATATATTGGCGTCATTTCTCATATTTGTGCGGGTCGGCAGCCTTGTTATGATTGCTCCATTCTTTAGTGCATCCGTATTCCCCGTGCGTGTCAAAATCTCGTTTGCGTTGATTACAAGTTTTATGTTGTATCCGGTTATCCCGGCTGCCAATGTTATGATTGCAACAGATTCAGAGGTGATTATTGTACTGATATCTATTTTAAGGGAGGTGCTTACAGGTGCGGCACTGGGATTGGTAGGACAGATTGTTTTTGCGGGGTTGGAACTGGGTGGGCGATTGATCAGTATTGAGATTGCCCTGGCCTTTGCCAACGTTATCGACAGTATGACCCAGCAACAAAGCGCAATTGTAAGCACCCTGTTTAATTATCTGGCCATATTGCTTTTTCTGGCAGTTGGGGGCGATAAAGTGTACCTTCTGGGTCTTGTAAACAGTTTTGAGCATATTCCTGTTAGTACAGCCCGGCTTGAAATGACGGCACCATTGTTTGTAGAGATGGTAACTTTCCTCTTTATTACCGGTATTCAGATTGCCTCGCCCTTTCTTGTTGTATTGCTATTGCTGAATCTGTCGTTTGCAATATTTGCCAGGGTTATGCCACAAGCAAATATCTTTTTCATTGCGTTACCGGTAAAAATTGGTATAGGCTTAATTTTGTTGTTACTGGTGATACCTTATCTACCGGTTTCCTTTGATATTCTTTTTCAAAAAATGTACGACTATCTTTCGCAGATGATAGAAACTCTTATGCCTTAATGAACAGAATCGGGTCAGACCTTTAGATCAAGGCGTTCTCCGATTCCTTCCTCAGCAGTTTTTGCGGGTTGCCTGTCCGTGCGCTCTCGTCGGATGTTGGTACGTGGTTTTTTATAATTGGAGTTGCCTTTAAGCGGGAATACAAATGGATCTTCTTTTTTCCCCTCACGCTTTTCTTGCTGGGTGTCAGATTCTCGTTGTTTTTTTCGAATCTCCGGAATTCTTGCAAGTTTTGTAATTCTGCTTATTGAGCTCATGGCTGGGCTCCTGTTCAACGAACATTTTCAACTACCAGTTCACTTTTCAGTTTAAGTAACAGTTTACCAATAATCTGTGATATGCGGGCTTCAGATCGTTCCAGCAGTAAAGCAATTTCACTCAAGGTCATGTCCTCGAAATAGTACAAGGTCAAAATCAAGCGGTCCCGTTCGTCGAGTTCCCCTATTTTCTTTTGCAATTTTTGAACAACAGCCTGTTTTTCAAGCCCGCTGTCCGGTTGTTCGCTTTCCGGATCGGTTAGAGAATCATATAAAGACAATTCATTGTGTTTATAACTGGAGTCGAGAGACAAGGCGTTTCGTTGTTGGACATACGAGAGTAGAGATTGAAATTCCTGGGTGCTTATTTTCATCTCTGCGGCAACTTCATCATCAAGTGGTGCGCGTCCATGTAATTGTGTCAAACGATCAATGACCACCTGTGCACGTCCATAGCTACTTCTGTGTATCCGGGGGATGTGGTCAATTTTCCGCAGATAGTCAATAATACTTCCTCGTATCCGGTAATAGGCGAACGTATTAAACTGAATCTTTTTACCACAATCATATCCGTCAAGTGCCTGCAACAGTCCGCTTATACCAGCGCTTTCCAGATCTTCCTGTTGTGCGAGTGGATGATCCGGCCGCTTGATTTTGCCGACAATGCTGCGTACCAGAGGCATGGATTCACTGATAATCGCGTTTCGAAGCCCATCGGCGGGATCCTCACAATAAGTATCTATCAGCTCCTGTAATGTTTTATTACCCATGACTATTGTTCACTTTTTTCTTGTTTCTCTACCGGTTTTGCACTGTTTCTGGTTGAAAAAGTAGTGGAAGAAACGGATGCCGGAGGGGAGGTACTGTGATGACCGGATGATTCTCTGATAATATTAATGAAGAAGATGGTCAAATAGATACCGGCAAACAGGATAAGAAAGACAATCAAGCTCCGGTAAATGGCCAGTTCGGTTTGCATTCCGGATATCATTAGCAGAGCAAAAACCATGAGTGATATAGCAGAGATCAAACGTAATAACATAATTTCCGTATTTATTTATTGCGATTTCACGTTTGTTGATTCTGTAGGGTGATCTTGCTGAAGTGGGATCTCTGGAGCGTTATTCAGCATATTATGAGCAATATATTCGAGTTCCCTAATCAGAAGTGATTTTGGATGAAGTCGCGTCACCGGTGTTTGTTTCTGAACCGATTCCCTTATTTCACTGCTTGAAGGGAGAAATCCGAGATATTTGACTTCTTGTTTCATGAAATAGTGCAGAATGGTATTAAAACGTTGTTGAATATTTTCTGCATTGGACTCGTTTTCCGCAAAATTAATGATACTTGCAAGAGGGTAGGTTGGATCGATGCCAAGAATATATTTGCATAATCGATAGATGTCTGTGATAGCTGTTGGCTCATCAACGAGAATCATCATCCCCAACCGGGCACGGTCCAGAGCCCATAAACAGAGATCTCCTGACCCTGCCGGTGTGTCAATTACGATGATATCAAATTTCGAATCCAGGGAAACCAGTATCTGATCCATTGCTTCCATTAGAAGTTCGATCTCTTGTCCGGTGAGCCCGGGTTCATCAGATCCTGTTATAAGAGTAAGGCCACCGCAATCCAGTAGCAAATCTTCCATATCGCAGTTATTTTGAACCCACTGCATTACAGTATGGTCTACTTGTTCATTCAGAAGAGTAGCACAGTTCGACAGTCCGGGATCCGCATCTATGATTGCTACGCGATAGCCTAACAGGCGCAGTGTATCCGCAATATTTACACTGGCGACACTTTTTCCTACGCCGCCCTTACCGCTGATAGTCGCGAAGATGAAAGGATGCTTTGTTTCCGATTTATTTTTCATAGGGGTTCAGGTGTCTTGCAAAATTTGTCGGGCAAACCAGGCGGGACTGAAATCAGTAAGCCCATCCGGTATAGCTGGTCCCACACTTATGTATCGGGCACCGCATCCCATCTCTTCCAGAAATGGAATGATCGGCCCCCACTGTGAAACTTCATCAAGGTGCGTAATAGCTATATAATCAGGCTGAAGAGGATGGTGCACATTGGCGGAATCTCGAAAATAAAACCGATTGAGGGACGCATTTACCACGTAATGCACTTCCAGTGGAGTCAGGGAAACAAGTGTCTGCCGTAAATTCCAATACTGCCGGAATGAGTGCTCCTTTTCAATGGAAATGGATGGGGAATCTATGAGTACATGGTCGTATTTCGTCCACTCTTTCATATATAGCCCGATGTCCCTGGTGTTTTTTATAGTGTAACATGGGATATTGTGATCTTGACAAAAGGGTTCCAAAATAGTGTAGTAGGGCTGTTTGTTTCTGGCTTCGGGTTGTAATGATATCACGGCTACCTGTTTGTTCGATAAATAATCGGGATGCAAAAGCAGTTTCATGATCAGATGCGTTTTCCCGGAACCGGAGGGCCCTGTAAAAAGTATGAACTTTTCGACCGTTCCAGGGGATGAACCTTTCAGGGCATTGCGGATGATCCGGGAAAGTTGTGAAATGAATTGCTCCGGCTCATTATCGGGATCAATACCATCTTCGATAATCTTCCGGAACCAACGGGCGATGACTGAGGGTTTGATGCCGGTTTGTACCAGCTGCTGAAAGGACGGGTGTGAAGCATAGTCCAGATTGGAAGAGATAAGTGCAGCGTCAAGCAACGCTTCCATCTTGTCGAAACGTTTGTGTAATGCGGATATCTCCCGGACAGGGCGAGTGATATCGGTTTCACCGGCCTGTCCGGTATGTTCCTGAGCGTTCGAAAGCAGAAACCGGCTTTTATGAAATCCTACAAGCGATTTTTCTGCGTCAGAACTTCCATTACTTATTTGAAAGCGTGTTTTTTCCCCGAACTGAAAGCGGTTGGTTTCTGGCTTGGAGGGCTCATGAAAGTTTGTTGGACGTTTTACCGAAGCTGTTCGCTTTTGTTCCGGTGTTATCCCGTTTTCCGCATATTCACGAATAGCCTGCAGGTTAGTGCTTAGTTTGTTGGACGTTCCGTTATTCGCCGGAGATTCTTGTAAGTTTTCATTGTTATGAGAGAGGCTTTGAATCGTTTCATCCTTGATTTCACGATTTATATTTGCAGTATTAGCCGCTGTTCGTGAGATGTCACTTCGTTTGTAAAACACATTTCGGAACCGGGCATCATCTCCCGGCTTTTGTTGCTGCTCATTGCCGGAATGTGGTGTGCCCACCAAGACAGTAATGCACGCATCTTTTTTCCCTTCCGGTTTAGATGACTCAAGGAGGACGATATCGTCACCATACATCTGCCGGGCGCTTTTTCTGGCATTCTCGATTGTTTTACCGAAAAATTTCTTTAGTATCATGCGGGATCGTGCTCTTCAAGTTCGTGCTGTTCAAGCCGGATGCGGTCAAATGTTTTTATCTGGACATCCGGGCTAATATCATTATATGACAGTACATTGATTTCAGGCAAAATTGGTACCAAAAAATCATACAATGTGGATCGAAGCACCGGAGATGTCAGCATAACCGGATCGATACCTTGTTTGATCATTTTTTCAAGTATCCCGGATGCACTCATGTAAATCTCTTCTACCGTTCTGGGAGTGAAACCGAGGGTGTTGCTGTTGAGTGCGCCTTGTTGTGCCTGCCCAATCAGGTGTGATTCCAGTTGCGAAGCCAGGACGACTACCTGAATTTCGTTGTCGCCTGATTTGAATTGACCGGTAATGGTTTCAGATAACGCAGCTCTGCAGTATTCCATAAGTACTTCATTATTCTTTGTCTGGCCACTTTGATCTGCCAATGTTTCAAGAATGGTGTTCAGATCCCGTACCGGCACCCGTTCGCGTAACAATCTTTTGATTACTTTCTGCACATCCCCGATGTTTAACTTGTCGGGGATAAGCTCTTCAACAAGGGCCGGGGAATTTTCTTTCACATTGTCGATCAGCCGTTTGGTCATTTGTCGATCGATCAGTTTGTGTGCATTTTTTTTGAGAACTTCCATTAGATGGGTTGTGATGACGGCGCCGGTCTCGATTACAGACAGACCATATTTTTCCGCCTGTGACCGGTTTTTTCCGCTTATCCAAATGGCATCCATTCCGAATGTGGGATCTTTGGTCTTGATTCCCTGGATATCCGGCTTGAAATCGGATGGCAGCAGGACCATATGATAACCGGGTAACAGCTCGCCTTGGCCCTGTATAATTCCTCTCATTTTTATGGTATAATGATTGGCATTGAGCTGTACATTATCCCGGATTCGAATTGGTGGAATAATGATTCCAAGTTCCGCTGCCAGCTGTTTTCTTAACGAAGACATCCGATCCAGAAGATCGCCGCCCTGTTCGGTTTCGACCATCGGGATGAGGCTGTAACCAATTTCCAGTTCAAGAGTATCGAGAAGCAGATAGTCTTCAATACGATCATTTTTGTCGTTCTTACGGGCATTTATCTGTTCGATCTCATTTTCTTTTTTATGATCCTCGTCATGAGTATGTTTTTTATAAGCTACAAACAGAAAAAAACCACCAAGTAACCAGAAAGGAATCAACGGAAGTCCGGGAAGCACTCCAATAATAAAGATAAAGACCGCTCCAATGACCACCGTTTTGGGATTACCCATAAGTTGTGTGGTCATTTCCTCGCTGAGGTTACCTTCGGATGCCGCTCGGGAGACGATGATTCCTGCGGCCGTAGACACCAGGAGCGCTGGAATCTGTGATACCAGGCCATCCCCGATCGTCAACAATGTATATAATTCTGCAGCTTCAGCAAGAGCCATTCCTTGTTGCAGTGTACCGATAATGAGTCCGCCAATGATATTTATAAAGGTAATGAGCAATGCCGCAATAACATCTCCGCGGACAAACTTGCTGGCTCCGTCCATGGCACCGTAAAAATCTGCTTCGTTGGAAATTTCTTCCCGCCGTAATTTGGCCTCGTGGTCGGTGATAAGCCCCGCGCTCAGATCAGCATCGATGGCCATTTGCTTACCCGGCATCGCATCAAGCGTGAACCGGGCAGCTACTTCGGCAATACGGGTGGCTCCTTTGGTGATTACCACAAAATTGATAATGATGAGTACCGAAAATATAATAATTCCGATCACATAATTACCTTGGACCATGAACCCGCCGAATGACTGAATTAATTCACCGGCGTAAGCATCATTCAGGATCAACCTGGTGGTGGCAACGTTCAACGAAAGCCGGAACAAGGTGAGAATAAGTAGCATCCCCGGAAAAACTGCGAAATCGAGTGGTTTTAGCGTATAAAAAGCGACAAGCAATACAATCAGAGAAAGGGAGACACTTAATGCCAGGAAAAAATCCATCATACCGGCTGGAACAGGCAAAATCATGATCATAAGGATCACGATGATACTGGAGGAAATCAGTACATCGGTCCGGAAAAACATGTTTTTAAATTGGATGCCGCTAAGGTTAAGTCCGGCCATTCGTTCTGTTTAAGATTTATGCCTGTTTTTCAGTTTGTAAATATATGCCAGAATCTCGGCGACAGCTCGATAGAGTGTCACGGGTATGAATTCATCTTCTTCTGCAGAAGCAAAAAGCGCCTGCGCCACCAGTTTGTTTTCTACAATTGGTATGCCATAATGTTGAGCAAGTTCCCGGATGCGCAAGGCTTTTTTTCTCTGTCCTTTGGCCATGACAATTGGAGCCTCGTTTTGTTCAGGGTCATATTGTAGAGCAATGGCGTAGTGAGTCGGGTTGGTGATCACGACATCAGAACTCAGTACAGCGTGATCCAGTCGTTTTCGCAAGCGCATTGACATGGCTGTCTTGCGCCGTTTGCTTTTGATGTGCGGATCCCCTTCCATCTGTTTGTGCTCATCCTTAACCTCCTGCTTCGTCATCCGAAGATCTTTGCGATGCTGGAACCGCTGATAAACGACATCCATGATCGATAAAATAAATAGAGCGGCCAAAATCCGGGACACGAACATCAGTACATACGTACCGGATTCGGAAAGAGTGTGCCCCATCGGCATTACAGAAAAGGCCAGAAATTGATCTACATCGTTCCGGACTGTAAAATAAATAACCACTCCGACGATGATCAATTTGACAAATCCTTTTACCAGTTCCACAAATCCTTTCAAAGAAAAAATCTTCTTTATTCCGTTAATCGGATTGATTTTACTGCTTTTTGGCTGTATCGCTTTTGTGGAGAATGAACCGCCGGTCTGTACGATATTTACCAGGACCGCTGTGACTAAAAGGACGATGAGGAGGGGCAGAATCATTTGAAAGCCGAACCATAGTGCGATTTCAAGATAGTTGAGTGCCTGGTTTTCATTGCTGATAGGTGTACCGGCGTTCAAAAGAAAGGTTTTAAACATGGATTCAATGCGAGTATACATGAATCCCCCGGAGTGCAATAACATAATAATGGTTACAAGCATCAACATGACGGATGAGATCTCCTTGCTAATGCTTACGTTCCCTTCTTCGCGGGCTTTTTCAAGTTTCCGCGCTGAAGGCTCTTCGGTTTTTTCCTGGTCACTGTTCTTGTCGGACATGCCTCTGTTCAGTTCAAATACAATACCAGTTCATGTCTCGATTCATGAATAGTACCGGCAAAGTGCATCTTAGGTTATGTATACCGGTCATACCAGGAGGAATCGCGGCAGGAGGCATGTCGAAGTACGTAAAAGTTATGAGTGCAAACTTTGTCGGAAAAAAAGTTATGCTTTGCTGATTTTAATATTTATAGCAGGTATTGGAGCATAAAGCAGGATAAAATATCCATTCCGGAGGAAAACATTTCCATCCCGAAAAACAAAAACTATACAGCTGAACAACTCATCATTACAGGGAGGGCTCCACCGTTCCGGTGGTTAATTGAATGAATTGGTGAACCAATGGCTCCCGGAACGGACACGACTGAGCGTGACAATGCTGTCACGGGCCGGCTATTGTCGGCATGTGGCATACATTTTGACCTTTCAAGTCTGTACCACCATGTTCAAACGGTGATCTATAGCCATTATATAGTATGATTGATCGACTACAAGCACACATGAAAGCCATGCAGTTATATTCGCAAGCTCAGGAGCTGACCGCGAATAATTTGGCCAACCTCAATACTCCCGGATTTAAAGCGGACAAATTGTTTTTCCGGATGCTAACCGAGGAGGTAGATGGTAAAACGATG
Organism: Balneolales bacterium; assembly: GCA_040905705.1. Taxonomy (GTDB): domain Bacteria; phylum Bacteroidota; class Rhodothermia; order Balneolales; family Natronogracilivirgulaceae; genus JBBDQZ01. Next base: position 57,555 of record JBBDQZ010000062.1, read on the forward strand.
ACACGTACAGAACCGATGTTACAGATCTCTCTGGAGCAGGGTGAATTAGAGTCTACCGGAAATGATTTTGACTTTGCAATCGACGGTCCCGGGTTTTTTATGGTTGAAGAAGAGGGGCAAATGTATTTGACACGCAACGGGCGGTTTAATCTGGATTCCGACGGTTTTATGCGTAACGAAAACGGGGCTTATGTGATAGGAGAATCGGGGAAGATTCATTTACCCGGCTTGTTTCACACCATGAGTCAAGAGCATGGGGGAACCGGACTGGAAGTAGCCAAAGATGGTACCATCCGGTTGAATGATGAGGTATATGACCGGATGCGAATTGTTGGTGTGGATGACCCTTCAAAATTGCAACGCCGGGGGAATTCATTGTTTTCAGTAGATCAACAGGCTCTTGGACCCCAAGATTCCTTGAGTTCTGTGATGCAGGGCTATTTTGAGAAAGGCAATGTACAAGCCCTGAGCGAAATGACAGATATGATGCGTAACATGCAGATGTTTGAAGCACAACAACGTGCTATGCACTCCACGGATGAGATGCTGTCACAGGCATCTCAAACACTCGGTAGATTTTAACCCGAATAAAACGAGATAACCTATGTTCAGAGCTCTCAGTACCGGCGCACTCGGCATGAGTGCCCAGCAGAAATCGGTTGACAATATTGCCAATAATCTGGCCAATGTGAATACGACCGGTTATAAACGCGCTACCATTGCATTTCAGGATATGTTTTATGAGAATATTGCCTCTTCCAAGCATGGTGCAGAGACAGGAGGATCTTCGAGTGACGGACCTGCGTTGCAGATCGGACACGGTTCCCGGCCTGTAGCCACGATCCGGAATTTTATGCAGGGCCCGGTTGAAGAGACCGGAAATGCCCTGGATCTTGCTGTAAGCGGTGCCGGCTTTTTTCAGGTGGAAATGCCCGACGGGAATATCGTTTATACACGTGACGGAAATTTCAGTCGAAATGCAACCGGAATTATGGTTAATAATTCAGGATTACCTCTGGCTGACCTTATAGAGATACCCATGGAAGCTACCGCTATTGAAATATCACAGGATGGAGTGGTAACCGCACAATTGGAAGGCGATCGAGGACAGTTGGATCTTGGTCAGATCGAACTTGCCAGATTCATCAATCCCGGTGGCCTCACGGCATTGGGCGACAACCTATTTGCAGAAACCGAAGCGTCTGGAATGGCTTTTTACGGTACACCGGGATCCGATGGATTTGGTGTACTTCGACAGGGGTACCTGGAGCAATCGAATGTTGATATTGTGACGGAAATGGTGAAGCTCATTGAGGCACAAAGAGCCTATGAGACCAACTCCAAGGTTGTTCAGACTGCTGAAGATATGATGTCTCTATCCAACAATATTAAACGTTGATTGTGTGTCTGCTTTTTTGTTCATAGGATGCCTGTTTTTTCAGACCAATACGATGTCTGTTGTGTCCGGAATGGATTTTGCTAATGAAACCGAACAGACGGCCGGTTATGAATGGACGATGGATTTGGATGCATCAACAGAACAAGGTTTGTTAGAAAACGCTGAAAAATTGATTTATCCGAAGTTCACTTCTGCATCCGGTATCAGTTCAATAGAAGAAGCAGATTCGGACCGCGATGAGGCGGTTCCGGTAATTCTTAAAATGGCCCGCCAGGCACTGGAGGAACAGTTTGATCACCATAATTACCGCTTCGAAGTCAATTTGAGATGGATTCCGGGCAGTCTGGCAAAACTGCCGCCGAAAAGTATTATTGATGTAAAACCACAGGGAAGCGTGGAACGATATACGACATTTGAGGTTACTTATACGCCAGGTAGCCAACGAAGACGGACAGAGGTCCAGTTGCAGGTCGACATCGAGCAGTGGCTACCGGTTATACGGGAAAGAGTTCTTGCCGGTGCGGTTGTTCAATCGGATGATATTGATATGAAATGGGTCCCGGTGTCACGCGACCGTGGGCAACTGATTATAGACGCTGCAGAAATTGAAGGCAACACATTGCGACGTACCATGGCACCGGGCGAGCCAGTCCGAACGGCGGATATCACTGCCAGATATCTTATTGAAGCTGGAGATAGGGTAACGCTGATTTTTAAGGAGGCAGGGATGCGGATTGAAGTTGCTGCGGTAGCGCGACAGAACGGTTCGGAAAACGATGAAATCAGGGTTTATAGTAACGATACCCGGAGGACCTATCAGGCAATCGTTGACCGCCCGGGAGAAGTGAAATGGAAGCGGACATTATGAACAACATCCATGAAGTCTGATTACAGGTGATATCAAGTGTTGATTTATGAAAAAACGACAGGGTTTTAATATGAACAGAGCTAATGGAAAATGGAGAAATAGGATCGGCTTATGTCGGATATTGTTATGGGCTTGTCTCTTTGTTATGAACGGTATTACGACGGTATTCGGGCAACACTCACTGTATCGTGATGTAAAAGCTAACCAGGTGGGAGACATTATTACTGTCGTTCTCATGGAAAATATTTCAGGAAGTTCGACAACGGATTCCCGACAGGCTTCCAATACCGGTGGACAAGTTTCCGGGTCGACTTCTGGTAACTTTTTGCCGTTTGAACCCTATTTCGGAAGTGATGCATCCGTTGCATATAATTCCGACGAGCGCAATCTGGCCAATCAGCGACAGTTGTTGCAAGGACATCTGAGCGTGCAAATCACGGAGATCAGCGAGCGGGGCGATCTGATTGTCAATGGCAACCGGATTACCGAGATCAATGGCGAATTACATGAAGTCAAACTGAAAGGTATAGTTCGATCCAATGACGTCGATAGTGACAACAGTGTTCCTTCATACCGAGTCGCCAATGCGGAAATAAGTTATCAGAAAAAAGGAGGTTATCGACAGCTGTCCCGCCGTGCAGGGTTCACCCGTCGGATCATTTTTTGGGGTGTGAGTGCAGCAATGGGTGCAGCCATACTGGTAAGAGAATTGAGTTAATAGTGATGATTTCAATGCCATATGAACATATAAAAAAGAATTCCGGACAGTGTCTGGCCAGCTACACGTTTGAAGCTTCAAAGAGGCTTGTAATTTCAGCAAGGAACCGGAAATATTGCAAAGGGCGGGTCCTTTGGCTGATGCTTGTATCGAGCCTCCTGCTGTTCCAGTCATTGTGTTTCATGGATGCTTCGGCTCAGACACGCATTAGTGATCTTGTGGAAGTCCGGCACGCCATGGGCAGGGAATTGATAGGCTATGGACTGGTAACAGGTCTGGATCGTACAGGTGATCGTACACTAAGCAGTCGTGGTGCTGTTTTTACTGTACAATCTATTGCAAACATGCTTGAAAATTTTGGTATAACTATCGAGGCCGATCGATTGCGGACCCGTAACGTAGCGGCTGTGATGGTAACTTCACGGATCGGGCCTTATCATTCACCGGGGAGTGAAATAGACGTAACGGTTTCTTCACTTGGAGATGCAAGCAGCCTGCAGGGAGGGGTATTGTTGCAAACGCCCATGTTTGATCCCGATAATGAAGAAGTTTTTGTGAAAGCTCAGGGAGCGTTGGTGGTAGGTGGTATTACGGCGGAAATTCCGGGTGCACGCATGACTCGTAACCAGACCCTGACGGCAATTGTGCCGGGTGGGGGTATTGTGCAGCAAAATGATGAATTTTCGCATGATGCAGAAACTCCTCTGGGACTGGTAATGCGTGATCCAAACTATACAAATGCACGTCGTATTGTTGAAGTGGTTAACACTACCTTTGATGAAGAGCTGGCGACGGTACAACACCCGGGGCTGGTCACCGTACAGTGGCCGGAGGCATTTCAGGAACCGGGAACCATGAACATATTCATAAGTATTATTCTGGAACAGGAGATTGTCGTGGATACTCCGGCTCGAGTGGTCATCAATGAACGTACCGGTACCATTGTTGCAGGGGGAAATGTCATTATCGACGAAGTGATGGTCTCTCATGGGAATATTCAGATCCGTACGCAGGTTCGTCCGTTCGTCGTGCAACCGCCTCCTTTCACACCGGGCCAACCCGTTATTGGTGAAATACCACAAGTAGGTATCAGTGAGCAGTCTGCTCAAACGCTGATGTTGGAAGAGGGAACGACGGTCGAAAATCTGGCGGTATCTATGAACTCTCTCGGTCTGAGTCCGCGGGATATCATATCTATTTTTCAAGCCATTGACCGCGCAGGGGCACTCCGGGCAAAACTTATTGTAATGTAATGAATGTGGAAAATTTCATATCGGTAACCCGTTCGGTACCGAACGAAGAAAATCGCGAACAGATTCGCCGTGAAAAGACGGCCACTGATTTCGAAGAGCTTTTTGCACGGCAACTCGTGGGGGAATTAATTAAAGATTTGTTTCAATCGTCGGATAATTCAGGTGGTTATGGGCAATCCTCGACACTTTACCGGGAGTTTATCAAGGATGTTCTCTCCGGAGAACTGGCGGCCCAACGCAAGTTGGGAATGGCCGAAATGGTTTTGAAGTATCGAATTGAGAAATCGGATATTCAAGAACCGATACAACGTGATGCTTATCCGATCCGGCATGAAAAACAAGTGCAGAGTAAAACCGGAGATTAGGTCAACCCGTAATCTGCAATCATGAAAATAAATTCTGTAATACTTATTGAATGCTTCTACTCATTCTAAACCAATACTATGCCACAAAAAAACATTGCCGTATTCCCTTTTAAAATCCTGTCTGATTCTGTCCGGGCTATGGATTCGGCATCGCTCCGGTTACTTGATGTGATGAAAGATCAGCTGGACGCTATTATTGCCTCTGATGCGGAACAGATTATGCATTTGACAGAGAAAATCGCATCGGCCCAGCAGTATTTACATAAAATGGAAGATGCCTTTATCGAGGAGTTGAACCGATGCATGGCCGGGTTTCCGCATGGGGGAAAGCGCATTACCCTGGAATTTTTGAAGACTGTTTACCCGGATTATTCCGGTTACATCAATGAGTGGCAACTGCGTATTGCTGGAAACGTCAGCCGGTTGCAACAACTCCAAGATCGACTTTTACAACTCCTGCAGTTTGCCCGTATACAGAATTCTGCGATGATGCGATCTGTCTACACCATGGGAAACGCCAATAATATTCACTATCGACAGGACGGAGAAAAGGCGGGGATGATCTCTGGAATTGCAGTTAATCACGAAGGATAATTTGAGGTGAAGAATGGAAATCTTGACGGGATTTCAGCGCTTTTTAATCAGTGAGGATATAACATGAGGTCAATCCTGGAAATTGGCAAAAGCGGAATGCTGAATGCAGAACGCTCATTGTCGGTTACATCTAATAATATCATTAATGCGGATACACCGGGATACAGCCGCCGTCGTGTAGAAAATGCGCCTGTTGGTATGCAACTTGGCAGTCATCAAGTGGGACTCGGCGTAAATATTACCAGCATTAAGCGCCTCAGGAATGAACTGACGGACATGCAAATGACCCAGAAGCGACAGGAAATGGGATATATGTATGAAAAAATGAAAACTTTTGAACAGCTGGAAACATCTATGGCCTCCGATTCGGGAGGTGATCTCGATATGCGGATCAGCCGGCTTTTCGATTCTTTTTCTGAGTTGTCCAATGATCCCCAGGACTTAAGTGTGCGTAACCACCTGCTTGGGGAAGCCTCACAACTGATCGATAAACTGGGGGATATCAGTCGCAATCTGGATCGCACAAGTGAGATCTCACGCCAAAATGCAACCGGTACTATCGCACAGATCAATGACCTGTTGGAGGATCTTGCCTCGCTTAACAAGGCTATCACCGTATCCGGGGCAACCGGCCGACCCGACCATGACAGTCTGGATCTCCAGGTTCAAAAACTCGAAAAATTGTCGGAACTGGTTGATATTGAAACGATGACAGCAGAGAACGGAAGCCTGGAAGTTAGAATTGGCGGTGTTCAGATATTGTCTGAGGACCGAGCCAGAATAATATTACCGGACATCAATGATATCGACAAGAAATTCGGTTTGCACTTGGAAAACGGCACCAACATTCCCGCTTCCGGTGGAAAACTGGCAGCAAGTATAGAGATGTACGAAGAGAGGATACCGGATTTTAAAAACCGGCTCGATCTGATAGCGGAAACGCTGGTTACGGAAATTAATACATTACACAGACAGGGATTCGGCCTGGAGGACGATCAGTCAAGAAACTTCTTTGATCCGAATGTTACCTCGGCCGGCACTATCCGTATCGATGAGGCCATTGCAAACAATTCTCAACATATTGCAGCATCCTCAATGGATGGAGAGGCAGGTAACGGGGAAATTGCAATGGCGATTGCACAATTGAGAAGCGAGCAGATCATTGAAGGACGCAAACTGCTCGATTACTCAGTCGACCTGATCAGTAATCCTGGCAGTAATCTCGCCAGGCTGCGCACGGCTGTGGAGACACACAAGTCTGAAATTCGCATGTTGGAAGTGCAGCAAGAACAGGAAGCAGGTGTAAACATTGATGAAGAATTAAGTTTGATGATCCGGTATCAGAATGCCTATCAGAGTGCTGCCCGGGTTATATCATCTGCCCAGCAAATGTATGACACACTTATCAGTCTTGTGAGGTAATTCATGCGTATTACACAGAACATAATTTTTAATGATTTCATGCGGGATATCAATCGAAACCGCAGTCAAATGGCCGGTTTGCAGTCGGATCTTTCCAGTGGAATAAAAGTGCGTTTACCATCACAAGATCCGGTTTCATTCCAGAGAAGCCGGATTCTGGAGGAGGATATCCGCAAACAGGAACAGTATCAGAAAAATATCAGTAACGGACTTCGGCAAAGTCGTATCGCACAGGAGGCACTGGACGAGTCACTTGACAGCCTGATTGAAATTAAGCGTATTCTTACGCAGGGGGCATCGGATACCTCTTCAGAGTATATAAGGGAGAATATGGCCCGGGAAGTCGCTGGTATCCGTGAGAGTATGGTTTCAACTCTGAATGCAAGCTATGGTGACCGTTATCTGTTTGCGGGGACCAATGCATCGGAACAACCTTTCCGGTTCGATGATTCGGCTCCGGGCGGAGTTGCCAATGCTGCCAATGATACTCCGCCGCGAATTCATGCAGGTGATGAGACATTTATTGATATGAGTGTTACGGCTACGGATCTGCGTTCCGGTAATGCGGGCGATATGTTTGAGATCATTGCTAATGTCGAACAAGCCTTGCTGGATAATGACACCGAGACGTTGAACAGCCTTCTGAATGATGTCGGAAAGGTAATTGATCATGCGTCCATTGTAACTTCAAAACTTGGAAGCAATATCAACAGGATGGAGTTTATGTATGAACAATATGAAATATCGAAGGTTGTGTTGAGATCGAATGTAAGCGAATTGGTAGATACAGATTTTGCAAATGCTTTTTCCGATATGCAACGTAACCAGGTTGCTTTCGAAGCGGCTATGGCGGTTCACTCTCACATGCTCCATAACTCATTATTGGACTATTTGTAATGAAGCAGAAATTCATATAAACAAATGAACAAGAATTCAATGCATTCTAATCATCCCAAATACACTGAACCCGGGGTAACACCGGCCTCTCAGCAAGTTGCAGGAATAAAGACTGCTGAAAAATTAGCTTCTGTTGCAACTTCGGAAACCACGACAGCATCAAAGAATGTTCATGTACGCAATACACAGTACTCGTGGATTGAACCTGTACTTTTCTTGACAGAGAGTAAATATCTGAATATCGGTATGTTGAAAATGTGGATGGATATCTTCCCGACAGTGCAGGTTGCTGCAACGGTACCTCCACCAGCCGGTATTCCGAAAGGTATAGGCTGGCACATTTATCATACAGAGGAGTTCCGTTCAGAAGTCTGGAACCGCATGATGAAACAGTCGGCTGCCTCCTGGGTTCTTTTTATTGAAGATGACGAAAAAATACATTTACCGTCACTTCCAAATGAGGGGGAACTGGACGAGAGGAATTGGAAGCCTGCATTGGTGCAATGGAGTGAAAGCAAGGTGCTCCGGCAGTCTTATCAAATCCGGCTCGTTGCCAATACGGGGGAGGATTGTTTTAATGGAAAACATTTACCTGATGGTACAACATATATCACCTCCAGGGACATCGATCTAAGTGATGTACCGATTCTTATTTACCGTGGGAGCAATCCCTATGATAAGCTGAATGCCGAAGGTGAGTTATCGGTTCAAAACCCTTCTCCACAGGTATATCTGGTAATGGGGGAGCGTTTTTTTGACAAAGGCAAGTACGTACATGCTTCGGCACAGTATCGAAAAGTATTAAAATTGCCGAAAATTTTGTTGTATGACCGACTGGCTGCCATGAATGGCCTTGCGAGCTGTCTTGCTGAACAATATAAATGGACCCAGGCAATGGAGTTGGCCGTGGAATCCATCAATAACGAACCTTGCCAGCGATTACCGTATCTTATATTATTTCGAATTCATCAGCTTGCAAAGCGGTGGGGTGATGCTCACAAATGTTTGAGTCGTTATTATGATCTGAAAAAGGAAACATCCAGTGCTAATTTTGACAAAATGCTTTCTGAAGAGCCGACGCTGGAATACCTTGCCGAAATAGCTTTTAAAGCAGGATTGAGAGAAGAATCGTACGGGTATTACAAAAAGCTCCATTTACTTAAAGGAAAAGAGGTGTCAGCCGTGGTTCTAAAAAGGCTTTTACTCTTTGCCATTGAATTCTCCGACTCCAGGCAGGCGATGAGATACTTTGATATTATATTTTCCGACAAGATTACCGACAAGCTGGATCAGAAAACCGAAGCAAGTTTTTTTGAGTTTCTTGCTTTGTTTATGAAGCAGGGATGGTATGAGTTTGCATCGGAGCGGTTTCGTCAGCTACTGGACAATCAGCCTTCCCATGAAACCTGTATGCGTCGATGGTTGGTAGCTTTGCTGAAGAGCAAGGATATTGAAAAAGCACGAAAAGTGTTTGCCGGAATTCAAATCAGCAAAAAAGCGGGATAGCATATTAACCAGCTCTAAGTCAGTTGTTACAGGTTTCGTCCCATCTGGTGTTTTTCAATTTGTTTCTTATGGTACGATCCGAAATACCCAGAAGTTTTGCTGCCTGCTTCTGATTGCCCCGCGTGTGTTCCAGGGCCTTCTTGATCATCTGCAACTCCATCTCGTCAATGGTAATCAGCGGGAGATCCGATAATACTTCACTCTTTAACTTTTCATCCACATTCGAAAACAATACATCTTCAACATCGTCAATGGTAATCTCCTGATTGTCTTGTGCAAGGATCACACCCCGATGGATTTTATTGTCCAGTTCCCGGACATTTCCTTTCCAGGTTTGTTCATTCAGATAGTGCTCCAGCTCTTTGGTGAGTTTTTTGGACTCCAGATCATATTGTGAAGTATAACGATTAAGAAAATGTTGAGCCAGCAATGGGATGTCCTCTTTGCGCTCTCTCAAAGGCGGGATGGTAATTGGGAATACATTCAATCGATAATAGAGATCTTCCCGAAATGTGTTTTCATTAATGGCCTGGGAAAGATCCCGATTGGAAGTTGCAATCACCCGTACATCTGCTTTTATCGGTTTTTGACTCCCAACACGCTGAAATTCTTTTTCCTGAAGTACTCGTAACAATTTGGCTTGTAATGAGATATCTATTTCAGTAATCTCATCCAGTAACAATGTGCCGCCGCCGGCTTCGTCAAAAGCCCCTTTACGATCGCTGATAGCGCCGGTAAAGGCTCCTTTAACATGGCCAAAGAGAGTACTTTCCACAAGCTCGGAAGGTAAATTGGCACAATTGATCTTGATGTATGGCCCGTTAGCCCGTTTACTTCGATGATGGATCAGATGAGCAAAAACTTCTTTACCTGTTCCGCTTTCCCCCTGAATCATTATAGGTGCATTGCTTTGAGCGATTCTCGGCAGTACAGCCATTAATCTTTTAATATGAGGGTGTTTGCCCACCATTTTTATTTTTCCGACGCCGGCAGTTTCCTGGTGGATGGAAACAGGCTCTTTTACATATTTGGCTGACGATAACGATTGCTCTGATGCATGCTGTTTGTTACCGTTTGCTACTTCATTTGGTTTGCTATTGAAATATCTGTTGACCCTGTTCAGAAATTCATGCGATGTAAACGGTTTGGTGACATAGTCGAAGGCACCTTTGCGAATGGCATTGACTGAATGGTTGATATTCCCGAACCCGGTAATAAGGATCACCCCCGTTTCCGGATAATGTCTGATGACATGGTTCATGACTTCGTCGCCAGTCATTTCGTTCATTTTGACATCACTGATTACAAGGTCAACGTTGTTATTTTTTAGAAAGGAAAGTGCATTTGATGGAGATTCAAAGGAGTGCGTTTCATAATTATTTGATGTGAGATGCTCTTCCATGAAACCGAGCAAAAGTTTATTGTCATCCAATACAAGAATACGTTTATTCATGTGCTAATAATAATTTAACAACCCCTTGTAACTGGTTAAAGTATAAGCAATTATATCATTAGATAAAAGTCTGGCCGGACTTGATACCGTTGATAAAATCACTCCAACATCTTGCGGGCAATTTGTTCCCAGACTTCGGGATCATTTAGCATTTTGCCAAGCTCTGTGGAGTGTGCAGATGTCGGGGAGGTGTTTTTGGCCTGTTCGAATTCGGTCAGTTTTGCTTTGAAAGCTTTAACTTTTTCAAAAGCTTCATGGTGCTGCTTGTCGTACTCGGATCTTGCAAATAAAACTTCGTTTTTCTTGAAATGGTAGCCATCAAGGGATACTTTGTCAGCATCGGATTTGTTTTGGTCGCTGACATTGATGGATCTGGGCCCTGCCGTATGTTGACTTTTCCCCGACGCTTGCGAATCGTCTATGTAAGTGGCGAGTTTCTTTATATCCATGGTAGTAATTAATTACTGGTCGGTAAAATATGAAATATCTGGAGTTTCTTGAACATGATATTGCTCTTCGGCTTTTCTTTTTTTCGAGGCTGTGCCCAAAAGCACTTTCTGCTTATCGAAAAGGCTGTTCAATGCCGCCCCGATTTTTTCATGGAGCGACCGAAATGTATGAAAACGCTCAGTCAACAAATGCTGATCGGAAGTGAGTAAGCGGGGGATATCTATATTATGAATGATCGGACCCATTTCGTTTACCAGACTGTTTCGTTGCTGTAACAATGATTCAAGAGTATCCAGAGACGGCTCAGCGATTTCCAGTTCTTTCAGCATTTCCCGGCTCAGGGTAACAAGATGGTTCAAACGGGTATAAAGTTCATTCATATCATAAACTGTCCGGCTAGGCCGCGCGGGTTAGTCCGAGTGTCTATTGTGTAATATGGAATCATATTTCCTGCTCTGATTCAGGGTGAAAAACTTCAGAAATCACTACCTTCCTAACATCATTTGAAAGTTTAAGATCTGGTCAAATTGTTGCTGACCCTGCTCTATGATTTGTTGTAGTCGGTTGAAAATTTCACGTTGTCGCTGTTCATATTGTTCCAGATAACGATCCTGGGCAGCGATACGGGCATCGAGACGCTTGATCTGCTGGTCTATCCCGTTATCCATAGCGGCAATAACTCCGGTTTGAGCTTGGGTATAGGATTCGGTCTGTGCTTTCATCTGTGCGATACCGGAGTCTTCACCAGTAAAAAGTGCCATGATCTCATCGGGTCGCTCCTGCAGCATCTGATCCAACAGGGCGGAATCTTCTACCTTCATGGTACCGTCTTTTTCAAATCCTATTCCGAAATCCGAAAGCCGGGATAGTTGACCATCTTCAGCGCTATCCATAGGAAGCAGGGCTGATTGACGGAGGTTAAGAGTCAGATTCCGAATGGATCGCATATTCTGCAATGCACCTCGACGCTCGTTTTCCGGGTCTACAAATGTACGGTCACGTATGGTCTTGTTCATCTCATTGAACGACTTTATAAAATCGTCCATATTTGACCGGGCCGTTTCCATATCCTGCTGAACGGTCATCTGCTCCGTATCTCCGGTGGCACCGCGCAGAGTAAAGGAAAGGCCTTCAATGGCATCACTGATAGTATTTTGCTCGCGTTCAAATGCGACTCCGTCAATAGTAAATTGAGCATTCAATTCCGCTTCCGGGACCAGTTTGGACATATCATTAGTGATGGCAGCCAACACACCATCGGCGTCACTGAACTGAATCCGGTTTTCGAATCCGGTTTCCAAACTTTGAATGGAGAGCTGTACATTTTCACTATTAACCTGAAATACACTGGCCTGAGCTTTATCGCCAAACAACTCATTGATCTGCCCGGCAAACGATGCCAGAATTTCACTGTTGGTTTTCTGAACAGGATTTCCTTCATCATCCGTTTTAACGGTTTCTACGCTGATGGTTTCGGTTTGTTCTCCAATGGTGAGGGTAACTGACCCGTCACCTTCCATCGCAAAAGTAGTAGCCTCACCTTGTGTGGTTTGTGAAAGGGCTATGTCATTCGAGGCAAGTCGGTTGACAGTGATATTATACGTTGTGGCGCGCTCGATTCCGGTTGCCGAATTAATGCTGACGACCTTGTCGTTTGTGGTGGATGTGGAGAGTGGTTTGAAGGAATTGTTGTCCGGATTGGCCATCTCATTCAGGGTGCTGTTGAATTTTGAGATAGCGGAACTGACCTGTCCGAGAGCTGTTTTCCTCTCGCGATGTGTTTTCTGCTCCGCCTCCATTATTAACTTGTTCCGGCTTTCGAGTTGCACCAGTTGCTGGACAAATTTTTCGTATGGATTATTTTGCTGGAAAATATTTCCTATTGTACTCATGGTTTTTTCTCAGTGACAAGTGAACATTGTTACAGAAACAAAATCAAGACAATCTCGCTGTGTGCACACTTCATCCATCGGTTCACATACTTTCTGTTTCTTGTGCGTATACTTGGGTTGCAGACTCCTCCCAGGCATCCCGAAGAGGTTCCAAAATAGTTCGAATATCTTCAAATTTGCCATTTCGTGCTAAATCCTGACAATATCGATAAAGGCTGAAAAGCTGATCGGCCGGTTCGAAATTAAAATTTAATCCGTTGATTAATGTAGAGAGGATTTCCCGAAGCTTTGCTTCATTCCCGGTATATGATGCCTGTATGGCCAGATCATAGAGTTTACTGACCAGATTGATCGGAGAGGCGTTCATAACCGATTGTCTCTGGTATTCAAGTTGTGGGTTTCGCATGGCTTTATTAATTGAACGTTCCGGTTTCTACGGTTATCGGACATTTCGAAAAAAAATAAACCACTGTTTTTGCAACCACCGGATCCGCGTAACAGTATTGTTGCTATAGAGCAGCAATATCCATGCCACTATAGGGGGTATTCTCTCTGGCACATTATTTGCCTGATAGAGCTTTAGCATTAGGTGCCCGCGGGGCACGGCCGGTAAATTTCAATAAAAATGGCAATCCCCGATGTAACACCCATATTAAAGCTTTGGAACAAACAAGCATGGTTATAACCATGGAAGTTCCATGTGACATTTGAAATCAGATAATACTATACACATGAAATTACAACTGGAACGTGCAGCCGCTTTACTGTATGCAAAAAAGCCGAACCCGGACAAAATTTTGCAGGTGCTCAAACCGGTTTTAAAAAGCAAAAAAAAGGTACACTGGCTCGCCTATCACTATATGGGATTGGCATTGCTAATGAAGTGTGAGTATGAGAACGCAGTTAATTTCCTTCGGGAGGCGTTGAATCGGGGATCAGATGAGCCTGAAACACATCATTCGCTTTCAATGGCATATATGGAGTTGGGGCAGTATCAAAAGGCAGAGGAGCATGGAAAAGTTGCGCTGAGGAAACGTCCGGAGTTTTTTAAAGCCTGGTTGAATCTTGGTGCGATTTATCGTGCACAGGCACGGCTGGATGAGGCATTGAAGTGTTATCAGAAAGCCAATCAATTGGATCCGCGTAGTGCGGGGGTAGCGTTTCGTATTGCTTCGATTTATCGTGATCAGGGAAATATTGATCAAGCGCTGGAACTGTTTGACATTGCACTGAAAATTGATAGTGAGTATTTCGAAGCATTTGCGGAAAAGGCACGGGTTTTACAGAAAATACAAAGGTTTGATGAGGCCAGAGAGAGTCTGAATGTGATTCTTGAGAGAAATCCGAAGAATCTGGATGCCCGAGTGATGATGGCCGAGATTTACAGGGCGGAAGGCAAGTATGAGGAAGCAATTTCCAGCTACAATGATATTTTGTTGGATCATCCGAAAAACGGGGCGGTAAGGGTTAATTATGCGCTCACACAACAGGAAATCGGTAGTTTTAATGAGTCTGAAAAAAATTATCTAAAAGCATTTGAATATCAACCGGATTCTGTGGAATCGTTTTCCAATTATTTAATGGGGTTGCATTATAATCCGGAGCGGACCAAAGAAGAGATTTTTGAGGCTCATCTGAAATGGGATGAGCATTTTGCACCGGCCAGGCGTCCGAATCGTCCCGTACCGCATGATAAAAATCCGGCCCGGCGTTTGCGGATTGGCTTCCTTTCAGGCGGTTTCTGGCGTCATCCTGTCGGGTGGATGATAACTCCGGGCCTGGAAAATCTGCCAAAGGAGCAATACGATATTTATTGCTATACAACTAATAACCTGTCGGATAATCTGACCCGGCGGATTCATGCTATCTCAGATAGCTGGAAATCCGTAGTCGGATACAAGGATGAAATTATTGCCGGAATGATTCGCGACGATGAGATCGATATTCTGGTGGAGTTATCCGGGCATTCGGCTGATAACCGTTTGCGGACAGTAGTGTTGGAACCGGCACCTATTATAGTGAAATGGGTCGGTGGGTTGTTTAACACGAGCGGACTTCGGGCAGTCGATTATCTGATTACAGACCGATATGAAACACCGGCGGGCGAGGAACAATTCTATACGGAAAAGTTGGTGCGAATGCCTGACGACTATATTTGTTTTTTACCTCCGGATTATGCTCCTGAGGTCAAGCCGCTACCGTATGATAGGAACGGACATATCACCTTCGGGTGCTTCAACAATCCGACCAAAGTCAATTCGGTTCTGATTGAAAAGTGGGCCGGGATCATGAACCGGGTACCTCAAAGCCGGCTGTTGCTGAAAAGCAAACAGTATAGTAGCGAAATGTTTATCCGGCGAATCGTCGGACAAATGGAGGAGTTGGGAATTTCACGCGACCGCTTGATATTCGAGGGGCAGAGCACGCATCCCGAACTGTTGGACACTTATAATCAGGTCGATATTGCCCTGGATCCCTGGCCGTACTCCGGAGGGTTAAGCACATGTGAGGCGTTATGGATGGGGACTCCAGTGGTGACATTGCCGGGACCTACCTTTGCGGGACGACATTCGGCCACCCATCTGATGAATGCCGGGTTCTCCGAGTGGGTGGTAGAGAGCTGGGATGCCTATATTGATAAAGCTGTGGAATTGGCAACGGATACGAAAACCCTGGCGGAAATACGGTCAGGGCTGCGGGTGAAAATAAGTCAGTCACCATTATGTGACGGCCAACAGTTTGGTAAGCATTTGGCAGCAGCATTTCGCACGATGTGGAAGCAATGGGTGAGCGGACAAGAAAAAGGGTCGGGCGTTGTCGCCTTGTCAGCTGTTGAAAACAAAACCTTGGTCAAAACTGCAAACGGTAATGGTTCTGCTCCGGACATTTTGCAGGATAAACTTGTGGAGTGGAGAGACCACATTGACGTGATGGATTCAGCATTACCAAGCATGAGTCAGGTAAATTCAGTTATCCATACCTCCTCTTCACAACATGTTAATGATGAAGAAATCAGTACAAATGGACAGACTAATCATTCCAAAGTTCAAAAGGCCGAATGTGAAAATTCAAATGGGCCGGATTCTGGAATGCACCCGGGAAACAAGGCTGATGGAAATGATAAGCCGGAAAATGAAGGCCGGCCGAAACCATGGAAGATAGCAACCAACGACGAAGTCGTTATTTGTACACCGGCTGATTTGAATATGTTAACCCCGTATGTGCTATTGGAGCAGGAACAATGGTATGAACCGGAGCTCGAATTTATTCGAAACTATATAGAGCCTGGGATGAATATCCTTGATATAGGGGCGGCGTTTGGTGTGTATGCATTGCCGATGGCGAAACGAGCAGGCCCCGAAGGAAACGTGTATGCATTTGAACCGGGATCAATTGCACGTCTTCATCTGGAGATGAGTAAACTTGAAAACCGGCTGGACAATCTGAATGTCATCAGCCGGGCAGTCGGTGACCGATCAGGCAAGGCGAAATGGGAAACTGCTGAAACACCAGAGTTAAACCGGCTGGACAATAACGGCAGCGATGAAGTCTCACTTGTTACACTTGATGCCTGGTGGGAGTTTGAGGATCGGCCGGAAATCAATCTGATCAAGCTGGACGTAAATGGAAATGAACTGGATGTTCTGCAAGGTTCTGCCAAGCTTTTAAAAGAATGCTCTCCGGTAATATTGTTGGCCAGTGATGGTGGAGCACATTCCGATTCCAAAGTTGCCGGCTTGCTGGATCATTTTGGGTACCATTTGTTAGAATATGTACCCGGCCCGCAGTTATTGACCGATTATGACATGGAAGGGGATAGGGATCCCTATCTGTTGAATCTGGTGGCCGTTAAAGAGGACCGGTTGAAGGATTTTAAGCAACAAGGCTGGATTCATAACGAGGCTTTCGAGCCGAAAGAGCCGGAGGACGGTTTCTGGAAAAGTGCCCTGGGTGAATTGCCATGGGCTAAATCCATGATTTCGAACTGGGAAGAACAATCAAAGTTGCCACAAAATCGGGAATATGTGCGGGGGCTAGACTATCTTTGTGCTGCCGAGGTTATTACACCGAAGGGCACTTCTAATCCAACACTTCGTTCTGAAAAGGCCGTACTGCTACTGGGAGCAGCTCAGATTTTGATCCGGTTATATAATGACGGAACGCAATCCCCATCGATTGCCATGACACTCGTTCGAGTGCTTAATGCGCTGGGAAAAAGAGGTCAGGCGGTGGAAGTATTACAAAAGCTGATAGAGCATACAAAGCCGGGGGAACTAAATATGATGTCCGAGCTTCCTTTTATGTTGCCGATGCCGGAATTGGATCACCTGCCGGTTAAGACAAAACTTGACAACTGGATGATGACTCATGTCATAGAATCCTGGCTGCACATGTGTAACCATTCGAGTTTTATGAATGGTGAGAAAGAGAGAAAGTTGCTTAATGCCGTTGGAGGAAATGTCGAAAACTCTGCAATAACGGAAAAGAAATATTTGCTATCGAAAGTTCGGACAAATCCTGAACACGAACATGCCATAAGGCAATTGCCGGAAGGAATACTTCCAATACGTAACCGGTGGTTCTGGCACTTGATTTCAGAGAATAATACTTCGCCTGCCAGCAGAAGCAAAGCGATAGATATTATTGATATAAAGGAAATCAGGAACTACTCATACTCCGGTAAAGACAGTGTGGCCATCGTTATGCCCTGTATAGATAAAGAGAAAGGTTTGATAACAGCACAAAGTTTGTACAGGCGAGCGGGTATGCCGTGTAAAATTATCATTGTTTATGATTCGGAGAGATGCGGATTTATAAAAACACTAAACGATACCTGCAGACAACTGGATGTCAGGTATGTGGTTTACCTGGCTCAAGATGCATTTGCCGGAAGAAACTGGCTTCAACAGGCTTATAACACGCTTGAAAAAACAGGAAAAGGATTGCTTGCCTTTAATGATGGGAAATGGCAAGGTATCATTGCATCCTTTGGAATGGTCCGCTTGTCGTGGGTGAAAAGTTTGTATGGAGACTCCGTACTGTTTCAAGGATACAAGTCCCATTGTGCCGACGATGAACTGACCGCTATAGCACGAGCAGCCGATCAACATGTGTATAATCCACATATTTCTTTGATTGAAGTAGATCATGAAAAAGGAATGGCAGGAGGAGGAAATATATCGGACAGACAACTTTTTTTCGACCGGTATGCCGGGGGATTTGATGGGCTGGTACCCGTCGACAAACTAAGACAAATAGCCGGTGATTACCACATAAAAGATGTTAACAATAAAGCCGAACACTCGAAATTCGAGAGGGAAGGCCGTATTGGCGATGGTGACAAACACGAATTACTGAGTCTGACACATCGCACACTCTCACCGAAAATGTATCTGGAAATTGGGGTTCAAACAGGCAAGAGCCTGGCATTGGCTCAATGTGAATCTATTGGGGTTGACCCCGAACCAATATTGACGGTACCTTTGCCGAAAGGGGCTAAAGTCATACCCGTGACAAGTGATGACTTTTTTCAAGATAAAGTTCCCATGCCCCGCTCACCGGATTTGATTTTTATTGATGGAATGCATCTGGTAGAATATGCCCTTAGGGATTTTATTAATACTGAAAAAATTGCATCTGCTGGAAGTGTAGTTGTCATTGATGATATAATGCCGGCTCATCCTGCCCAGGCGGAACGCAAGAGAAGCACCAGTGCGTGGGCAGGGGATGTTTGGAAATTGTGGAAGATACTTGAAGAGTACAGACCCGATCTGTATTTTTTGCCCGTGAATGCCTCTCCTACCGGGTTGTTATTCATCGCCGGCCTCGACCCGGATAGTCGCGTTTTGGAAAATAAGTATAATGAGATTTTATCAAAGTATAAGAGAGACCTGATACCACCCCGGGATATTCTGGAAAGAAATGATGTTGTTTCATCCGGGGATGATTTTATTACGGACTTTTTGGCTGCAATGAAGAAAGTCAGAAACCGGAATGCGGGTAAAAAAGAAGTTGCAAAGGTATTGAAACAAAAGTTTGGCAATAAATGTACCTGCCGGAATAATGACCGTGTTTTAGATCTGGATCGTGACAAAGTGGTTGTATACACTGCGATTACCGCAGGTTATGATACATTACAGGATCCGGAGTATGTTGCACCGGGAGTCGACTATGTGTGCTTCACAGATGATCCGGGATTAAAATCTGATGTATGGCAGGTGATTCCACTTGATGATGATGAAGCAGATGCTGTAAGAGTGGCCAAAATGCCCAAGATTTTACCGCACAAGTTTTTACCGGGTCACTCCATTAGTATTTGGGTAGACGGTAATATCAAACATATTGGAGATGTCAGAACTTTGATTGAATCGAATCTGAATAACACCAATATGGCACTTTTCAAACATCCTGAAAACAGGACGTCTCTGAAAGAGGAAGTAGAGATTTGTATTCAGATGCGAAAAGATGATCCGGGTCTGCTTGCAAATCAGATGCATGTATACAAGCAGTTGGGGCTGCCTGCCGACGTGAGGGTTCCGACCTGTATGATCATGTTAAGGCGCCATCATTGTGCCGATGTCAGGCTAACTATGGACAAATGGTGGAACGAAATTAAAAAAAGAAGCAGAAGAGATCAGGTCAGTTTTCCCTATGTGTCCTGGGTGAACAGTCTGAAATATAATCTGATCGATAATAATTCCAGAGATAATGAAGTTTTTCAGTGGCAGCCACATCGAAATATTGTTGCAGGACAACATACCACACCCAATAATCGACGTGTGACCATGTCTGAGAAATCACAGGAAAACGGTCACTATTCATCCGCCTATTTTCAACAGCGGAAAGAACTGGCAAAAACTTCTGCAAAAAAAATTCTTGAAATTATCTACTCTAAGATAGCTCCTGAATCTGTCATAGATTTTGGGTGTGCAACGGGAACCTGGTTAGCTGAGTTTCGTGGTCTGGGAGTCAGGGATTTGTGTGGTATTGACGGTCCCTGGGTGAACAAAGATTTGCTGGAGATCAAAAGGGAAGACTTTTTAGTTCATGATTTCAATAAAAAAAATTACAAGCCAAAGCAAAAATATGACCTTGCATTGTGTATTGAAGTTGCTGAACATATCTCAAAAGATATGGGGGAAAAATTGGTGGCATCCTTGACGGAAGCAAGTGATCGGGTTCTTTTCTCTGCCGCCGTCAAAGCACAAGGAGGCACAGGTCATATTAACGAGCAACCTCAACATTATTGGGCGGATCGATTCTTATCACACGGCTACGTCGCAGTAGATATGATCAGGCCGCTGATCTGGAATGATGATTCTGTAAATGTTATCTATAAACAAAATATGCTGTTGTATGTAAAGAAAGGGCTTGCCGGTGATCCGAATTTGAAAGAGATGATCGTATCACAGAAATATGATCTGGATAAAATCCATCCGGAGTTATTCTGGATGAGGTCGAACCGAAAATAATTCTTATTCAGGGGGCGGCTTCCATATTTAAGTAATTTTGAGTCTCATCAGATTCTTCAATGGAGTCTATGTATAAGCAGGAAGGTATATTGATTATGGAAAAACGGATAGATGTTCAATCATGGAAGCCCTCATATTTAATACCTTATTATTATGTCTAAAAAGTGAAGACCATTCAAGAAGTAAAAATTTACCGGTATCTGATTTTAGGGTCATTGGGGCTGTTAATAGTTGCTATGGCAACCTTGTATATTTGGATGGAATTGAAAGAGCCCTATCGTACACTGCATCAAGTGAACAAGCAGGTATATCGCCTTCAGACGGAAGCTTCCATGCACCTTGCCAATTATACTGTATCCGGCCACGTCCGGGATATACAGCGCTTTCGCAGTGTGTCGTTCCTCATTATTGAGCTGACGGATGCAATACGTCAAATTGAAGACAGGGAGCAGGATCAGCAATATTTTAGAGAGATTTTTGAACAAATGGGATTCTCGGAGCAAAGGATGCGACAATCCATGCGTTTGAGAAATCGTGTAGCGTTATTCCCGTTTTTATATGAGGGACTGGAAGTCTCAGGGAGTGTTGCCGATTATCAATCACAGTTAATGGACGTGGCTCGCAGATTGTTGCGGGATCACGTGAATGATCTGATGATTGCCGATAGATATTTGGATTATCTGAGAGAACTTCAAAATATGAACCTGGAAAATCAGGCCTGGAATGAGGAATTTGAGAATGTGTTGGATCAGAAGGAGAAACAGTTTGATTTTTATATCATCCTGTTTTTATCAGGAGTCCTTGTTTTCGGCTTTCTTTTCATCGGTTATATGAGCTATAATGTTGAAAATAGCTGGAAACGGTATGAAGAATCCTTGATCCGGTCACGTAATCGATATCAGGAAATGTTTGAACAGGCCGGTATCGGAATAGCGCAAACAAAAACAGACGGGAAACCGCTGTGGGTAAATTCGGCCGTTGCGAGGATTTTGGGATACTCTTCGGTGGAGGATATGTATCGTCGTGTCAAGGACTTCAGACGGATTTTTGTGGAACCGGAAAGACTGGCTGATTTTAATGAGGCGATGCGCATTAACGGCTATGTGAAAAATTTTATGTTTCAGGCATTTCAAAAAGAGGGAACAAAAATATGGTTATTGAGTAATTCCCGAACGGTCAAAGATGAACAGGGTCAAATTGTTTGTTATGAAGGTAGTTATCAGGATTATACACTCTATCTCAAGACAAATCAGGAGCTTCAATATCTGACAACCGTGTTACGTGGTATGGTGCAGTCCATATATCAGTTGCTGCCGGATATGAAATTTGACAAAGCAATAAATGAGTTTCTTAAAATTATTGGCCTTGCAAGTGCTGCTGACCGTGCATATTTGTTCCGCAACGAAAAGTCTGGCTTCGGCCGTCTCAGCGAATTGAAGTATGAGTGGGTCCGAGTCAATTCTTTGAAATCATTGCATAAGGCGGTTAATAAAAATATTCGGCTGGATAAGTTGAGTCAAGATTTGGCAAAACGTCTGACAGAGGGTGAAGTTGTGCAAATTGTATCCAATAATCTTGATGAAGGACCTCTTCAGAGCTTTTTAAAAAAGCAAAAAACACGGGTAATGATGCTGGTTCCTGTTCAGGTTGAGGGGCGTTTATGGGGTATGATCGGTTTGGGTAACTGTTCAAATGATGATCAATGGCCGGAAGAGCTGGTTCAGATTATGAAGACACTTGCCAGTGCATTGGGCCATTATATACTTAAGAGAGAAATGGAGCAATCGATATTGGAAAGTGAGAATCGATATCGAACACTGGTCGGTAATATCCGTGAAATTGTTTTCCAGATTGATGGCAACGGTGTTATCGATTATCTGAATTCCTCATGGGAAACCATAACCGGCTACCAGGTATCCGAAAGTATTGGCCGTAAGTTAACGGATTTTGTTCATCTGGATGAACGTGAAATTCTGGACAAGAGTTTTAGGAGAATGGTTAAAAAAGAAGAAGGGTTTTCCAACAAAGAATACCGGTTGACCACCAAAGAGGGAGATATACGCTGGCTGGAATGGTCGTGCAAAGTAATCACGGATAAGCAACATAAATCCCCGCATATTTACGGGACTTTGTATGATCTGACCGAGCGTAAAAACACCGAATTTACTATGGAGCAGAATAGTCAACGACTCCAGGCGCTTATTGAAAGTTCTCCATTGATGATTTCGAGTCTGGATACTTATGGCCGGCTTACACTCTGGAACCGCGCTGCCGAGAAAAACTTTGGATGGAATCGCAATGAGGTGATAGGCAAACCGCCACCTCATGTACCGCCTCACCTTAAAGAGCAGTATTTTGCATTACTTGACCGCGTTCTGGCCGGTGAATATATCTATGGAATTGAGCTTGAACGGAGGCGAAAAAACGGATCCGTTATTTACATCAGCATGTCGGCGGCTCCGCTGTACGACATTGATGGCAGAGTTGAACAAGTGATTACCTTTTCTCAGGATATCAACGAAGCAAAAATATCCAAAGAAGCCATTAAAAAATCGCTTCGGGAAAAGGATGTACTCCATGCGGAAATCCACCATCGCGTGAAAAACAATATGGCTGTAATCTCAGGTATGCTTTCTCTCAAGGCACAAGAGCAAACCGATCCCAAGATTATTACACTGCTTAAGGATAGCGAAAACAGGATCCGCTCGATGTCAATGATTCATGAAAGATTGTACCAGATGGATACATTTGCAGAAATAGACTTCGGTGCATATCTGAAGGAGTTGGCAATTTATACTAAAAATTATTTTGGAGAATATGATGTTCCTGTTGAGACTACGGTGGAAGCTGAAGGTGTCTATCTTGAAATAACACAGGCAATCCCGTGCGGATTGCTGGCCAATGAATTGCTTACAAACGGATATAAACATGCATTTGACAACCGGTCAAAGGGCAATATTCAACTTTCGTTCAAGAGGCAGGGAGATTACCTGGAATTGCTTTATCAAGATAATGGTAAGGGATTGCCCAAAGAGGTGATATCCCAAAAGAGCAATTATTCACTGGGTATGAATCTGATTTGGGGTTTGAGTCAACAGCTTAAAGGAGACCTGGAGATACGAAATAATAAGGGAACTTATATCCGTCTTCTCTTCAAAGAGTTGTAAAATATACCAGGCAGGAAGAATCGATAATCAAAACCAATAGAATAAACGGTTTTGTGAATATAAAAAACGGACTGCCCGGTAAAGGACAGTCCGTTTTTCAGTGAGGGGTATTCTCCTGTTTACTCAAACCGGAGAATATGAGGGGTATTCTCCTGTTTACTCAAACCGGAGAATAGGAGGTTTTCATCCGGGTTATCCACTATGGATAACCCGGAAAGGAATAGATCATTATCCAAGAAACCCAAGCACAGACTGCGGTCCCATATTGGCTTGCGCCAATGCGGAGGTAGCTGTCTGTTGGAGGATTTGCAATCGGATGGACTCACTTTGTTCTTTGGCAAAGTCGGTATCCATGATCCGGCTTACGGCAGACTGGTTGGCACTGATCGACTGGGACAGGGTTACCTCCCTGACGCTCAGCGATGACTGTGTGATACCGATATCGTTTACCCTTTCGGACATGGCGTCAATGGCGGTGTCTACAGAGCTAATGAAAGCACGATAGTCGGCTGCCGTAGCGTTGGTGGAACCAACCGAAAAGGCAAGCACTCCCTGTGAACCGGCAGTAGCGGATGTGGCCGTTATCGCGCCACCATCAGCAATGGCTCCACCCGCACTGGTGGCGGCTCCAAGATCAGCTGTGCCTGAAGTTGAGCCTGCAAACAGTGTGCCCACATTAACAGCGTTAATTGTGGTTTCGATGGTATCATCGGCGCGTTCCCCAACCTGGAAAGTGAGGGACATTCCACCGGTATTACCGCTACCGTTTAGCAGTTCAAAATCCTGGAAAATGGTCTGGTTGGCGATTTCATTAATGCCATCACCAAGAGCTTTGATCTGATCACCGATATATGACCGTTCGGTTTCACCAAGGGTATCATTAGCGGCTTGTGTGGCCAGTCCTTTCATTTCGATCAAACTGTCTACGATCGTATCGAAACTGGATTCTGCAATGTCCAAAACAGATTTGGCATCGCCCACGTTTTGCAGGCTCTGGGAAAGACCAGCAACCCGGCTGCTCAATTTGGTTGCAATGGAATAGCCGGCGGCATCGTCTTCGGCGCGATTGATTCGCAAACCGGTAGACATACGTAACTGATTCTCAGCCAAACTGCGATTGATGCGGTTCAGCGAGAGTTGAGAGTCCATTGACTGAATGTTGGTATTGACTCTGTTAAGATCACCAAAACTTGACATGATGTTCTCCTCGTTTGTGTTTGTTAATGTTTGTTGATGCCTGATTCAATTAATGAGAGCATCGGTTTCTATGTGGTTAATTGGAATTATCGAGCCGGTTTTGCCAATCTTAAGTTTTTGTAATTAGCAGTTTTGAAAAAAAGTATTTATTGGGTCCTACTAAAAACCTATCGGTTTAGTTTGAATTAAAATTTTGATCAATTT
>JBBDQZ010000063.1:0-81770 GCA_040905705.1 Balneolales bacterium
CTATGCAACAATGAGTTGTCAGGAATATAACTGAAACTTTAGTTACCAATTACCATAAATAATAACGAAAGAGTATTACAAATCATGTCAGAAGAACGCGAAACCGGTGTTGTAAAATGGTTTAACGGTGCCAAAGGTTATGGTTTTATCAGCCGGGAAAGTGGCGAGGATCTGTTTGTCCACTTTAGTGAAATCCAGACTGAGGGATACCGGGTATTGAATGAAGGTGAAAAAGTAGAGTTTACTGTTGCAGAAAGTGACAAAGGATTGCAAGCAAAGGAAGTGATAAAAATATGAGGTTTTAAGGCAAGGCCGTATCATATTCTTGCCTCCGCTCTTCCCATAGTTTTGCCTATACATCTGATTCCTTGTCAGAATCGGATGTGTTCTGTTTCCCATGCAGAAGGGACTCCTTTCTTTTTAATTATTATACAGACGTATAACAGGTGAGTTGCGCCAGTTACAAAGAATTCCTCCCGAAAAGAGAAGTTATTGTTTATTATAACTTCCTCCTTTCATTTGACCTTCCGGTATAGTTAATTTACTTGGTTGCTATATAATGTAGTACCTACATTTTCGAATGTCTTATATGGTTGTCCCTATTATCGTTGTCTCTTTTTTGATGCTTCTGATGTTGGTTATTGTACTGCTCGTCAGAACGTTAAAGTACACCCGGCATCATGGAAGCAAGAACCATCAACTTTCTTCGAGAGTGGATATCGATAAAGCGGTAAAACGCCTGAGCGGCGCTATTCGTTTTGAAACGATTTCCACCCAGTCATATGACGAATTCGATGCCGGTGCTTTCATCAGTATGCACCGTTTTCTGCAATCTGAATTCCCGCTTGTCCATGAGAAGTTGGATAAGGAAGTGGTCAATGATTACAGTCTGATCTTTACCTGGAAAGGATCACGCCCCGAACTCAAGCCGGTCATGTTGACTTGTCATCTTGATGTTGTTCCCGTGGAACCGGGCACAGAAAAGGATTGGACACACCCGCCTTTTGAAGGAAAAATTTCCGACGGCTATATCTGGGGCAGAGGCACCATGGATGTACAGGGTGGGCTTCTGGCCATCATGGAAGCCGTTGAAATGTTGCTGGCAAATGAGTTCACCCCGGAACGAACCATCATTCTGGGATTTGGCCATGATGAGGAGGTGGATGGCGACAGGGGAGCGTTTGGAATTGCACAGGCCCTGAAAGATCGTGGTGTGGAACTCGAATTCCTATTGGATGAGGGAACTCCTATTGTACATGATGTCATGCCCGAACTGCCCAATCCTGTGGCGCTCGTCGCTGTTGCCGAAAAAGGGTATCTCAGCCTGGAGCTGATCAGCAATTCGGAGGGCGGGCATTCTTCGGTTCCGCAAGGTATCACAGCGATCGCTGTACTCAGTGAAGCGATATATCGCCTGGAAAACAACCCTATGAACGGCAAGGTTACCGGCCTCGTAAAGAAAACCATGGAATCCATTGGCCCCCAAATGCCGTTTTTATATCGGGTCATCATGGCTAACCTGTGGCTGTTTCGCCCGCTGGTTCAGCGGGAACTCGCCCGGAGACCTGCTACAAAAGCCGCATTGAGCACAACCATTGCCACAACTATTTTTGAGTCGGGGGTAAAAGAAAATGTGCTGCCTACCCAGGCCCGCGCCATAGTCAATTTCCGTATTCATCCCAACGATACCATTGAGCGTGTCATCACCCATGTAAAGGAAACGATTCGGGATTGCGGAGTGGAAATTCGTGTATTGTTTGGTTCAATAGATCCGTCGCACATTTCAGACATGGAACATACAGCTTACAAATCCTTAAGAAATACCATCAAACAGGTCTTTCCCGAAGTGGTCGTTGCACCTACCCTTATGGTAGGAGCCACCGATGCCCGTCACTATTCCGCGTTGACCGATAACATCTATCGGTTTATTCCTCTCCGGGCCGAGGAAAGTGATCTTGATCGCGTTCATGGAACAAATGAACGACTTTCAAAAGAGAACTACCACGAGATGATCCTTTTTTACAGGAAGCTGATCCAGAATACGACACAATCCGGCAAGTCCTATGAAAATCATTAATGAACCCTCCATGTCATCAAACTCTGACGCACAGACGCCTGATTAACCCATGGATGCTCTATCTGTCCTGATAAATTTTAACATTACTTACGGATGAAAGTACTGTACATCTTTCCGCATCCGGATGATGAATCTTTCGGCCCTGCACCTGCCATGGCTGCCCAGTTGAGAGCGGGCCATGAAGTCTTTCTGCTCACCTATACGAAGGGAGGAGCTACAAAAGTGCGTTTCAAACTGGGGTATTCTGTTGAAAAAATGGGGGAGGTTCGATATCGTGAAATGCTCCGTGTGGCGAAGGCCCTGCAACTCACCGGTATGAAGGTGCTGGATTTACCCGATAGTGGCCTGAAGGAGTTGAACCCGCTGGAACTGGAGGCCGTAACGGAAGAGCATATCCGGGAGATTGCACCCGATGTGGTAGTCACGTATGCGGTGCATGGAATAAGCGGTTTTCACGATCATCTGGTTACTCATGCTGTGGTCAAGCGGGTTTTTTGCAAGCTCAGGGAGGAATGGCCGCGTGCTCCCAAACGCCTTGCCCTGTTTACCCTGGCAGAATCGGAAAAGGATGACGGAAAATTTCGGTTGAATGTTTCCAATCAACAGGAAATCGATTGCGCCGTTCCGGTTACCGCAGAAGATCTGGGAAAAGGAAGCGATGCCCTGGATTGCTACGATACGTATCAGGAGATCATCAGGGAAGCCAAAGTGCTGGAGAGGATCGGTAATATTATTTATTTTGAGTTTTTTCAGGAGGAGTTCGACCCCCATGTCACCTCTGTTTTTGAGGCACTTCCACAACCGTAATCCTCGGTTGTTTCAGGCCGAAAAGGCCTGTTATTTCCCGGATAAACGGGGCATTCAAGGCATTATCCCCATGATCGATATTCCCCGAAAGGCTTTGCGACTGCCGCTCCTCTTCAGCCAGTTTTTGAATCATTTGTTCAACGTTCAATCTGGCTTGAACAGGCAGCCGTTTACGTGGATATTGTTCCCGGACCCGCTGTTTGAGCCATTCCTCCTCTTCATATCGAAGGCGCACGTCCCAATGGCTTTCGATATATTTAAAAAACGCTTTCTCTTCCTCCCCGGTGGCTTCGCCATCTACAATCGGAGTGACAAGTTCCAATGCCGCTTTTTTTTGTAGCGTTAAAGCCATAGTTAACTACTGCTCAATACAGATGAGGGTTAATGCAAGGTACCTGAACGGTAATTATCTCAAGGCCCTTACAAAGACATATCTGAAGAATTTGAAGACATAAACTGTTTATTTCCATGTAACGTTCCATACTTGCAGAAAAGAAAAAGGATGCGGCTGCATTGCCGTTATCAGTTATCGTTGATTCTTTGTATTTTACCCATGTTTGAGCCAATTGTAGTTGCCGTTCCAGACCTGATGCTTCCTGATGCCCCAGTTTCGTTTGTTATATTTCTTTTTGTTATCAGCAATCATACTGCTGGCGTTAGCACGTGTTGCCGGGGCACAAGTGATCAATGTAGAGCGGCACAGGGTAGAGGCCGACACGGTTGGCGTCTGGGCCGGAGGGCTCGGATTCGGTTTTAATACTTCACAGAATAAATCCCGTGTCACACGTTTCAACACATCAGCCGATCTCACTTATATCGCTGAAAATCACGATTACCTGCTGCTGGGCCGTAATAATTTTTTAAGGGTGGAAGGCGACAATGTGCTGAACGACGGCTTCTTGCATCTGAGGTCCGTTTTATACCGGGACCGGATATACGCTCCCGAGATGTTCCTGCAGATACAGTACAATCTCGACTGGGGACTTAAACGAAGGGCACTCGCCGGAGCCAACCTGCGTATTCGATTGCATCAGACCGACCATTTTTCAGCGTTTGTCAGTTCAGGTTTTATGTATGAAAATGAGATCTGGATGGATAATGACGAGGAGGAACGGGCGGAATTTTCTTACCTGAAATCCACTACCAGCCTGAATATACGCGGACAAGTGTCCGATCATTTTGGTGTTGCAGCGATCAGCTATTATCAGGCTCGCCCCGGCCGCTTTTTTACACCGAGATTTACTTCCGACTGGCAGCTGCGCTTTCGAATTTCGGATCATCTCGGGTTTTCTGTTCAATTTGTTTGTACGTTGGATGCGGATCCGCCTCTTCAAACAACAAAATTTATTTACAATATTAATAACCTTTTGGAAGTTAGGTTCTAATGACATCGATCCTGTTAACGGTCTCTAACGAACTGGATGCCGGATCATCGCAACAGGCCGGGGAAGGGGTTATACGGTGTGAGTGAACTTTTAAACTTCGAATGAATCATATGAAGCAAATAATGAAAGTGTCGATTTTGGTGATAAGCCTGCTGGCATCTTGCGGGGGCGGTGATGATGTTTCTGATCAATCATCACAGAACGGCCAGTATGACTTCTGGGTGTCCATTGAAAAGGCCCAGGAAAAAGCGCTGGATGATGGCAAATATATAGTGCTGGATGTATATGCCGAATGGTGTGGTTTTTGTCGCAGAATGAATCTGGAAACCTATGCCGACCAGCGTGTTCAGGATGCACTCGATCGTTATTTTCATCCGGTTAGAATTAATTCCGAATCGGAACGGAAGGTCACCTTCCTGAATGAGGACTATACTCAAAGAGAGCTGGCGATGAACTTTGGTGTAAATACACTCCCGACCACTATTTTCATCTCCCCTGAAGGGGAACCGATCGCGGCTCAGCCCGGATTCATTGACGCAGATATCTTTCACCGAATGCTTTCCTATGTAGGAACCGAAAGCTATCAAAATGTTTCTTTCCAGCAATATACCGATTCCAATTAAGGGGATTGAATTTGTTTAAGGAGTTTCCACTATTGATGAATACCATACCGCTAATAAAATTTTTTATAGTGGTTCTTATTGGTGTTTCGGGCTTATACCCCGTTGACAGCTATTCCCAGTTGAGGGAAAGTTCGGAAAAAGTCGAGGTTGAAACTTTTCTGTCCGTTGATGCCGTTCGTCCCGGTGACACTTTCAGGGCGGCAGTCATGCTCCATATCGCCGATAACTGGCATATCAATGCCCATCGTCCCACTCTGAACTATCTTATAGGTACTGAGGTATTGTTGGAGGCCCGGAACAGGTTCATTGTTGCCGATATCATCTATCCGGTGCCCGAAAAATATGAATTTGCCTTTGCCGGCGGCGAAGCATTGCTTGTTTATGAGGGAGTCACTCCGGTATATCTGGATATTCGCGCCTCGTCCGAACTCGAGCCCGGCAGCTATCAACTGGACGGTTCTGCCCGTGTTCAGGCTTGTGATGACCAGAATTGCCTGGCCCCGTCAAATATCCCGTTTACCTTGGATATGGAAGTTATCGGTGCCGGCCGGCCGGTTACTGCCATAAATGAGAATATTTTTGACGGTTACGAATCAGGGATGTCCGTAGCAGAGATCCCCGTTCAAACCGGATCGGTGAACGAAATCGAATTA
This sequence comes from Balneolales bacterium, assembly GCA_040905705.1. Classification (GTDB taxonomy): domain Bacteria; phylum Bacteroidota; class Rhodothermia; order Balneolales; family Natronogracilivirgulaceae; genus JBBDQZ01. Next base: position 5,546 of record JBBDQZ010000063.1, read on the forward strand.
ATGTTCCGGGATCGCGGATTGATTTTGACATTTATGGCATTGTTTCTTATTGGACTTGCCCTGAATCTGACGCCATGTGTTTATCCGATGCTCTCTGTAACCGTATCTATTTTCGGGGGACAAAATGACCCCAATCTCATGCGGGTCTTTTCCAAAGCGGCCACCTATGTGCTGGGAATTGCTACCATGTACAGTGTCCTGGGTGTGCTGGCATCCTTTAGCGGAGAGCTGTTCGGTACCTGGCTGCAACATCCATGGGTGCTCGGCGGGATCGGATTGCTGTTATTTGCCCTCGCCCTGAGTATGTTTGGGGTGTATGAGATTCAGATGCCCTATTGGATCACTTCCCGGATTGGCAGCAAGGGAGGGAGGTCCACCGGTTTCCTGGGGACCTATTTCTCCGGTTTGGTAGTTGGGGTTTTTGCCGCCCCATGCATCGGGCCTCCCATCATCGCGCTCCTGGCTTTTATTGGGGCACAAGGAGACCCTGTGTTCGGATTTTGGTCGTTTTTTATCCTTTCTCTCGGCCTGGGCCTGCCATATCTCATACTCGGAACTTTTTCAGGCCTCCTTCCCCAACTGCCGAAATCAGGCATATGGATGGTCTGGGTGAAAAAAGTATTTGGTGTGATATTGATTGCTCTGGCCCTGTTTTATCTCATCATACCCTTCTTTTCTGTCACTGAAGCCTATGTGGTGGTTCCGATTGCATTGATCGCAGGGGGCATCTACCTCGGCTTTTTGGAATCTTCGGGACGCGGAACCCCGGTCTTTTCAAAAATTAAAATGGCGTTTGGGACACTGGCTATTGTTGCGGGGTTTGTTTTTATCATAAATCTCCAGAAAGAGGGAATGGTATGGGAACCTTATGACGAGGATCGGCTGATGGAGGCAAAAGCCCGGGATAAACCGGTTGTCATGGATTTTTATGCCGATTGGTGCATTCCATGTCTGGAACTGGAACGCCTGACGTTTACCGATTCCGAAGTGGTCGAAGCAACCAGTGATATGGTCAGGTTGAAGGTCGATTTGACACATTTCGATGCCGACGGCCCGGAAGCACTCCGCAGGAAGTATAATATTGCGGGAGTTCCGACTATCGTGTTTCTCGATAAACAGGGAGAGGAGGTGGCCGACGCACGGATAATCGGATTTGTGGGGCCGAATGAATTCATCAGACGCGTTGAAATGGTTGACAATTGACAGATGATCCCGTCGTTCCGGAGTTAATGAACAGCTCGATCGTTCTGTTTGCGGTGCTGGCTGAATTCAGAGCTGTACCGATCCCGCACAAATTCACATGAGGCCGGTTTGGGCTGATTAGGTTCCGGTTCCGTGCCCGGATTCAACTTCCGGTAAATCATCCTGTGTTATTGGCTGAAACCGGCTCCATGGGGGGCTATTCGGCAGTGGCAGTGTGAACGTCATGGCTTCATCCCGGGTCGGATGCAGAAAACTCAATTTGTTGCACATCAATGCAATGGTACCATTTGTTGAAGCATGGCCTCCATATTTGCGGTCTCCTGTGATCGGCATTCCGGCGGCCGACAGTTGCGCCCGGATCTGGTGAAAGCGCCCCGTCTGCAATAGAACCGCAATCAGGGAAAAGGAACCTTTTGTTTGTAGCGGGTGCACAGTGAGCTCTGCTTTTTGCGAGTGGCGAGAGGGTTTGTCGACAATGAAAGCTTTTTTCTGGTTTTCATCTTTTCGAAGATAGTGGACCAGTTTGCCGGGAGGGATGTTCCGGGATTCTACCACAGCCAGATACATTTTCTCCATATTCTGGTTCCGGATCTGTTGTGACAGACGTGAAGCGGCTTTCGATGTCCGGGCCAATACCATAAGGCCGCTAACCGTACGGTCCAGCCGTTGTACCAGCGCAAGAAAGACATTGCCCGGCTTTTTATATTTCTCTTTGAGATATTTTTTTAATATGGATTGAACATCCTCGTCACCGGTTACATCACCCTGGGAGAGCATTCGTCCGGGTTTGTTGATTACCAGCAGGTGATTGTCTTCAAAAACAATTTCAATATTTTGATAGACTTCGAAAATCATGTAGCTCAATTATTGTTATGTTATTTTTACGATTCATAATACCATAAAATAGACGCGATACGGAACACATAATGGTAAAATTATTTTTGCAGCGATGAGATAATATATGATGCGTCAACCATATCCCGTTTTCACGTGAGTATGAACAAAACATTACAGCAGAAACTTGATCATCTGGTATCAAACCCCGGTGTTTATCTGTTTAAAAACGCTGGAAAGGAGGTGATCTATGTCGGAAAAGCAAAACGATTGAAGACGCGGGTCCGGTCTTATTTTCAAAGTGCCAAAGATCACAACGGGAAAATCCGTGCTATGGTGCGAAAAATTGCCGATCTGGAAATTATTGCAACAGACTCCGAAGCTGAAGCCCTAATTCTGGAAAACCACCTCATTAAAAAATACCATCCGCGATACAATATTCTCTACCGTGATGATAAGACTTATCCCTATATCTGTGTGACCTGCGAAGATCGTCCACGCGTTTTCCCGACACGAACGGTAATCCGGGACGGGAGCCACTATTATGGCCCGTATGACCATGTCGGAAAAATGAAAGTCATGCTGGAGACGATCCGGAAAACCTTTCATTTGTGCACCTGTGCCTGTTCTTCCCGAATGATTGACCGGAGCAAAGGCATACCCCGGTGGGGGAAATGTTTTGAGGATTATTTCGAAAAGTGCTCGGTGGAGCTGCCCCTGGAAGAATATCAGCATAAAATGAATCAGGTGGTCCGGTTGCTGAATGGGAAAACACAGGATTTGATCCGCGACCTCAAACAGGAAATGGAGCACTTGTCGGAAGGCCTTGCATTTGAAAGGGCGGCAGTGGTTCGGAACGGGATTTTAGCCCTGGAAAAATACAGCGCCAGGATGAAAATGGTTGCAAGCGACGGGCTCGACCGGGATATGTTTGCTCTGCAAGCCGACTGGAACGAGAATATCGCCTGTGGAGTGCTGTTACAGATCCGTGAAGGAAAACTGCTGGGTAAATACCACAGATATGTGAAAAATATCGAAGGGTTTACCGAATCCGAACTGGTACGCTTATTTATGGAGGATTACTATGCAAGTGACATGGCGGGCCATATTCCCGATGAGGTATGCAGCAGCCACGAACCGGACGATGAAGAACCCCTGTTTGAATTGTTATGGAAGAACAAAGGCCGAAAAGTCCCGATAGTGTCGCCTCAGCGAGGGGAAAAAGCACAGTTGATCCGTATGGCGGTATCCAATGCAAAATTGTTGCTCAAAGAGTGGCTGTTGGAGCAGATAAAAGCTGACCAGGGACGTATTCCACATTCGGTTCTTGCACTGGGGAAAGAATTGATGTTACCACAACCTCCACGTCGTATTGAATGTTTCGACATTTCCAACTTCCAGGGTACGCATCCTGTGGCATCCATGGTCTGTTTTGTGGACGGACGTCCACGCAAGAGTGAATACAAAAGATTTCATATCAAAACGGTAACCGGCCCGGATGATTTTGCATCCATGCGCGAGGTGCTCGGAAGGCGGTATCAACGCTTGAAGAAGGAGGGCGGACAACTACCGGGTCTGATTGTGGTGGACGGGGGCAAAGGACAACTCTCAAGTGCCGTTAAAGTATTGCGTGAAATGGACCTGTCAGATCAGATACCGGTTATCGGACTGGCCAAAAAGCTGGAAGAAGTTTTTATCCCTGAATGGTCCGAATCGCTGATGATTCCGAAAACTTCCTCCAGCCTGAAATTATTGCAGCGAATCCGGGATGAAGCACACCGGTTTGCCGTTACCTTTCACCGGGAACAGCGCAGTAAAAAAACGTTTCTGTCAGAGTTGGAGCACATTCCAGGCATAGGCCGAAAAACCGCAGAAAAATTGATCAGGAAATTCGGGTCGGTATCGGGCATTCTTGATCAGGACCCACAGGTATTGCAGGAAACAGCCGGGAAAAAAGTTGCCGGAATCATCCAGAACCATTTTAATACATCGCTTGTTGATAAAAATAACGCCTGAATAAACCGCTTTAGAATAAATTTCGTTTTATAAGTAGTTGCAACACAGGCGGCATATGTAATAAGTGATACGATCCGCTGATTTTTGTGGATTTATTTATAAATCAATTGTTGCGAAATGATGGAATAAGCATTATAGTTGTATAATAATGCGACAAACCTCTATCACTATCACCCTAAATATAGTTGGCCTATAGTCAAATAGTTACTGTTCTTTTCCGGAACCAGCCTGCATAAGGCAATATGAAAAAAACACTCAGCGTTTAAAGGACTATATGATGTCGCAAAAACAAAATACTTCCTTACAGCAAGTTGATGACCATGATCTGGTGCAACGCTATCGCAAGCACAATGATCAGGATGCGTTCAAAGAGCTTTTGAATCGTCATCAGTCTAAAATCTACTCCTATATCTACAGCATGGTAGGAAATGCGGAAATTGCCAATGATATCTTCCAGGAGACATTTACCAAGGTCATCACCAAAATGGATGAAACCTATAACGAACAGGGTAAATGGATCGCCTGGGTCATGCGTATCGCTCACAATGCGACTATTGACTACCTCCGCAAGAAAAAAAGATTTGTCGATGTCAACTCTCAAGATGATCCGGACTATGATTTCTACGACCGGTTAACCGACGAGACGGACAGAGACGCGCAGGAAGTAATTGAAAATAATGAGGCGAAAGACAGCCTCATGAAGCATATTTCGAGCCTCCCCAAAGAGCAAAGAGAGGTTGTTATGTTGCGACACTATTATGAAATGTCGTTTAAGGAGATTGCCGAGTTGACCAATGTGTCTATTAATACGGCACTTGGGCGAATGCGGTATGCCCTTATTAACCTGAGAAAAATGTTTGACAAGGAACATGGAAAAGAAGTTAAATATGTCGAGCGTCGATGAACTATGTGTGAAGTACGTCTTTGACGAGCTTGATCCTTCGGAAAATATACTCGTAGAGCAGGCGATGATCGATGATCAGAACCTGCTGATTGAGGTTGAAAGCCTGAAAAGCACCTGGCGGAAACTGAAAAAGATGCCTGAGTTGCAACCCTCAGAAAATCTTACTGATGCTATTTTGAGTCAGGCCAGAGAACATGCAAATCAACAGCAGTTTTTCTTCGGCCGGCAATGGAAGAATCCGGGCCTTATGGCAACCGCTGCCGTTGTCCTTTTTAGTTTATCTATTACCACAGCCTATTTATTACCTCGCAACAACCATTCCGAACCGGCAACTGCGGGAACACAATGGACGATGGAATCCCATGCGGCTGCCATGAATCTCCCTTCGGTCTATTCCCTGAACGAAAGAGAAAATAACCGGGATCAGATCAGCCCCTGGATTGACCGGAGTAATATGATCTACCTCGGATCAACCGAAGAACAGGAAATGCTGGGATCCCGTGACTCCCTTAATATCAACGGTTTCCGGAATTTGCGTACTAACAGACACACCGTTGTTGCCCCGTCTTTGATGAAAGACATCCACCTGACCGGAACTCAATACTGACTCGCCTATAAGAGATATCTACGGTTTTTCGTTTGTGCTGCTTACCTCCCGGTGTATTTCAGACAATCCCGGTTTACAGGTGCCACCTTTCTGATTATATTCTTACCTTTATCAACCGGGTGCCGCATTCATGACAATCCCGTCTGTTTCGGATCCGGAATTCATTCTTTTTAACGGCCTTTATGGGAAAAGTAATTTCAGTAGCAAACCAGAAAGGTGGTGTTGGCAAAACAACAACCGCGATCAATCTTGCCGCAAGTCTTGCGGCCATTGAACACACCACACTTCTTATCGATATTGATCCGCAAAGTAATTCTACCAGCGGCACAGGCTTTGAGTCCAGGGCCATAGAGAAGACCATATACCAGGTGTTGGTCGAAGGAAGCCTGATAAATGAAACGGTAATGAAAACCGAGCTGCCTTTTCTGGATATTGTTCCTTCTCATATCAATCTGGTAGGTGCTGAAATTGAAATGGTAGATCGTCCACAGAGAGAGAAAATATTGCGGTCCGCCATACACGAATTGCGCGATGAATACGATTTTATCATCGTTGATTGTCCTCCTTCACTTGGTCTGTTGACCATCAATGCACTTACGGCATCCAATTCTGTGCTTATTCCCGTACAATGTGAGTATTTCGCGCTCGAAGGCCTCGGACAACTGCTTAATACCATCAAAATTGTTCGCCAGAATCTTAACACCACCCTGGATATTGAGGGTGTGGTGCTTACAATGTATGACACCCGCACTCGTCTTTCCAATCAGGTTGCCGACGAGGTCAAGCGCTATTTTGACAAAAAGGTTTTTGAAACCGTGATTACCCGGAATGTGCGCCTCGCGGAAGCTCCCAGCTTTGGCAAACCGGTATTATTGTATGATTCCATATCCATCGGCTCAAAAAACTATTTGGCCCTGGCCAGGGAAATTGTGGAACGCAATAAGAAACTCTTCAAAAAAAGCTCGGTATTTGCCGAGCAAAACAAACCGGCCTCCAGTTAAACAGGTAGAGATATCACCATGGCTAAAAAAGTATTAGGCAGAGGTCTTGGAGCGTTTTTCCCGGAATATGATGAATCCGGACAGGGGAGTTCTGCCGCTGAAGGACAGTCGTCCATGGACAATCGCACATTGCATCGCGTGAATGTGACCATGAGTATTCCGGTAACCGATATTCGGCCCAATCCCCATCAACCCCGGGAAGATTTTGATGAATTCAAATTGCAGGAGTTGTCCGATTCGATTCGCATGCACGGATTGATCCAGCCGATTACCGTCCGGACTATCGGAAGCAATCGATTTGAATTGATCAGCGGCGAACGAAGGTTACGGGCCACAAAAATGGCTGGAATTTCCACTATTCCTGCGTATATCCGGGAAGCGGACGACGATGACATCATAGCGTTTGCCCTGATTGAAAACCTCCAGAGGGAACAGCTGAACCCTATCGAAGTGGCACTTGGCTATAAACGCCTGCTTGAAGAGTGTTCGTATACCCAGGATCAGGTAGCCAAAAAAGTAGGTAAGAACCGAACGACTGTTACCAATATGCTGCGCCTGCTCAATCTGAGAGCGTCCATTCAGTCGGCTCTTAAATCACAGTCCATTTCAACCGGACATGCACGGGCACTGATTACTGTGGAGGATTCCAAAGTCCAGGACCAGTTGCTCAAACGTGTGGTTGAAGAGGATTGGTCTGTACGCCAGATTGAAGATGCCGTCCGTAAACTGGAGATAAAGAAAAAACCACAGAATAAACTGCTCACTGATAAGGATCAGAAAGACGTGCAGCTGATGGAAATATCCAGCCGCCTTCGAAATAAATACAGTACCCGCGTTCAGATAAAAAAGAAGCAAAAGGGTGGTGAAATCCGATTTGAGTATTATTCGGATGACGATCTTGAACGTATCATATCAATGCTTGAATCGGCTGATTAGGGACGAACTTCAACGGGATGGATAGTATATGGGATCATTGCTTTTTGTCTGCCTGATATGGTTGGCGCAACCGGGGTGGGCTGAAGCTGCCACACCTTCATTCAATTTACAGTCAGAGGGCTTTGACGCCTTACAGGAGCCGTTAATTGAGTACGAGTACATCGGTATCTTGCCTGGAGAATATGTGTACCAACAGCCACCGGATACTGTTCCCGATCCCTCTGTGGTTTTGCGAAAATCCATCATGCTGCCGGGATGGGGACAGATCGTCAATCGCCAGATCTGGAAAGTTCCTGTCATTTATGGGCTGCTGGGTGGATTGACCTACTTTGGCATCCGGATGGACCAGAGTTATCGTGATTTTCGTGCTGCCTATTATAATAGTCAAAATCCGGATGGAGATGAGCGCTTCGGCCCCACACCCGGCTATATCGATCCGAATCAAAATCCGGAATCAATGAGATATAATCGAAATTTGTTTAGAAACAGACGGGATTTCTCCTTTATTGGAATTGTACTGGTCTATGGATTGAACATCGTGGATGCGTATGTTTTTGCACATATGAGAGATTTTGATGTCAGCGACGATCTGAGTGCGAGTGTCCGTGTGGTTCCCATGCATGCCCGTTTTTCAATGGCCGGCGACGCATGGTCGTCACAGGTGGATCCCGGAATACAAACATTCACTGCAGGTTCCCTGTTAGGAAACGGAGTAGCAGTTTCGTTAAGAGTCAACCTTCCCTGAATAACACATTATATGGAAAAGAAACGCAAACAGATACAGAACAGGTACGATGCCCGGTTTGAAAAAGATGTCTGGAGTGTATTTAAAGTAATGGGCGAATTTGTAGACGGTTATGAAAAGATGTCGCGTCTCGGTCCGTCCGTATCTTTTTTCGGGTCCGCCCGTTTGAATGAGGATAGCCGGTATTATTCTATGGCGGTAGAAACAGCGCGTATGCTTACCAGGATCGGGTTTGGAATTATTACCGGTGGCGGTCCGGGATTGATGGAAGCCGGAAACCGTGGAGCACAGCAGTCAGGTGGAACTTCGGTAGGACTCTGTATATCCCTGCCGCACGAGATAAATAACAATAAATATATCGAGCAGGATTACCGGATTGTATTTAACTATTTTTTTGCACGAAAGGTCATGTTTGTCAAGTATGCACAGGGTTTCATTGTCCTTCCCGGCGGATTGGGGACCCTCGACGAACTGTTCGAAGCATTGACGCTGATACAAACTCATAAAATACACCAATTCCCCATAATTATGATGGGTAAAGAGTACTGGGGAGGATTGATCGACTGGATGAAAAAAACCATGGTGGAACAAAAAACCATCGATGCGAAAGATTTGGAGCTGTTCCATCTTACCGACAACCCGGAGGAAGCTGCAAATATTATATTTGAGTTTTATCAGAACAGGAATCTGCAACCCAATTTTTAATCATTCATATTTCTGTTTTTATTAAAAATAAAAAAGCATTAAACTTGCAAGTTGTGCAACTTGATAATACGAACCTGCCATCAGGTACGTTTTTTTATCATTGTTAATAAAACACATTAATCTAACATGTTGATTATGAATGCTGTAAAAAGCTCCATGGCTTTGCTTTCTGCCTGCCTGATTATGGCCATTGCCATCGATTATTCCCAGGCACAGACCCGGGAAGACGCTATAGCCAGGTTTAACGAAGGGTTCGCATTGTTTAACGAGGAGGGTGATAACCTTGCGGCTATTGCTAAATTCCAGGAAGCCGTTGCCATCGCCGAACAGGTCGGTCCCGAAGCAGACGATATCCGAAATCGAGCCATCGGCCAGATTCCCCGTTTGGCATTTATGCATGGTGCCCAGTTTATCAGGGAGCGTAATCTGGAAGAAGCGATAGATGCATTTGAAGAGACGATCGTACTTGCCGAACAATACGGTGATGATCAGATTGCAAGCCGTGCCCGTGGAAATCTTCCGGCACTTTATCTGAATCTGGGGAACCAGTATTATCGTGATGAGAACAATGAAGCGGCACTCGAAAATTATGAATGGGCCATTCAGCTGAACCCGTCCTATGTAAGTGCCTATTATCAAATTGGGCTTGTCCATCGGCGAAATAATGATCTGGAGCAGGCTTTGGAATATTTTGATATTTCCATAGACCTGGCACGGCAGGAGGGGAATCAGGAGCATGTGGAACGTGGACAGAATGCGGCAAGGGACCATCTGGTTTTCCTCGCCTCTGAAGAGATTACGGAAGAAAATTACAACAGAGCACTTGAGCTTCTGAACAGAGCCTCCGATTTTGGTGAAAGCGCAAGTATGCACTATCGCTTTGCTGAAGCATATAATTTTTTGGGACGACACAATGAGGCTCTTTCAAGTGCGGAAAGAGCGTTGGAAATGGAGACCGGTGGACGTGCAGACGAAGCCAGGATCTATTTTGAACTCGGTATTGCAAATAAGGGGCTTGAAAACAGTACCGCAGCATGCAGTGCCTTTGAAAATGCTTTGGTCGGAGATTTCCAGGCACCTGCCGAACATGAAATTGAGCATGAACTGGAATGTAACTGACACCTGATTCCGGCTTTCTGGTTTACTGAATCATAACCTGTTTTTTTTAACTCCGGCTTGCCTTGCCGGAGTTTTTTTTTGCCTTAAATATGGGAACATCGTATTCTCATGACTAGCATTCATTTATTTATTTATACACTATTTATTCAGATGTAATGAACAGTCAGATATCAAATAATTTGCAACAAAGATGTGTTAATACGATCCGGGGACTGGCTATGGATGCTGTTCAACAAGCCCAATCCGGTCATCCGGGTATGCCCATGGGTATGGCAGATGTGGCGTTTGTTATCTGGACGGAATTTTTAAAGCATAATCCCTCAAATCCGCAATGGTTTGACCGTGACCGGTTTGTCCTCTCCGCCGGCCATGGTTCTATGTTGCTTTATAGTTTGTTGCATCTGACCGGCTATAACCTTTCCCTGGAACAGCTTAAGCTCTTCCGGCAATGGGAAAGCAAAACTCCGGGCCATCCTGAATATGGGGTAACCGAAGGGGTGGAAACAACGACCGGCCCCCTGGGACAAGGATTATCCAATGGAGTTGGTTTTGCCATTGCAGAATCACACCTGGCTTCACGTATCAATACGGATGATATTTCCGTGGTCGATCATTATACCTATGCCATTGTCAGTGACGGTGATCTTATGGAAGGGATTAGCCATGAAGCCGCTTCGCTGGCCGGGCATCTGAAATTGGGTAAGTTGATTTATTTCTACGATGATAATGGCATTACGATTGACGGATCAACGCAACTCGCCTTTACGGAAGATGTGGCACGCCGCTTTGAGGCATATGGGTGGCATTGTATGGCCATTGACGGGCATGACCGGGAAGCCATTCGCCGTGCTACCAAAGAAGCACAAAAGGAAATGGAAAAGCCTTCTCTGATTCTTTGCAAGACACATATCGGTTTTGGGAGCCCGAATAAACAGGACACGGCCGACTCTCACGGAGCTCCTCTCGGTGACGATGAAATAAGAATGACCAAAGAAAAACTGGGCCTGGATCCGAACCGGGTTTTTCAGATTGACTCCGAGGTTTTGTCCTTTTATCGCCAGGCTGGTGCCCGGGGAAAAAAATTTGAACAGGCATGGCATCAGAAGCTGGATCAACTCAGCGCCCGTCATCCGGAAAAATCAGAGCTGTTCCACCGGTGCACACAAAAAGTCCAGCATGGCATAGCCGATATTCTGCCAGAATTTGAAGCGGATCCTGCCGGAATGGCAACACGAAAAGCGTCCGGCATGGTGCTGGATGCCTGTCTGAAAGCCCTGCCCAATATGATTGGAGGTTCTGCGGATTTGACCCCCAGTAACAATACCAAATCAGGAGTGGTCGGAATCTATTCGGCCGAAGATCGTACAGGAAGGTATATTCATTATGGCGTGCGTGAACATGCCATGTGGGCAGCGATGAACGGTATTGCCCTGCACGGCGGACTGAGGCCGTATGGTGGTACTTTTTTGATTTTTTCTGACTATTGTCGTCCTTCCATCCGGCTGGCCGCCCTTTCCAATATTCCTACTATAGGGGTGTTTACACACGATAGTATCGGGCTTGGAGAAGATGGCCCAACTCATCAACCTGTGGAGCAACTTGCCTCTCTGCGCGCCATACCCAACCTCGTGGTTCTGCGTCCCTGTGATGCCAATGAAACCGCCTGCGCCTGGAAAGTGGCTTTGGAGCGAACAAACGGCCCGACTTTGCTGGCACTCACCCGCCAGGCTTTGCCTACATTGGATCGACGCTCCCGTTTTGCATCGGCTTCGTTGCTGGAAAAGGGTGCTTATATACTGGAAGATGCCGAGCATGGCGAACCGGATATCATTTTGATCGGCAGTGGTTCTGAAGTACAACATATCATAGGCGCCAGAGAATTGCTGCAGCAAAGGCAGATAGAGGCTCGTGTGGTATCGATGCCAAGCTGGGAACTGTTCCGGCGTCAGTCGGAAGCATATCGTGCCTCGGTCTTGTCAAACGGGAATATCCCCAGAATATCCGTTGAAGCCGGCTCGTCCATGGGTTGGAAAGAATGGATCGGCACGGATGGTGTATCCATCAGCCTGGATCAATTCGGAGCATCGGCACCCTGCAAAATCATTTTTGAAAAACTGGGTTATACTCCTGAAAATATTGTGGAGGAGGTTACCGGACTGCTGGAAAGTATCGACCTGCAGAGGTAGCCTGCCAATATCAAACGGGTGGATAAATCGAGGCCGGCATCTCCCGGGCAGATTACTATAACACATAATCAAGCTCCCAAGAACTGAACTCATGCCTGAGAAACTTTTCCTGTTAGATGGCACAGCCCTTGCCTATCGCGCCTATTTTGCTATGATTAACAGCAATCTCAGAAACGCTGAAGGGATCTCCACCGGAGCTGTCTACGGATTTGCCAATACACTGGTCAACCTGCTTGAAAAAGAAAATCCGGCCTATCTGGCGATAGCATGGGATACGCATGCACCAACATTCAGACATGAAATGGATGAAAACTACAAAGCCAATCGCCCGCCGCAGCCGGAAGACCTCCGGATTGCCATCCCGCTTATCAAGGAGATGGTAGAATATTTCGGATTTACCAACGTGGAAAAAGACGGGTATGAAGCAGATGATCTGATTGGAACCCTCGCAATGCAGGCTAAAAAGGCGAATGTAATGGTTTACATGGTGACTCCCGACAAAGATTTCATGCAGCTTGTCGGGGAGAATATCTATATGTATAAACCATTAAACAGGGGAGACGGGTTCGATGTGATCGATTCCGATGGCGTAACCGATTACTTTGGAGTCGGGCCGGAATCGGTGATTGATGTACTGGCCCTGATTGGGGACACGTCCGACAACATCCCGGGAGTTCCGGGTATTGGTAAGAAAGGAGCGGCTAAAATTATTCAGGAGTACGGAAGCCTGGAAAAGGCAATAAAAGCAGCTCCGGACATGAAGAACAAAAGGGCTCGTGCAGGATTAACGGAGAACCGTGAACAGGCGTTCAAGTCACGTGAAATGATTATTATTAACACGGATGTTCCCGATACGCTCCCATGGAAGGAATTGCGCTGGCACGGCATGAAATCTGACCTGCTGATTGACTTTTTTAAACGAATGCAGTTTCGCAGCCTCCATCGAAAAATTGTCACATCGGAAGACGGTATGCTCGGTACGATTAAAAAAGAGCTGAAGAATGTGGAGCCGGAACAGCGTCAGCAACAGCAACAGCAACAGGGGTCGTTGTTTGACCGGCCGGCTGAAGAAGAAGCCCCGTATGTGCGGTCAAAGGAGCTCAATGCGGATCAGACAGAGATTCGGGAGGAGGTTCCCGGCAGGGAAACGGAGAGCTCAAGGACGGAATCGGTTTCTTCCTATGACAGTTACCAGGGCGATTCCGTGACCTATTCTACCTGTACGAATGAACAAGAACTGTTGGTGTGTATTCGTGAGCTCCAAAAGGCCGGTATCTGGAGCTTTGACACGGAAACAACTTCTACCAATCCGCAGGAAGCGGAACTGCTTGGCATCTCTTTTTCCTGCAGAAAAGGGGAGGCATGGTATATTTTTGTCGAATCGTTTGACCGGAAGAAACTTGTGGATTACCTGAAGCCCCTGTTCGAAACATCCGGCGCACTCAAAATTGCCCACCACTTTAAATATGACTATCGGGTACTCAAACGATTCGGGATAACGGCAGAGGAACCTGTTTTTGATACCATGCTTGCTGCTTATCTGTTGGATGCAGGACAAAAAGTGGATATGGATTCACTTTCAAGAAGCTATCTTAATTACGACCCGATACCGATTGAAGAACTTATCGGGGAGAAGGGCAAAAAGCAGGGGTCCATGAGGGACGTTCCCCCGGAAAAGGTGGGCCCTTATGCTTGTGAAGATGCCGATGTTACGTTTCGCCTCTATACGGTTTTGAATGACAAAATTACTGAGAAGGGGTTGACGTCACTGGCAATGGATATGGAATTTCCACTGGCCAGGGTATTGGGAGAGATGGAATCCACTGGTGTAAAAGTCGATTTGAATATGCTGGCCTCTTTCTCCAGGGAATTGAATCAGGATATTGATGAGATCCGGTCCGCTATTTTTGAAATGACAGGCGAAGAGTTTAATGTCAATTCTACCCAGCAATTGGGCGTAATACTATTCGAAAAGATGAAGTTGCCGTCCCGGAAGAAAACAGCCACCGGAAAATACTCTACATCGGAGCAGGTCCTGTCTGCATTGGCCGCCGAGTACGAGATCGTCGCTAAAATCCTTGAATACCGTGAACTCGCCAAGCTGAAATCGACCTATGTAGATGCCTTTCCAAAATTAGTAAATAGTGAATCCGGCCGTATCCACAGTACGTTTAATCAACATGTAGCGGCTACCGGGCGTCTTTCATCAACCGGTCCGAATCTACAGAATATTCCGGTTCGAACCGAACGGGGGCGTGGAATCCGCAAGGCGTTTGTTGCTGATCAAGGAGCAAAAATTCTGGCAGCGGATTATTCACAGATCGAATTGAGAATCATCGCATCGATGTCTGGTGATGAGGCTATGATTCGAGCCTTCAATGAAGATGAAGATATTCACGCCCGGACAGCGGCTGAAATTTTTGGTTTTAACTCACTTGATCAGGTAGGACGCGAACAGCGCAGAAAAGCCAAAGAGGTGAATTTCGGTATTCCCTATGGGGTCAGCGCTTTCGGGCTTGCACAACGCCTTGGGATTTCAAGAAAGGAAGGAAAAGCGATAATTGACGCATATTTTCAGCGTTTCCCGGCCATTCAGCAGTTTATTATGGAAACGGTCGAATTTGCCAAAACCAACGGATTTGTAGAAACACTTTCCGGCCGGAGGCGATATATACCGGATATTCACTCCGGGAATCCGAATATTCGTGGATTTGCCGAACGCATTGCCGTCAATATGCCTATTCAGGGAACAGCGGCGGACCTGATCAAAATCGCTATGATCCGCGTCGACCGGGCATTACAAAAGTTCAAATCCGGAACGCGAATGATCCTGCAGGTTCATGATGAATTGCTGTTTGAAGTTCCGGAAAAAGAACAGGACCGTATACCGGCCCTTATCCAGACAACTATGGAACAGGCTATGGATCTAAAGGTTCCGCTTAAAGTGGAGACCGGGTTGTCAGATAACTGGCTTGATGCCCATTAGGCTGATGCCCATTTGGAGTGGGCCCATGTGTACCTGACAGCCCGGCCTTGTAAAAATTGCTTACCGACTGGTTTTACCGAAAACTGATACCGAATCCAGCGGTAACCATAGAGTATTCGGCTGCTGTATAATCCACGTTTAAGGAGATAAGTGGCAGGCTGATGCGAATACCCGCCAGCGCCCGAACCGTATTTGATCCGTCCAGGGAGATATTAATGGGATCTACCAACGCAGTAAGGTCTCTGGTCGCTGTTCCTTCGTTACTCATTGCAGGTACATAGAAAGGATAGTTTCCCTCCATTTTGATAGCGGTAGTGGCGGTTTCAAAACCCACGCCGGCATATACAGATATGATCGGCAGTGACTTGCCAACCAGCAGGTTCATTGTGAAGGCATCTGTCTGCAGAGAAATAGCCTGATCGTCCCAGGTAGGTGATCCGGGGCCTCCAAGATTATCCGGATCCTGATATTCGCCGCTTGGTGGTGCATCGAGATCAGCGCTGGATCGGAAAGTGGTGAAACCTCCCATGATCGACAAGGTTACAGGCCAAAGCCCTCCACCGGGTACCCATTGGTTTAATTCATGTTTTACACCCAGCCCATAAAGCGAAAGTTTACCGTAATCACCCAGGTCTGTCGGGGGAATAAGACGCAGCATAACATCGGTGTTTTTGGGTAACCCTGCACCGGCCTGGAGCATGGGTGTTGGAACATAGCCCAACCCAACTCCCTCAGGCATTCGAAAATCGGCTACGGTTACGGTTTCTCCGTTGATCGTGCGATTGATACCGAGACGGGGTCCGGGATCGGAATCACCGCTGAAAGTTGGTGTATTGGGATCCCCTTCTAACAATTCAAGTTCTTCCAAACCGATTTCGTTCACATTGAAACTTCGATGTGCATCCGGCACCATGGCGACAGCTAAATTCACTTTAAGGTGAAATCCGGGTACCCCATGTGTATTGGCACGATCAACCCATCCGGAGTTAATGCCGGCTCCGAAACCGCTACCAAACGGTTTTAAATATTCCTGAACAAGTAACGTGGCATCATCTGCTCCGGCTTCAAGCATTTCACCAAGGTCTCCGATTTGAGCATGAGCATTTTTACCGGGAATGGCCATAAGAACAAATATCATTGCAACAACAACCGGTATTTGTATGATAGCTTTAGCTGATGGATTCATATGAATTTTTTTGCATAAAGGTTTGAGTTGTAGTGACCTTACCCCTCTGTTATTCACAGATGACGAAAACAAACTAATTCTTTTTTTTGAAAAAACCATCATCAATAATCCATGAATTATAATGGCGGCATTGAATTTTTGTCGTGTATTGGACGGCCCCGGTGAACGGCAGGCCCGATGGTCAACAGACAACTCCTAATATACATCCGGCATTACAGTAGGGTATTTGGAGGGAATCTCACTTTTTCACAGGTTGTGTTGATCCTGCCCATTGCTTTCAACAATATGCCGATAACTTCGGTATCGGGATGCCGCAATCCGTCCGTTCTCCACCGCCTCAATAACAGCACAATTCGGTTCATGGCCATGTGTACAATTGTAGTAATGACACGATTCCCGGATGGAGGCCATTTCAGGAAAATAAAGAGAAATTTCATAAGATTTTAAGTCCACCAGTCCGAATTCACGGACACCCGGAGTGTCGATCACCCGGGTGTTTTCAGAAACCGGAATGAGATGCGAAAAAGTGGTGGTGTGCTTGCCCTTGTTGGAAAAGTGGCTGATTTCAGCAGTTTTTAAGTCCTGATCGGTGGCCATGCTGTTTAACAGACTGGTTTTGCCTGTTCCCGATGGCCCGGTCATTACGGAGATTGAACCCTCAATCAGCTCTTTAAGCCTGTGGATGGAATCGGGATCGTAAATACTTGTGGTTACAAATGAATACCCAAGCCCGGTATAGAGGTTGAGAACTTCAGATAACCGGGCGGCATCTTTTTTGTTTTCAGACAGATCCGTTTTGTTCATGACAATTACCGGATTTATATCGTACGCTTCACAACAAACCAGCAACCGATCGATGAAACCGGTTTTAAATACCGGTTGTTTCAGGGATTGAATGATGAGCACATAATCCACATTGGCTGCCAGCATCTGTGTCCCTTTCCGGCCATGAGTGGCTTGTCGGAGCAATTTATTCCTCCGTTCTTCGATGTGCTCAATCATCCCGGTGCCATCATTCTGCAAGACGATGTGAACTCTGTCTCCGACCGTCACGGGATTGGTAACCTGTTCGTCGGAAAGCCTGAATTTACCCGGTAGCCGGCATTCCATCATATGGCCGTTATCGAGGCGGGCCTGGTACCAGCTTCCTGTGGCTTTTGTAATCAGACCTTGCATGAGCATATATTACCATAAAACCGGGAGATATCGGAAGCGGCTATTCGACAGGGAGAATCAATTTTTGGCAAAGGGTTCAGACTGTTCTTCCTCAACCGTGTTTGTATTGTTTTTCCCGGTTTTTCGGGCAGTGAATTTTTTTGCCGGGTTCATCTCGGGTTTTTTTTCCAGAATATAATCGAACAATGGGTCCATTCGGTCCAGGTAGTGGAATTTTAAACCTTTGATCACGTCTATTTCGATCTCGTCCACATCTTTTTGATTGTGTTTGGGCAGAATGACCGTTTTGATTCCGGCACGCCTGGCAGCCAGGGTTTTTTCTTTGATTCCTCCGACAGGAAGGACAGATCCGCGAAGGGTGATTTCTCCGGTCATGGCAACGGTACTTTTTACTTTTCGCTGGGTGAAAATTGAGCAGATGGCAGCAAGCAGTGAAAGACCGGCAGACGGACCGTCTTTCGGTACGGACCCTGCGGGAACGTGTATATGCAAGTCCCAATCGGTAAACGCCCTGTCGGGTATGGAAAGATCCGAAGATCGGGATTTGAGATAACTCAATGCCAACATGGCCGACTCTTTCATCACGTCTCCCAGTTGGCCGGTAATATTCAGTTTGCCGGAGCCTTTAGAGACACTGGCTTCAATAAATAAGATATCACCGCCGTATGGAGTCCACGCCAGGCCTGTAGCCACTCCCGGTACTGTTGTTCGTTCAGCAATTTCGGAATGAAAACGGCGCTTTCCGAGATATTCTTCGATACTGTTTACACCGATGGATGCTTTTTGAATTTCATCCGAGGCAATTTTACTCGCCACACCTCGCGCCAAAGAGCCGATTTCACGCTCCAGATTACGGACACCCGATTCGCGTGTATATCCATCAATCAGTTTTTTCAGGGAATTTTCTGTGATCTGGAACTGATTCCTGGTTAATCCGTTTTCTTTGATTTGTTTCTGTACAAGGAATTTTTTGGCGATCTGTAACTTTTCCTCAAGTGTGTAGCCACTCAGATAGATCGTTTCCATACGGTCCCGCAAAGCCGGAGGTACGGTGTCCAGTGTATTGGCCGTAGCAATGAACAACACTTTGGAGAGATCGTATTCGACTTCCAGATAATTGTCGTAAAACGAATTATTCTGTTCGGGATCAAGGACTTCCAGCAGGGCGGAAGTGGGATCTCCACGGAAATTCATACCTACCTTGTCTATTTCATCCAGCATAATCAATGGATTGCTCGTGCCGGCTTTTTTCAGGGATTGAATAATCCGTCCCGGAAGGGCACCTATGTACGTACGACGATGCCCCCTGATTTCGGCTTCATCCTGCAAACCACCCACACTGAAACGCTGAAATTCACGATTCATAGCCCGCGCGATCGATCGTCCCAGGGAGGTCTTTCCTACCCCCGGAGGACCGTAAAAGCACAGTATGGGAGCTTTCATATCCTTTTTGAGCTTCAAAACGGCAAGGTGTTCAACAATTCGTTTTTTTACCTTTTCAAGGCCATAATGGTCTTCATCCAGAATTTTTCGTGCACGGCGAAGATCCAGTTTGTCCTTTGAAAAGTGGTTCCAGGGCAGATCAACGAGCCATTCCACATAATTATAAATGACTCCGTGGTTAGGAGCATTGGCCGGAGTGCGCTCGAGGCGTTCCAGTTCTTTATCCAGTACTTTTTCGACATGGTCGGGCAAGTCTTTTTTCTTTGCCCTGGCACGGAGTTTTTGTACGTCTTCAAGTTCGCTGTCCTCACCCAACTCTTCTTGAATAGCTTTTAATTGCTGTCGTAAATAAAAATCCTTTTGTTGCTTGTCGATATCAGTTTTAACTTTGGAACGGATTTCCTCACTGAGATTTAGAACCTGCATTTCCTTTTTCAGATAGTTCATCACCTTTTCCATCTTTTCGGAAAAGACTTTGATTTCCAGCAGGGTCTGTTTTTCATCAAGAGAAATATTCAGATTGGAACTGATGAAATTAAGCAGAAAAGTGGGGCTATTGATATTATTAACAGCAATGGCCGCCTCGGAAGGGATATTGGGGGATAGATTGACAATTTGTATAGCTGTTTCTTTTACCGAACGCAGTGCAGCGTCCAGCTCGACCCCGGATATATCCTGATTGTAGTTAAACGGTTTCACCCGGGCTACATAATACGGGTCATGCTGTACGAACTCTTCAATCTCAAAAACACTTTTACCCTGAATGACAATACTTTTACTGCCGTCCGGCATCTTGATAAGTTTCAGAATCTGGGCAATGGTCCCTACATGATAAAGATCTTCCGGTTCAGGATCTTCCTGGTCTTTGTTCTTTTGAGTAACAATGCCGATAGTTTTATCTGCTTCGTAAGCTTTTCTGACAAGTTCAAGGGAACGGTCACGCCCAACGGTTATCGGAATGACCACTCCCGGATAGAGTACCGTGTTTTTTAATGGGAGGATGGGAAGCTGATCGGGAATGTCAGATTCCGTCATTTTTTTCTCTTCCTCTTCGGACAAAAGCGGGATAGCCTGTTCGAAATCGTCAAACTCTTCTTCAGAAAGTTTATTATTAAAAATTTTTAATCCCTCAAAATTATACATGGGTCAATTTACAAAAATAAGTCAATGGTTTTGTTTTCGGCGTAATATACCTGCAATATATGAACCATTCTCCGGAAAAAGTGCATATCGACATGATTCCAGACAAATAAGCAGACTAAGTAAATTGCAGCTTATGTTATTTATATTTTTTTACTTCCCCCTGCTAATGGGACAGCAAGAAAAATCGTGCTAATGTTTGTAGAAACCATGTCTGAAGTCCATATACAGGTATTTGTTTTTCTATCTGTGAAAAGAGCTGAGAATGATGATCCCGAATCAATACCAGTCAATCTGTCATAAATCCCGGGAGGTTCTTGTCATATTGACAATATACAGAATGGTATATAAACGGAAAACAATTCAAATCCGGATTTGCAAGCCCAGTGCCGAAACGGTATTGGCATACCAGCCTGGTTCGTTGTCTTCGGGATGCATTATCCTGACAGCTGCCGAGAGATAGATAAAATTCAGGTCAAGCGCTGCTCCTATACCATATGATACCAATTTGTCCGGACTCAATTGGATGCTGCCTCTAAGTGGTAAAAAATCAAGTAAACGTAATTCTGTTCCTGCCGAATAGAGCCATCCTTTTGCTTCGAAACCGGAGGGGTTAAATCGGTAATTCAAGTCAAGCATGGACGAAATCCACTGATACTGGAAAACCGTACCGAGATGCAATTGTGTCGGGAGTTGTACGAAAAACGGATAAATATCATCTTTCTCGATGTTTTCGTATATAGAATGCTCTGAAACGTCTTCACCCAGGTATTGAAACAATTCACCCGGATGGCCAAAATACAGGGATGTATGATCAGGAAGATGTTCGTAAGTCCTCGGATCCGTTTGGGAACTCCATGCACCCGGGTTGTTATTATAGCGGACCAATCCCAGGTCGGTTATAGCGAAGCTGAATCGAAGTGATTTTCTAAGCGGAGCCCGGTTAATGGACAACAGTGAGAGGTCGTCTCCCAGAGGAATGATATAGGTGAGCCCGGCATCCAGGCCTATTCCATAACCGTTGATTTCAAGATTCGAGTCCTTTTGAAAACGGTTCTGATACGCTTGTTCGGCCGGGTCTGAAAAAACGAGATCGAAGAGGTACCGGTCAATATCTCCGGATGTACGGGCTTGCAATTGCCGGGTATTTTCCCACATGCCGTTGCTGGCCGTATAATTCGATTGATAGCGGACATCCGAGTACATGCCGGCAAAGATTGCTTTCGGGGAAAATCCTATCAACAGGGTATTAAGGCCTGCCTGCCAGCGGTTGAACATGGTAACTTCCCGGGCAAAACCGATAGAAAACTCGTGGTAAACCTGATATTTTTCATTTAGGAATCGATTAAAGGGTTCGTCCTCTTCCGTATAGGCATTGGACGACACCTCGTTATCGGTCAGGAACCAATTCCTGTTCATTTCAAATGATGATAATCCCCGGGTTCGAAATGCAACGGAGCGAGCCGATTCATTATTGATCCAGCTTAAGCTAAATGGGATCAATTCATATTTCTGTGTCTGAAAAAAGCGGGTCTCGTTTCCGAACATCTTCTGGAGTTGTTCTTCAGTGGCAACTGTCTGCTGAGGCAAGCTGGCGGGTATGAAATAGGGTTGCACCTGGTTTGGAAATTGATCCAGTTCATTTATTGATAAACCGTTGCTGTAATATAGCCCTCCCATACCCAATGTTATCTGTGTAGATCTCGAACCCGTGCGTATCATAAGATTGGCCGGATTATAGAAATGGGAAGAGGAGCCGGATGTAAAAGCAACTCCGCCCCCCAAAGCGATTTGTTCCGGTATGGTGACAGGCTGTGCCGCCACGTTCCGGCCAACAAGCATCACCAGTAATAACAGGCCCAGGCCGGAGTAAAATATTTTGTATATGTTAGTCACACATCCATCCTTGATGGTGCCGCATTGAATTGCCATAACAGCCGTTTTCGATGCGGAATGTATCTCTTATTTCTTCACACCGTCTGTACGCTGCAGATCATAATATTAGCCATCTTTAAAAAATACGATGAAATTATGATTTTAACAATGATTTACGGTAATCATACGAATAACAGGGGCCATTTGTATGATTATTCCGTAATGCATGACAGATGAAATTCGATGGTACTCTTTTATGTGGTTTGCTGTTCCCGTAAAGGAAGATCTGTTAACAGAGGTTTTTTGATGAATTTGAATGGGATTTCATTAATGCTATTTTTTCGTTATCAATTTAATCAACGACTTGCCATGCAACGAGAAGGAATAACCATTGGAACATATCGCGGTATTCGAGTAGGACTGGATTATAGCTGGTTTATCATATTTGTACTTGTGGTATTCACGCTTGCTACATACTATTTTCCGCAACATTATGAAGGAGTGACCACGGTTTCGGCATGGCTGATGAGCCTGCTGGCCTCCATACTTTTTTTTACATCTATTTTGTTGCATGAATTTGCTCACGCTTTGGTTGCGCTGAGAAGGAACGTCGCAATTTCCGAGATCATTCTGTTTATTTTTGGAGGGCTTGCTAAGATGAAAAAAGAACCTGAACGGGCTGTGGATGAGTTTGCCATCGCTGTTGCCGGTCCGTTGTGCAGTTTTTTTATCGGGCTTCTATTTCTTGGTATCGCTCATCTGACGGAACTTCATATTGCCGAAGAGCTTCACGGTGTTTTATGGTACACCGGTTATATAAATATTCTCCTTGTAGCCTTTAATATGGTTCCCGGATTTCCGCTTGATGGAGGGCGGATCATGAGGGCCGCCATCTGGCATTATACTGGTAATCTGCGTAAAGCGACCAGGGTTGTCAGTAGTTTGGGACAACTTTTTGCGTTTTTTCTGATGTTTTTGGGAGTGATGGTAATCTTTGGGGGAGCCGTTATTACAGGCATTTTCTGGATCTTTATCGGATTTTTCTTACTCCAGTCGGCGAAAAGCGGTTATTATTTGGTGGCCATGCGGGAAGGCTTGTCCGGAGTTCCGGTGCGAAGACTTATGACCACCAATCCTTCAACGGTTCACCCCGATGTTACGCTGCGAAATCTTGTGAATGACTACTTTTTTAAAAACAGATTTTCCTGCTTTCCGGTGGTAAAAGGCGATAATTTTCTGGGACTGATAGAAATCAACCAGGTAAAAGCGGTCGGCCGTGAGGAGTGGGAGATGCTAAAGGTGTCAGATGTGATGACACCGGTAAAAGAGCTGGGAACGGTTACCCCCGATACCGATGCCTATGATGTGTTGATGCAGATGATTGACTCGCAAAATGGCCGTTTGCCGGTTTTGGAAAAAGGAACTTTGGTGGGTATAGTCAGCCGTAAGGACATCATGCAGTTTGTGGAATTTCACGAAGAACTGAAGTCCTGACCAGCGCTACATGAGCTGAAGAAGGATTTGCAGGAAGTGCAGTCAGCCTCTATATTGTGATTTTTCTCTGCTGCGGGAGGCGGCTGCCCAATACTAATTGTTCAGGCGTGTGCTTCAGGAAGCGACCAGGGTCAGCCCGGCAAACTTTACCATCAATTTCTTTTGTCCATAGTCTTTGAAAAAGACCGTAATTTTTGCCTGATTACCATGGCCTTCACATTGTATAATTTTTCCCGGACCAAATTTGGGATGGATTACCACCATCCCCGGCCGCCATGCTTCTTCCGGAGTTGGTTGATCGTATTCAACAGTGGTTTCCGGTGACGAATGTTTTCGGGAATCACGATCCCGGGTGGAATCACCATAAACAGATGGTGTTTGGCGATCCCTGTTTTCCAGGCGGCTGTCCTGCTTTATGTTCCGACGGATATCCGAATACGCCGGGTCTTCATCGTATGAGATAAAAGTCTCCCCGGATTGCCGTGTGCCTGGCCCAGATTGACGAATGGTTGCACCTGTTTCGGTGCGAACCACAGCAGGATCCACTTCGTCCAGAAACCTTGAACGACGCATTTCAATCTGTTCCCCGAAACGAAACCGGTTTTTTGCGTAACTAAAGTAGAGATATTGTTTTGCACGGGTGATAGCGACGTAAAAAAGGCGCCGTTCCTCTTCAACATCTACCTCTTCGCCGGAACGGCCTCCTATGGGAAAGAGCTCTTCCTCCAGCCCGGTGATAAACACGGCCGGAAATTCAAGTCCCTTGGATGCATGTACGGTCATGAGTGTGACAGCCGGTTGTTCCGCTTCATAGGTATCCAGATCGGTGATAAGGCTTATCTCCTGCAAAAAAGTGCCGAGTGTTGGTGTGCTGCTGTTTTTTTCGAAGTATGAAATGGCATTGAGTAATTCCATAACATTCTGACGCCGCATTAACGAGTCATGGGAATGTTCCTCAATAAGTTGTCTTACGTAACCGGTTTCTTCAAGCAGGTAACGGACCGTATCCGTTAATCCGAGTTCGCCTGATTTTTCAGCCGATCGTTGCAGTATATTTACAAACTCACGTATTCTCGGTATCGCCGGTTTGTATATTCCGGTTGATTCTACATCCTGAATTATATTCCAAAGTGATTGCCCGTTCACGGCGGCAATTTGTCGGAGTGTTGCCATCGTTTTATCGCCTGCGCCGCGGCCGGGCTCGTTAATTACACGCAGTAATGACTCGTCATCATCCGGATTCACCAGCAGCCTCAGGTATGCTGTCACATCTTTAATCTCTTTACGCTGATAAAAGGAGATACCACCGACCAGCTGACAGGCCATACCCCTGCGCCGAAATGCGTCTTCAAGAACCCGGCTTTGATAATTGGTCCGGTAAAGAACGGCAAAATCACTATAGCTTAAGTGATTACGCAGTTTCAGCTCTTCAATGAGACGTGCTATACGGTTTGCTTCATCCCGCTCATCATAATTCTCGATGACAGTAATCGTTTCGCCCTGGCTGTTTTGCGTCCATAATGTCTTATCCAGCCGGGATTCATTATTTCTGATTACGGAATCTGCACATTTCAGAATGGATTTTGTGGAACGGTAATTCTGCTCGAGCGGAACCTGAAAGGCTTCCGGATAATCTATTTTAAAATTCAATATGTTGGTAATATCAGCTCCGCGAAAAGAGTAAATACTCTGGGCATCATCGCCAACTACGCAGATATTTTGATGGCCGGATGCCAGCATACGAGTGGCCCGGTATTGAGCGTGATTGGTGTCCTGATATTCATCTATAAGGATATACCGGAAGTGTTCCTGATATTTTTGAAGTATTTCCGGATGTTTTTCGAACAATTCGATGGGCTTGATCAACAGATCATCGAAATCCATAGCATTGTTTTTCTTGCACCGGGCAAGATAACGTTCATAGACCTGTCCGGCGATATCTGTGAGAGAGCTTCCGGCAAAATTATCATCGAAGTCTTGTGGAGGAATCAACCTGTTTTTGGCTTCACTGATCAGAAAACGAACAGATTGGGGTTTAATCTCCTTCGTATTCATGTTCATTTCCTGAAGAATTGTTTTGATCATCCGGTCACCATCTACCGTGTCGTAGATACTGTAGTCGCCTGTATAGCCCAGAAGTTCTGCTTCGATTCGAAGTATTCGTGAAAATACAGAGTGGAACGTACCCATCCACAAGCGGGTGGCTTTGTCACCGATCAGATCCACAATTCGCTCCTGCATCTCGCGGGCAGCCTTGTTGGTGAATGTCAGCGCCAGTATCTGGTTGGCATAGGCCTTTTTCTGATAGAGCAGATTGGCGATCCGGTAAGTGAGAACACGTGTTTTCCCGCTGCCTGCTCCGGCAATGATGAGCAACGGGCCGTCCGTATGGAGTGCCGCTTCTTTCTGACGTTCATTCAAGTCCTGAAGAAAGAAAGGGAGGGAGGGACCCGGCTCCTCGTCGTTGTTTTTTAAAACAGTTGTTGTCATGCAATTTCGAAAGATTGTTGCCTGGCCGGATTCTGATCGGATCAGTCCAGATCAGCAAGTATGTTTTTCATTTTCTCCAGGTTAATCTGTGCATCTTTTTGCTTATTGTGTTCGTTCTGCACCACCTGGTCGGGGGCATGTTCAAGAAATTTTTTATTTGTGAGCTTTTTGGCTGCAACAGTCAGAAACGAATCCAGCCGTGCTATTTCTTTGCGAATACGTTCTTTTTCTTTCTCGAAATCGACCAGGCCGGATAGGGGGACGAAAAGTTGATGTCCGTTTACCACATCCGATGCGCTGGCTTTGGGTCGCCGGGCATCCATTTCAACCTTAAGTTCACCAAGTTGTAACATTTTGTCAAAGATCGAACGATGTTGCAGGAACGACGCTCTCCATGAAGACTCCGCCGGTTTGATAATGAGTGTAATTTCGAGGTTTTCCGGGACGTTCATCTCCGCCCGGATATTCCTTACCGAGGAGATCATTTGTTGAAGGGTTCCGAATAAATTTCCAGCCTGGTCGACCAGACTGTTTTTATCAAAAACAGGCCAGGCACTGCGTATCAATGCTTCTTCAGGAGAACGATCCCTCAGCCTCTGCCAAATTTCTTCGGTAATATAGGGCATAAAGGGGTGCAGTAATTTGAGCAGGGACTCGAAAATGATTATTGCCTGTTCGACGGTCTGTTGCGACATGGTTTTCCCATACTCAGGTTTGATGAGTTCCAGGTACCAGTCGCAAAAATCATCCCAAACCAGGGAATATACTTTCAGCAATGCTTCATTCAGACGATAACGGGAGAGATCATCGTCGACGGAACGGATTGTTTGATGTAAGCGGTTTATCATCCATCTGTCATGAAGTTCCTTGTCTCCGGCGGGCTCATCACGGGCGTACCTGGTGTCGGGGTCGAGGTGCAGATGCAGAAATCGGAACGCATTCCAGAGTTTGTTGGCAAAATTGCGTCCCATCTCAAATTTTCGCGGATCCAGTTTTATGTCCTGACCCTGGGCGCATAAAATAATCAGACAGTATCGTACGGCATCGGCACCGTATTGATCGATCATTTCCAGCGGATCAATTCCGTTATTCAGGCTCTTGCTCATTTTCCGTCCCTGCTTGTCCTTGACAATCCCGGTCATGAAAATATCATGGAACGGTGCCTTGCCTGTCAGATGGAGCCCGCCCATGATCATACGGCTTACCCAGAAGAAGAGAATATCATAACCGGAGACCAGCAGGGAGGTTGGATAGAAAAAATCGTAAGCTTTGGTTTTTTCCGGCCAACCGAGGGTGGAAAACGGCCAAAGCCAGGAAGAAAACCATGTATCAAGTACGTCCGGATCCTGCTGCATCCCTTCTTCCGGTTGTTCGATACTCACCACATAGTCCCGGGAATGATCAATCGAACCGTCTTCGCGGGTGTAGTACCAGACAGGGATCCGGTGGCCCCACCATAGCTGGCGCGAAATCACCCAGTCCCGGATGTTTTCCATCCAGCGAAAAAATTCGTTTTCCCAGCGATCCGGGTAAAAATGGAATTGGCCCTCCCGGCTTGCTTGCATCGCTTTTTCGGCCAGCGGTTTCATACGAACGAACCACTGATCAGAGAGCAAAGGTTCAATAATTGCTTTACTTCGGTTCGATATTCCGATCTGGTTGACGTAATCCTCCACTTTCACCAGAAGGCCCTCTTCCTCGAGGTCTTTAACGATCTTTTCTCGTGCATCAAAACGATCCATGCCGGAATATCGGCCCGAAGCCTCGTTAAGCGTGCCATCTTTATTGATGATGTTAATGGCCGGAAGAGAGTGTCGTTGCCCAATCTCGAAATCGTTTTCATCGTGTGCAGGGGTTACCTTCAGCGCACCGCTTCCGTAATCCATTTTAACATAATCATCCGCAATAATCGGCACTTTGCGCCCGGTAGTGGGGACATAGGCGTGTCCCCCGATTAGCTTCCGGAACCGATCGTCATCGGGATGCACACTTACAGCTGTATCGGCCGGAATGGTTTCGGGACGCGTGGTGGCGATGGTTATGTGCGATATCCCGCTGCGTGAGGCGGTTTCCTCATCCAGAGGATAGGCAACATGCCACATGTACCCCTTTCGCTCCACATGTTCAACTTCCTCATCCGAAATGGCGGTCATGTCTACCGGGCACCAGTTTACCAGATAATTTCCCTTGTAGATCAAGCCTTCTTTGTGCAGGAGAATAAAGGTTTCCTGAACGGCCCGGGAGAGACCTTCATCCATAGTAAAACGTTCACGGCTCCAGTCGCAGCTGACGCCCAGCTTGCTGTATTGACGGGTTATAATAGCGCCGTATTTTTCCTTCCACTCCCAAACCTTTTGAATAAATGCTTCGCGGCCAATGTCGTGGCGGGATTTTTTCTCGGTTTTTTTTAACGCGCGTTCTACTACATTCTGTGTAGCGATACCGGCATGATCTGTACCGGGCAGCCAGAGTGCTTCGTATCCCTGCATGCGTTTCATACGTGTAACGGTATCCTGAACAGCGCCTTGCAGTGCATGACCCATGTGCAGTGCCCCCGTTACGTTGGGAGGAGGCATCATGATGGTAAAAGGCTGTTTACCCGAGTCTTCATGTACCTCGAACATCCGGTGGTCCGTCCAGTATTGGTACCAGTGATCCTCAATGGAATTGGGATCATATTTTTTGGGAATTTCCTGCTCGTTGAGATTTCCTCTGGTCATATGTATTTACTTCTTAATAAATCGATCATGAAATGATTTATGGACTACTACGGCATGGCATGGACGCCCGGGTGACGGAATTCAGACCCTTCTTCGAAGAAGAACACCGAAATGCCCGTCACATTTATGGATATGGGGAAGAGTCTGATAGGACTTCCCGTCATTGGAAAGCACTTCCTCCGGCAGATAATCTTCAAGATTCTCAAGCACGAAGTTATCATAATTATTGAGAAAATGGGTGATTCGATCCATGTTTTCCTCCGGTTCAATGGAACAGGTGGAATACACCAGCCGGCCGCCACGTCTAACCATATTTGCTGCAGCATCAAGCAGTTGATCTTGTTGACTTGTAAACTTTTCTATATCAGATTCCATTCTTCTCCACCGCAGATCCGCTCTTTTGGAGAGGACACCTGTTCCCGAGCAGGGGGCATCCAGCAAAACAGCATCTACCAATTTGAAACGATCATGGATTACATCGGCTCGTTGCACTTTCACAATATCGGTTCCGAAGTTGGTCACATTTTCGGCGATGGTAGCGATCCGGGCGGCATCAATATCCACGGCCAGTATGCTACCCTTATTTTGCATCAAATCACACATATGAATGGTTTTGGTGCCGGGAGCGGCGCACAGGTCATATACATTCTCTCCGGGTTGGGGGTTGAGAATGGTGGGTGCAAAACCGGCGGCAATATCCTGCACCTGGCATAATCCTTTTTGAAACCAGCCCTTTGCACGGATTTTTTGAAGTTGTTCGACCCGGTAATAGCCTGGTAACCAATCGCTTTCCTCAAAAGAGATAGAGGTTTTCTCTAATCGAAGCTTGAAGTTGTTGCTATTCGTTTTCAAGCTGTTCACACGCAGATACCAGACAGGCCGCCTGTTGTTATATTGCATGAGCTGGAAGGCGTCACGTTCACCAAAACGATTCACCCATCTTTTCACCATCCATTCAGGGTGGGAAAAAGTGGTGGCAACAAGTTTGGTGCGGTCTTTATAAGCGGGCTTTGGTATATCAGGCATATCGCGCTGAAGACGGCGTAAAATGGCATTCATAAGATCGCCACTGCGGGAGCCGGCCATATGTTTGGCGAGGTTCACGGCTTCATTGACGGCGGCATAATCCGGAGTCCCGTCCATAAACAGCAGGTCGTAGAGGCCAATCCTCAGAATGTTTTTAAACCGGGTATTCATCTCCTCTACAGGTACGGCACTGTAATGTGAAATCAGGAAGTCGAGATAACTTTTCCTTCGGAGAATACTCTGAACGTATTCATTCGCTTGTTGACGATCCTGTCCCTCAAGTTTGTTCAATAATTGCGGATCGATTTTATTGTGCTCTTCAAAATAGGTTAAAGCATCTACACTGGCCTGGCGTGCAGTAATAGTTTGTTCCAAGATGGTTTTCTCACATTGCTGGTTTAAATTCAAAGACTCAAAAAGTACGGATTTTTTTTTAAAGAGGTAAGCCTTTATCCCCACATACAGAGTAAACGGGATTTTTCTTTTGTATCGGTATTTGGTAATTTAACTGAATTATTGAACAGGTGTACATTCCGCCACCTATTGTTACCAATTTTATTTCACTATTAATAACTCATTACGAATGAAAAAAGGGAGCATAGCTCAGATTATTGGTCCTATCATAGATGTCGATTTTCCTGATGGAAATCTTCCATCAATTTTGAACGCTTTAAAAATAGAACGGGAGGATGGCAAGACACTGATTCTGGAGGTCGCTCAACACCTTGGTGAAAACCGGGTGAGAGCCATTGCCATGGATTCAACGGACGGACTCATCCGGGATATGGAGGTCGAGGATGTCGGGGAATCTATTTCGATGCCTGTCGGCGAGGATATCCGGGGGCGCCTGCTCAACATTATCGGGGATTCCATTGACGGCATTAAGGAACCGGAGGGGAAGGAGCGTTATTCCATTCATCGCCCTACTCCTGCATTTGAAGATCTGTCCACCTCTACAGAGATGCTCGAAACCGGGATCAAAGTGATTGATCTGCTTTGTCCCTATGCCAAAGGAGGGAAAATAGGACTTTTCGGAGGCGCCGGAGTTGGTAAAACCGTACTTATTCAGGAATTGATCAATAATATCGCCAAACAGCATGGCGGATTGTCCGTTTTTGCCGGAGTCGGTGAACGTACCCGTGAAGGAAACGACCTGTTGCGGGAATTCATTGAATCGGGAGTTATCAATTACGGTGAAGATTTTAAGAAGGAACTGGAGGAAAAGGGTAACTGGGACTTGACCAAAGTGGATTTGGAAGCTTTAAAGAGTTCTCAGGCGACGCTGGTATTCGGCCAGATGAATGAGCCTCCCGGCGCCCGGGCGCGTGTGGCACTTTCCGGTTTGACTATCGCCGAGTATTTTCGTGACAAGGTGAGCAAAGACATCCTGTTTTTTGTTGACAATATTTTCCGGTTTACCCAGGCCGGATCCGAAGTTTCGGCATTGCTTGGACGCATGCCTTCCGCGGTGGGATATCAACCGACCCTCGCGTCGGAAATGGGAGAACTGCAGGAAAGAATTACCTCGACCAAGAACGGTTCCATTACCTCAGTCCAGGCAATCTATGTGCCGGCAGATGACCTGACCGATCCGGCACCGGCCACAACCTTTTCTCACCTGGATGCCACGACGGTACTCTCCCGTCAGATTGCATCGCTTGGAATTTATCCGGCAGTGGACCCCCTGGATTCCACTTCAAGAATTCTGGATCCGCGGGTGATCGGCGATGAACATTACAATACTGCACAGCGTGTTAAAGAATTACTTCAGCGCTATAAAGAGCTACAGGACATCATTGCCATTCTCGGTATGGACGAACTGTCCGACGAAGACAAGCTGACTGTGGCACGTGCAAGAAGGGTACAGCGGTTTCTGAGTCAGCCGTTCTTTGTGGCCTCACAATTCACCGGGCTGGATGGAAAGTTTGTAAAAATTGACGATACGATCAAGGGATTCAATATGATTGTGAACGGGGAACTGGATCATCTGCCTGAAAACGCCTTCTTTCTTGTGGGAAGTATTGATGAAGCCATCAAACGGGGTGAAGAAATGCTCAAGAAGGAAGCATCATGAAAGTTCACATATTGACGCCACAGGGGCTTGTGTTTGAAGGGGATGCGTTACGTGTGCGTGTGCCGGGATCGGAAGGTGGTTTTGAAGTGTTGAACAACCACGCCCGGCTTGTCTCCCTGCTGGGAATTGGTAAACTGATTGTGAAGGATCCTGAAAAGAACGACCTGGTTTTTGCTGTCAGTGGGGGTTTTGTTGAAGTAAATGAAAATGTGGTGACGGTGATGGCCGAGGATGCCGTGTCTGCTGAAAAAATCAATCTGGAGCAGAATCTGGATGAGAAAGAGAAAGCAGAAAGTGAGCTGGAGACGCTGAAAACAGATACGGCGGAGCACAGACGTGTAACCACCGAACTTAAAAAAATCACAAACCGGATCAATATCGCTCGCAATTAACTATTCTTTCGTATGCATGACCGGTCACTTCAGGCAGGGTGGCTACGCGGGCCGAGCGAATCCATAAAAACCATTTATTTGGTTGTGATATGATTCTGTAGATTACCAGCTAATGCGACTGGGACGTGACGGTTCCTCTTCCATTTGAACGGGAGGTTGCTCCATGATAAAACCTTGTGGCTGCTCAAAAGCATCTCTGCTCCAGGGCACATTGGGATCATTTGAGCAGTTTTGAATGAATTGCCCCACAATAGGCAAGGCTGTACGTGCACCTTGTCCGATCTGTGTGTTGCGGGGGAAGCGGACCCTTCGATCTTCCCCGCCCACCCAGGCTCCGGCAACAAGATGGGGCATCAAGGCAACAAACCAGTTATCTGCACTGTTCTGGGTTGTACCCGTCTTGCCGGCAATATCCTGAGAAATGTTGAACATCCAGTTCATTCGGTTGCCGGTACCAACCCAACCGTCACCACCACGAATCACACCCCGCATCATATCAATCATGATATAAGCGGTTTCGGGACTAATCGCCTCGTGCTGGTTTTCCGATCGAAATTCCTGGAGAATGTTGCCCTGGCTATCTTCAATGCGAGTAACCGCTAAAGGCTCTATGTGTACTCCCATGTTGGCAAATGTAGCATAAGCACTGGTCAGTTCAAGAAGACTTGTTTCGGCCGTACCCAGAGCAATGGAAGGCAGGGTAGACATGGGGGACTTATTGATACCCATATTTTGAGCAAAATCGGCAATTTTTTCACCGGCCAGACGAAGATCCTCCAAACGGTTGGTTCCGGGTGAACCGGCCAGCTCGGGAAGCAGTCGGACCGTAACGTTATTCAAACTTCGCCCGATACCTTCCCGGAGTGTCATCATTTCAGGTCCACTTGGAATGACCGGATCCCTTGGCGACCAGCGGTCACCGCTGGAATCAAAAAAATTAACCGGATATTTTGAAAACCGATGATAAGGGCGATATCCGTTATCAATCGCCACAGCATATACAAACGGTTTGAACGTTGACCCTGTCTGTCTTTTCAACTGATTGACATTATCCCGCTGAATGGTGCTGTAATCCGATCCACCCACCCATGCAAGGATATTGCCATTTGATGGATCAATCGCTACAAAACCTGCTTCCAGACGAGTACGTGCACTTTTTACTGAATCAATAAACGCTTCGTTTTCTTTCAGCATGGTCAGAATTTCCTCTCTCGAACCCCGATCTTCCTCCATATACCTTTGAAATTGATCGGTTTCTATAATAAAACTGTTTAAAAATTCCGGATATTCATTCCAGAAATTATCCATATACTCATCATTCTCTATACCTTCTTCCGAAGTCCATTCAAGCTCAAAGTTTTTTTGATGTTCCGCCAGTTGTTCTTTTAGAGCCTCTTCGGCATAACGTTGCATGCGCGAATCGATGGTCGTGTGTATCAGCAGGCCGTCGCGGTAAAGATCATACCCGTTTTCATCCGCCCATCCCTGTATTTGCTGAAGAACAAATTGGCCAAAGTAACGGCTCTCACGTCCGGCTCTGAACGGTGGATTATAATCCAGTAGTATAGGTTCTTCCCGCAGTTGTCTGAATGCGTTTTCTGAAATGAAGCCGTGACGGGACATCTGGGCCAAAACGACATTCCGGCGTCTCAACGACCTTTCCGGACGTAATCTCGGGTTCAAAGCAAATACAGCCTGTAGCGTACCGATCAAGGTGGCGGCTTCATTGACAGACAAATCGCTGGCAGGTTTATTGAAATGCGTGTGGGCGGCCGATTCAATCCCAAAGGTACTGTTACTGAATTCCACCGTGTTGAGATACATTTCAATGATTTCCTGTTTGGTGTAATTCTGCTCTATCTGAATAGCTGTGATCATTTCCCGCAATTTACGGGTGACATTGACCTCTCGTCCTATGGAGCGGTACAAATTCCGGGCAAGTTGTTGAGAGATGGTGGATCCACCCTGTGGATTGCCCCTGATAAGATGATAGGGAATAGCGAGTGTTCGGTACATATCGATCCCCCAATGATTGTAAAATCGATGATCTTCCGTAGCAATCAGAGCATTTATTACATTTTGAGAGATGTTCTGGTAAGAAGTATAGGTTCGGTTTTCTGTGAAATATTTATCAAGAACCTGGCCATCCCTGCTTAACACAAAACTGGCTTCATCGGTTTGCGGATTTTCCAGTTCTTCAATGGATGGCAGACCTTTAGAGAGATACAGAAAGAATATGGATCCGGTAAGAAGTCCGGCAAATACCACGCCTCCGAACGCATAAAAAATATGTTTCCATCGGATGGGACCGGCATTATCGGATGACCATCGGTTAAACCCTCCAAAACCCCAGCCTCCGTTTCCTCCATTGCCGGTCTTACCGCCATGATTTCCAGGACCATCACTCTTTCCATGTCTGTATTGCGACATATCCGAATGGCCGGAGTGTGGTTTATTGCCGGATGGGGTGAACGGATCCGGGATTTCAGGCTCCTTCCCACTCGGATGCTCTTCAGTGGTTCCCTGATCGGTTTTTCTTTGTTTGGCCATTTCACGCCTGTACTCGGGATCATTGAGGTAGCGTTCCATGTCCATATTTTCAAATCCCTTGTTTGTCATTCATTAATATTTCCGCTATCGGATTGTAACGAGTATGTGTCGCTGTTCCATGTAACGATGCTGAACTCCCGGTTGGTGTACAATCCTGCAGTTTTATCACGTCCGAAATATCCGCAGTTCATACAAACATTACCCTGTTGTGACCATAAAAATGGAGAGTGATGGTGCCCGTATACAATAGCCTGAATGGTGTCGTCATCTATTACTTTATGTTTTGCCCATGAATCAAGCATCTTTCTTTGGTTCTGTGCAGATGATTTTTTTTCAATGATTCTTTTGCATCCGGAAAACCATTTCATACAGGCCAAACCCGCGCGGGGTGGCAACAGTCGTTGATACATTGAAGTAAAATACGGCTTTCTGAGAAGCCGGTGCGTGGCAGGACGCGGAAGATTCATATCCGGATCGTTCAGGCCGTCCCCATGTAGCACCATGAAAGTTACTTCGCCATTATCGATAATACGGTACTCATGTTCCACATCAAAACCGAGCCTTTCCAGGTATCCCGTTGTCCAGTTGTCATGATTACCGGTAAGATACAAAGTATGACTATCGGTTAACCGATGATGTTCGTAGAAACGCTTCATTACCTGTTTCCCAATATCGGGAATATAGCCGGGGTATTCCATCCAGTAATCAAAAAAATCACCCAACAGAATAATATTCAAATCATGTTCCTCGCAAAAAGAAATCAACCGAATTATCTGCTGCTCAAGCTCGAGATTTTTGACTTTGGAAAAAGCACCGAGATGCACGTCCGACAGGAACAAATACGATCGAACGGGTTTAATCAAGTGGTTATTTTTTTCGATAGATGACAAAACGAATGAATTCAGACAATAAGTGCCGGATTTCATTATCCGGGAATTTGTTAAGTTCAGCCAGTGCTTTTCCGGCGTGTTCTTCCATCTTGCTCCGGGTATATTCCAGCCCGCCCTGATCCCGGACAAATGACCGGATTCGCTGTATTTCATCCTCTGTTTTTCTTCTTTTCCGATATAACCACCGCATGCGCTTTTGTTCAATTATACTGGATGTGTTCAGAGCAGCAATAAACGGTAAAGTGATTTTTCTTTCTCTGATGTCGTTATTGTTAGACTTGCCGGTATTGTGCCTGCTATAGTCAAGCAAGTCATCACGAATCTGGAAGGCAAGCCCGATCTGGTGTCCAATTTCACACATACGGCTGCGAATTTCCTGGTTCGCACCGGCACTGATGGCTCCGCATTCACAACAAGCTATGAGCAGACTTCCGGTTTTCTCTGAAATAATTTGATAATATTTCTCTTCAGTAAGGTTTTGCAGCCCCGAGGCTTTGAATTGCCGCAATTCACCTTCACTCATACGCCTGACAGCGGTGGACAGAACACGTAACAATTCAAATTCATCGGTATCGATCGCCACCAGTAACCCCTTTGCCAGTAGAAAATCGCCGAGTAATACTCCGGCTTTGTTTTTCCAGACTTTGTTGACACTCAGCAAACCACGACGCTGGTCGGCATCATCAACGACATCATCATGGATCAATGTTGCCGTATGAAGCAATTCGATCATGGTGGCGGCTGTATAGGTACGTTCGTTGATCCCGCCGCACAATTTTGATGATAGCAACACAAGCATGGGCCGCATCTCCTTACCTTTCATGCGAAGCAGGTAGTTGATAATGCGATTCAATAAAAAGACATCGGTATGGAGATATTTCCGGAAATGTTTTTTGAATAATGCAAGCTCGGTCCGAATAGGCTGCTGAATATCATTCAGAGAACTGATAGACGGACGATTATCCCTCGCTATTTTTCCCGTTTCTGTTTTAATCATGCAAAACTCATGATTATTTTGAGATTATATTTAATATCTTTTGACCGGCTATGGTTTAAGATGTAGTAAGATGTAGATGTAACTGGATAGTCGAATGGCCCCGCCATACATCGCGCCAATTTAGCAGTATTTTCAATACAAAATCTTCAGAAAAGTTATTGAAAACAATTAAACGTATGGATGTTTTCACCGACAGTGGTTATGCACAAGATTTGTTTAAGGTAGCCCGGTCTGATCGGAAAAACGAACCCAAGCCGGCCGGAAGCTGTTCATCCGGTCAAAATTCTGAATAAAAACAATTTTGTATGTTTACGATTGATGCTTCAAAAGCCCGGTTATTTCTCACCGACCAGGAATGGACGGATGCATGGGATAGTGTTTCTGTAGCATCCAGGGAACTGGACAACCGGACCGGAATGGGAACCGAATGGCTGGGTTGGCAGGAAATACTTCAAAAACCTGATACGGTGCTCCTTGATAATCTAAGAGAAATCGGTTCGACTGTTTACAGCGAAGCCGATGTATTTATTATTTGTGGGATTGGAGGTTCTTATCTCGGTGCACGGGCTGTAATTGAAGCACTGTCACCGGATTTCAGGGAGGATGGTCCGGAAATTCTTTATGCAGGGCATCATATTTCCGGCCGATATCTCAAACAGCTCATCCGTTATCTCGAAAAACCCAAATCCGACGGGTCGAAGAAATCGGTGTATTTGAATGTTATTTCAAAATCAGGTACAACCATTGAAACAGCGCTTGCCTTCCGTATTCTCAGAAAATGGATGCATGAACGGTATGGCGACAAGGCTGTTTCCCGGATTTTCTGTACCACCAGCAAGGAGGGAGGAGCCCTGAATCAATTTGTTCGTGCATTCGGTTATCGACAGTTTATTCTGCCGGACGATATCGGCGGTCGTTTTTCCGTACTGACACCGGTTGGATTATTCCCGGTTGCTGTGGCCGGAATTCCTGTTAAACAGATTTATTCCGGTGCTGTCCAGGCCTATGAGAACCTGAAAAAAAACAGGGAAAACCTGCTGGAATATACCGCCTCCCGGCTTGCTCTCTACCGGAAAGGTTACGCCATTGATCTTGTTTCGACTTTTGAACCCCATCTGGTCTCTCTGGGTGGATGGCTTCAACAACTCTATGGTGAAAGCGAAGGGAAAAATGGGCAGGGACTTTTTCCTTCGGTGCTTCAATATACTACTGACCTGCACAGCCTGGGGCAGATGGTTCAGGATGGCCGGCGTAATCTCATCGAAACTTTTTTGACAGTACGCAATCAGCCAGGTAGCATTATTGTGGAGGAGGATACTGAAAATTATGATGGATTGAACTATTTGACGGGAAAAAGTCTTGAAGAGATTAACCAAAAGGCGCTTGAAGGTACCCAAAAAGCCCATCAGGAGGGCGCGGTTCCTATTTTTATCGGTACTTTTGATAAAGTCGATGCCGAATCAATCGGACATGCCATTTATTATTTCGAGCTTGCAACCGCCGTATTTGTCTATGCACTGGGAGAGAATCCGTTTGATCAACCTGGTGTGGAAAATTACAAGAAAGCCATGTATCAGCTTTTAGGCAAGGAATCCTAAATCTTATTTTTATGCCTGGTAAATCAGCCCCCACCTTCTCCTATTATGCCATTGCCGGAAATATTGGAGCAGGCAAATCGTCCCTGACATCGTTGCTTGCAGATCACTTCAAATGGAAAACCTATTTTGAATCGGTTGAAAATAATCCTTATTTAGCTGATTTTTATGAAGATATGAGGAGATGGAGTTTTAATCTGCAAATCTATTTTCTCTCCAGCCGGTTTCGCAGCCAGAAAGAGCTTGTGCGCGCTGGAAAAAGCTTTATACAAGACCGCACGGTTTATGAGGATGTTGAGATTTTTGCCAGGAATTTGTACCAGATGGGACTGATGAGCAAAAGGGACTACGATAATTATTCTGCTCTTTTTCATGAAATGGTTGAGTTTCTAACGCCTCCTGATTTACTGATCTATCTTCGTGCCGAAGTGCCTACACTGGTTCGTCAAATTCAGCAAAGAGGACGTGATTATGAAAGCTCCATTCGTATCGAATATCTTGAACGTCTTAACACACTATATGAAGACTGGATCCAAAGGTATTCACATGAAAAACTGATTATTGACACCGACCATCTTGATTTTGTAAATAACAGGGAAGATTTGGGCAAAATTATAGAAATGATCGAGCAACGGCGATTTGGTTTGTTTTCTTAGCATTGTATATCAGGTCATTTATTGCTAAATTAACCAGCTTTGTAATAAGTGCATTAAATATGATTTCGTTTCGGTTAAACGAGATACCAGAGGGTCTGTCTGAAAAGTTGCTTTCTGTTGATGCAAAAGAACTGGATATCGAACAGTCTGAGATCAGACATGTCCATTTGAATTTGCGTTTTAACAAAAAGCAGGATATCTATCTCAGGATAGAGTGCCGTATTGTGGCCAATGCAACATTTAAGTGTGACAGGTCTCTGGACGTTTTTGAAACGGAATTGGATAGCCATTACGAAGTGGTATTTCAAAAATATGCGGAAAATGAACGTGAGGATCATTCGGGCACTCTGCGTCGTCTGGATCCATCCCATAATGTGATTGATATTACCAAAGAATTGCGAGATACGGTTTTACTAAGTGTTCCGATCAAGAAACTTCATCCCAGGTATTTCAATGACGGCATAGCCACAGAATTTGAAGCCAGCTTCGGGAACAATGACCAAGATCAGGAACACGATCCCCGCTGGGATGCTTTGACAAAATTGAAACAGCAAATTCAAAAGAATTGATGAACTATTATGGCTCACCCTAAACGAAAAACCTCCAAGGCCAGGCGTGACAAACGCAGGGCCCATCATACATTGGACGAAGTAACTCTGACAGAGTGTTCCAACTGTGGTGCTATTCATCAGCGCCATCGTGCTTGTGCTGAGTGCGGTTATTATCGGGGCAAACAAGTTATCAAGTCGGCAACAGAAGTTTAATGTTTACAGCTGACAGCACTCAAACATTAATATAGAAGAAACTTTTTATTTAAAGCTTTCAAAATGAAAATTGCCGTTGATGCCGCCGGAGGTGATTTTTTCCCTGAAAATCCCGTAAAAGGAGCTGTCCTGGCTGTTCAGGAATATAGCGATTTATCAGTCGTTTTGACGGGTCCGGAACATACCATAAAAAAAGAACTGGATCTGCATGACCATCCATCCGGACGTATTTTTGTTCAGGATGCCCCACAGATCATAGGTATGGAAGAGACCCCGGCGCAAGCAGTAAAAAACAAAACCAATTCCTCCATTGTCGTTGGTTTGGGCATGCATCAAAAGGGGTTGGTTGATGGGTTTGTGAGTGCCGGTAATACCGGCGCTTTGATGGCGGCGTCTGCATTTATACTGGGAAGACTTGATGGTATTATTCGCCCCAGTATTGCCACTTTTTTTCCTACTGTCAAGGGGCCGGGATTGATGATCGATGCTGGAGCCAACCTGGAGGCAAAACCCGAGATGCTGTTTCAATTCGGATCAATGGGAGATATCTATGCCCGTGACATTATGGGGATCAAAACTCCCCGTGTCGGCTTGCTGAATGTGGGAGAGGAAAAAGAGAAGGGATCTGAAACACTGAAAAAAGCACATCAATTACTGAAATCCCTGCCTAACTTTATCGGTAATATAGAAGGCCGTGACATTCTCTCAGGAAAGGCGAATGTATTTGTTTGCGAAGGAGTTACAGGCAATATACTCCTTAAGTTCGGCGAATCGATTCCTGAAGCACTGAAAACATTGCTGATGGGAGTCATTCAAGAAAAACAGCTTGAGAAAAAACAGATTGCCTTGATGGTTTCCCTGCTTGAAGAAGCCTTCATACCTTTTGATTACCAGGCTGTTGGAGGAGTGCCTTTTCTTGGTGTTAACGGCATCAGCATGGTAGGGCATGGAGGAAGTTCCCCGATGGCCATAAAAAACATGATTTTGAATGCCGTTAAAATGGCTGAAACAGACATAAATAAAAAAATCATTGCCTCAGTAGCATAGGAAATCAGTAATCACCATATCCTGTCCATCAGAATCTGTTCTAAACCATGAGCTCTAAAATAAAAGCGAAAATTTCAGCAGTAGGTCATTATTTACCTGAGTATGTCCTGACCAACACGGAACTCGAATCCATGGTTGATACAAATGACGAATGGATACGAACGCGTACCGGGATCAGTGAACGCCGTATTCTCAAAGATCCTGAAAAAGCATCTGCGTATATGGCTGCAGAAGCTGCACGTGAGATCCTTGAAAAACAAAACATGGACCCAAAAGAGATAGATGCTGTCATTGTTGCCACCATCACTCCCGATTATATGTTTCCGGCTACGGCCTGCCTTACCCAGACAATGATCGGAGCCACCAACGCTTTTGCATTTGACCTCTCTGCCGCGTGTTCCGGTTTTTTATATGCTCTGAGTGTCGGTTCGGCGATGATCTCATCAGGTCAGCGCAAAAAAGTGCTGGTGATTGGCTCCGATAAGATGAGTTCGATTGTGGATTTTACGGACCGTTCTACCTGTATCCTGTTTGGTGATGCTTCTGCAGGAGTGTTACTTGAGGAGTCGGATGATGAAAACGGTATTATCGACGAGATTCTGTATTCATCCAGCGAAGGCGCCGAGGCACTGGTTCAACCCGGAGGAGGAAGCCGTATCCCTGCAACCCATGAATCGGTTGATCAAAAAATGCATTATATAAAGCAGGATGGCCGGTCTGTATTTAAAAAAGCAGCTGTGGGAATGGCCGACGTTTCAGTAGAAATCATGAAAAAAAATAATCTTGACTCGGAGGATATTGCATGGCTGGTTCCCCATCAGGCTAATTTAAGGATTATTGATGCTACAGCTTCGCGAATGAACATCAGTCAAGACAAAGTGATGATCAATATTGACAAGTACGGTAATACTACGGCTGCAACCATTCCGCTTTGCCTTTATGATTGGCAAAACCGGTTGAAAAAAGGGGATAATCTTATCCTGTCTGCTTTTGGTGGTGGGTACACCTGGGGGGCTATTTACCTTAAATGGTCTTTATAAAACGGTGATTTTCATGAAATATCCATGGCCGGGCAAAAACCCGGTCACACAGGTGCATGATTAAATACGGTCATGGAATTGCATGTGACGATATGAATAAAAAAAATTTAAATACATGAAACAGGCGTATTTATTCCCGGGACAGGGATCCCAACAAGCCGGAATGGGAGCGGACCACTACAAGTTCCATAGCGGTTTTCGGAACCGGTGTGAACAGGCTAACGAAATTCTTGGCTATTCAGTTACGGAAATCATGTTTGAAGGCCCGGAAGAAGTACTTACACAAACCCGTTATACTCAGCCGGCCCTGTTTATCCACTCATTTGCATTATTTGAAATGTTGTCCCACGAGCCGGATATGGTGGCCGGACACAGCCTCGGAGAGTATACAGCATTAGCTGCAGCTGGGGTGTTAAATTTTGAAGATGCACTCAAAGCGGTTCAGACACGTGGAGAATTGATGCAAAACGCCGGAGAATCGGATCCTGGGACCATGGCTGCCGTGATAGGCCTTGAGGATGAAGTAGTAGAAAAGATCTGTGAGGAAGTATCTAAAGCTACCGGCTCGGTAGTCATACCGGCCAATTACAACACTAAAGGCCAGATTGTTATTTCCGGTCACGTTGATGCTGTGGAGACGGCCATGGGGAGCCTGAAAGATGCCGGTGCCAAGATCGTAAAAAAACTGCCTGTCAGTGGTGCTTTTCATACATCACTTATGGGTCCGGCCAGGGACGAACTGACCAAGGTTCTTGATGAACTGGATTTCCAGCAACCTTACGTATCTGTCTATTCCAATGTCTCTGGCATCGGATCGGATGATCCGATTACCATCAAAGAAAATTTAAAAGAACAACTTCTGAGTCCGGTTCGTTGGACTCAGACGCTGTTATCTATGTATGAAGACGGAGCGCGGCATTATATTGAAGTGGGCCCCGGTCGTGTACTTCAGGGCCTTGTCAAACGAACATTGAACACAGTAGAGATCTCCGGCTTTCACTAAACAAATATAATACTCCATGTACGCTCGCATTTGAGCGAGCTATTAACCTGAAAATCTGACAAATATGAATTTCAAAGCTTTCTCACTGGATGGGAAAACAGCACTTGTCACCGGAGGCAGCAGGGGAATAGGCAAGGCTATTGCTCTGAATCTGGCCAGTGCCGGAGCCGATGTGGTTATTACCTATGCCCGGTCTTCGGAAGCGGCAGCCGGAGTAGTCAAACAAATTAAGGCTGGAGGGGGAAAAGCACTGGCTATCCAGGCCGATGCTGCAGATGGGGCTCAGGCAGAAAAGGTGATTGCAGCTGCCCAGGAAGAATTTTCCGGACTGCATATTCTGGTAAATAACGCCGGAATAACACGTGATACACTGATCATGCGTATGACAGAAGCACAATGGGACGAGGTTATTCAAACCAACCTTAAAAGTGTTTTCAACTACTCAAAAGCAGCTGTCAAGCTGATGATGAGATCCCGTACCGGTTCTATTATTAATATTGGATCTATTGTCGGAATTACAGGGAACGCAGGTCAAACCAATTATGCCGCTTCTAAAGCAGGTATTATCGGTTTTTCCAAGTCACTGGCAAAGGAAGTTGCATCCCGGAATATACGTGTCAATGTGGTTGCCCCGGGTTATATTGTAACAGAAATGACAGAAAGCCTGGACGAAAGACGGCTGCAGGCTATCAAAGACCGTACTCCTTTAAACCGGCCAGGCGAGTCGGAGGAAGTGGCGAATGCCGTGCAGTTTTTGGCCTCCGATGCATCATCCTATATTACAGGTACGGTTTTAAACGTGGATGGTGGGATGGCTATGTAGCTATACCCTTTATGTTGATTTAACTGGAATCTATTTTTATTATAAAAGGCGTTTAAGCGAGCCCATGGGTATCTTCCAAAAATCGCGAAAACAAAAACATAACTACAATACACAGGTAACACATTATGCCGCAAGATATAGACGCAAAAGTAAAGTCAATCATCGTCGATAAACTTGGAGTTGATGAATCCGAGGTTGTGAACGATGCGAATTTCACCAATGATTTGGGAGCAGATTCTCTTGATACGGTTGAACTTATCATGGAATTCGAAAAAGAGTTTGACATCAGTATTCCCGATGAGGATGCTGAAAACATCGCTACTGTGGGAGATGCGGTCTCTTACTTGAAGGGAAAAATTTCCTGAGTAGCTCACCCATCCATTTCATTTAATGTCTAAACGCAGAGTCGTTATAACGGGGATAGGGGCCCTTACACCTGTTGGTAAAGGTGCCCCCGATTTTTGGAACGGTCTGATATCCGGGAAAAGTGGTGCAA
This sequence comes from Balneolales bacterium, assembly GCA_040905705.1. Taxonomy (GTDB): domain Bacteria; phylum Bacteroidota; class Rhodothermia; order Balneolales; family Natronogracilivirgulaceae; genus JBBDQZ01. The sequence continues at coordinate 49,665 of JBBDQZ010000063.1, forward strand.
AATTGATTGATAATTTTGATGTCACCAATTTTCCTACCAAATTCGCCGCTCAGTTGGAGGATTATAATTTTTCCGATTACATGAATCCCAAAGAAGCACGTCGTATGGACAGGTTTTGCCAGTTTGCGCTGGTCACAGCCGATGAAGCGCTCAGAGATTCCGGTGTGGATATGGATCAGGTCGATAAAAACAGGGTTGCTGTTCTTGTAGGCAGTGGTATCGGAGGAATGCAGGTTTATTACAGTTCTTCTGTTGAGTTTTCCAAAAGGGGCCAGAGAGGTGTTTCTCCATTTTTCATACCTATGCTGATTCCGGATATTGCTGCTGGACAGATAGCTATTAAATACGGCTTTCGCGGTCCGAATTTTTGTGTCGTTTCCGCTTGTGCTACCGGGTCGCACAATATCGGACTGGCCTATGATTCCATTTTAAATGACCAGGCAGACTACGCGATTTGTGGCGGAACAGAGGCGCCTGTGTTTGGGATGGGTCTTGCGGGTTTTAATGCACTGCGGGCTATGTCAACACGCAACGACTCTCCGGAGACCGCGTCACGGCCATTCGATAAAACCCGCGATGGATTTGTCCTTGGCGAAGGAGCAGGGATGATGTTCCTGGAGTCTTATGAATCGGCTGTACGTCGAAATGCACGAATATATGGCGAGATTGTCGGTTATGGTTTTACAGCAGATGCCTTCCATATTACTGCACCGGACCCGGAAGGCCACGGGGTGATCCTGGCGATGACCAACGCGTTGAAATCGGCAGGTATAAAGCCCGAAGAGGTCGGCCATATCAATATGCATGGCACGGCCACACAACTTGGAGATGTTGCTGAAACCTACTCCATTAAAAAAGTTTTCGGCGATCATGCCTACAAAATGAATTTAAACTCAACAAAATCCATGACAGGCCATATGCTCGGGGCAGCCGGGGCGGCTGAATCTATCGCTACGGTTTTGGCTATCTATCATGGTATAGTACCTCCGACCATTAACTACGAATATCCGGACCCCGATTGTGATCTGAACTACACTATCAATGAAGCCGAGGCCCGGGATATAACTTTTGGCCTGAACAATGCGTTCGGGTTTGGAGGGCACAATACAACCGTGGTTTTTAAAAAATTTAAAGAATAGTGATTGAACGAATTCGGGCTTTCTATCGATTGCGTAAGCTCGATTCTGATTATAGAAAGAGGATTGTTGCCCTGGAGGGCCTCATAGGCGCATCTATACAACACCCTCGGCTTTATCTGAAAGCACTTCGACATCGATCCATTGTTGCGGAAAAAAAGCTGGCAGCTACTGAATCCTATGAACAGCTTGAATTTTTGGGTGATGCCGTCCTGGATCTGATTGCTTCTGAAATTATTTTCAAAAAATATCCTTCCAATGATGAAGGGTTCATGACCAAACTCCGCTCCCGGTTGGTTAAAGGTGAAATGCTGGCTGAACTTGCCCGCAATATCCGTTTGATGGAATACATAGAGTTGGGTGATCGTGTGAAAAATCAGGGTGTAGAATACACGGAAAGTGTACTGGCCGATACATTCGAGGCTTTGATCGGGGCGATCTATCTGGATCTGGGGTATCAGACAGCTCACGATTTTGTAGTTCGACTATATCAAAAATATATTGTTTTTGATCAACTTATAAGCACCCAGGATAATTTTAAAAGTATCTTGCTTGAATCTGCCCAGGCCAGAAAATTGCCGGCTCCGGTGTATAATATTATCCGGGAAACCGGTCCCGGCCATGATAAGGTTTTTTATGTGGAAGTTTTGGTTGACAATACAGTTCTTGCCACAGGAAAAGGCAAGAATAAAAAAAAAGCTGAACAAGCAGCGGCAAAAGCTGCTCTAAGAGTACTAAATGATATGTAGTTGTCGTATCATATACGTTAAATATTTGGTAATTCCCGCATGAAATATTTTGTAATTCCTGTATGTTGACACCTTTAATCTGAAAAAATATAACTTTCTAACAGCAAGCGTTCATGTCACAATTGACGATAGATATCCAAAAAGTAGCCTCATCCCGAATTACCACTGTGAATTTTGATAATCTCCGTTTTGGAGAACAATTCTCTGATCACCAATTCGAACTTTCCTATACTGAAGGCTCATGGCAGCAACCCCGAATCTTGCCATATGGACCCATTCCTTTATTCCCTGCAGTAACTACGCTTCACTACGGACAGGCTGTTTTTGAAGGTATGAAAGCATTTGCTTACAAAGGTGAAAAGATTAACATATTCCGGATGGACAAACATTTTGACCGGTTTCGCAGATCATGTGAACGGGTCTGCATACCGGAGATTGCCAAAGAGCATTTTGTAGAAGGCATGAAAGCGCTTATTGACCTGGAGCGAGACTGGGTACCCAAAGCAAAATATAAATCACTTTATATCCGGCCCATTGTGTTTGCTTCTGACCAAACACTTGGTTTACGGGCATCGCATTCATACCGGTTTTACATCATGTGCAGTCCGGTAGGAAACTATTATTCCGAGGGGATCAAACCGATTCGTCTGACAACCATGCCACAATACGTGAGAGCAGTAAAAGGGGGGGTCGGAGATGTGAAGGTCCCGGGTAATTATGCCGCCAGTCTTCAACCTACCACCAAAGCCCAGGAACAGGGATTCACCCAGGTTCTTTGGCTGGATGCGAAGGAACGTAAATATGTAGAGGAAGTGGGTAGTATGAATATTTTTTTCTATATAGGCAACACGCTGGTAACACCACCGCTGAACGGCAGTATCTTGCCTGGCATTACCCGAAGCTCTGTACTCGAACTTGCTCTCGCTGAAGGCATGAATGTGGAAGAGAGGCCGGTATCCATTGAGGAACTTATTGCACTCCATAAAGAAGGGGAACTGAAAGAAATTTTTGGATCCGGTACGGCTGCCGTCATTTCACCTGTTGGAACGATACAGCATCAAAATGAGAAAATTTCCCTATCTTCGGATGAAATGGGACCGGTTGCCCGATGGTTTTACGATCGAATAACCGATATTCAACATGGTGAAAGCCCGGACCCATATTCCTGGTGCACCGTGTTATAACGGAAAGCCTTTTACACTAAAGACCGAAAATCCGACATGAAAGCATATCTGGAACTGGTTGAACGCGTCCTGACCAATGGAATCAGAAAGAAGAACCGGACAGGCATTGATACGATTTCCTCGTTTTCGGAATCTTATAAAGTGGATCTTGCACGGGGTTATCCGTTGCTGACAACAAAAAAAGTTCCGTTCCGCTCCGTAATTCTTGAATTGCTTTGGTATTTGCGGGGAGAGGATCATATCCGGTGGCTCAGAGACGAACACAATTGTCATATATGGGATGCATGGGCCGACGAAGACGGACATGTTGGACCCATATATCCTGTAATGTGGCGTCGTTATCCATATCTGGAAGAGGAGGAGGTCAGTCTGGAAGGAAATGCCGGCACGGTTAAAAAAACGGTTTTTGATAAAAGAGAATTTGATCAGATACGCCATGCAATCCATCTCTTGAAAACACAGCCTGAAAGCCGCCGCATCGTGGTTAATGCCTGGCATCCCGGCCTGATCAATCAGATGGCTCTTCCGCCATGCCATATTATGTTTATATTTAACGTAACCGGAGGCCGTCTTAACTGTCATTTAACTCAACGCTCCGGAGATATTGCTCTGGGTATTCCATTTAATCTGGCATGTTATTCCGCCTTGACACTGGCAATTGCACAACAGACCGGATTCAGGCCCGGTGAATTTGCTCATACAATTGTTGATGCGCATATTTACGTTAATCATATCGACGGTTTGAAAGAACAGCTCAAACGACACCCCAGAGCTCTTCCACAACTGGAAATCACTTCGAAGGATATCGACGAACTAACGCTCGATGATTTTAAACTGAGCCATTACGATCCATATCCGAAAATTTCTTTTGAAGTGGCTGTCTGATTAAACCCGGAGCATGTGCCTTCTTTTATATAAATTGATCCTGATCAGGACTCATTAGACTATTTAGCTATGATCATCAGCCTGATAGCAGCCCATGACCCCAACCTTGTTATTGGTATAGAGGGGAAGCTGCCCTGGAATATACCGGAGGATATGAGGCATTTTCGGCAAAGGACTACGGGGAATGTAGTGGTCATGGGTCGGGGGGTTTTTGAAGAGTTGGGAGAACAACCTTTGCCAAAGAGAAGGAATCTTGTACTTTCACGCTCAAAAGTATACAGCCAGGTGGAGACTTGCCGAAGCAGGGAAGAAGTTCTTGAAAAAGTGAAAAACGAAAAAAAAATTTATATCATCGGGGGAGCACAGATATATCAACTGTTTTTGCCGGTGTCTAATCGTCTTGAAATAACAGTCATTCATAAAGAGTACGTAGGAGACACATTCTTCCCTGAATACCGCAACGAAATCGGCACAATATGGAGAGAAGTTTCGAAAACGGAATTCAAGTTGTTTACTTTTAGGGATTATGACCGAATTCGATGATTCCAATATGTCGGGGAAAGCCTGCCGGCCCGGAAAGATCTGGCATACCATATCTGTTATCAATTGTTTATTTGTGCTATGTACTTCGGCATTTTCAGATGTGCCGGATATTCGTTCCCTTCAAACCTATGATAACAATATCCTGGACTCCGGTGGTGTTCTACTCGCTGAACAGGCAGCATATGATGTCTTTTATTACGATCTGGATCTGTTCATTGACCCCGCCGACAGCAGCATTCATGGTAGCTCAATGACTTATGTTCATATGCTTGAGGATTCAGACCTTTTTGTGCTTCATCTGGATACGGTCTTCGTCATTGATCGTGTGTTGAAAATTGAGGCGGACCGTTCTCTTCCACTTGAGTTTACACATAAAGATGGTCTTCTTATTGCCCGGTTTCCGGAAACTTCAATTACAGGAGAGCAAGTGGTTGTTGAGGTCTCCTATTATGGCCATCCCAGATCTGCGACAAACCCACCCTGGGAAGGAGGTTTTACCTGGTCTGAAACCGAATCGGGGAAACCGTGGATTGGGGTTTCATGCCAAATTAACGGTGCGGACTTGTGGTGGCCTGTTAAAGATCATCCATCTGACAGACCCGACTCGGTTTCGTTGAAATTTACAGTTCCAAAAGAACTTGTAGCCGTGTCCAACGGAAAACTCCGTTCTGTTCATTCTTTCAATGAAGAGACCCGTACATTTCACTGGATTCATAGAAGCCCGATAAGCAATTATGCCGTTTCAGTAAACATTGGCGTCTATGTTGAGTTGAAAAGCGAATATAAAAGTATTACCGGTGAAGTATTTCCAGTCTATTTCTGGCCGCTTCCTGAGAACCGGGGAAAAGCAGAGGAGTTACTCGTTCAGATAAAACAACAACTGCGTTTTTTTGAAAATATATTGGGTCCGTATCCATTTCGCCATGAGAAATACGGGGTGGTGGAAGCCCCTTTTCTCGGTATGGAACATCAAACCATTATCGCATACGGAGGGGGGTATCAGAATGATGTAATTTTTAATACGGAAACGGGTTTCGACGATCTTCATCATCATGAACTGTCTCATGAGTGGTGGGGAAATCTGGTTACGGCTTCTGACTGGAAGGATTTTTGGATTCATGAAGGTTTTGCTACGTATATGCAGGCGTTATATGCCGAACACTTGCACGGCAATGATCAATATCTGGTCTTTATGGAGGCATTATTTGATCTCATATCCAATAATATTCCTATTGCCCCGGAACAGAGCCGTTCCACACGTGAAATGTTTGTTGGACGGGATATATATATGAAAGGAGCCTGGGTATTGCACACACTTAGATATTTAATCGGCGACGAGAACTTTTTTTCTGTTTTAAGACAAATGACATACCCGGACTATAATAATGAATCATTCTCCGGCAAGCCGTTGAGCCGGTTTGTAAATACCCGGGATTTTATTGACGTGGTGGAGTATGTTTCCGGTCGAGATCTGGAGTGGTTTTTCGAAACTTATTTATACTATGCCGAATTGCCGGAACTTCAAAAGAAATGGGATGGTAACCGGTTGACTTTGTCCTGGTTTACATCATCAGAGCTACCGTTTCCGATGCCTGTTACTGTCTATAATGGGATTGATTGGCAAACATTCATTCCGGATGGTAAAAAATCGCTGACCGTTCATTCCAGGGAAGAATTCGTACTGGATCCGAATCATCAAGTACTGCGATCCGGAATGTTTGACCTTTAGCTATGGAAATATTTTGTAATTATTCCAACGGTTTCTCAGAGGGAAGAATAAAAGTTGTATCACTCTGCACAACAAAGTCAATGGATTCCGACCAGCGGCCCATTATACCATAATAATCTATTGCGGAAATGCGGAATGTGTACGTTCCCGGATCCGGTCGCGGTATGTAAAGGGTATGGTTCGTATGCATATTCGTATAATGCCAGTGAAACGATGAATGCTTTCGTTCAATATGAAGAAGATACTGGTCTGCCATCGGCAGTGATTCCCATTTGGTGCGAAATAATGGTACGGAATCTTCGACGGCAACGATGTTTACATGAATAGCATCTGCTTTGATTGTGTCGATCAGGTGTGGACGTTCCGGAATCTCAGCCCACTGATAACTTGATGAAGTAACTCTGCCGGTCAAAGCACTGCCGGGAGTTAGCGGGTACGTTGTATTATTTGATTTCCATGTAAAATATCCACGTTGAGAAGATACACTGACGCCGGATTCACCCCTGCATTGTATACCGATATCGGCGTGTTCCGTATGGTTGTTATGCAGAATGAGCCTGGCATGATAACATTGTATCGTATCCGGAAAAATTGAAGGGGAACGACCTTTTTCAAATCGGATGTCTGCGCTTTCCAACGTAACTACCCCGGGTCGTGGCTCTATCGCCAGCCTTGAAGCCGGGTAAATAATTAACAAACTGTTTGTGGGAAATACTACAGAGGCAAACTGGCGGGATCCGGTCTGAATGATATCACCTGGATAAAGCATGTTTTTGCCTGATATAAACAGTGTGTCCTGACCTCTGTTTACTTGTAACAACGTATCGGAAAATACAAAAATGGATTTGGGTTCATCAGAAATACGATTATCAGGAACCACGCTGTTACCTGTTGTTGCATTCTGTTCATTCATCGACCCCGTAGCGGGTTCAACAAAATTCTCAGAAGGCCTCAAATACAACAATAAGAGCCATCCGATGATCAGGATCAAAACAAAATATCGAAAATAAAACATGATAACAGACACAAAATGGGCTGTTTACTTAAATAGATACACTTTTCAAATGAACAATATAATGCTTGATCACAGGTTTAGTTAATTCCGTTATGTGTCGCGTGTCAGAAGCCTTTGAAAATTCCAGAGCGATATTATTGGGTTGCATGATCCATATTCCGTTACTTTGATAAGTATAAGCCTCGCTATGGCTGAAATCAAAAAACAAATAGGATTCTATGGAGGAGGCATCGGATGGCAGGCCCAGTTCATTTAATGCATTTGCCGTTTTGTTTCGCAAAGTTTCTAGTTGCTTTTCGGTCGGTTTTTGGTCAAGAAATGTAGTTCTGAAATAATTACGGTTCAGAAATCGACTACACAAGTCACTTAATACCGGATGAGGAGCATGTTGCCAATATTTCAGGTTCATTAAAATATCATTATCGTCCAGCCGGATAAATGCATCGAGTTGCGACTTGTTAAGCCTGTTTGAGGTTCCCGGCTGCGATTTGAAAAAATATTCCAGTGCGGAAGAAAAAAATGTAACTTCGACGTTATTATCTAACAACTTCTTTACCCGCTTTAGTATGGCGAGAAGAAGTTTGTCCCCGGCCAGAACAGTTTTATGCAGATAAACCTGCATATACATCAGCCGACGTGCCACGATATAGTTTTCAACAGCATAAATCCCTTTATTGTCGATCACGATGTTTCCCTGGTGTACGCGCATGGTGCGGATGATCCGGTCTATTCCGATAGATCCCTCAAGTACCCCGGCAAACATGCTGTCCCTGCGAATATAGTCCAGCCGATCAATATCAAGTTGTGAAGAGATCAACTGATGCAAAAACCGTTTTGGATAACGATCGGTGAATATCCGAATCGCCGTGTCCAGCTGCCCGTCAAACTGCCGGTTTAACTCTTTCATCAATAGCAGGGTAAGTTGTTCGTGATGGCAGTTCTTGATGATAACTTCCTCAAGAGTATGGGAAAAGGGGCCATGGCCAATGTCATGCAGCAAAATAGCAATCAGCATGCTCTCATACTCTTTGTTGGTGATAGTCGTGTCTTTCTCTTTCAGATGATTCAACACCCGCTGCATCAGCCCCAAAGCTCCCAGTGCGTGTGAAAACCTGGAGTGTTCAGCTCCCGGAAAAACCATATTGGCCATTCCCAACTGACGAATTCGACGCAATCTCTGAACATATGGATGATCCAGAAGCTGTAAAACCACTCCTTTGGGTACGCTGATAAATCCGTGAACAGGATCGGTAAAGATTTTGTATTGTGTTGATTTGTCCATGAAAAATTTTGGAGTTGCCGGGAATATTACCGTGTTAGAAAACAACACTTATACGTTCGCATACATTAGCGGGCAATAGTATATTGTTAGACGAATATCGGGATTCCTTTTATCTTTAACCATTACTTTCCACAACCAGAAAAAGGGTTATGCTACTTGATAAAGATTCGGAGCAGTTTTTAGAAGATCTGTTGATTACCCCAAGTCCGACCGGTTTTGAGAAAGCCGGGCAACAAGTATGGATAGATTATGTAAAAAAAATAGCTGACAGGGTTGACACAGATGCCTATGGGTCGGCCGCGGCACATCTTTCGGTCGCCCAGGATGCTATGACCGTTATGATTGAGGCGCATTGCGATGAAATAGGTATGATAGTTCAACACATAGACGACTCAGGGTTTGTTTATGTCAATCGAGTGGGGGGAAGTGACCCGGGTATTGCCAGGGCACGAAAGGTCTATATTCACAGCCGTGAAGGCATTGTCAGTGGTGTTATTGGCCATACAGCTATTCATCTTCAGGATCGGGATAATTCAAAACTGCCGAAGTGGAAAGATCTGTTTATTGACATCGGAGCCAATAACCGTGAAGAAGCGTTACATATGATCACAGTAGGGGATCCTGTCACCATTGCCGAACAGTTTGATTATTTATCGGATGAAATTATCACCGGAAGGGCACTGGATAACCGGATCGGTGGATTTGTTATTGCCAATACAATCAAAAAACTTAATGAACGACGAACGGAATTAAAAGTGAATGTGATTGCATTGAATGCCGTACAGGAAGAGGTGGGAGGATTTGGAGCCAGAATGATGGCGTATCGCTATGAGCCGGATGTAGCGATTGTGACAGATGTTACACATGCGACGGACAGTCCCGGTATTGACCACCGGGAACATGGGCTGGTTAAACTGGGAAAAGGGCCGGTGATCAGCCATGGGGGGGCGAATCATCCCGGTGTGACGAAATATGTGGAACAGATTTCCATGAAGGCGGGAATTGAACTTCAGCACGAAGCTTCTGGTTCCCGGACGGGGACGGATACCGACAGCATATTTTATCAGAAGCACGGGATTCCCAGTGGCTTGATTTCACTTCCGTTGAGATATATGCACAGTCCCGTCGAAATGGCTTCCCTGCCGGATGTTAATCTGCTGACGGAACTGTTTACTGAAATAGTGCTCGGATTGAAAAAAAAGCAATCATTTAAATTGTTTAAATAAGGGAAAATCAAAGATCTTACGGGTGCTATTGTAAGCTTATCCGAAAGTTGAATGATTGGCTTTGCTGTTGCCCCAATGGTAATACAGTATACAAAAAAAGCCAAATCGATAACTCGAAATGGCTTTTTTTGGGAATCTTCAGACGAACCTTCAGGTCAGTCTCTTTTTTTGTTTTGAATATCAATGCGGATATCCTGAGCCAATTTTTTGAGCTCCTGGAGTGATTTTCGGGCACGGGTCCCGGCAGTTTTATTACTCTTGCTGTAAAATTTCTCCATATCCACTTCTAAATCATCAACCAAAGTTTTGATTTCACTAAATCTGTTCATGAATGACTCCGTTTGTTTGAAATTAGTTACTTCTTGATTTAAGAAGGCCTATAACCTCCAATGTCGGAAGCTAATTATAAGCAATCCAAGATGTCAAGCAACAAATCGCTATTTAAAGCACAAAAAGCACTTTTTTTGATTTTTATCTATTATTTTCACTTAAAACAGGGATTTAACTCGAAAGTTTTTCCAAAGTCGAGGTGTCCGGAAGGTCTCCGAAAGCCATAACCGAGCATAAATAGCTGTTTTCTGGTGGCGGGTTTAGATCTGCAGGTACCCGCGACCGTATGTTTCCTTTATCATTGTCTTGTGTTGATTTGTTTTTGTTCACAAAAACGTTATCTGCATCAACATCGACAAATAAAATTACAGGTTTCCGTTGAAGTTGTCTTGAAAGTTCTCTTGTCAACAGGCTTAATGGAACAGGATGGATATCTCCTGTAATATTGTTGCGTATAAGATTGGACAGCACAAGGTGTGTACCGGCCGGCCGGGCATCTATCCATTCTTTTTCTATGATCAGATGGTTATCCTTTTGCTGTACAATGTCTTTTTGATATCCGTTAATCCCGGTTCCCGGGATACCCTTATCAGCAAGCAGGGCGACTATCCTGTGATTCAGATCTTTTGTAGCACGAATAATGGCTTGATTTCGCATCATACCGGTCTGAATAAGTCTTTCTGTATACGGGCTGTCTCCATGTACGATAATTCCGCTGCAACCTTTTTGCCTGGTCATGGCCTCGGCAAATGCGTTCATAAAGAATGACTGATCGAGATGTTTATAATCAAGGATTGCTATATAAAACATACATTTACAGAATGATGGATAATGATCCGGTGTTATGAACCGGCCGTGGAAAATAAATTTATCATGCAGCCGGATGTTTGCATCAGGCGTCCGGGTCTCTCCTTCGCTTTGCTATAAACGGATACGGCAGAAGTGCAGATATGGTCAAATAGGTTAATTCAGTTTTACTGTGATGGAGATGGAGGCAACCGTCATTCATCTGTTCGGTTAGCACCTGGCGGCACGCGCCACAAGGGCTGGCATAATCGCTTTTGGGTGCGTATACATGCATCTCATACAACTTGCTTGCGCCGCATGAGAGCGCTTTTCCAAGGGCAACTCGCTCAGCACAAAGGCCTTTTTGCCAGTCATTTAATTCAATATTGACACCGGAAAACACACCCGAGTCGGTGCTAAGTAATGCCGTAACTGGAAACGAGGAATATGGTGTGATGCAACGAGAGGTCAATTCCGTTAATCGATTGATATTGAGTCCGGTTTCAGTGGTTTGAAATAATTGTTCCGGCTCCTGCTCATCTATTTCACGGGTAATCTCCGGCCGGATCGAATACAGATTACACCATGTTGAAAGAACGTCATTTGGTATCCTGTCCGTGTTTGCATATTCTTCCGTGTTTGTATATTCCGTTGCCCCTATATTCAACTCATTATAGCCCCCGCGCTCCGGAACTAATAGGACCGAAGGGTGATCACCTTCACTCAGGCATGTAAAAATGGCTGTCTGAATAGCATGTATCGTAAGAGGAAGCGAAGCACTTTCAATACGGACTCCCGGATACATGGTACCGGTTTTCCCTGTTATGACACAAACCTCTTTGAGGCCGGAGTAAGGAGTATAACATCGCGAATATAAGGTATCCCAGCTCAATGAATTCATTGTGTGACCATCATTTTGAAAGCCGGTGGCGATAACCGGAATTTTGTTGGATTATGCATAAAGTGAAACTTTAAGGAACAAAGCGTTGTATATGTCGGGAAGTTCTTTCATCAGTATCCGGGTCAAAATATCCGGTACGGTACTTGCCCTCTTTCCATAGTTGGAATTGATCCCTGTAATGATTTGAAAATATATTACCAGATTGTCCGGTATTTAAAACAGACAAGTATTTACCTTCAGGCGAGGGAAACATCATACGATACATAGATGTTCCCCCGGTAATGGAAAATGGGCGGTTAAAGTTAAAATGCGATGCCCGAATAGAGTGGGAAGATCCGAAAGTGCTAAAAGGAGCAATGGTGAACAGATTGTGCGATGCAAGACGCGCTGAGATGTGTTTTTGAACGGTAGGCTTATAAAGTACTGAGCCGAGAGAACCCAGTGATGTACTTCCCCATTGCCAGTCATGTGGTTCGTCACCAAAGTGCTCGATAAGATGGTTGACCGTTTCATGCATACTTTGAATAATCCATTGATGTTGTGAAATAGGGAGATTTTCCGGCCTGTATTCGGGGTGCAGCAATAATCTTGTTACAGCAGAAAGCGGTATTTGGGGAGATGTGAATATCATTTCGATCTCGGTATCGTCCAGATATTCTTCGTACAGATTCTGTGCCAATTTAACCATAAGCAGCTCAAACAGAGTTGCGGCGGTTTCATTGGAACGAAAGTCATAATCCCAGTTGATAAAATAGGGAAGGGCCATCTCGATCAGAGAATCCGGACCGGCTTCATTGAGTACTTCTGTTATGACCGGTGTCAGCATTGGCGCAAGAGTGGAACGTGTATCGGTACTCAATTGATTTGGCAGGACACTGGCCAGTTCATTTCCGGATGTATGTTCCAATACTTCTCTAATTCTGCCGGATCGCTCCCATGGGGATAAATATAAAGATACGTATCGGTCCGGAGGCAAATTCCCGGGTGGGCTTTCCTGAAAAAAAACGGCCTCTCCATCGGAATGAGTCACAGACGGGAACCATCTTTCGACCCTGGTGCGGTCACCGGTATCCTGGTGATTGCGAACTTTTAAAGGATGGGTTCTGGACAGGGTCAAACCGCCTGGCAATACGCCGGAGTTACCATCTGAATCGGCAAAAAGCAATTGTATGGCAGGTACAAGAATGCGGCTGTTTGCTTCCTGTAATTCAGATATATTCCGGGCGGCAGAGATATCCAGATATGCTCCAAAATCAGTGGGCACGGTAAAACCGGCCCAGTCAAATGCCAGATATTGGTTTTCATCCTCGGACACGGCAACAACCGGTTTGCCAAGAACCCTCTTTGTGACAAGATGAAATTCTTCGCCATTCTTGAGTGGAATAATATCATGTGATAGAGAAAAATCTGTTGTTAAATGTTCCTCAACCATCGGATCCGTTTGCCAGTTTACCGGTGTTTCAATCGGTGAATCAAATATCCGTCCCGTAATAAAATCTCCGTCATCAACCCGTATCGGTTGTATTGCCCATGCGAGGGCCTCGTTCTGGCCAAAGATCATGATGGGAAATCCAGGAATGGTGACTCCGGATCGCCTGTTTTCGCCAACGTCTATCACCATTTCATATCCCTGATATGGGGGGGGGTATGGGGTTTCATGAGATACAAAGAGAGCTGATTCAGGATCAGCGTCTCTGCCGGAGAGGGCAAATCCCGAGGAAGCAGGGTGTGTTCTGCTTGGGTATATCCCGCGGGAAAAGATTTTGAATTCATCACGCAGCTGGATGTAAAGTGTAGAATCTATAAGCGGAGCTTCATTTCCGAACAGTGCTATGTGTGGAACATCAAGACCAGTAAGGGCTTGGGTAACAGTATTATTTCTCATTTCATGAAGTGGAACCAAAGCCGCTTTGGTCCAGTAGGATTGCTGGTGCTCCCAGGCCCAGAGTAACTGGACCCCAAGTGTGTGCCAGGGTTTCCATTCTATCGGATTTGCATTACTCAGGGTAAATTCTATAGGTAAATTTCTTTTATTATTTAGTATAAATTGGTTTACACCGGATGCATAGGCATCAAGAAGTTTTTTTTGACGTTCCGGAAGCTCCCGGTACGCTTGTTTCGCCAGATCCTTGAAAGGCATGGTTCGGTAAAATATGTCAAGTTCAAGCAAATCAACATCAATTTCGCGTGAATGCAAGCCTTCAAGCTTGTACTGTTTTGTTGTCATCTGCCATAAACGGTCACGAGCGTGAAGGTATCCGGTCACCATATACACATCGACTTCATACTCAGCCGAAATGTGAGGCACCTGATATTCATCCCATGTAATTATAACTTCGTCTTCCAGTCCTTGCAGTGCTACTGTCCGATCCAATGATGGAACCAGCTTGAAAACAGTCCAGTACATAGAAAACCCGGTTACTACGAGGAGCAAAGACAGAAGAAGTAAAAGGATTTTTACAGCGGATTTCATGAAACTGGAAAATATGTGTAAGTTTGGTGCTGTGAAACAAGGCTCAAAATAAGAATTCTATATCAGACCCTTTCCATAAAATGCAAGCCAGGTATAATTTTCAGGCCGATCCTGACCGATTGCTAGCTATCGCTCATAAATGGGGAACTCCAACGTATGTTTATAATGAGAAGATCATACGGGATCGGTGCCGAAAACTTCAAAAATTATTTCCTGATCTGCCTGTTGCCTGGCTGTATGCTGTTAAAGCCAATGATAATCCGCATATTCTGGAAATCATTCATAATGAAGGTATGGGATTCGATACGGTAAGCTATGAAGAGGTTTTGCTCTGCCGGAAACTTGGTGTCGATCCCGGTGAAATTTTTTACACAGAAAACAATATGACAGATGCGGAAATGAACGCCGCAGCTACAATGGGGGTGACCTTGAATATAGGGTCACTTGGTCGGCTACGTTTATTTTGCGAGACTTACCCGGGGTCAAGTTGCAGTATTCGACTGAAGCCGGATATTAGTGACGGTCATCATGTTAAAGTTGACACCGGTAATGAAGACAGTAAATTCGGTATCCGTATGGATCATATTCCCGATGTTCGGCGTCTAAGCAAAGAACATCAGGTTCGGATTCGGGGGATTCATGCGCATATCGGCAGTGGCATTAGAAAACCGGAAAATCTTTTGGCGGAAATAAAGATTTTATTAAAAGCAGCACAAGAGTTTACACATCTTGAATTTATAAATTTTGGAGGAGGAATTCCTATTCCCTACCAAAACGATGAAGAGGAATTCAATCTGTCCGGTTTTGCTGAATTGGCATCCCCCGACTTCCGGGATTTCCTTGAACAGAATGATCTGGAAACTACTTTTTATTTTGAGCCGGGTCGCTTTATTGTAGGGCCGGCAGGATTACTGCTGACCCAGGTGAACACCGTGAAAGATCAGGGGCGAAAAATATTTCTTGGAACAGATACGGGTTTCAATCACTTGTTACGACCGGCATTATATGATGCATTTCATGAAGTGGTCAATCTTAGTACGGGTGCCATTTCTGACAAGACGGCTGTTTATGATATAGCCGGGAATATTTGTGAAAGTGGAGACATCCTGGCTTTTAACCGTAGCCTGCCGATCACCAGTCCAGGAGATTACCTGGCCATTTTGGATACAGGAGCCTATGGAATGACCATGTCGTCTTATTATAACCGTCGGGCTCTTCCCGCCGAGGTGATGATCACCGATGATGGATTTCACAAAATTATTAGAGACAGAATATCTGCAGCAGAAACGGTGGATAAGTTTCTTGTGGAAACAGGAAAACAGCCCAAACCGATTTCCTGATCATTGCATACTTTTTTATTCCTATGACCACGGCATGCAATAATTTCGTACAATGCAAATATCCATGAGTGCTAACCTGCAGGACCTGATCGATTTGTGTAGTGATTCGGTGATCCGACCCGCAGAGAAGAGATGGGAGGCTATGTGCCAGGTACCTGTAATAGGTGATGTTTCCCGGAAGGGCCTGTCACCTGTTGCAGACCATGATGCCGATCCTGAAAGCGGCTCCCGAAAACGGAATAGCAGCGCATTTTACAGGTGTTGAAGATTGTTGCCGGTAATAAAAACTGACAGTAAAATAATTTTGTGAATTTATTTCAATTTGCAATCAGCTACAAACGACTGGTTATTTTCGGATTTTGTCTGACTTTTTTTTCGAATTTCGGACAAACTTTTTTTATATCACTCTTTGTGCCTGGTTTTCTGGAATCTTTCGGTATTTCCAATGCCTGGTTTGGTACGATATATTCAATGGCAACCCTCGCCAGTGCGCTATCTTTAGCATGGATCGGTTCCAAAATTGACCGTTTTCCTTTGAAATATTATTCACTGGCTGTTGCAGCCGGTCTGATTATATCATCGATTTTCCTGGCATTATCCCAGTGGATAGTCATGTTGTTTATAGGTCTGTTTGGTATGCGTCTGTTTGGCCAGGGGCTGAGCAGCCATACCTCACAAACCGCCATGGCTCGATATTTTGTGACGATGCGTGGAAAAGCACTCAGCCTGGCAAGCCTGGGATACACCGTTGGCGAAGCGGTTCTGCCGATCGCAATTACGATTCTGATAACGACACTGGGATGGCGCTCAGGGTGGACGGGGGTCAGTTTGTTTACGGCATTCTTGCTGCCGGTACTCATTGTGTCATTGCTTGGCAAAGATCCTGAACGACTGGGTGAATACCGAGCTGCAAATGATGAAAATAAACATCAACCAGAACCGGGAATCCATTGGAGACGAACCAAAGTGATTCGGGATTATCGTTTCTACTTGTTGTTGCCCGGTACTTTGATATCTCCTTTTCTATTAACCGGTTTTTTTCTGTATCAAACCCAGCTTGCAGAATTTAAAGGATGGGAAATAGAACTGCTCGCCTCAGCATTTGTCGCTTTTGCCATAGCTAAATTTATATTTTCCCTGGTCTCCGGACTGCTTATCGACCGATTCAAAGCCTGCAGGTTATTTCCTTTTTTTCTGCTTCCATTTTTAATTGGGTTAATTGTATTGTGGTTGTCATTCCACCAGTCAGCTATCTTCATTTATTTATTTTTGGCCGGTATGTCTGAAGGTTTCGGAGCTAATGTCAAAACCGCGATGATTGCCGAGTTATATGGAACGGCCAACCTGGGAGCTATTCGCAGTATGATGTCTATGTTGATGGTTATCGGTACATCAGTGAGTCCGATATTGTTCGGATTACTGTTGGATGCCGGTTTTACATTCAACTATTTGCTTACCGGAGGTATAGTTCTCATGTTGGCTTCATTGATAATGGCCATGTTTATTTTCAGAGAAGCTGCAAGGTCCATTGTCTAAAAGTGCACACTTCTGCATATTAAATAATCTTGAGAAAAAGCTTGGTATAATTTGTGGATTTTTGTTATTTAATGTCAGTTAATTCAAAGATTAAGGCTGGATAAATTTATTTTTTTTGATTATTGGCACGTTATAATAAATATATATGAATATATTGGTAATTGAAGATGACCGCATCGTCCGTACATTGGTAAAACATGTATTGGAGAAAGAGGGACACGATGTATCTATTGCTGAACAAGGGGAGGCCGGTGAGGAGATGGCTCTTGCCGAAGAATTCGACATTATTATACTGGATATCGGCTTGCCGGACAAAAGCGGTCTGGATGTTTGCAAGGCTCTGCGTGATAACGAAGTAAATACTCCGATTCTGATTTTGTCAGCCTACCAGAATACGGATACAAAAATTACCGGACTCAATACCGGTGCCGATGATTATCTTACTAAACCATTCGACAATAAAGAGCTGCTCGCCCGTATCGATGCCATCACTCGGAGAGTTAAAAAAGGGGATCACTCGGATAGTGTTTTTGAATGTGGTGAACTCAGAATAGACTTGGTGGAGAGAGAATTTTATGTAAAAGACACCCGAATAATGCTTACTAACAACGAGTTCAATTTGATGGCATATTTCCTGAAGAATCCCAACCGGATTCTCGATAAAGATGAACTCACCAATAATGTCTGGGATATTAATTTTGATACCAATACAAATTTCCTGAATGTTTACATCAGTTACCTGAGAAAAAAAATCGAAGAGATTTCGTCGGTTAATTATATCCAGACGGTTCGAAAAAAGGGTTTTATGTTGCAGTGTGGAAACAGTCAGGAGAGCCATTGACATCAGGTGGATGCGTTCATGGACAGAAAAAAATTAGCCGATGAGATTGCTTTTTTTTCTGATTATGTCAGTGAGCACAAGAAGAAACTATTCCGGGAGAAACTAGAGTATCGAACCCGTTTTTTTACGGTTGTACTGGAAGATATTTTTCAATCACAGAATGCCTCTGCCGTGCTGAGAAGTTGTGACGGATTCGGTTTCCAGGATGTACATGTCATAGAAAACAGAAATAATTTTGATATTGACAAGGGTGTAACGACCAGATCTGATAAATGGCTGACCATACACAGATATAATCATCAAGGTAAGAATAATACCGAAATTGCCTACAACAGGTTAAAACAGGACGGGTATAGGATTGTAGCCGTATCACCTAATCAACCCAATCATACACTTCCGGAATTTTGTCCCGATAAGCCTGTGGTACTTGTTTTTGGTGCAGAAAAGGCGGGCCTTAGCGATATCGCTGTAAGTAATGCCGATGATCATTTGCAAATTCCGATGTACGGTTTTATAGAAAGTTTCAATATTTCTGTCTGCGCTGGTATTTGTCTGTATCATTTGAGAAACTTGATTGAGACGGATAACCACAACCTCTCCTGGATGATGTCATATGATCAGAAGAAAGAACTTTACTTGCAGTGGCTGCGCAATTCGGTACAGCAGTTAAAGGCACTCGATCTCAGATTTTATGAAACGTTCAACAGGTCATCATGAGTATGCAAGGCCATCGTTCTAAATAGGACCTATCGGTTGCATTGATATTTTTTTAGTATTTTAACACTATTCAAAGTCATACAAGAAGCGATCTGTATTGATGAATGCAATCTGGCATTTCCGATCATCCTCACATATGGTTGTTTGAATGTATGATTTTCTATCCGCTCGGAAACCGACAATCGAATATTCCGGTCAAAATTGACGCTAACATATAGATCGTATAATATTATCCAATGAAAGATTTCAGGAAAGACGAGCTCCTTCAGTTTGCTATCCACATTGCACGAACCGCTGGTAAACAAACATTGGCCCATTTTCAAAAAAAGGTCAAGGTGGATCGAAAGGAAGACGACTCCCCGGTGACCGTTGCAGATCGACAAACTGAACAATGGATGCGTGAAAAGATAACCGAAAAATTCCCGGAACATGGAATTATCGGTGAGGAATTCGGGCAAATCCGGGAACAGAGTTCTATTCAATGGGTTCTCGATCCTATAGATGGTACCCAATCGTTTATTCATGGAATTCCTCTTTATACCACACTTATTGGGATTACCATCGATGATGAACCTGAGATAGGAGTTATCTACGCCCCGGCAACGGATGAATTGTGTGAAGCAGCGCTTGGATTTGGTGCCCGTTACAATGGCCGCGATTGCCGGACAGGTAACACGGAATCATTAAAAAAAGCAACACTCCTCAGTACAGACATTACCACGATCCGGGAAAAAGGATTGGATCGCCCATTTTCCGCTCTGCTCGATCAGTGCCGGCTGCATCGTACCTGGGGGGATGCCTACGGTCATATGATGGTGGCGACCGGGCGCGCCGATATCATGTTCGATCCTGTATTAAATATATGGGATGCCGCTCCGCTGATTCCTGTACTACAGGAATCCGGTGGACTGTTTCTTGATTTTTCCGGACGGGCGGCTTTAGACAGCGGACATGGATTCTCTGCCAATGAACTTCTTGCACAACAGGTACTTCAGATTTTGGAGGAGTATAAAACACATTGAATTATATTTAGAAAACGTTTAGTGTAATTGTATGAAACATAGTGATTTAGCTTTTGTCATATTATTAAATTTATTGCTTATAATCGGTGTTATTGATACGGCCGGTGCACAATTGCATCCCGGTAATGGTGATTATTCCAGGCGGCCAATGCTTGAAGTTCATTATATCGGTATGGAGGCCAGTCTTGAAATCGGTTTTGAACAGCACCGGATTCGGGGAGAGGTTGACTATCGTATCCGGCCTAAACACGCTTATGTTGATTATCTACATTGGCCCTCATATGGAATCAATATCATTGAGGTGACTTCCAATGGAGAGCCTGCTTCGTTCAGGATGGATAACGATTCACTTAAAATAAGTTTTAATGATTATTTACCTGAAGAAAACATAATAAATATTTCGATTGTCTATGAAACAGAACCTGTCTTTGGTGTTCATTTTACCCATAACAGTACTGCTTTTTCTTCAACTTTGCCCGGCAGTGTGGCTCACTGGCTTCCGGGGCCGATTCATCCAAGAGTTGCGATGCCTATAAATTTGTCCATGGAGGTTCCTGAAGGATTTTCAGTTGTTGCAACTGGAAGCCTGGATGAGAAAGCAGAAACCGATCAGGGACACCGATTTACATGGGTTACCTCTAACGACGTGCCGATATCCGAACTGTCTTTTGCCGCCGGCCGATTTCAGGTTTCAGAAGCTTATTACGGAACTAAAACCCTGAGACTGTATTTCGAAGAGGGAATTTTGGATGAAGATGAGGAGCAGTCGCTGTTGCAATCCATGGCGCTTATAACCCGTGATCTGGAGATGGAGTTTCAAAGTGAATTGCCGGTCAGGTCATTTCAAACGGTTGTACTGGAGGATGACCGCTGGGAGGCACGCCCTTATGCCGCAGGAATGGCTTTTCTATTTAATTCCCGCGGGGATTTCGAAGCTATGTTACTTCGAGCTCTTGCTGCACAGTGGTTTGGGATTGCACTCAGGCCTGAACAGTGGCAGGATTCGGAATTCTACCTATTATTACAGGCATTAACAACCGAAAAATATTTTTCTGAAACCCCTGAAATACCGCGGCACCCCATGGCACATGCCTTTAGTATTCCAGTAACTTTATATAACAAAATGAGTACGGAAAGCTGGTATCATACGGTAAGCAATCTCGATAATAGTGACTTCCCGATTTTATATCAGTCGATGCGGTCGCTTACAAATGAATGGTCAACAATACGGGATGTCTGGACTTCACACGAGTTTTCGAGTGAACTCTATAAAGTAACGGGTCGTTGGATGGTTGCACCTGATCTCAGTGAACCCATACCAGATCCGTTATTTGAGTTCAAAGTAAGCGTTGAAAGGGTAGAGGGCGGTAATATTGAACTGAATATAACTCCTGAGGCCGATATAATCGGTCGTGAATTTGAGATAGGTGTTCATAAAGAATATGATGGCCGGGTTGAATCAACCTATCATACTTTCAATGGCCTGGGTGATGTTATTGAAATCGGTTCTGGAAATGGTGTCAGTAACATAATAGTGGAAAATACAGATAATCGTATCAATGAAATCTTCGTCGTCAAACCATTTGAATATTGGTTTTATCAGCTCAGAAGGGATGAAAGCCCGTCTCGAAGAAAGCAGGCGGCTGTTGAACTTGTGGAGCTTGTTGATGACCCCGACCTTCAACTCGCTTTTCAGGATATGCTAAATAACGAAGACAGCCCGGAGGTCTTGGAAGCTATTTATAATGTGATTGCACGGATTACATACGGGGCGAGAGGAACAGAGCAGTTTTTTTTTGAAGGTCTTGACCATCGTTATATTGGAGTCAGAAAAGTTTCAATGGAAGCATTGGGTATTTACCAGGACAATGAGCAGGTTATCCAGAAAGTGCTCTCCATAATTCAGACTTCCGATGATATCCCATTGGTGAACACAGCCATACGTACCTATCGCCAACTACTCGATGATGACGAATTTCGGGATTTTGCACTTCAATTTTTGGAAGAAGATCTCACAGAACGTCTTTTTACCAGAACGCTTCTTGAAGAATTATATGCCGTACCCGTGACAGATGACTCGGTGATTTCCACTATCCGATATCTGGAGTTCGGATTTCCTTTTGATATTCGCTGGCTGGCATATCGATTGTTACGTGAACATGCTGAGGATTTCCAATGGCAAAAAGATTTTTTATTAAAATATTCCGATGACCCCGATCCAAGAATTCGATTTTTGGCTCTTTATTCACTTCCAGCACTCGACATCGTAGATCGGGGACCTTTTTTGGAAGACAGGATGTTGAAAGAGTATGATATTCGTATATTGCAACGAGCACAGGAACTGAATCCGTGATATTAACTGCTTGTAAGTATAAATTTTTATGAATTATATCA
The DNA here is from genome assembly GCA_040905705.1 of Balneolales bacterium. Classification (GTDB taxonomy): domain Bacteria; phylum Bacteroidota; class Rhodothermia; order Balneolales; family Natronogracilivirgulaceae; genus JBBDQZ01. Next base: position 71,754 of record JBBDQZ010000063.1, read on the forward strand.
TCAAACTTCCACCCAAATCGAAACGTGATGATATCATCGAGGCCTGGGTCAATGATATTCTGTATGACCATGACTATCGGATGTTTCGTTCGACATTGAATAAGCTGATTGAAAGTGGATTTAACCGGGATGGTGTTATGTTTATGTTTCTTCACCGCACTACGCATGAAATAGCCCGCAAACGGATCACACAGCAATCTCGTTATGAACTGGCCGATATCGCTTTCAGCAACCCGATCAGCCTGAACTGAAGATGCTTATTTGGATCAATTTGAATCCGTTTTCACCTGGGAGAATGGAGTGGTCTTCTTCCTCTTGTTTGCAAAGACCGAATGAACCTGCCGGTTCGGTGATTTTCTGAAGACTACCGGATATTTAATATCATTTCTGACGCACCCATTTCATTAATTCACGAAAACCCGCTTTTTTACCGTACATTAACATACCCGTTCGATAAATTCGGGCACTTACCCGGATCAGTAATAAAAAAGTAAGGGCCATCAGTAAAATGGCTCCCGAAAATTGCCAAAAAGGAACGTCGATCATAGCCATTCGGACCGGCATAAGGATGGGAGCAAAAAACGGGATCATGGACAGGACAATAGCCAGTGTCGAACCCGGGTCATCCGATATGGGAAATAGAAACATTTCCGATTACTTTTCCCAGTAATAACTCAAATGGTTGTACCGATGAAGCAATAACTTCAATGATCCGGCTGGATTTTTCCTCCAGGACACTTCTCATAATGACGGCGCCGTAACCGATCATCGCTCCATATATAATAAACCCCATCATAAATCCGATGATGGCATGCAGGCCGTTATCGGCGGCCTCTTCACCGGTTTCAGAGATCGTACGGTTCTCAATAGTGAGATGGTAGGCAATCACGGATCGCACTTCGTCGGGTGTGTCGATCCGGTCCAGTCGAATATCCCGGACCGCAGAACGGATGTCGGAATGGATGCGATTGGAAACGGACATGCCGGCGCTTCCGTCATGATAAAACCCTGCCCGGCCTTCGCCGTCGAGTATCTCATGGGGAAGAAGAATATATCCTTCTATTTTTCCTTGTATTAGCTGTTCACGCAGGGTATCCGGATCGGTCACCACCCGTTTATAAAATTGTGAATCGGTTTCGGCCAGCCTGTCCGCGATCATGCCGGTTTCGTCATAGACATAAAATTGTCTACTCCGGTCTGCCGTTAGTGATTGTATAATTAAAGGAAGAACCAGCAGCAGGATCATCATGACCGGCGCAAGAAGGGTGGTAATCAGAAAGACATTGCTTCTGATGCGAACCAGGTATTCGCGCTTAATAATCAGATAAAGCTTCTCCAGGTGGAACATGCGTTATGTGTCTTTTGTTACCATGTCAATGAATATTTCCTGTAGACCGGGTTCTGTCAATTCATAGGAGAGAATCCTGGCATGTTCTTGAGCCCGGGCAAGCACTTCCTGGTCATCGGCACCATTCAACAGACGTATCTCTGCATAGTGGGACGAACGATGGATGATTCGCACCTTTTTCAGCTGATCCAGAAACCGGTTGTCTCCGTCAAAGCGAATACGTATGCTGTTATTGCCATACGAAGCACGAATTTTTGCTACTTCACCACTTAAGATCAGTTTCCCTTTATTGAACAAGGCCAGATCCTCGCAAAGTTGTTCGGCATGTTCCATACGGTGTGTAGCAAAAAAAATCGTTCTCCCGGCCTGTTTAAGTTCCAGCATTATTTTCTTGAGCAACTCACTATTGATGGGATCCAGTCCGCTGAAAGGTTCGTCTAAGATCAAACAGTCGGGATCATGTGCGATAGTAGCAATGAACTGGATTTTTTGCTGCATTCCCTTTGAAAGTTCACCCAGCTCTTTGTTGATATAGTTGATGGCTTCAAATCGATCCAGCCAGTATCGAATTCTATTTTGAGCATCGGCATGTTTAAGCCCACGCAAACGACATAAATATATCAACTGTTCTCCGACTTTCATCTTTTTATAGAGTCCGCGTTCCTCAGGAAGATAACCGATTCGGGCCTGGGTATCCGGGCCGATTCGGTTTCCGTACATTCGCACCGTACCGGCATCCGGTATAAGAATATGGGTGAGCATGCGTATGATTGTGGTTTTTCCAGAACCGTTCGGACCGAGTAAGCCTAATAGGCGTCCTTTTTTCACTTCAAATGAGACATTGTCAACTGCCCGGGTTGAATTGAATTGTTTTGTTACATTTTCGAACAGGACAATGGGATCACTCATGAATAATATGGATTGAGTAAGAAGTGTTAGGGTTACGGTTACAATTAACAGGGGGAATAACTTTTTATTAATTAATTCACGAAGATTTCAGACGTTACCTTCCTGAAATAAAGTTTGTAAGATAGCAAGTGAATTCCTTATATACCTGTAAATTACATTCACCATCATACATGTTTTTATGCTAACGTTATTTGAAATATCCATGTCTGATGAAGTCAACACCCGGGCGTCTGATTAATGTATCGGACGCCTGATTATTGCATAAATACTCTATGTGGCCTTATGACTCAGCAAGCTTTAAACAGATGAATTAAGAGCTTCGAATGACAGACTCCTTTTTGTGCCTAAACGAATTAACAGTAATTAGTTTTTACATATGCATGTAATTCACATTAGTTTTGAATGTTTTCCGGTTGCAAAAGCCGGTGGCCTGGGTGATGTGGTCGGATCACTGCCCAAATATTTACAATTACATGATATCACATCATGGGTGGTTATGCCTCATTTCGATATCAAATGGCTGCGCAATCACGAACTTGAAACGATACATGAAGGTATCGCGCGATTAGGGAATGAGAGATTTAGATATCGGATTGCAAAAGAACAAGGGGATGTATTAGGTTTCCCCGTCTATTTTGTAGATGTACCGGGTAGGCTGGACCGTTCGGGAATCTATATTGATCCCAACAGCGATTTTCCGTACTGGGATGAATACGAACGCTTTCTGACCTTTCAAATATCAGTATTGGACTGGCTGAAATCATTTAGCAAAAAACCGGATATCATACATTGTCATGATCATCATACGGCGTTGATCCCTTTTTTTATGACGAGTTCACCCGTCTATCACGAATTTACCACCATACCTTCTGTGCTTACCGTCCATAACGGAAATTATCAGGGCTGGTACGATATAGAAAAACGGGCACTTTTACCGAAGATTGAACCTGAACGTGAAGGCTTCCTGTATTGGAATGGCCAACTCAACGCACTATCTGCCGGCATTCGAACATCCTGGCGCGTTACTACGGTTTCGAACACTTATTTAAAGGAACTGCAACAATATGGCAAAGGCCTGGAGTCGCTTTTTTCCTATGAAAACGGAAAATCTTTGGGAATACTTAACGGAATAGATACAGAGGTATGGGATCCGGAGAGCGATTCCCTGATTGCCTGCAATTATACCAGGGAGAACATGGAATCCGGGAAAAAGAAAAACAAAGACTGGCTGTGCAGGAAATTTAAACTGAATCCGGAATGGCCCCTTTTTACTTTCATCGGAAGGTTAGTGGGTGAAAAAGGAGCGGATTTGTTGCCGGACCTGATTACCCGTTTTATTGAATCCGGGTTAAAAGCCAGTTTCCATGTTCTTGGTACCGGTGAGCCATGGCTTCATCAACGCCTGATGCAGCTGCAAAAAAAATATCCGGATTATTTTTATGCTTCCCTCACCTATAATGAGCAATTATCGCATCAACTATATGCCGGATCTGATTTTCTCTTGATGCCATCCAGGGTGGAACCCTGTGGACTTAACCAGATGTATGCATTGCGATATGGTACACTGCCGGTTGTTCGCAGTGTGGGGGGGCTCAAAGACACGGTAATTGACCTCTCCGAGCCGGAAGGCTATGGAATCAGGTTTGATCATTTTAATATAGAAGATGCCTTTCATGCACTTCAAAGGGCTTTACTCGTCTATTCTGACAAGATGCTCAAAAAGAATTTGCGACTCAGGGCTATGTCGAAAGACTTTTCGTGGCATAATTCGGCAAAACAGTACTTTAAAATGTATCAATCACTAATCAAGATTTAGCATTATGATGAATTCAACAATTGCCGTAATCCTTGGCGGCGGAGCGGGTACACGGCTCTATCCATTGACAAAAAACCGTTCAAAACCGGCTGTTCCGATCGGTGGAAAATATCGCCTGGTGGATATTCCTATATCCAACTGCCTTCATTCGGATGTTCGAAACATATTTGTCCTTACTCAGTTTAATTCGGCATCCTTGAATCAGCACATTAAAAATACATTTCATTTTGACGCATTTTCAAGTGGGTTTGTCGATATCCTTGCGGCAGAACAGACGCCCAGTTCCCGCCAGTGGTTTCAGGGAACAGCCGATGCTGTGCGCCAGACTTTTCGCTATTTACACAACCATAAGGCCGATTATGTCTTGATTCTGTCTGGTGATCAGTTATATCAAATGGACTATCGGGAGTTGATGAAAGAACATCAGAAGAGCGGGGCGGTCCTGACCATCGCAACGATTCCGGTTATCGACAGAGAAGCTACCGGGTTTGGTATTATGAAGACGGACGCCCGCGGACTGATAACAGATTTTATTGAAAAGCCGTCTATTGATGAACTTAATAACTGGAAATCTGATGTACCGGAGGAACTGAAATCGAAAGGCAAAGAATTTTTGGCCTCAATGGGTATTTATATCTTTAACAAGGATGCACTGGAAAACCTTTTGGAAGAATATTCGGACGCGGTGGATTTTGGAAAGGAGATTATCCCGAGAGCCATATTATCCAGGTTGAAAGTGTCAAGTTATAAATATACCGGATACTGGACAGATATTGGTACTATACGCTCTTTTTATGAAGCAAATCTCGAATTAGCCAATCCGCTTCCTGAGTTTGATTTATATGCCGAAGGAAAGCGGATTTATACCCGTCCCAGGTTATTACCACCGTCAAAATTATTCGGAACCATTCTTGAAAATTCCTTACTTGCCGAAGGATGTATTATTGAAGCAGATCGAATTGAACGATCGGTTATAGGGGTTCGGTCACGGATCGGTAATGGGACGACAATCCGCAATGCTATTGTAATGGGAAATGATGCTTATCCAACCATCCAGGAGCTGGAAGATAGCACTCCGGACTATCCATCTGAAGCCATTGGGAGTGGATGTCAAATCGAGCGGGCGATCATTGACAAAAATGCCCGGATAGGCAATAACGTGCGTATTGTCGGTGGCGACCATCTTGAAAATACTGAGAATGAAAATTACTCCATTGTTGATGGAATTGTCATTGTTGAAAAATCCGGAGTAATCAGGGATAATACGGTTATAGCATGATTGATAAACCATTTTTATGAATATTCTATTGGTTGAACCTTTTTTAGGGGGGTCTCACAGAGCTTTTATCGATGGTTTTACACGCCATTCCCGACATAAGGTTTTTACGGTCACAATGACCGGAACTTACTGGAAATGGCGTATGAATGGGGGTGCGGTTACGCTCGCTCAAAAAACGGACAACATTTCAGATAAAATCGATCTGGTGCTGGCAAGCAGCATGACCAATCTTCCGGCCTTCATTGCTCTCACCAACCCGAGATTTGCATTGGTCCCGACGGTGCTGTATATGCATGAAAATCAGCTTACACAGCCGGTCCCTCCATCGGAAGAGCGGGATCTGACTTTTTGCTATATCGACTATCTGAGCATACTGGCCGCCGATTATGTGTTTTTTAATTCGAAATTCCACAAACAGAGTTTTCTGGATGCGCTTCCTGGATTTTTGGCGCGTTTCCCTGATTATCAGCAATCGGAATCAATAAACAGGATTGCCGCCAAGGCAGATTTGCTGTATCCGGGTCTGGATTTGAAAGTTTTTGACCCGTCGATAAAAAAACGGATAAAACGAAAACCAAACGACCGTCCGGTAATAGTCTGGAATCAACGCTGGTCTTTTGATAAGGATCCGGATAAATTTTTTCGGGTCATTGACAAATTGGATGATGCCGAGTGTAAGTTTGATCTGATTCTGGCCGGCGACAACAGTCATGACAAAGCGGAGCGGTTTGAACAGGCGTGGACGCGTTATGGCAGCCGCATTCTCCACTATGGCTTCGTTGAAAACAGTGAACAATATGGAAATCTGCTTCAAAAAGGCGATTTTGTCGTCTCTACATCGCTCTATGAATTTTTTGGCACCGCTATAATGGAAGCAGTCTATTGTGGGTGCCACCCTGTGTTACCCAGATCACTTACTTATCCTGAACTGATTCCTCATTCGTTGCATGAGCCTCTGCTTCACGGACCTGTTTTTTATGATGACGAAACCGATCTTTTCCGGAAATTGAAAAAACTACTGGAAGGAACACACAAGATATTGCCATTAACAACGCTCCAGTCCATAAACAGGCATCTTGACTGGAGCGAAAATATCCGAAAATATGACGATGTATTGGAAGAAGTTAAAAAGGACTATCTTCATCGTCAGAAGGTGGAGTAAAACCGGTTTTTTTCGCCCGGAGGGCACTGCTCTTTTTTTCGGATGTATCCTTTTCCGGTAGCGTAGTATCGTCATGGTCCATGAGCAGATGATGGTCAGCATCATAAGAATGTGCGAGATTTTCAAACCGTGCGTAATTTTTTACAAAATGCAGGCTGACCGTTCCAATAGGACCGTTTCTTTGTTTGCCAACAATGAGCTCAGCGATCCCTTCCGTCGAATTGCCTTGTTCGTCGGTTGTGATTTTGTAGTATTCGGGACGGTACAGGAAACAGACTACGTCGGCATCCTGCTCAATAGAACCTGATTCACGTAAATCACTAAGTTGGGGACGTTTGTCACCGCCACGCTGTTCCACCGCACGACTAAGTTGAGAAAGCGCAATGACAGGCACATTCAGCTCTTTTGCCAAAGCTTTCAATCCCCGTGATATTCCTGCAATCTCTTGCTCACGGTTTTGGCGATCATTTTGCAGACCGGCCATCAGTTGAAGATAGTCAACTATGATCAAGCCGATATCATGCTCGTTTTTAAGACGACGGCATTTCGAACGCATCTCCATGATACTGATAGAAGGAGTGTCATCTATAAAAATTGAGGCGGCATGCAATCGCCCGGCACCATCAATCAATTTTTTAAATTCATTGTCATTAAGTTTTCCAGTACGTGCTTTCTGGGCGTCGACTCTGCCTTCCATGGTTAGTAATCGTTGTACCAACGCTTGATCGGACATTTCCAGGCTGAATACGGCTACAGACGAGCGTTTATCCGGGTCAGGATTAAGGGCGGCATTCCGTGCGGCAGTCAGCGTAAAAGCGGTCTTGCCCATCGATGGCCGGGCAGCAATAATAATCAGATCACCCTTCTGCCATCCGGCGGTAATTTTGTCTATGTCCAATCCGGTGGGAACACCGGTAATACCCTGTTTTTTCCCCCGGATATCCTCCAGGTAGGACAGCGTGTGTTTGAGAATTTCACCAAGGGTATGGCTGCCGCCTTTTGTTTTGGAGTTGGTCAGCTCGAAAATTCGCTGTTCTGCCGCATCCAGTACTTCAAACGAATCACTTGTTGAATCATAAGCTTCCTGAATGATATCCGAGCAATTGAGGATAAGATTTCGCTTTAATGCTTTTTCAGCAATTATCTGGCAGTGGTATTCGATATTGGCTGCTGAACTGACCGCCCGGGTCAGGTCCGAGAGATAGCCACTTCCGCCAATGGTTTCAAGCAGATTACGATCACGAAGTTCACTCTCAACAGTCAGCAGGTCCAAAGGATTGTTTCGTTCAAACAGTTTGGAAAATACTTCAAAGATATGGCGATGTGCAGGTTTATAGAAATCATCCATCTGTAAAATTTCCAGAGCTACTGAAGCGGCCTGCTCTTCAATTAGCATACTGCCAAGTACAGCTTCTTCTATTTCAACTGCCTGTGGCGGAATACGTCCCTGAGCTTCCAGTAATTCGGACGGCTCTGTTTTTCTGGAACTGGTTTTCTGTTGGTTCGCCATAAAAAAGGAATAAACCGGGATAGTAGGATTACGGATCGATTTCAGAAATGGATAGCAAAATATTCGTAAATCGGATGGCTAACAAGTGTGGATCAAAAAACTAATGAAAAAAATACAGATTCTACCATATAGTTGTAATAACTGAGTAATCATTATCCTGGATGGCCCGTGATCGCTCTCAAAAGACGGGCGGACTTATTGTTTACCGGTGGTTAGTTCATCATAACGTTTTCTGAGCAGCTGTACATCTTCCCAGGTGTCACGTTTCCAGGATGGATTGCGAAGAAGTGCAGCAGGATGGAAGGTCACCATAAGTTCAATGCCATTCCGATAGCTATGAAATTGACCGCGCAAATTTTTCATTGCCTGATTGGTATCGAGCAGAGTCTGAGCGGATATCCTCCCAAGACAGAGAATAAGCCGGGGTTGTATCAAATCAATCTGGCGGTACAAATAAGGCAGGCTTCTATGACGCTCTTCGGGAAGAGGATCCCGGTTATTGGGAGGACGGTGTTTCAGGATGTTTGCTATGTACACCTCTTTACGCTGGAAAGAAACGGCTGCAAGTATTTTATTCAGGAGCTGGCCCGCTTTGCCGACAAAAGGTTCTCCCTGGAGATCCTCCTGAGCTCCTGGTGCTTCCCCGATCAGCATAAGATCCGCGTTTGGATTCCCCGTCCCAAAAACAAGATGGGTGTCTTTTAAATCGGTACGCAAGTCCTCACACTTTTCACAAACAGCGCGTAGTTCATCAAGCGTCCGTACTTCTTTTAGTAAAGATTCCGAATTCCGGGACTTTATCTCTGTCGCATCACTCCGGTTATCAAGTATATGGCCGGTTTTATTTGATGCCACTACTTTCCGCTGATGTTTTTCTTCGGGTGATTGGATGTCATTTTGTGATGGCTTGATATTCGAAGGGTTGGAAGTGGAACGGTTTAACATTAATTCATGAACGGCAGGTACTTGAAATCTTCCAAATATCTCCGCCTCATTTTTAAGAAATGTGCTGACAGATCGAAGCAAGTTTTTGTATTCGGTTTCTGACATGGTTTTTTAGCAATTTATACTTCAGGTTGCATTTTTAATCGATTATGCAGGTTCCACTCATCAATACTGCAAGTGACAATCTGATTGACCAGCGAGGAATCATAGGGCATGGAAATCCGGATGTAATTATCCGTCCAACCGCAAATTTGCCCGTATTGGTCTTTCTTTTCAAATAGAACCGGTCTTTCAGTACCGAGATACCGGCTGTCAAAATCGAATCTTTTTTGATCTGAAATGCGGCGAAGCTGATGGGTTCGATTTTTCCGGGTTTGTATCGAAACCTGCTTCTGAATGTCAAGTGCGGTGGTATTGGGGCGTTCGGAATAGGTGAAAACGTGTAGATAACTAATGTCCAGATCCCGGAGAAACACAATGGACTCCTGAAAACAGCTTTCCGTTTCTCCGGGATGGCCGGTGATCACATCCACACCGATACAGGCATCCGGAATACATTCATGAATATATTCGACCCTATTCCGGTATAGGTTACTTCGGTAACGGCGCTTCATCAACTTGAGCATTGTGTCGGACCCGCTTTGCAGCGGTATATGAAAATGGGGTTGAATAGTACGCGATTGTGCTACAAAATCAATGATCTCTTCTGTTAATAAATTGGGTTCGATGGAGGATATTCGTATACGATCAAGCCCTGGCAGTTTATCCAGTTCCCTCAGCAAATCCAGAAAAGTTTCACCGGTCTGTTTTCCGAAATCACCGACATTGACACCGGTCAATACTACTTCCCGATATCCATCGTCGATTACGTTGACAGCATTTTCAATGACCCGGTTGATGGATGGGCTTCTGCTTTTTCCCCGTGCCAGCGGAATGGTACAGAAACTGCACTTATAGTCACATCCATCCTGAACTTTAAGAAATGCCCGGGTGCGGTCAGTGGTTGAAAATGCGTGGTGAAAATCAACCACATCATTGACATCCGTGC
>JBBDQZ010000064.1:0-79776 GCA_040905705.1 Balneolales bacterium
AGACCATCACCATCACTACCGACCAGGGAACGCTCTCCACCAACACTGAAAGCGGGCAGACTTCGGTTACCGCTGACGATGAAGAGGACGGGGCGTATACAGCGACGCTGACCTCTTCTTCCGAAATCGGAACGGCTCAGGTGCAGGCGCTGGAAAGCGGTAATCCGATTGCCTCGGTGCAGGTTGATTTTACCGCAGGGGATGTTGATGCCTTTGTGGTTACGGTACCACTGGACAATGGGAGCCCGGAGGTTCAGACAGCGGGTGTCTCCTTCAATATTACCGTTGAAGCGGTGGACCAGAACGGAAACCGGGTGGAGTCCTATTCCGGAACGCTCCAGTTTTCAACCAATTCTGAAATCAGTTCGGGTGGCACACCATCGATTTCAAACGGTTTGCTGGAAAATCATTCCATTACGCTTGTCAAAAGTGGTGACGCTGTGACCCTGTCCGCTGAAGATCCGAATCTGTTTGGTGTTTCGGGTACCAGTCAGGCGTTCCAGGTTGTCGCGGCGGCACCCGATGTAACCACCTCGAATGTGACCGCCAGCCCTTCGACCATGCAGAATGACGGAACCTCTCAATCGGTTATTACCGTTATCCTGCATGATCAGTTTTCCAACAGGGTGCTGACCGATTATCTATCCGACCTCGATATCAGCGCCGAACAGATCGAAGTGAACGGCACACCATCTTCCGGCCCACCGGATGCCTCGCTCGGAAATTTATCCTTCAACGCGGGAGATGCGAACTATCAGGCGACGCTGAGTTCATCTTCTACGGTGGAAAAGGTGGAGATCACGGTCACGTTTGAGTCGGTAGCGTTCAACCAAAAACCTTTGGTCAATATTGTTGTTCCGAATACCTGGCAGCCGTCCGGAGCTCCGCAACAGCGAAAAGACTGGACCCGGGACGCAAACTGGTCCCTGGGCTCAGAACCGGGGCCTAACGATTTCGTGATTATTCCAGGGGGACTTGCCGATTATCCCGATCTGGATCTGAACATCACCATCGGCAGTCTTGAAATTCAGGAGAACGGCGAGTTAATTCTGTTTGGGGGTAATTCCATTGATGTAGCCGGCGCGGTTCTGGTGAACGGGTCGTTTAACATTGAAAAAAACACCAGTTTAACGATCGGTAGTGGTTTCACCGGGTCAGGAACCTTTGTAACGGGTGAATCGGCGGAGATCGAGATCGGCGGTAATCTGAGCATTGCCAACTTCCTGGCGCGCACCAGCAATACGATCGTGCGCTTGAACGGTTCATCCCAGCAGACCATTTCATCGACCCATATGCTTGCACAGCGGCTCGAGATACAGAACATCGTGGTGGCTGCAAGCGGCAATCTGATAGATCTTAACCGGTTGATTATCTCGGAAGAAAACACATTTTCACTGCAAAACAGCGCAGATATTACCATCGATATCAACAGCGAAATATCAGGAGGTGGAGCTTTTACGCTAAATGATAATACCCTGGTTATGCGGGGGAATATCGAGTTGAGCAATATCGATGCCAGCGAGGGTACTGTCATCTTCGGAATTCGTCTTGACGAGGACTTTGCGGACTTCCCCGGCCTAACCCAGCAGCAGGTTTCCAATCTTAGTGCAATGAAAAATGTGGTTATCAACAATACTCATGGTGTTCTGACTTTTGAGGATGTATTTGTTGACGGTTCGCTTACCCTGGAAAACGGCCCCCTGATCATCAGTTCCGGGAAAAGCCTGATTGCCCCTGATCAAACCTATAACAACGGTATTCTGCGGTTTCGCCGAACAATCAATTCCGTGCCCGGATGGCGAATGATAAGCTCTCCGGCAGGCTCCACCTACTCCGACCTGTTTGACGGGCTCACGTTGCAGGGGCTCTCGGGATCCGCCTTCGAGGATCGTCAGCCCAATCTCTTCTATTACGATGAAACCGCCGATACTACGGATCTTGCCCGGTGGAGGGCACCTGCCGCCACAGGGGATAACATTCAGGCCGGACGCGGCTACTTTTTCTATGTTTTCGGAAATCCGGAGGATACAGATTACAACGATATTCTACCGAAAACCCTTACCGTATCCGGAGAGGAAAACCAGCCGCAAAATTCACATTTTGCTTTTAATGTCTCCCTTTCCGATGCTCCGGCCTTTGATCCGGAAACAGACGATCGCTTTGTGGAACTGGCTGAAAAGGGGTGGAATCTGATTGGAAACCCGTTTGGGGCGACGATCAATTGGGACGATGAAGCGAACTGGATCAGGGAAAATATCGATGATGTGATTTACATATGGAAGACCCAGGATGCGGGTGGCGGACAGATTTCGGGGGACTACCTTGTTTGGAACGGGGACACCGGGTCGCTTGGAAACGGGCTGATCACTCCATTTCAGGCGTTTTGGGTGAAAGCCAACGACGAAGCCCCTGAGCTGGAAATTCATCCTTCGGCGAAAACCACCGGTGGGCAGTTTCGGCAGAAAAGCCGTCCGGCGGAGTCATATCAAATCATATTGTCCCTGGAGGCGGACAGTCTCCACACCACCACCTACCTCAATTTCAGTGATGTCGCCGATCCCGGCCTGGATTCCCGGGACGCCTACCTGCTGGAGCCGATGTCGGATACGTTTTTGAATTTTTATTCGGTAGCACGAAGCCGGACTTCCGGGCAAATTATTGACCTGCCTCTGATTATCAATCACTTGCCTCACCGAAGCGAACAGGCGTACGACATTCCGCTGGGAGTCCGTGGTTATCGGGAGGGCGAGCCTGTTCGAGGGGAATATACCGTCCGGCTTGATCCGGAATCGTCGTTCCCGGACCATTGGGAAGTGAGGCTTAAAAACAATGTCACCGGCGAAACCATCCGATTACGCAACGATTCAAATACGGCTGCAAAGGCTTCCGGGCAAAGCAGCAACATGTCATCCGTGCAAGAGGAGAAACAAAATGGAGAAAACATCGATGGTTCTACGGGCCCTGAAGTCTCGGCACATATTGATCATTTTCCGGGTTTGCGTGAACAGCGTGAAAGTACGATGAAGTTTATGGACAGGTCGGAGCCTGTAATCGCGGATATAGGCAGCCGGGACATAGCAGGGAAGGTATCACAATCCGCCCAGCCCATTGAAAGCAATAATAGCAACAAGTTTCCATTTACTATTTATGTGATTCCTGATGATCTGGAAGAAGGAGATATTCCGCAGCGGGTCTTCCTTGACCAGAACTATCCCAACCCTTTCAATCCATCCACAACCGTCCGGTATGGCATTCCGCGTGACGGGCAGGTTCGTCTTGATGTTTACGATGTGCTGGGCCGGCGGGTTCAGACGCTGGCCGACGGCCGTCTGGAAGCGGGTGTACATACCGCTTCGTTTGACGGAACCCGGCTGGCCAGTGGCGTTTATATCTACCGTTTGCAAACGCCGCAGCGGGTCATTACCCGGAAAATGATGCTTCTCAAATAAATCCTCCAGAGAGTACAGAGTTCCACACGCCTGCAAGCTAATCGCTCAAAATGGCACCAATTTATTCGGTTTGCCATGACGATATTCGTTAAATTTTGTTGTTGAAGGTGTTACGGAAGCAAAAAGATAATTCGTTACAGAGGGTTCCTGGATGAGATTTGCCGATTATGCAAAACTGTATTTGACGGCCGGTGACGGCGGGCCGGGGATGGTCCATTTCCGGCGGGAAAAATTTGTGCCGAAAGGCGGGCCGGATGGTGGCGACGGCGGCGACGGCGGGAGTATTATCCTGGAAGGGAATACCCATATGAACACCTTGCTGGACCTTCGCTACAAAAAGTTTTTAAAAGCAGGTAAAGGGTATCGGGGCGGATCATCTCAAAAAACAGGGAAGAAGGGCGAGGATGTAATTCTTCGGGTGCCTCCTGGAACCGTAGCGTACGAAAGCGAAACCCGCCGGTTTCTCGGGGAAGTTGTGGCACATAACGAGCGTCTGGTCATCGCAAAGGGCGGAAAAGGCGGCCTCGGTAACACTCATTTCAAATCGGCAACCAATCAGACCCCCCAATATGCCCAGCCCGGGGAATCCGGCGAAGAAATTGTGGTGGAGATCGAACTCAAGCTCATTGCCGATGTCGGCCTGGTAGGATTTCCCAATGCCGGAAAAAGTACTTTGCTGTCGTCTTTATCTGCTGCCCGACCGAAAATCGCCGACTATCCTTTTACTACGCTGGAGCCCAATCTCGGGGTCGTCCAGATGTCGGATCATCGCAGTTTCGTGATGGCGGATATTCCAGGGATCATTGAAAAAGCTCATGAAGGAAGAGGGCTGGGGTTGCAGTTTCTGCGCCATATAGAGAGAAATAGAGTTTTATTGCTCATTATTAACGGAATCAGTGATGTCACTGAAGAGTACAAGGTGCTTTGTTCCGAGTTAAAAGCTTATCGCAAAGATCTGCTGGACAAACCGCGTCTGGTAGTGATGACCCATATGGATTTATTTCCTGATCATGAAGTGAATCAAGAGACCCGTTTGGATGTGCCGGTTATTCCCGTTTCTGCGGTATCGGGATATCAGCTGGCAAAGTTGAAAGAACATATTTGGGAGCTGTTATATGAGCAAAACAACCAACCAGAAAAGGAAAAATCCTGATGTTGATGAAATTCGGTACCGAAAGCGGCAAGACTATATCCGCGCAAGTATGGCCTTGTCCTTGATTCCGGATATTGGTGCCGGTCGAATAAAGTATTTGTTTGAACATTATCCGGAACCGCTTTCGGTCTTTTCCAGCTCGTGGGAAGAACTTGCATCCATAAGTAAAATCGGTAAAAAAGCGGCACATGCCATTTGCAAATTCAGTGGCTGGAACAAGGTAAATGAGCTGCTGAATATGGCAGAAAAACACAAATTCACCCTGATAACACCATTCGACGATTGCTATCCGTCATTACTCAAACAAATTTATGATCCACCGGCGCTGCTATGGGTCAGAGGTTATGCAGAGGCGTTAAAACAGCATTTTCTGGCGATAGTGGGTACACGCCGTCCATCCCGGCATGGAAGAAATTTAACGCTTCGGTTTACACAGGAAGTGGTTTGTCACAGTCAACTTGGTATTGTGAGCGGACTGGCCAATGGTATCGATACATTGGCACATAAAGTAACACTTGATGAGAAACGGTGTACTGTGGCCGTACTGGGTTCCGGCCCGGATCGGATTTATCCGAGAGGCAATATCAGCCTGGCACACCGGATTGCAGAGCACGGTGGAGCGGTGATCAGTGAGTTCCTGCCGGGAACCAAACCGGATGCCTTCAATTTTCCGATACGTAATCGGATTGTCAGTGGGATGTCGCTTGGGGTACTGGTCACCGAAACCGGGAATACCGGTGGCAGCCTTATTACGGTTCAAAGTGCACTCGATCAGGGAAGAGAAGTATTTATTGTTCCCCATGATGTCCGGAATCCGGTGGGTCAAGGCTGTAATGAGCTGATCCAGCGGGGATGGGGAAAGCTGGTTATGCGAGTATCGGATATTCTGGAAGAGCTGCCGGTAAATATGGGCAATCAGCCATCCGGCCGTGCAGACAGGAGAAATGGTTTATCCCATCTGGAAGGGGCTGCTTCTGCCAAAACCTGGCAAGCCATGGAACTTGAAGAACCGGAGAAACAGATTTGCCAACGGTTGGATCAGAGGCCTCTGAGTATAGATGATCTGGCGAAATTGCTTAAAATGGAGACCTCAGTTCTGTTACCCGTGTTACTTCAGCTTGAACTGTCAGGGATCATCACCCAGAAACCCGGAAAAAAATTTACACTCAGAGAGGGGTGAGGCGGAGTGCTTTTTTGATTATTTTGAGGGCAACGGAATGTTTTGACAAGTTACGTAACTAAAAGTTTTAACCATGTTCCAGGTACATCACACGGTTATTTCAGATGATATTGCGACTTATCGCTTCGCTTGTGATTTGTACAAATGCAAGGGCGCCTGTTGCGTTGTCGGTGATGCAGGAGCGCCTGTATTGTCCGGTGAGATACCAGTACTCCGTAAAGCCTGGAAGCTTCTCCGTGATGAAATGCGTCCACGTGCAAGAAAGGTTGTGGATGCCGAAGGACTGATCAGGAACAATTACAAAGAACCCGAACTCAATTGTACCGATGGTGCGGAATGCGTATTTGTCTATTATAATGATCACGGTATTGCTGAATGCGGAATACAAAAAGCCTGGCAGGAGAAGCGTTTCAACTGGATCAAGCCGTTAAGTTGTCACCTGTTTCCGGTAAGAGTAATGAAAGTGGGTGAGCTGGATTATCTTAATTTGGAGTATGTTCCTTCACTATGCCGTCCGGCCTGTGAGCGTGGGGAGGCCGGCGGGATTTATTTATCCGACTTTCTTGAAGATGCATTCGTACGTGCATATGGTGAAAATTGGTATCATGAATTTCAGTCAGCATGCCGTGATGTACGCAAAAAAGCCGGGGTATTATCATGATGCGGCAATCACAAATGGCACGTCAAAGCCAGGTGTTGCAGCAGCGTTTGTCGCCCCAGCAGATACAGTATATCAAATTGCTGCAGCTTCCAACGCTGATGCTGGAGCAGCGCGTCAAACAAGAAATTGAAGCCAACCCGGTTTTGGAACTGGATGACGAAAACACGGATACCGATGATCTTACCGAGGCCGATGAGGAGAATGAAATAACAGAGGAGGAATATCCTTCGAATGAGGAAAACGAAGATGAGACATCGGCGGTTGATGAAAATGAAGAGATAGATTGGGATACATTCTTCCATGATACCGATGAGGATTACGTCCCTTCATACAATAAGGAGCAGGAATTTTGGCGTGACCTGCCCAAACCGTATAAATCCGGGTTTATGGAAAGCCTGGAACAGCAGGTTGATTTGCTGGTCCTGGATGAGCGTCAACGAAAGATTGCTGATGAGATTGTAGGATCTGTAGAACCGGATGGATATCTGAGGAGGGAGCTCGATACTATTATTGATGCCATTGCTTTTAATGAAGGGATCTTGATGACCCGGGAAGAGGCGGAACAGGTACTGCGAAAGATCCAGGGCCTGGACCCCCCCGGCGTTGCAGCCAGAGATCTGCGTGAATGTCTGTTGATTCAACTCGAAATGATGGATTCCAGTATCTCTCGAATAAAACTGGCAAAAGAAATACTTGAAAAGGCCTGGCCTCAGTATGAAAAGAAACATTACGACAAAATTTGTAAGATGCTGAATATAACCGAGGCTCAGCTGCGCGAAGCCAACCAGGTTATCATGCATCTGAATCCCAAACCTGGTGAATCTGATGAATATCTCAACCCGGACCAGTTCATAGTGCCCGATTTTGAAGTTGTTTATGAAGAGGCGATCGATGACTCTGGACGAGACCAGGGTGAGTTTGTTATCAGTCTTAACAGCAGAAATATGCCTAAAGTCAAAATTTCGCCACATTACAGAGAAATTTGGGATTTCATCGAGAAAACAAAAGACCAATCCGGCCGGCTTAACGACACTCGTCAGTTTATACGGGAAAAGCTGGATTCAGCACGTTGGTTTATCGAGAGCATCCAGCAAAGACGCAACACGCTGATGGCGGTGATGCAAACCATTGTGGCTCTTCAGGAGGAATTCTTTAAAACCGGTAAAGGTTTGCGGCCTATGATTCTGAAAGATATCGCCGATCGTATCCGAATGGATATTTCCACCGTTTCCAGGGTAGTCAGTGGCAAGTATGTACAAACACCTTTCGGGGTATTTGAACTGAAATATTTTTTTACCGAAGGGCTTGAAACCGAAAGCGGTGAGACGATTTCAAACCGGGAAATTAAGAATATTCTTCTGGAATTAGTGAATGGGGAAGAAAAAACCCATCCCCTGAGTGATCAGGCATTGGCACAGGCGCTCAAAGATCGGGGATATCCCGTAGCACGCCGGACGATCAGCAAGTATCGTGAGCAACTCAATATTCCTGTAGCCAGACTCAGGAAGGAGTTTGAATAAAAAGCTGCGGTGCATGGAGCAAGCGGCTGGTGCAATGAATGGTCTCTATTATTGAGGAGTGTGGATCACAGTACATGAAAGATTGTGGTTTAATGCAAATACGCTGAGAGTGCAACGGCAAGATTCCAGGCAGACAAAAAATCCATTTCGAAGACCAGCCAGTATGTGGCAAGTGTACTCAATAAGATAAAAAGCCCGTATGTAGAAATAATATATATCGGGGATGTAGGCTGCAGCCTGCGCATGTTGTAGGCTGTCGTAAAAAATGAGATTAAAATGATCATCCAGTAGGTCAATAGCAGGGCTATAGCTATAAATTCAGATGGAAACGGCCGTAGCACGATGATCCCGAGGGTTACGGTTACGATATTAAAGTGTTGAGGCCAGAGGAGCAATGTTGCAATTTGATGTGTATGGCTGATTTTATTATTTGCAAGACGAAGCCATGTAACAAGCAGGGCATTGATCAAAGCCGATATAATAAAAAACAGGCCAAAAAAGCTCATCGGGTGCGACCACCCGGAAGGAATTAAGGGGATGTAGTGAAGCAGGGCTTGTCGTGATACCGGGTCGAAAAAATGTTCGGTAATAACAACGGCTATCATTCCAGCAATAAATGATATAAAGATATAGATAAAAATAATATCACTGGAAAAGCGGATTCTTCGTATCAGAATATTGTTGACAAAAAAACCATAATTAAAAATAAACCGGCCGAACGACTTTCGATAAATAGGGTTAAAATAGTATAAGCCTGCAAAGGCGCCCCAAAGTATAAAAAGAAGTAACACGGAGAGATCGAAAGGTTTACCGCTTGTTTTTGGTGCCGGATTGGCAAGACGGGCATCCCGAACCCGGCTATAATACCTGGTGATATGGGCAAGATCAAGTTCAGAGCTTCGAAAAAACCAGTTGCGGTCAAAAAACACAGGGATGGCTCTATGAGGCTCCATGATGGAAAAAAGCTCTTGAATATCCCGGAGGTCGGGCTTCCTTTTGTGTGGCGCGTAGAGGACCCCTGTCAGTGTCGGATTTTCTTCCATTTGTGACTTTAGATTGCCGGCACTTCGTGTAAGTATAACGGTACCGTCAAAAGGAGTTAGTCGATCACCGGATAATGGCCGGGGGTCCAGGGTAAACAGTATGCGATTGTGAAGGTAGGGTTCGGCGGTCTGATACAACTGATCTGTTATTAAAGCGTGGTGCCAGTTGCCATAAGCAAATAAACCGAAACCCTTTACCGTCGTATTATGTCGGTAATACCCCAAAAGTGATTCCGCATGTTCAGCGTAAGCGGAATAATTATTGGCTAAACGATTTGGCACCGGGAAGTATTCCGGTGTCAGTACCAATATCGACATCCCGGCATCCCGGATCTGTTGCTGGAGTGTATTGTCCAGCTTGCCTTCGACAAGAAGCCAGGTAATACCAGCATCCAGCAACCGCTCGATCTCATTCTCCGTAATGATGTCAATGGTTGATTCCGGATAGTGTATTCCAAAGGAACGGTAGGCGGCTGCTTCACGGGCAATCAGGGCTGAAAGACCCAGCAAAAAAATAAGCACCGGTAATATCCGGGCGGGGACATACATACAATCTGCTCAGACTTCTATTTTGGTTGTAACGTTTTCGATCGGAATTTCCCTCGTTTCCTTGAACTTGGAGAGGACGATATTGGTACGGGTCTTTTTGACACCATCCCAGGATTGAATTCGCGACAGCAGTTTTTCCAGTGAAACGGTATTTTTGGTAGCGATTTTCAACATGTGCGACCCATCACCGGTTATAGAGTGACATTCCTGCACTTCGGACTCCTGTACGGCTTTTTCAACAAAAGAAGCATAGAAACTGGAGTTATCCACTTCCACAAAAATAAATGCAATGATGTCGTAATTGAATTTTTGCGCATTTAAAACGGCGTGATAACCTTCAATTAGATTTTTCTCTTCCAGCTTGCGCATGCGCTCAGAAACAGAAGGTACAGATAAATTGACGATACCTGCCAGCTTGTTGCGTTGCGCCCGTCCGTTTTTTTGTAAATGATTTAATATGGTGATATCGATATCGTCCAGGTAATGCATGATAAAATGTCTTTAGTTCTTGTTTTGAATAATGTTTTACTTAGCAGATATAGTAACCTAAATAAATTAGGTAATCAATCTTTTTTGTTATTTTTTGAGGATTTAGTTAGTATGAAATTTTATATTGAGGTATTGCTATGTGTAATATTCATTATGATTTGCCGTATTACATGCAATGTAAAATTTAAATAAGAATAAACGCGCCATAAATTTGGAAACGGATTATAATCAAACCGCTATAATTACCCAATATCAATCTTTTAAGGAATTTATAGAGGGCTATCGTAAAGAGCTGCATCGTCTCTTTCGTGATCCACGTAACCATAAAATGGTTAGTTTACAACGTGGATTACCACCGATGGTGATGAGGGATATCATGAAATGTAACCCTCTCTCGGTGTTTATTTTAAAAGAAAATGGAGGTTTTGGAGGGAATGTCAAGCAATGTCTGAGAATGCTCGAGACATCTTCCTACGAATCCTTGCCGCTCTCGCTTATGATGGGTATCAATGGAGCCCTGTTCATTCAGCCTGTAACACGATATGCCGATCCATACGTTGCCAATAATATCTTGAAACGTTTTTCGGAAGAGCAAACTATGGGTGGACTCATGATCACTGAGCCTGATTTTGGATCCGATGCGCTACATATGCAGACAAATTACCGGGAAGTGGAAGAAGGATATCAAATCCAGGGCGTAAAACATTGGGCCGGCCTGACCGGATGGGCGGATTATTGGCTCCTGGCCGCCCGAAAACAGAAAGAAGATGGTACACTGGCCAGGGATATCGATTTCTTTATTCATGATACCCGTAACCCGGGTGTTGAAGTCGAGGAGTATTTTGACAATCTCGGCCTTTATATGTTACCCTACGGTCGTAACCGTATTAATACCCGTGTTCCGGAGCGCCACAGGCTTATACCACCATCGACAGGTATTAAACTCTTGTTGGATATGTTACACAGGAGCAGATTACAGTTTCCGGGAATGGCCATGGGTTTTCTGCGACGAATTGTGGATGACTCACTGGAACATGTCAAATCACGAAATGTTGGCAACCAAAGTTTGTTCCAATACGATCAGGTCAAAGAACGATTAGCCAGAATACAATCCTGGTTTACCTCTTGTTCTGCCATGTGTGCATACACCAGTGCAAATGCACCGATTACAAAGGATCTCTCTATGGAGGATATTCCTGCCAATTCGATTAAATCCGTTATCACCGATATGATGCAGGATGCTTCTCAATCATTTTTGCAATTGGTGGGTGCCAAAGGATACACACTGGATCACATGGCGGGCCGGGGTACGGTCGACAGCCGGCCGTTTCAGATATTTGAAGGTTCCAATGATATCTTGTATCAGCAAATCGCAGAATCGGTGCTTAAAAAAATGAGAAAAGCAAAGATATCCTCACTCTATCTTTATCTTAAAGATTATGAGTTGACCAGCAAAGCTTCCGAATATCTTAAGAAATATACCGACTTTTCGATCAACGCTAATCTGAGTCAACGAAAGCAGGTTAAACTGGGGCAGGTTCTCGGATATACTGTTTCCATGAATATGGTGATACAGCTTGGTGAGCGGGGATTTCAAAGTGATCTGATTCGCAATGCAATTGATGTTTTGCGGGCAGAAATTCGAAAACATCTCATTGCTGTTCAAGATATATATACTACTGAACCGGCAGAATCTATCGAAGATGATGGACAATGGTACGGTTTTGTGAATAAGTAAAATCGACACTGTCCTTATACCGGCACTGTATCTTCCAATACGATCAGGCTAACCATTGTGACGCTCACTTGTCAGGCGAAACATACTTCAGGTATATTACAAGAACCTTGAAATTCAGGTAAGAACCCTGCGGGGGGATGTGGTTGCTACACCTGCGGTGTATAGGAAATAGCAACCGTTTCGTGTGTAATATAAGCCCCGTTTTTGAGCATCTTGTGTACCGGACATTTGCCTGCGGTTTCGTTCAGTTTATCCACTTGTTCCGATGAAAGATCTCCATGCACTTCAATGCGGGCATGAATAAAACGAACTTTGCCTTTGTCGACCATTCCGGAGAGTTCCCCATACCGGCTATCATCTTCCCGGAGTGGTTTTTTCTCCGCATCAACCCGGACATCTATTCGTTTCAAAGGTATTTTTCTGGTGTCAGCATAAATTCTTAATGTCATGCAGATACAACCAGCCAGCGCTGCATAAACAGACTGAACCGGTGTAGGCCCTTGATTATTTCCACCCAGAGATACCGGCTCATCGAATAATTGCATATGATCATCGATCAAAACAGAGGTTAAATATTTGGGTTCGGATTTTAAGCTAGCATTTATCATTGATTTCAATTCCTGGCAGTAATAGTTTCTCGAATAATATGAATGGATACTGAAATATTAATTTATATATATACACATAAATATATGTAATTGTATGAATAAAAAAAAATTGATTGTACTTACGGGTTCCGGTATGAGTGCAGAAAGCGGACTGTCAACGTTTCGTGGGTCCGGTGGCCTTTGGGAAGGCGCAGACGTGATGGATGTGGCTTCTTTGGATGGGTGGAATCGGGATCCCGAAAAGGTGCTGGAATTTTACAATTTGCGCAGGCGTCAGTTGCGAAATGCACGTCCCAATGAAGGGCACAAAGCACTGGTGGATCTGGAGAAGAAGTACGATGTTACCGTGATTACACAAAATGTGGATAATCTGCACGAAAAAGCGGGATCAGCTAATGTTATACATTTACATGGTGAGTTAACCAAAGCCCGGCCGGTGGATGCTGCGAAACCGGTTGTGGATATTGGATATGCTGAAATTAACATAGGTGATTGTGATGAAAATGGCCGACAGCTTCGCCCGGACATCGTATGGTTTGGTGAGTTGGTTCCAATGATGGATGTGGCTGCTCAGTATGTAGCCTCTTGTGAAATTCTTTTGGTCATCGGTACCTCACTCGTTGTTTATCCGGCTGCGGGGCTGCTGGACCTGGTGCCGGTGAGTACCCCGGTCTACGTAGTAGATCCAAATCGTCCTGAATACCATTTTTCAGACAGAGCTACGTTTATTACAGAAAAGTCGTCCGTTGGAACCCCGAAACTGGTTCAAAAACTACTGAAGGACAGTGCTGTCAGCCTTTTTCTATAGTTGTATCGTGTTATCCATTTCATGATAAGGTATATTCTTGAAGGCAATGAAATGATCCGGTGAATCCATGATCAAGAAGTGCCAAACCCATCTTTAAATTTCAATACACAAGTGCATAATTAAATCCAAGGATACTCTATGTGTCCTTATGAATCAGCAAATTTTAAACACATGAAATATCCATGACAGAGCATAAGCTCTGACACACAGACGTATGATTAAAATCTGTCATGGTATTACATCTGACTATATAAATCTGAAAATTTTAAACAGATGAAACAGGAAGAAAAGGAAGCTTTGCTGGAATACCTGGTGCAATTTTCCAATATTGAAAAACGGTTTCCGCTTTTTCAGGGAACCAGGGATCCGGAAGCTGTGGCCGATTTTATCGGGATTGATGCCGATCATTTCAATAGTATTCGCGAACAATTCGACACACTATCCCGGCAGGCTGCCGAAGAGATACTCAAGGATGCAATGATTCTTGAACAGATAGAAAAGCTTCCGTTCAAAGCGGACGATACCATTGCGGTAGTCGGTGATTCCATTACGGATGATCGCCAGGGCTGGTTTCGGATATTCAGCAATGTGCTGGATCTGGCTACGCCCAGGGCTTCCTTTCGTTATATAGATGCAAGCTTGTCAGATGCCTTGACAGCAACGGCATTACGGCGATTGGAACGCGATGTTCTGACACATCATCCCGACTGGGTCTTTGTTGCATTAGGGAGTCAGGATGCCGTCCGGTTACATATAACAA
This sequence comes from Balneolales bacterium, assembly GCA_040905705.1. GTDB lineage: Bacteria > Bacteroidota > Rhodothermia > Balneolales > Natronogracilivirgulaceae > JBBDQZ01. The sequence continues at coordinate 13,959 of JBBDQZ010000064.1, forward strand.
CGGGACGCACGTTGGTATCCATTGCGGAATTTTGGGAAAACATGAATGCCATTGAATCAGCCGTTTTGATGAACTGTCCAAATCCACCCGTCTGGATCACTCCCCCGCCGGTTATTCCGGATTTAATGCAACAAATGCCGTTGTATGAAGGAGTTGCTCATGAAGAGGATCTGAAAGAGTTCCGTGAAGTCATATCCGGGAAATCGGGATATGTGGTTGATCCTGCCGGAAAACGGATGGGGGATCCACCACAGGCATGGAATTATCTGAATGACGGGTTTCATCCTTCGCTTGCAGGAAACATTGAAACCGTAAAAAGCATAATAAGCACCTGTTCGCTGCCACAAAAAGATCATGAACAAGAGGATGGGTCGGGAAATGAATGAGGGTCTGCAAACAGGGTTGAAAGAGCTTCTGTCAGCTTTGGCTATAGCGCTATATTTATATGTGTGAATTCAATCCCGAATTGGGTTCGGTTAGTGAGGGCGCCATACTCGGACAAGCCAGTTGTATTGAAAAGCAATGGATTGAGAAATCCAATGGCATAACGGTTATCATCTCCGCGTACATGCAACAGTCCGCCGGTATGTGATGCCGTACTCAAATGTCTTCCTGCATTGTGGGAATACTCATCATAAAAACTGTCATACTCACCCGGTGCACTGATCACAAAGGCATCAAGCAACCCAAATGCAAAACCTGCCCATGCTCCGGATCCACTGCCATATTGTATACCTTTCAATATATTCGCATTGGTCATCAGGCTGACAGCCACTCCAACAATAGCTCCGGTTGCCGACCCGTAAAAAGTATCAAGTAAAATGATGGTACCGGTGGAATTAGCTGTATTAATCAATCCATTCACATAAAAGTCGGATCCGGTCATCTTTGACAGGTCATAAAACCCGGTTCCCAGTCCCATAATGGTACCAATACCTAATCCGAAACGTAGCGGATAATAATCGTCACTTTGGTTTTGCAATGCCATGGTAGCGCCTCCTAAAGCCGAACCGGTCAAAGCCCCGGTAAACGTATTCACCGTTACGATCCGAAACGACTGGGCTTCTGTCGTTTGTAGCGTTACTGCAACAGTCAGAAAAGTCATCAACAGGATCACCGGCAGTCTGGAACAGAAATGCATAATATCAAGATTTGGTTTTAGGATATCGTTGCCGGAAGATACATGCAAATAACCATCTTCTGCAATCAGGGATTACCCAAGGCTACCGGCAGTACCTGTCCATTCATGAATTTGTGTCCCTTCAGGACAAAATCTCCTATATATTCCGCTATATCATTTGCTGACAATGGAGCTTTTACACCCGGGTGTGCCGTACTGAACATCTCGGTTTGAACGGCACCGAGACATAAACAGTTGACACTGATGCCCTGTTCTTTTAGTTCAACAGCCATGCATTCGGTCCAGATACTCAGGGCTCCTTTGCTTGTACTGTACGCGGCCAGTCCGGGGAACTTGGAACTTCCCTGATACCCACCCATGCTTCCGATCGTAACGGCATGTGAACCTTTTCCCATAAACGGCAAGGCTACCCGCATGAGCCGGACCGCGGACATCACATTGGTACTCCACATGGTGTTCCAGTCGTCATCAGTTAATTCAAAATGCGGTTTATTTACCAGTTGTCCGGCATTGTGAACAATGGCAGAAATTTCAAGATTGTTGTCACGGATATAATCAACCAGTTGTTGTATGGATGAGTAATTTGACAGGTCACAAGGTACTATTTCGATACGCCTGGGATGATGTTTTTGCAGTTTCTCAAGATTTTCCCTGCTGCGGGCTGTGGCAAGGACACGATACTTGAGCCCGGCAAGATAACGTGCCGTAGCAAATCCGATGCCGCGGCTGGCACCGGTGACGATTATCGTTTTTTTCGGCATGTGGGAAGATTTTTTAGGATTAATTTTTATCGGATGTTATTCATTAAAATTCCGGAATATCCGAGGTCCAGCGCGAAGATGACAGGTTGGTTTATGACCGAATCGGGGTTAATTTCAAGCTGATTCAACAGGTTTATTCTTCTGTTCAGATAGGCTACGCGATGTTCGTGTTTAATCGGATCAGCCGGCGGAAGATCAATACTTCTTGGATCAACGGGACGGTCATGTTCCCAGAATCTAAAACATAAATGCGAACCGGTGGCCAGGCCGGAGGCACCCACATATCCGATGATCTGTCCTTGTTCAACTTTTGTGCCGGTTTGTATTCCCCGGGCAAATCTTGACATATGAAGGTATCCGGTTTCATAAACGCTGTTGTGGCGAATCCGAATATAATTACCGTTGTTCCGGTCGTATCGGGACAACGTGATTTCACCGTCTCCAACGGCCCGGATGGGAGTTCCTGAAGGAGCGGCATAATCGGTTCCATGGTGTGGCATATTACGTTTTAGAACGGGGTGATATCTGCGGTGGGTAAATCGGGAACTGATTCGACTGTAATCGAGAGGAGCGGCCAGGAATTGCCGTCTCAGAGAGTTTCCTTCCTCATCAAAATATTCATCCATTTCATTTTGTTGAAAGTGAAAGGCGTAGAAATCTCTGCCTCTATGATTGAATACAGCGGCTTTGATACGCCCGATTCCAGCCGCTTCACCATCAACATATCTCTCTTCAAACAAAACTTTAAAATGATCCCCTGGCCGGATACGGTAAAAATCGATCTGCCATGCAAATACTTCAGCCAGACGGTGAGTCAGTTGATGGTCGATACCGGCCTGACTCATGGTTTCGTATACCGATCCATGGATTTCTTCACTGATGAGCCGCGTTTTGATCTCGACCGGTTTGGATTGACGAGTGACAAATATGGAATCGTTCAGGGAAAATTTTACATAATCGGTTTGATTCTCCTCATATACTACATATGTGATATTTTGGGGGTTTCCGGTAGTGTCGACGGTGGAATAAAGGTGGAGGGGGCGGCCTGCTTGCATTCTGCGCACATTAAAAATTTCTGTGGACGCATTGCTCAATTCGTAGATTTGCCGGGAATTGAGGCCCCGGCCTCGCAAAATGGAGGATAGCGACTCATGACGCCGGATGTAGTGTGTCTGCACATGCAGTGATTCATCGATGCCGAAAGCATCAAGTATCGGTGCCGGGTCTTGATCGAATATCTCAGGTTGTACATCCGAAATATGAATAGTGGCGGAAGAATCGGATGGAGCTGTCCTGAAATCACAGGAAGATAACCCAAAAGAACCCAGGATCAGGATAGTAAGTACGCGATACATGATTGAATAACCGGAAATATTAAGATTGAAGTGAAAAAAAGATACAATGCATGAAAATGTAATCATACCGTAACAAAAAATACAATATTGCTTACTGATTTATATAGCGGCATGACCATTTAATTATTTTTGTGCTTTCCAGGGGATATCTTCAACCTTATTCACGGCATTTTGATACCGGGCCATTACAAAAAGCAAATCTGACAGTCGGTTCAGATACACGAGGAGATCTTCGGAAAGCTTTTCATTTTGATGGCAATATACACAAATGCGTTCGGTCCGGCGACAGACGGTGCGGGCATGATGCAGGTGTGAGGTAACGTGGGAACCGCCTGGAAGTATAAATGTTTTCAAAGGGATGAGAGACTGTTCCAACAGGTCGATGTCATCCTCCAGGGGCCGTATATGCTGCTGGCCAATGCGTTCGATTCGTACATTTTTTTCATGTGGTGTGGCAAGATCGCTTCCAAGAATAAAAAGTTCGTTTTGTATCCTTTCAAGTATGGTGTCAATTTTGGGATCGGATCCGCATGCACGCACTATTCCAAGTACGGAATTCAGTTCATCCACAGTCCCGTAAGCATCGATACGGTAATGATACTTGGGTACCCTTTGTCCGCCGAAAAGCGAGGTATTACCTTTGTCACCGGATTTGGTATAAATTTTCATAACAGGAAAGGGTTAGGTGGTAATTAATTCTTATCGTAGTATATTTGGCAATATGGAGTCAAGGTATCAACCCAGCAAGATAATAGTAAATTCCGAACTACAGGAATTGCAAATTGAATGGAGTGACGGGCACCATAGCAGGTATCCCATGGAAGGGCTCAGACGTGCGTGTCCGTGTGTTTTTTGCCAGGGAGGACATGAGAACATGGGAAAATCGGTGGATCCGAAAATCTTTCTGGAACCAACCCCCCGGACCCGTTCCATTAAGAATATCCAGCAAGTGGGTACCTATGCTATCCAGCTTTTTTGGGATGACGGACATCAAACCGGGATTTATCGTTTCGAGAAATTGAGGGATATGTGTCCCGTCGAAAACGGGATCATATAATAATTTCTCGTGATCGGTATCGTTGATCTGTGGAAGTGTATTAAGCGTGCCATATACCCGGCCCATGATGCATGGACCTGGCCTCAGGACTATAAAAGCGTCTAAACAGCTGTACTCATCACCTCGTATAGGGTTGTGCAAAGTAAAAAAACTTTATTTATCGAAACAAATTTATCATGTTCTCCGTATTATCGTTCAGTTTGATTTCAGGAAGAAATTGTCACAGGTTATTTTAACAGGTAAATCATTATGTCGGACGTTTTATCTGCGTCTCAAGCACGTCTCACGGGGGTCCGGTTTTTCAGAAAGTTATTATTATCCGCAGTACAACCAGGGGTTGCGTTTTTTTTTATTCTGTGTTTGGTTTTGCTTCAGTTGTCGCAACCGGCCTGTGCACATGCCGGGGCTTTGAATCGTACAGATACGCTTCATTTGACTCTTGATGAAGCGGTTCACAGGGCACTTGAGCACAATTTCGGTATCCGTGAGGTGATGCTGGATCGTGAAACGGCTGATCAGCAGGTCCGGGAAGCCTGGAGTAATGTCTATCCACGTGTAGATGGCAGCGCCAATTTTACCAGAAACATTGTGACAGCCAATCCGTTTGCCGGAAGCGGAGCGCAAGATTTGTTTGCCGGATTTGGTGCTATTGGCTGGCTTCGATTTAACGAACAGGCACGACTTGACGGGGAAGATCAGATTACTTATGAAGAATATCTGGATCGGCAGATGGAAGGATATGAGCAGGCCGGCATCACTCCGCCATCACTTGACGATGACCCGTTCAGTGTGGACAATCAGTTTGTGGCATCTCTGGTTATTACCCAGACACTTTTCAACGGATCCGCATTTGCCGCTATTCGCGGAGCCGAACAGTTCATGCAATTAAGGGAAGATGCTGTACACCGGGAACGTCAGGTAGTCATCGATGAAGTGCGAAGGGCCTATTTTTCAGCATTGCTTGCCCGGCAGCAAGTGGAGGTACTTGAAAGAAGCATAGATCGTTTGAGCCGTACTGTGGAAGACGCACGCAGGACCGCCGAACAGGGCTTGAGTTCACGATATGAAAAACTCAGCGCCGAGGTCGAACTGGTAAACCTGGAAACCGATCTTATTGAAGCAGAAAACCAGGCGCAGCTGGCATCGAAGAATATTAATCTTATCTTGAGCCTGGACGTTGACCAGCCCATCCAACTGGAGGGAAGTCTCTCAATGACGTCATTGCAACCGGTCAGAGAGATGTCGCTAAACGAGGCGATAGAAATTGCTCTGGAACACAGGCCGGACCTTCAACAGGCGGAGGGTAGTATTGAGATCAACCGTATTAATGAAAGTTTGTCCCGTTCCTCTTATCGTCCGGTAGTAAATGCATTTGCAAATATCGACTACCTTGGAAGGGTGCCGGATAATCGGGAGATCATTATCTCGAATTCGGAAGATCCATTTCATTTTGACAGCCAACAACGCAGTTTTTTTCATGATTCATACTGGAACCCGAATGTAGCAGTGGGTATTAATGTGAGCTGGAACCTCTTCTCCGGCTTTCAAAACCAGGCAAGAGTACAGCAAAGTCGCATCGAAACACGTAAAAGCGAGATTCAGTACGAATTTATGAGCAATGCCATCCGGATGGAAGTGGATCGCGCGTTGCGGAATCTGACGACTGCCGGTCGACGAATTGAAAGTCAGCGGAGGAACATTGAGCAAGCCCGTGTTAATTATGATTTTGCCCAAGCACGGTTGCAGGAAGGTGTTGGTAACAGTTTGGAAGAACGGCAGGCCTCCATGTTACTTGATCAGAGTCAGATGTCCTACCTTGCCGCCGTCCATGATTACCTGGTGGCCGTAAGTAATTTTGAACTTGTTTTGGGAGTCAGCATCGATCTCCTGTAACGCTAATTGACCAACTTTTTATTCAAAGTATCATGAGTACAAACAGTATAAATACAATAATCAAAATTATACCCTTATTTTTATTGGTGACCAGTCTTGTGGCGTGTAATGAGGGCTCGAGTAACCCCGGGGACGATGAAAATGGAAATCAGCGTGTCAGGGAGGTTGTAGTTGAAACAGAAAAAGTCGAGTTACAGCCGTTTGAGGAGTATATCAGGGTAACCGGAACGGTTGAAGCACTGGAAGATGCGGTAATTTCGGCGGAAGTGTCCGGAACAGTACAATCCATTGTGGATCGGGGAACCCGTGTTCAAAGAGGAGCCGTACTGGCCGATCTGGATGACCGGATGGTCCGTTCCTCACTTGAGGTGGCACGCTCCAATTATGAACTGGCTGAAGATGCCTTGAGGCGCCAGGAGCCTTTGCTCGAAGATTCCATTATCAGTACCATTGAATATAACCGGACTCGTGCGCAACGCGATCAGGCCAGGGCACAGCTTGAACAGGCGGAAAAACAATTGCGGGATTCCCGGATTGAGGCTCCGTTTCAGGGGGTGATCGAAGAACGAATGATAAGCATTGGTGAACTGGTCAATCCCGGAATGCCGGTACTTCGGCTGGTAAATATCGACCGTGTCCGTATCAATGCCGGAATCCCAGAACGGTACATCAACGACATTCGCCGGGGGACGCCGGTGAATGTGCTTCTGAAAGGTTATGGCGGGATGCAAATTGAAAGTGAAATTCAATATGCGGGCAGTGTCATTGTCCCCGAAACGCGGACATTTCCTGTAGAAGTGGTGCTGCAAAATCGTGAGGGCCTCCTTAATCCAGAGATGGTGGTCAATCTCGAGGTTACAAGAAGGGTTTGGGAGGATGTGTTGATCGTACCCCGGACGGTACTGGTGCGTAACGAAGAGGGATTTCAGTTATTTGTAGTACGTCAGCAGAGCGATCCACCTGTAGCCGAAATGCGTCGGGTGAAAACAGGCGCCGCGTCCGGCTCTCTTATTCTGGTTGAAGAAGGATTGGAGCCGGGTGATGAGGTAATAGTGACCGGGCAAACCAATGTCAGCGATGGTGATTTTTTACGAATATTGAGTCGTCGTGAATGATTTCGCTGAAAAAATGGCGGTCACCGGATAATCGGACGCCAAAGCAATTTGATTTTTTATGGATTTGCCTGTCAGGTATACTGAACAGTTCGATCCGGATACCTTGAGTATATTTTGTCTCTTGCCATATGAAAATTATAGAACAAGCCATTAAGAACCGGACACTGATTGTGGCGTTGGCTGCTATCCTGGTATTTTCCGGGCTTTATGCCTATATCACCATCCCCAAAGAGTCGTCACCATCGATTGATATACCACTATATATCATTTCAACGATATATCCAGGTATCGGTCCTGCTGATATGGAGTCATTGGTAACTCAACCGCTTGAACGCGAATTACAGGGGATAGAAGGGGTCAGTGAGATTCGTTCCACAACGTTTGAGGGCTTCAGCACAATTGTCGTTGAATTTGATCTCGAAGTTGAGAATATCGAGGCGAGTCAACGTGTGCGGGAACAGGTGGATATGGCCCGGTCGGAGTTGCCATCCGATGCCGAAGATCCGACTATCACGGAATTCAGTATTGATGATTTCCCGATTATGACCATTAATCTTACTGCGGATTATCCACTGGCACAATTGACCCAGATTTCCGGGCGTCTGGAAGATGAACTGGAGGCTATTGCCGGAATCCGGGATGTAGATGTGATCGGAGGCATAGAACGGGAAGTTCAGGTGAATGTGGACCTCAATGCGCTGAAGGGGTATAATATCTCCTTTAACCAGATCATCGGTGCTATCCAGGGGCAAAACCTGACAATGCCGGGGGGGAGTGTGGATGTTGACCGGTTGTCTTATTTATTGCGCGTCTCCGGTGAATTCAATCATCCTGAAGAGATTAATGACCTGGTTGTATTCGCTCCCCCGGTAGGTGAGGGAAACGGTGAAAATGGTTCGTCCCAACCTCTGGGAATGGTTTATATGCGCGATTTGGCCGAGGTGCTTTACGGGTTTAAAGATCGTTCCAGTTACGCCCGCCTGACTGCCTATAAAGTGGAGAATGATGGAGGCCAGCTGATTCCGATACCGAAAGAGGAGCTCGCTGAAAATCAGGTGATCAGTCTTGACATTAAACAACGTTCAGGATCCAATATTCTGGATATCTCAGGGGAGGTAAACCGTGTACTTGAATCGTTTACCTTTCCGGCGGGTACCCGAATCGTGATGACCAACGATGCCAGTGAAGAAATACGAGTCATGATCAGTGATCTGGAAAACAGCATCATCAGCGGGATGCTGTTTGTGGTGCTGGTCCTGGTATTCTTTCTTGGGATTCGTAATGCACTGCTTGTGGGCACCGCGGTACCCCTGGCTATTTTTGTCGGTTTTCTGGTGATGACTGTCATGGGGCAGACCATTAATTTTGTAATATTGTTCAGTCTGATCATGGCTTTGGGGCTGTTGGTGGATAACTCGGTCGTGATCGTTGAAAATATTTACCGGTTTCGCGAAATGGGGCATGAACGTTTTGAAGCCGCCAGAATGGGTGCCACGGAAGTGGGTTATGCTCTGCTGGCTTCTACCGCAACGCTTGTGGCTGCTTTTCTTCCACTTCTCCTCTGGCCCGGCATCATTGGCAAGTTCATGAGCTATCTACCTATGACACTGATTATCGTGCTGTCGAGCTCCCTGTTCATTGCCCTGGTTATTTACCCCGTTTTGACCGGCTATTTTGTAAAATTGAGTCATGAAAAGAAGAAAAAGAAGAGCCGGGTTGCCAAATTAACACTGCTGATACTCGGTGCTGTTTTAGCCGGTGTCGTAGGAATCAGCAATTATATTACACTGATAGTTGCTGTCCTGCTGACAGTATTTTTTTTCATAAGCTACAAGCTTTTTGTGAAGCCGTTGAGTGTTTATTTCACAGAAACGTTCCTGCCCAAATTTATAACAGGATACAGGGAAATTCTGGGGTGGATGTTGCAACGTGATTACAGTGTTCGCGGAGCCTACTGGCGAAATATGTTTAGTCTGTCCGCTTTCACCATTGGGTTTCTTCTGCTTGTATTCGGAGGAATATTATCGGCTTTTCTTGACAATGCTTCCATGGCCGTTATTATACCGGGCGCGATCATTATGGCTGTGGGCTCGATTGGTATAGTTATACATACCATAGAATCCATATTTATTGGTGGAAGGCGCAGTGTGATTGCCGGCCTGGCAATCGCGTCTATTTTTATTGTAACAATGTTCGGGTTTTCGTTGATGGGTGCCGCATTCTCTATGCCGGTTATATTGATTCTGATGGGTGTGCCTTGCGTAATTATCGCTATTGGTTTTACTGGATTATTTTATCCCTCCGGCAAACCCATCATTCTTACGGACAATCGTGCCCGGCTTTTGAATACCGCTCTTGGGGCTCTATTTGGAATTCTGGTGATTTTCAACCTTGTTCCACCTGGTGTTTCATTTTTCCCCGAGGTGGATCCCCGAAGAGTTGATGTTTATGTGGAAGGCCCGCTTGGTATGAACATTGATGCAAGTGACAAAATGATCAGAGAAATTCAGGACCGGTTGAGCCGGCTTCTCGATGAAAACCCGGATACGCGAGCCGGTGTGGAAAATATTCAGGTTAATGTCGGTATCGCCGGTTCCGGAGATTTTGCTATAGGTATGCCCAGCCCTGAACGAGCCCGGATTTCGCTCAATATGGTCGACTTTGCCGACAGGATGGAACCAAGCAGTGTTTCCATTACGAAAATTCGGGAGGCGATACAGGGTATTCCCGATGCACGAATTCAGGTGGAAGGACAGGAAATGGGCCCACCCACCGGATCACCTGTTAATATTGAAATATCGGGGGATGATTTTATTCAAGTCGAGCGGTATACCCGGGAAATCCGACAAATTCTCCAGGATGCCGAATTCAGTGGATCCATACCCGGCCTTGTTGATGTGCGGGATAATGTCAGTGGCGGCCTGCCCGAGTATCGTATGCTTATAGATCATGAAAAAGCACGCAGTTTTGGCCTTAGTTTGTCGGATATTGCCCAAACTGTACGTATAGCGATCAATGGGTTTGAAGCAGGTACCTACCGGGACGAAGAAGATGAATATGATATTGTCGTGAGATTGCGTAAGGAAGATCGGGAAGGCCTTGACCATATTGGAGATTTGACAATCAACCAGATGGGCAGACAGATTCCGCTGGTATCGGTAGCCGACTTCAATGAGGGTACAGGCCCAGGAAGAATCACCCGCCTTAATTTGCTGAGAACAGCGGTTGTGGAAGCGGATGCCGGCCCCGGTTTCAGTGGGCCGGAGGTGTTGTCACAGGTACGGGAGCTGCTGGCTGATTACGAAGCATCTCTTCCGGTTGGTTACACGATGCAATATACAGGTGAAAGTGAAGATCAGGATGAAAGTTTCAGTTTTCTGGCAATTGCACTGTTAATAAGTTTTGCCCTCATTTTCCTGATCCTGCTGGCCAAATTCAATAGCCTCGTCATTCCGTTCATTATCATGATTGCTGTTGGGCTCAGCCTGCTGGGGGTAATTCTCGGCATGATTATTACACGCACTGAATTCAGTGTGATGGTTTTTGTGGGGATTATCAGTCTGGCCGGTATCGTTTGTATAAATAATATTGTATTGGTGGAGTATATCAAGCAGCTGCTTGATAAAGGCTACACCCGGATGGAAGCCATCATTGAGGCTGGTTCTATCCGTTTACGACCGGTATTGTTGACAGCATTAACTACAATTCTTGGTCTGGTACCCCTGACATTCGGAATAAATATCGATTATATCGGCCTGTTGACATCGCTTAACCCGTCATTTCAGATTGGAACCGAAAATACCCAGTTTTGGGGCCCGATGGGTGTAACGATTATCAGTGGCCTGATATTTGCGACTTTTCTGACATTGGTCATTGTCCCGGTGATGTATTCGGTTTTTGAATCCATCGCTGAAAAAATGGGCCGTGTATACCGATCCGATGGATGAAGAATAGAAAAATAATAGACATGACGTATACGGGAATAATGAACTGCTTTTGTATCCCTGTTATTGAAAGTGGAGGGCTGGATAAAAGGAGAGGGTAATATGCGAAACGGTTCGCTCTGAACCGGCTCCGGCTTTATTTATGCTCTTTGACTGAAATGGTGCAGCGGCTGACACAAACCGGTCTGTTGTTATCGTCAAGAATCGTGATTTGCCAAACATGAGTAAGGTGTCCATTGTGAAGAAGATTCGCCTCTGCATGGATGTGGCCGTTTTTAACAGAATTCAGGTGATTGGCATTAATTTCAAGGCCTCTGACTTGTTGTGTATCAGGATCGGCCATCAACCAGCTTCCAAGCGATGCCAGGGTCTCTGCCAGGGCTACTGATGCCCCTCCATGAAGGAATCCAAAGGGCTGATTGACCGTAGCGGTAACAGGCATGCTCGCCTTTACCAGGCCGCGGTCCAGCTCCGTAATATTTATGGAAAACGTTTCCATAAGCCCCGGTATTTTTTCATTTTGAAACCGGTTCCACTGATTCAGTACCTCCGGAGCAATACGCATAGAAATGATTCATTAACGGATACAGGACGGCTTAAAAGCCATCGGTTGACTGGTTGCGAAGGCGAATGGTTCCATCCATCACTGTAACAGATTCCCCCGCCACCTGGATCAGATTGATTTTTCCGTCTTTGATCACCAGGTTGACATGAACGATACCCGGACGATTGATGTATTCGCCTTGTGACCCACGAAATGAAAAATGCTTTTTCTTCGGATCGAGAAACCCGTTTTCCCATAAAAAAGCAGCCATCTGGCCGTTAGCTGAACCGGTTACCGGGTCTTCAAAAATTCCGAGGGAAGGGGCAAAAAAACGCATCACCCAGTCTTCTTCCAGGTCATCGGTATCGGTGGATACTACAGCAAACCCTCGAAGATCGTGACGTTCATTCAGATTACACAGCAAATGCTGATTGGGTTCAAGTGTCCTGAGACTATCAATATTAAGAACGGGAATATAACAATAACCTGAACCGGTTATCTGAGGTTTTACCTTTTGACTGAGTTCGATATCCGATAAACCCAATGCTCCACACAAATAACGAATGTCGCCCGGATACGGAAAAAATTTCTGGATAGGAAGTGAAAATTTGATGTATGGACGCATGTCAATCCATTCAACATCAACGGTAATTACACCGGCACGCGATTCTGCCAGAAAAGATTGAGGTTCATTGACCTGAAGGCCGAATCTGCCTTCTTCGGCCATTGTATGAAAAGCGGCAAGCGTAGCATGTCCGCACAAGTCGACTTCCTGGGTGGTGGTAAACCAGCGCAGTTTGAGGTCATTTTTCTCACTGTCAGGTGGTAACACAAAAGCACTGTCAGATACGTAGATTTCACGGGCGATATTCTGCATATCTGTGCCACTCAAATGCTCTGCGTCAAGAATCACCCCGGCAGGATTACCTGTAAAAGGTTTGCGTGTAAAGACATCAACCTGCCGGAAACGAACGTTAGATACGGCCATGTGCGTTGGTTCGGGAGTCTGATAAAGGGGAAAAATTATTGGATTTCCAGCAGTTCCACATCAAAAATCAATGTGGAATTGGGTGGAATGATATTTCCGGCGCCGGCATCTCCATACCCCAGCTCAGGCGGGATCACTATGGTACGTTTTTCTCCGACCGACATGTCGAGCAGCCCTTCATCCCAGCCGGGTATCACCTGACCCTCTCCAACCGTGAATTCAAATGGTTGATCACGCAGTTTGGAACTGTCGAACAATGTTCCGTTTTCCAGAAACCCGGAGTAATGAACCGAGATCATGTCACCTGCTTCAGGCTGCTCATTAATTCCTGTTTCGTGAACGAAATACTGAAGACCGCTTTCCTTGGTTTCAAGTAAAGATTCATCTACTTCCCATGGTTGTGGAGGTTTGGTAATGGAAAGAAGCTCAATGTCCATGAAGATATTTTCTCCTCCGGGGATAAAATTTTCAATACCTTCATCGCCAAATGCCAGATTGGGTGGAATGACCAGTGAACGTTTGCCGCCTTCACGCATGCCGATCATCCCGTCATCCCAGCCCTTAATAGGAAGCTGGCCGGCTCCAACCTGTATGATGATCGGTTCACCACGGTCATAGGTTGATTCAAATACCTCACCGTCTTCCAGGTAGCCTTCGTAATGAAGGGTAAGGAAATCCATGGCTTCGACCTCGTCTCCGGTTCCAATCTCTGTATCGGTAATTTCCAGACCGTCTTCAGTGACTACCGTTCCGTCATTTGAGCAGGCCCAGGTGAATAGAAGAACAAGTGTGGAAAATGAAAATAATAGGTACTTCATGATCAGTTTTTTGTGTTAATGTAATTGTATTGGTTAAGAATAGGGGATTTCGAATCTATTTCATAGCTCAAAATAATTGCCGGACACATAACGGATGAAAGATGGATTGCTTGCTTGATTAAACCAAAAAAATTTGATGGATACGGCTCGGCGAGCGTGGAATGGATGTTGACACAGGTGTAGATGTAAAATGTATTGTAGATAACAAAATCATCAGGTTTCCGGAAACTGTTGAATCAGTGTCGCCAGCTGGTTTAGTTCGAAAAGGCCGAATGCGGGTTGTTCTCCGGTACGTACGGCCCGAATAAAATGATAGAGCAAATGCCGGGCCGGATCTTTATAGTCAAATCGTATGACTTCCGGCGTCTGCAGTGTATCATCTGAAAGAAGCCATTTTTTGACGATATGTTCATTAATCTGACATACCGCCGCCATCTTATCACTCATTACAAAACGGGAGTGCCGGTTTTCAAGTCCGTAGGGATTGAGAAAGATGGATGCCGAAGTGCCATTGCCGAATTGCAATAAAAGCTGCTGCAAAACAGGTGGGACGGTGTTCGTTTCCGGATAAAAAAGATGATCTCCATCGATTCGGACAGGCCGGCTTCGGGTCCATTCCAGACACAGAGATATTTCTTCCAGAAAAATGCGATATAAAGTATGGGGGTCCGGTGTATGTTGTGGCCCCGGCCATTCCCGATGGATATGAATTTTTCGGGGTGGAAAAATCTGATTGAACATCCATTGGGTTGCCGGTGAGTAATGAGCCCACATGGAAAACATCACTATGACGCCTGATTCCTCCGATGCATGATACCACTTTCGGATTTCTTCGGGATTGGTGGGGAGAGGAGCTACCCAAAGTGTGTGGTAACCGCGTTTTAATGCTTCAAAAAGTTGTTTAGAGCTGTCTGTGGTCGGCGTAGCCTCACCAAGAACAAGACACGCATCTATTTGTTTCAAAGTTTTAAAATCCCGGGCAATAATGACTTCTTTTACTTCGGCAATATATCTGAGCTGTTGTTCCCAGGTGATTGCCATTTTCTTGGGACCTACGATACCGATTTTCATAGGGTTCCTAAGTTCTGGGCATGATGATAGCCAGGATGAGATAGAGCAAGGCGAAGGATCCTATGCATATGATAGTCGCAATTACAAAAATTACGCGAACAATAGTACTATCCCATCCAAGATACTCGGCGATTCCGCCGCACACGCCAAACAGCATTTTATCTTGAATTGATTTTGTGAGTCTGTGGATAGCTGCCATGGGTAGAGATTCTGTTTTTATGAATTAATGTAATGGATCACACGCTATTTTCATACGGTAACAATGAATTTTTGTTGCACTAAAACGGGGGAGCATGGATTCCAATGAAGACAGGATCTTTCTGGCCGGGGAGGATTAGAGAGGATGGTATCTGGTATGATTGCCGGAAAGGGGGGAGTTTTTGTCGGTAATTATTGTTGACAGCAGTTTTACAAAATCATTTTTTCTCATCCGGGCCGCTTTTTTGATCTCACTGTGATCCAGTATGGTTTTGCTGACGCCGGTAGCTTTATTGGTGATGAGGGAAATGCCGAGTGTACTCATACCAAGTCGATGTGCTTCATAGAGTTCAGCAGCAGTGGACATACCGACGGCATCGGCGCCCAACAGGCGGAATGCTCGCACCTCAGCTTTGGTTTCATAATTCGGTCCTTTTGTATATATATAACATCCGCGGTTCAGGGGGATCCCGGAATTTGCAGCCAGGCGGATCACTCCGTTGATGATGTCATCGTTTATATAACGCTGTAAGGCCGGCTTATTGTAAGGGGATAACGATACCATCAGGGTGATGAGTTCATCAATAAGCATAAGATCACCCACATGAAATCGATCATTGATGCCGCCTGCCGCATTAGTTACGATCATCGACCGGCAGCCCAGGGTATGGGCCACCTGTATCGGAAGAAGGGTCTGTGAGAAGGGGTATCCCTCATAGTAGTGAAATCTGCCGGCCCAGGCCAGTACTTTTCGGTTGTCAATCGATCCGAAATAAAGAGCGCCGGGATGTCCGTCTACTGCCGTTTCCGGAAAAGAGGGAATATCACCGTAAGGTATGATCAGAGGATTTTGAATTGCATTGGTAAAATGATCCAGGCCGGATCCCAGAATTATGGAACAGTCCGGTACATCGATTCCTTTTTTACATAACCGTTCAGCAATGTTTTTAAATGGAACCGATGACTCCTGAGGTGATATGTTCGATTTCATATCCTTTTTTCTCATCAAAATTCTTTAGAGCAGCAATGGCGCCATTATTGTCATGATACATGAGGAGAATGAACTCTTCCTCAAAGGCCTTTCTCAGATATTCTTCTCTGATCTGCTGGCTTTTTTTACCGTCGAAATCATATTTAGCAGCAAACTTTCTGTTGATGGCCTCCGAACGGCCAAGTATATCACCAAGCATCATGGCTTTTTCGCCCTTGTTATGATACATAATAGCTTGATGCCGTTTGGTATGCCCACCAACGGTGATCATACGGATTGTTTCCGGCTGGGGAGTTTCTTCCTCAATATATTTCAGGTTGGCATGCGATTCAAGGAAATGGATCCATCGAACGGTTGTTTTGTGTCCCTTCATTTCCGCATTGATGGTGAATTGTTGCCAGTCCTCACCGGAGAGCCAAATAGTCGCATTCGGGAAAGTCGGTGAATACGTTCCGGATCGCTCATGTAAAAGCCCGCCAATATGGTCTGTGTGAAGATGACTGCAATAAACATGCTGAATGTCTTCGGGAATCAAATCGTGCTTTTTCAGATTATCACTCATGAGCATGTGGTGATCCATAGGTCCAAAGGGTCCCATACCGGCATCGATTAAACCGGTGAAGTTTCCGTTTTGTATCAAGAATGGATTAATAGATAGTTTCAGTGCACCCCTGCCGGGTGGATCATCGGGGTTTACAGGCACAAATTTACGATCCACCCTAACAGCGTAGGTCCCCTCGTAAAGTGATGCAATCATGAGGTTTCTATATTTCCGGAGGTACCTGATTCAGAAGAACCGGAGTTTTGTGGAGACCCGTCTGGTTCATCCTGTTTTTTCTCATATCGGTCGTATGCAGAGATGATATCGCGGATCAGTTTGTGACGAACCACATCATTCTGATCCAGATAAGTAAATGAGATACCCTTGATTTCTTCAAGGATTTTTTGAATAGTCTTGAGTCCGGAATGCCGGTTCCTGGGCAGGTCGGTCTGGGTTTGATCGCCGGTAATGATGGCTTTGCTGTTGACACCCAGCCTTGTCAGAAACATCTTCATCTGAATCTGTGTTGCATTTTGTGCTTCATCCAGAATAACAAATGCATTGTTGAGCGTGCGGCCACGCATATAAGCAAGAGGTGCGATCTCTATAATGTTTTTGCTGAGATTCATTTCCAGTTTGTCAAAGTCCATCATTTCTTCAAGTGCATCATAAAGCGGGCGAAGATAAGGATCAATTTTCTCTTTTAGATTGCCGGGAAGAAATCCCAGACTTTCACCGGCTTCAACAGCCGGCCGAACCAGCACAATTTTCTTGACTTGTCGATCTTTTAATGCGCGTACGGCCAGTGCTACGGAAGTGTAGGTTTTACCGGTTCCTGCCGGGCCTATAGCAAAAACGATGTCATTTTGATTTGAAGCCCGGACGATCTGTTTTTGACCCTCGGTTATGGCATTTACCGGCGTTCCGGTTGTGGTGTAGAGGAGTGTTTCATCCGGTGATATCGTCACCTGACGAAGCATTTTGTCACTTTTCTGGAGCGCCAGAAGGGTAGATACATCGTTTTCGGTGACGGCTCCATTACGGCGGGCCAGTTTGATCAGTTCTTTGACGATGGTTTCGATTGCTTCAAACTGTTCGGATGGACCGTTGACTTTAATTTCATTTCCACGCACGGTCAGTTTGCTTTCGACAAAAGCCTCGTCTATCAGATTCAGGATCCGGTCGTGCAGACCCAGCACTACTACCGGGTCAACATGGTCAATAAAAATGGATTTGGAATGATTGTTTTCTACTTGTGTTGCGATAATATTCAGAAATTTGAATGATTAAATGTGTTTATGTTAATTCAGAACGATATCCTGATGTTGCATTATTCCTGAGAGCCTTCACCTGTTCTGTGATATCGTCATGATGAAAGATACTGCTTCCTGCTACAATAACATCTGCCCCGGACGAGGCGATCTCCCGCACATTCCGGAGATTGATACCACCATCCACTTCGATATAAAATTTTTTTTGAAGTTCGTCACGCATTAAACGGAGCGCCCGAAGACGTTCAAATGTTGAGTGGATAAATTCTTGTGCCGCAAAACCGGGGTTGACGCTCATCAGCAGAATCAGGTCGGTATCTTCCAAAACGGCACGCAGTGTGCTGAGTGCTGTGCCGGGATTGACAGCAACACCGGTCAGACAGCCTTGTTCGCGGATAAGCTGAAGGGTACGGTGTAAATGGGGACATGCTTCGATATGCACCGATATCAGGTTGGCGCCGGCTTTGGCAAAAGCAGGTATATAATAATCCGGGTTTTCAATCATCAGATGAACATCCAGATACGCGTCAGTGCATGACCGGACCGCATCCACAATCATGGGACCGTATGAAATATTTGGTACAAAGTGACCATCCATAATATCACAGTGGATCCACCGGGCACCACCATCGATGGCCTTGCTTATATCGTTTTCCAGATTCCGGAAGTTGGCTGACAGTATGGAGGGTGCGAGAATCGGTGTCGGTATACTAAACATATTGGTATCAGGGCTGTAATGGGATGGTGAAAGTTTCCATGGTGCTATTCTTGAATCTCATTGAATTCCGGTGCGTATGAATCTTCATCCTGATCGGATTCATCAATAATGAGCGGCCCGGTTTCCTCTTCTTCATCTTCGCTGGGACTTACGGAAACGACCAGGTCAATGGAAGTACCTTCAAATACCATGGGCTCACCATCGGGATCATAGCTTAAAATGGTATTTGGTGAGGCCTGGTTTGTGGGTTCAAAGCGGATGGTGCCCACACGTAAACCGGCTTCACGAAGCGTGTTCTGCCCCTCGGACAAGTGCATATTTGAAATATCCGGTATGGATACTCTGGCGCTTCCCAATCCGTCTCCAACAGTCAAGTCAACCGTCGTGTTTTGATCCACGCGGCGTCCCGAGGGGACAGACTGCCTAAGCACACTATCCCTGAAACGTGAAGATTCATAAGTGATGTTACCAACTTGCAAGCCTGAATTTTGCAATTGAATTTGGGCATTACGCAAAGAGAGGTTCTCGACATTGGGCACTACAACCGTGGGTGTTGAAGTCGTGTTGATAGTAAGATAAATTTTCCTGTTCGGTTTGACAATCATTCCGGCGTTCGGGGTTTGATCGATGACATAATCAGGAGGGAAGGCTTCATTGGAGCGTTTTGCAGCAAGCTCGAATCGCAATCCACGTTCATTCAAGGTTAATTCGGCCTGTTCAAGAGGCATTCGGTTGACTTCCGGAACCGTGACACCATGTCCGTATTTGGTATACATGGGCATGATAAACTGATCCAATACTACAAGGGTTACCCCGCCGAAAAAAAGGAGGCCCGAGAGCAGGTAGTAAAGTTTACGGTCTGTAAAAAAGTGGTATAAGAAAGTTATAAGGGAGGTGAATTTACTCATATATACAAAGGTACTCGCTTTTTCAATAAAAACGATAATTAAAACCAAATGTTGGGTACATACCGTTCTCCACAGAGGCCGTGGGGCGTAATCGCTCCTGCCGAAGTTGTTGAGTAAAATAGGCGTCAAAAGCGGCGATGAAGTGGTTAATTACCAATACTGTTAGCATATTTCGGGCCACGCTCAGATCATTGTTGAAATTATAGCCGATCCTGGCATGGTACAGGAAATCATCCGGCATGATTTTTTCGGCAACATCGTGGATGTCGTTGTCCCACTGCTTCCAGCCGGGTGCAAACTGGTGGTATTTGCTCATGAGTTCATAATATTGCTGAGAGCCATAGTCCTGGAGGGTGTGTGAAAAAGGATTTCCAGTCGTGTGTGTACTGTTTTGCTCGGCAGCCCTGACGGCTTCCCTGTCAATGTACGCCCAGTCGATATCGGTATTGTACTCCGGATCGAGATAACCGTTTTCTTCATATTGTTGCTGTCCTTCGTTAGTGAGAAAATCACGGAATTCATAACCGTGTTCATGCTGATGATAATCTGCGATATACTGTGCGTATTTAACCACACTCCAGAATTGGTCGCCATACTCTTCATATTGGCGTTCACCGTCCCGCCCCCGGTTTTCACGATGAATGTATACACCGATTGCTGTGGCTTCTACAGCCACAAAAAAGGCGGTTTTCCACCACTGACGGTTAGCGGCCTGCCCGAGCCCCGGAACCATTACGGATGCCAGAAAAGCATATCCGGGAGTGTTGCTGATAGATTTCATAAAGCCTGAAGGCTTGTTATTTTGTGCAAGATCACGGAAGCTTACATAGCGTGGTCCGGGGAAGATATCATACAATCGCATAGCAGAGGCTGTGATCACAGGTTGCTGCTGTCGATGCAGGAATGCGAGGGCAGGATCGTTGTTGACAGCTGATGCCGATATTTCAGTGGAAAAAGACGGGGTGTGCTCACGGCTAATATTATCGGGCATGGTGTACATAACGGAAGCCCGGTATCTCCCGGGTGTCAGGGTTGTCCACGAACGGCTTTGCGCATAAGTGTACGAAGAATAAAAGACCAGTACCGTTACAACCAGCATATAAGCGCGTAAAATGCAACCAGATAGAATTGGTAAATACGTTCCAGGCATACGGTTCATAAAATCATACAAGATTCATTAGAAATCAAAATCAAACAGCAATCCGAAATGAAACATCACCTGATTTCCATAGGAGACCCGGCCACTCGGCGTCTCGGTGATAAACGCATCAGGCAACTGTAAATCATATGCATTAAAACCATATGCACCACTAATAAAGAAACTGGTTGGAAACAGGTAGTAAGAATTCATACCGATTCGCAGCTCTGCCCCCACTCCGGTTTTGATGTTTTTGTCTATGCCCAGCGGGCCGCCCCATCCGTTACCGGCCTCGGAAAAAAGCCTCAGGAAGATCTTGTCCAGGGTAATACGGCCCATTTGCCGGTATATATCAGTTTTCAATGGAATAAACCAGGAAAATTGTGAAAAGGCCGTGGTACTTCCTCCCAGGGCAAAATAAGGGTAGCTGCGCATGCCGGTCATTCCGCCAATATAATCAAGGTAGAAAAATTCATCGGGACTGTCCAGATAGCTGAAAAACCGGGAACGCAGTCGGAATCTCAGATTCCGTATATCAAATCCCCAACCCATATCCAATTCAAAAGAATGATTGTTGAACTCATTATAGACAGGAACCAATGTGCCGTTGCGAATATCATAGGAGTCCAGAAGTTCGCTCGGTTCAAATTTGTAGCGGACCAATCCACGCAGGCCGATCGGTGCGATATCACCATGCCGGTCAGGAGAGGCAAGGTTGAAAATATAGGCAGAAGTCCAGGTTGAACCCACAAAATACCGGGATGTAGATCCCGGTATTTCCTGTTGAAATTCACGAGAGAAGAATGATGTGGTCGAGACACGGTAAGGACTATAAGAATAGCCCAGTTCTACCAGGCTCCAACGATTCATTTTACTGACCAGGTTTACTTCAACCTGCCACATATCATAGGCGATATCGATGGAGGTGGTGTCGGGCAGACATGCCGAACAGGAAAATTCTTCTATTTGGAGACCTTCCCGGACATTTCGATGAATATTAAAAAAAGCTAAGGAAACAGTGGGAGACCAATGTCTTTCGATAAACGGTAACCCGGCATATTCAACTTCAAGAAAAAGATCACGGTCCAGATTGACGAGCCGGCCAGGGTTGAAAAAATTGCTTAGGCCGTTACTTGAGCGCGACCCGGGCCCAAATAATGCTCCTCCGAAGATGGTGAACTGATCACGCATTTCCCGTGATGCAAAATAGGTGCCTATTTTTACATCACGCCAGAGATTACGGCCCAGTGCGGCAATACTACCTTGTGATATCAACGTTCTGTTACTGCCGCGCAGGTGTGAGTAATTGTCAAACCGGATGACCGGATAGAACTGAAAGGATGTAAATTGGTCTTCATAGCTGTAAACCTGGCGTCCGGCCGGAGAACCCCTGACTGGAATGCTGTATCGGTATATTCCTGTATCGGCTACTGCTTTGGCTTCCGGTGTAAGCGAAGCGATATCAGAATCGTCAAAATGATTCAGGGACCGGATTGACCCGGGTGGTGCCGGATCAACGGATGGCTTGATCCGGGGAGGAAGAAGGGTCATTGTGGAATCGGGGTTTTTATTACTCAATAGTAAATCAGGGTCTCCGGTTGCTTGTCGATGGATGATTGGAAATTCTGTTTCCGTCAGATCAAGAAGTGCAATTTTGTAACCGTCGGACACAAATTCGGAATAGAGTAAATGATCATTTGACGGATGGGGCGACGGCATAAAGGCACCTCCAACGGTACGGGTTACCTGTTCAATATATCCGGTTTGTAATGACATACGGTATATATCAAATACTCCATCGATATCGGCGCTATAGTAGAGCCACTGCCCGTCAGAACTGACCGCCGCATCGCGGTAATCGATGATGGGATCCATCAGTATTGGTTTCAACCGGAAGTGATCTCCGTTCGGCAAAGTGCTGTTTTCCGGATGGCCACTACCATCTATCGGGGAGCTGTCGCTATTACCCGGTGTTACTGTATGGCGGTTCACTTTCACCGTTGTGATATGATCATCCGCACTCAGGTTTTCTATTGACTTGTCATCTGAGAGGGTGACATGGAAAATGCCCCGGTGTGAGATATCGGCGTAAGCCAGATAAATTGATTTACCATCGGGATGCCACACCGGCCGGTACACCTGTTCTCCTCCTTTGAAATCGGTAACCCGGATGAGTTCCTCCGTCTCAAGGTGATACAAGTACAGATTGACAGAGCCGTCTTCAATTTTTCCTGCGGCAATCATTTTTCCACCGGGACTCCAGGCCGGATCCTGAAGCCGCTGGCTGTCGGTCAGTTTTTTGCTCTTTTGCGATTGCAGATCCAGGATGTATAAATCGCGATATTGTTCTCCATATTTATTGATTCGGGCCCGGCTGTAGACGATTCTTTTGCCATCGGGCGCGAAACTGAACGAGGTCTCCGGACGCTGCAGGATTGAGGACGGCAGGGGGTTTTCCAGTGTATAATCCTCATCACGCTCGATATCCTTCAGGTAAAGCGTTAAGGCCGCACCATCAGAATTTTTATTTGAGAGATAAGCGATTTGCCGGCCTTGAGGGTCGAACGTGGGATAAAAATTAAAAAAGCCGGATGGTTCAATCCAGGTACGGTTTTCCGGATCACGCACTCGCTCATTGGCGAAACGGGTATATTGATCGGTAAGATGCGCGATCCAGTCGTCGAAAACTACCTGACCGTCCACTCCGGTACCGATTTGGATCGCTTTCCTCGCGTCATGGATTCCGCTGTGGCTAAAAGCCCGCGTAATATCGACAATGGCCTCTTCCCCAAAATGGCCGGCCATATATCGGATAAAAGCAAAACCCTGATTGTAAGTCAACTCACGTTCCAGAGAAGTTTTAGAGCTGAACGTACCCATTTGTTGAAGGCTTAGATAACTTCTGTCAAGAATTCGTGTTCGAAGTAACATATCGCGGTGGCTGTCCCAGTCATCATAATAGATCTCCTGGTGCATGTATTGAGCTGTACCTTCAGCCATCCAGGCCGGCATGCTGATACCTGAAAATGGATAGGAAATAATTCCCTTGGGAAAGCCGTAAAGAACGTCCGGCCGGCGGACATCTTCATATGAAAGCCATTGCAAATAGGTTGCCGGGTGGCGGCGGCTGCGTTTCATGGATGCCTGTAGCTGCACGATATGGGTAAATTCATGAGTGATCACATTTCGCAGCCAGTTATGGGTGCCGCGAAGCGGGGAGTCGAGGGCCGGTAACCAGATTTCGATTTTGTTGTCGTAAAAAAAAGCGGCACCGTTGGAATAATCGAGGCGGTCGATCAGTAGTATACTTATTTTATGATCCGGTTCATGGTCGTACAATTCGGTGATCGGATCATAGACTTCTTCGGCAATTCGGGAGATGACTTGTGCCGGGCGGCTGTTTCCTTCCTGGAAGTGTACGAAAAAATGATCACTTTCAATGGTGTACCAATCAAGGTGATTCTGGGGGTAGTCATAAAATGCAGGATTCCTCTGGGCAAAAGTGTCGGCTGTCGTAATTCCGATGGCCGCAACAACAAGCGTGACCGTTATGGCAAGTTGTGCAAGAAGCCTGAGTACCGAAAACCTGACAGCCCACCGCAGTGACTTTGTTTTCAATGTCAAAAAGCATATATGTCTGTGCATAAAATCCATGAAAAAAGTACCGGAATAATCTGCATTATCTTAATGCATGTCAGTGGGTGATAACAATCTTGATCAATTTTGTTTCCGAGTTTTGACCGTTGTCTACACGTATTCGTCCGAAATAGATACCGTTACCCCAGGAGGATGTATTCAGACGCATTTCTTCCGGATACCTCCCCTGTGATTCGGTTTGTTTCTCCAATACAATGGCACCACCCGGGTTAATTACCGTGAGATCGACACGAGCCGGCTCGGAAGTTTCATATCGAATGAACGTATGGTCATCCGCCGGATTGGGCCAGTTGTAAGTTTCCTGTTCATTCAATATGCCGAAATCGACGCGAAGTTGTTCGTCCCGATCCATATTGAAGCCTGCTTTGTTGTTGTTTTGTGGCCCGTATGTACGTCCCCAGGCGATTTCACCCGACTCTAACAGCTCCCAGGCGCGAACAATACCTCCCGGAGAAATGGCGAACAGATGGCCTTCCTCTATGAGTAATGGCAACGGTATCAGTTCTCCAGAATCGGATAAAGAGCCGACCATCAGCGGGAATCCGTCAATGGGATCCAGATACCGGTTGTAAGCATGGACCATCATGGTAAGACTGTCTTTGACAGCTGTGAGCAATTCAAGATGACCGTCACCGGTTATATCGGCAAGTAACGGGGCGCCGATAAATCTGTTTCCTGACGGTGCATGAAGCGGAAAATAGTCGATCATCCCGCCATCCCGGTTAAAACCATAAATGGCATTGCCGGAATCGGTGATCAGGATTTCAAGTGTGTTGTCACCGGTCCAGTCACCAAAGGAAGGCCAGGATAAATTGTTGCCTTCAAAAACGGGCATGGGCCTCCAGTCATTGCGGCTTGAACGATCAATAAGCATGAACCGGTTATCGGTTAATATAAAAAATGAAGGGCCGGTGTTACCGCCAAACCTCAGGTTTCCTGTGTACTTTCGATGTGATTTGCGTTGATTTTCATCTAAATCGTAGTGATAGGATCCGTCCGAAAGTTCAAAACGGTCATCTTCGATAAAACCCGTAATTCCGTCGACCTCCCCACTCGATTGATACTTTCCATTTCGTTCAGTCAACAGGGTCCCATCGGTCTCGATCCGGATGGGGGTCTGATCAAGCTGAATGATGTTGCCATTTTCCATACTAACCAGTCCTGGCCCGACCGGCTGGTTGTCTGATTGCCATTGTCGAATCCACTCACTATTATTATAGCTCCAGGAAATAATATTCTGTTTGTCGGTTTCGCCTGATGACCGAAATTGCCCGGCTGTGACAATACCGTTATGAATCAGCGGTGAAGAAGGCGATGGATGATCGATAAACGCATAATCTTCTTCACGACGATTCAGGGGGATGCTATAGAAGCCCTCCATGGTGGGCACAAGCAACAGCCGGTCATCCGGAAAACTCTGAATTAATGGATCACCATGTCGATTGGCTGGGTTCTGATGGAATCGGGTTATACGGTTTTCAGGGCTGTTCTGCAGGGAAACAATTTCCGGGCTTACGGGGAACGAAGTGGCTTCAGCATGATACCCTGCCAATTCGGACAAACGAGGGAAAGGGGGATCCACGGGTCGGACCAGCTTGCCGGAAGTGGAGCGGGCAAAAAACCATGCATCCGGGTGATTGTCTGAAAAATCATAAAATTCAAAAAAAGAAGGGCTTCCGGTATTGCTTTCGTTGGAAGGACGGGTGTTCGGCCCAAACCGGTTGCCGTTTTCCTGATATATGACAACACTGTCACCAGTGGCGGTAATCACGGTAAAATCATTTTCGGACCACCAAAAATCAAAGGCATGGCCATTGTTAAAGCGGTCCTGGCCCATGCCGGGAGCACGACCTATATCCCGTGCTCCGTCAGCTTCTACCAACCGGACACCACGGCGATCACTGTTGGCATTTACTTTGTTGTCTTCTATGGAGTTACGAATAACAGCCTCATCTATGTGCCAGATCAATATTCCCCCGTTCAGGTATCGGTCATCCCCGGTACCGGTTTCGCCGTCTGCACCGACATCCAATCCGCCAGGCAGACTCCAGTCGAAATTACTGACATTGACAATTACTCCAGGCTTAAGAATCTCATCGTACTCCGAAGCATTAAACGGATTAAACCGGAGATCATCCGGAGCGATGGATTTCGTCACCAATTGTTGCTCAGGGGTTCTGATAGTGATTTCCAGTGGATCAGTGTCGGGATTATCGGTTGGATTGCGATGTCTGTTTTCTATCAGATAGTATTCGTCATCAGATATGGCATGGCGTGCGATGCTGTTGGGTTGGCGCTTTGAGACGGCCGGAAGCGGTATCGAATCACCCGAGTCAAGGGTAATGTCGAATGGCTGCTGCCATCCAAGATGCATCTTTTCCCATGCGGACGGTTCCGGAGGAAACAGGCCAAGGTAGGAAAATATGGAAGCACCGTCCATCAGTCCGAACCGTCCAATTGCAGAAGAACCGGTTTCGGTATTGAAGAGGTCGGGCAGTCCAAGAAAACTTCCTATGTTGGCTGCAAGCAGGCCGTTGATGGACAACTGGAGCACATATTCGGCTCCTGTGAAATCTTCTCCAACTCTGGATTGTGTCTGAGGCAAAATAGTGGTATTGGTTGCACGAATGTTTGTATCACCGATATCAAAGCCTTCAAAATCGTTGAGTTCAAGCAGGCGCTGCAGGGCATGGGTACCGAGATAAACAGAGGGAATATCCTGTGGTGTTTTCTTTAGTGTCGTACCCAGAAGTTCGATGTTCCGCCCGGATCCGGCATGAAAGACTATGAACAGGGTTCGTTCCTGCTCATATCCCGATAAATCGGGCAGATCGGCATCCCGTACTTTTGACCAGGCATCCCGGGCAAGATGGGCCAGTTTATAATTTTCATCATCGTTTTCGCCTATCGGGGAATAGGTACTCATAGGCTCATCGAGCTGTATGACATCCTGCAGGACCTGGTATTCGATAGTAAGCCTGCCGCCGGAAACGGAGTGGAAATAGTTTTTTGCAAATTCAAGGTGAGCTTCGAAGTAACTTTGGTCGTGGGGCAGGGGGTCGATCACAATTTCATCATCATCTCGCTTGAGGAATGGCAGGTCGAATGTGCCGTTACCGGTCGTAAAGCGGTTTTCTTCTTCTCTGAATTCAGCCATAACAGCAAGGATGCGAATAGTTCCCAACGATCTTTGTTCATTCAATGCTTCCAGGGAGGAATAAAACGGAGCGGGGGAGATGGAATCCGTTGGTGGTATCGCCTTCGCTGTTAAAGTGAGCAACAGAAAGACCATCGGAATCAATGCATTCCTGCTACTCTTCAGAAGATGCAGCATTCGGGTAAATGATATTGCTGAGTATGGTTCAGGAAGGATTAAAATTTAAGTAAAGCTGTGAAGCGCAAGGTATTGGCCAGTGGATGATCTTCTTCAATAGTATAAATGTAACTGAAGTCGATTCCGAAAATATTATATCGCAAACCAGCTCCAAAAGTAATAAACTCCCGGGCGCCATTGTTTGGAGACTCGTAGAAGTACCCTGTTCTCAATGCGAAAAGATTGTTATACCAGTACTCCATACCAAGACCCAACATAATTTGTTCACTTAATGGAACTTCTACAGTTTCACTTCCATCATTACGAGTGTATGTATCCCAGGAATTGAAGATTGCCTCCAGAGTGCCCATGGCCCTTCCCTCTTCATCGTTTCGGGCCATAATCTTGGAAAAATCATTACTCAGGGTGAGGGTATTATAGCCTTCGAGGTCAAGATCCATTTTGTATGACCATCCCAGGCGCAAAAGTGTTGGAATGGGATCTTTCTGTGCTTCATCGGTATATTGAATGGCGGGACCAATATTGGATAAATTGAATCCCGCATTTATTTGGGCGTCACGACCGGCAACGGTGAAAAAATTGGAGCGATAAAGCGTTGAAAGATCCAGACCTACACTGGTTCCATTACGGGCTTCCTGCTCACCGACAAGGGTGCCGGAGGGCACCAGGTTACTGAAAATGAATCGAATGCCGGTACCGATGGCAAAATTCTCATTCAGTTTAAAACCATAGGAAAGCCCGGAGGCTACTTCGTAACTGGAAAACTCTCCCAGTTCTCCACCATCAGCATCCGTTCGCGTCTGTTCTCCAAGATTCAGGAACGTGATATGCCCGCCGATGGCACCGATACCCTCAACATAATAACGCCCGGAAACATAGTCGTAGAACATGTCGACATTGAAATTCGGGAGCCAGTTGGCGTGTGTCAGACTAACTTCATGACCTTCCTGAAAAGCCAGCCCGGCAGGATTCCAGAAGATGGTTGTAGCGTTGTCGGCAAGAGCAACTCCGGCATTACCCATTCCGGCTGTTCGTGAATCAGGTTCGATTTGTAAAAAAGGTACCGCCGTAATACCTACCTGGGCATAGGTATTAACTGTAGCTGCAAGTATAAGAACAGCAAAAGCTACTATGGAAGTGTATTTCATTGTACTAATCATGATTAATAGGGCTCTTGTTTGAGAGTATTGTTAAATAACGTAAAATTCATCGTAATATGACAAGTTTTTCTAACTCGTCTTTGGTTTGGCGTCCCTCGTCCGTCTCTGTTCTTACCTGTACATGATATAAATAGGTTCCGGTTGCCAGGCGGTGATTGTCATTATCCCGCCCGAACCACTCAATCTGAACCTTGTTGCCGTTTGTAGGGTATTGTTTCTCCCTGATGGTAGCGACAGGGCTTCCGGTTAACGTATAAATCCGGATTATAATATCCATATCTCTGCCCGGTGGCTGGTTGTGTTCGAACACAAAACGGGTAAAGTTATGCATGGGATTGGGATAGTTGAAAATATTTCTGATCTGTAATTCCTGACTGTCCAGAACCTGGAAGTTGATTTCAGATTCTCCCATGTTATTAAAAACGTCCCATGCACGAACTCTGAGGCGGTAGTGGCCTTCTGATAGGTCATTGAGTGGATATTCGACTCTTCCACTGGAAAAATCATCCAGATTACTCTGGTAGAATTCATTAAGCGCCAGCGTTCTGCGATTGGCGGGGTTGTCCCTGTCTTCGATGGTGGCAATAATTTCATGACCCACACCGGCACCGGTTGTATTGATTCCACTATGGTCTGACAAAAGGGTTATCAGTTTCGGGGAATCATTTACAATGCCTCCGTCAGTGAACAGTTCATCATTTAAGTAGATTTCAATATTCGGCCCGGATTGGTCGTTTTCGGCTTCCGGGTTTTGGCCACTTATACGAAAACTGGAGCTGGCGCCCACAGCGTCACTGTTTTGCGCGTGGGCATAAGCATGAATACGGCCAGGGTTTTGTGAGTAGGAAACATCTTTGGGAATGATAAACTCATTATGGAATCTTCCGTCGGATACAGATACTCGCCCGTTGAAAAGGGCATCGGTTTGAATAAAATAACCACAATCTTCCAGAAAGCAATTATCCGGAGTTGCCCATGTTCGGTCGGCCGGATATCTAATCAGTCGCTTGGCATCTAAAACACGTATACTTGCTTCTCCATTAAAAGAGGTGTTTACAGAATCGTTCGGAAAGCTTACATAACCGCTTATTGACACACGGTCCAATGCACGCAAATCATATATCGAGTCGGATTGAATGGGATTGCCATCAAGATGAGTAATATTAATACGGGATTCGGGCAGTCCGATTTTCAATGCTGGATCGCCAAGGAGGATGAACTTTCGGGCATTAAAATCGGAACCTACGGGCGTATTCTTGGTTTTGCGGAAAATGTCACCGAGCCGTTGTGGCCGTCCATCTTCGCCCCGACGGGTCATTTCACGTGTGAGTTCAATGTTCAAGCCGAAATTGAGTGTAGGGATGGATGTAGTAAATACCACCCTTGTAGTAGTAAAGCTGGCGATCAAGCCACCATCGGGATGCAATATCATTTTTTCGGCTCCCGAGTTGTCCTCGGTATTGTCGAATCGGCCGAAATCGCAGGTGGCCGTGACCATGATGCTCAGGCGGTCCCGGTTATTCAGCCGGTTGATGTCATCCTCGGTAAAAAGCCGTTGATCGGTTAAGAATTGTTCCGATCCGTGCCCTGAAAAGTTAAGTACAAGTGTTCCGTCATTAATTCGATTTACTATAGCCCGGGTTGCCTCGGGGACACGACGTCCGGCGCTGGTGTTTACATAGGGATAGGAAATCTGATAGATCTTTTCCAGCCGTATACCGGAGTGGTCCAGGTTAATTTCATCAGAGGTTCCGTCGGCATTCAGGATATGGAGATCCCTGTCATTATTATCGCGCCCGGCTACATCGTCATCAGCGATGAAGGTAAACAGACTCTTCCAGTCTCCCCGGCTTCTGGGATCTTCATAGGACTGGATTTTATCAACCATCAATCGGGCTTCATCTGTATTTTGTACGGGTAGCCGCCCGATTCCTATATCGAGCAAATCACGTGCACTCTCTATAGTTCTTGGCCAGGTCCCTTCATCGTCTCCCATAAACCCGAAAAAGTCATCACTGCCATATGAGTTGATTCGGCTTATCGATTCTTCACTCTGATAGGTGAATACGATATTACGCTTGTTCGGATTTCTGATTACCTCTTTATAGTCATATGTAGTAGCACCAAATAATAGCAGATATTCAGGTTGGGCCCGGCCCGATTCAGCGCCCCGGTCGTAAAGAAATTTCACATAGTCTCGCAACGCTACAAAATCAGGAACCCCTCCATTAAACTCATTAAAAATTTGGGTTTGTGTGACAATGACCGGAGTCAGGCCATCTCGATTATTTCGGTAATCGGCCAGACGCCGGGCTTCGTCCATGAATTCCGATGCCGTGATAATTACATAGTCCGGATATGTTGACAGGTTTCGTAAATTCTGGTTGGGAACCAATGCTCCAGGCGGAGGGGGCCGAAATCTGCTGCTGCTGATGAAACGCCGATGTCTGTCTGAAAAATGGGTAACAGTGAAGTGATCGTCAGACGGGTTGACTTGAAGGCGGACCGGAGATACAGGGTTTGTGATGTCAAGGACGACCGGCTCACTTTCAAAATTTTTCATCCGGTATCGTACAAGACTTCCATCGCCATCTTCAGGAGGATGGAACTTGAGTCTGTTGTTATTTGCCTGCAGTTCACGGTCTGCCCGGACACGAATCCAGTTGACCCATCCTCTCGCC
Source organism: Balneolales bacterium (assembly GCA_040905705.1). Lineage (GTDB taxonomy): Bacteria > Bacteroidota > Rhodothermia > Balneolales > Natronogracilivirgulaceae > JBBDQZ01. The sequence goes on from JBBDQZ010000064.1 coordinate 45,243, forward strand.
GTGTTTTGAGGATTGTTGAATGTGGCATTAATTGTAATGATGTCGTTTTGTATGGAAAAACCTTCAATAGTATGTCGAAGTTCCTCTATTCTTGCGGATACACCAACGGATGAAGTGGTACTGGTGATTCTGCCAACCGGGAGGGCAGGCAGGCTGCTGCCATTGACCGTAAACAGAAACTGTGATTGCACCGTAGCCCGGGCGGCCATTGACAACCAAATTTCAACATCCGTACCGGCTTGAAATCCGGCAAGTGTGTCGGTAAATATGGTTTGAGATGGTGAACTGACTACATCAAAAGGTTGTCCAAACCATTGAGTGCCGGAGCTTAATCGTGATTCCGGTTTTTCCCGGTCCTCTTCGAGCCACAGAAAATCCCGGAATTGGCTGACGTCACGACTGGGCGTACCCGAAGGGGGGGTAACGGATAATCGCATTCCGGGTTGGGAGCCAATGGTCAGAAAGACGTAATTGTTGTTCGTATATGGATGCAGACGATGTTCAAACCGATCGGCCTGTTCATTGTAAATTATACGGTCAGGGCCGTTGGCAAAAAAGAGAACCCGGTCCTGCTCATTGAAACGTCCGTCGGTTTCTCCTTCAACAATGATCGGAATCTGTCTGAGTGTGTCTTCACGCGGGTCGCTGTTTTTATGCGGCAGTTCATAGCCGCGGGTAGTCCATATCTGAATATTTTCCGGATCGATCGAACTTACATTGACCCCCATTTCTTTGAGGTAGTCTCTATTGAGTATGTAAATATCGTCATCCGGAACAGGAATTTTGTACCATTGTCCAGATGAGAGTGGATTTTCAGACTGATCCGAAACGAAGCTTTGCGATTTTTGACGACGGGGTGTCTCTTCATTAAAAACACGGATACGCAGGCGTCGTAAGACTTGAAAAATCTCCGGAGTGGTTTCGCTTTGACGTGCAACATGAATGGTCAGCGGAACCTGTATATGTCCGCGGTGCTCTCCCGGCATACCTGTTTCTATCAGTGGGCTTTCCTGGTTTGAAATCAGAAACCTGTCCGGGTGCTGGACATAGAACAGTTGACTTGAATCGGCTGTTACAGAAATAATGTCCTGTTCGATTATGCGGTATCGAGCATCTCCGTTGTGGTAGGGTACCATCAGATATTCCGGAGCTGTTATTTTTAAACGATCGTTAACAAACTCATAATCTGTAAACTCAGCGGTTTTTGAAACCACACGAAGATCCTGTGCCATGACAGAGATGGAACAGAGAAGCGTGAGAAAGCATGCGGACAAATATGCGATGAAGTTACTGCGTATTGCCATTAGAAAGGATGTGGCTACAGCCACCAACTACGATTACAGGTTATGGGTACGGAATTGTTACATATTTGATGATATACGTCTAATCCAGAATAGATGGATTCATGTATTACACATGGACGACCTTAAACTCCCGGATTCTGTAACCATTAACGCAATAGGCAATATCGATTCAATGAATATATTGATTGCAAAAACTAAAATTACATGTGAATTTGATTAATGTCAATCATATTTAAATTTTATGAGGCAACACTCCGGCACATTCAGATTTATGACAAACGTTCTACAACCATTGCCGACGCTCCACCTCCACCATTGCTGATTGCGGCACAGCCCCAGGTTTTATCATGATGGTGAAGGGCATGAATCAGTGTTACAAGAATACGGCTTCCGGAACAACCGAGGGGATGGCCAAGGCTGACTGCTCCACCATGCACATTGACTTTTTCGGGATCCAGTTTCAATAACCGATTGTTGGCCAGCGTAACCACAGAAAAGGCTTCGTTGATTTCGAAAAGATCCATATCGGAGCTTTTTTTTCCGGCACGATGCAGGGCACGGGAAACGGCTTCGGCCGGTGCTGTTGTAAACCACTCGGGAGCTTGCGCTGTGCTGGACTGGCTCACCAGGCGTGCGGCCGGTTTAAGTCCGTGTTCATCCGCCATTTTCTCACTCATTAGTAACAATGCTGCAGCACCGTCACTGATTGGGGAGGCATTAGCGAGAGTTATCGTCCCTTCATCGCCAAAAACCGGAGTGGCCTTTGCAATATTATCCAGGATTACCCGGTCGAGCTCCTCGTCGGAAATGATTACATCAGCATCTCCTTTCCGATTACGGATTTTGACGGGGGTAATCTCATTTTTAAAGAGATGCCTATCACGGGCTTTTTGTGCTCGCCGATAGGATGTTACGGTATATTCATCCTGTTCCTCCCGGGTAATACCGTATGTGGATGCACAAAGCTCGGCTGCCTTGCTCATAGGGTAATTTTTATAGGCATCCCATAATCCGTCCCGCATGATCCCGTCCTGCAGTTCACTATGCCCGAGTTTAATGCCGAATCGTGTTTCGGGATGATAATAGGGAACATTGCTCATACTTTCCATACCGCCGGCTATCATCACATTAGTGTCACCGGAAGCAATTTGTTGCATGGCAATCATGACGGCTTTCATGCCGGATGCACATACTTTGTTAACTGTGGTACAGGGAGTAGTGTTTTTTAGTCCCGCTTTCAGAGCTGCCTGCCGGGCGGGTGCCTGTCCGATACCGGCAGACAAGGCATTCCCCATAATCACTTCGTCAATAATATCCGGATTCAGGCTGTTATTTTTAAACAGGGCACCAATAACGACAGAGCCGAGATCCGGGGCAGTAATGAATTTGAATTTACCACCAAACGATCCTAAAGGTGTGCGTAGAGCATCAATGATAACTACATTCTGCATAGTGATTATAGGAATCAGTGAATATCAAATATCAGATTCATCGCGCCAGGATACGAGACGCCAGTTAGAGGTACTGTCCTGTCGCGTCATCCGAAAACTGGCGGACCCGTCCGTTCGGTAAATCTCTGAGGGTGAGGCCACAACTGTCAGATTGAATCGCCGGATCACTTGTCCGTCCGTTTGGGATTCATTAATAATTTTCTGGGTGATGTTATTCCAGCGTAATGTTATTTCATAACTGAGAGAAAACATGTTATAAGTGCTGGTCATTTCGTTCGAGCGGCCCCAGGTGATATCCACATTATGTTCTGCATCACGAAAGGTGAAAATAAAGTCGGGGTGAATAAGCGGGCCGTAGAGCGATGTATCCCTTAATTCGTACGATTTTTGAAAGCGGGTGTAAAAGCCCTCGATTGTAGACGGATCTCCAAGCAGATCGTCCAGGGGATCACCTTTCAGTTCACCGGGTGCAAACGGGTTGGTACACCCGCCTGTTAAAAGGAGGTGGACCAGCAGTACGGGAAGGGATAATCTGTGGGGACTCATATTTCAGCACAACATTAAACACATGCATTTCTCTTTACAATTTATATGATTAACGGGAGCAATGCATCACGATTTGGATCAGCATACTAAAATCGATTTATTTCTGGAATAATGGCCGAAATAATTTCATAAAATGGGTTAACCATACCATGGGGTCAACCTGCGGTATTGGCACTCAGAGAGCATTGGAGAAGAAAAGGAAGCAACAGAGCGGTTAGGTATTCAGTTTGGAAAAGGCTGATTTAAGGTCTTCACGCAGATCTTCGACATCTTCAATGCCGACAGAAAGACGGATTAATGAATCTTTAAGTCCGGTTGCCTCCCGAACTTTTGCTGGAATGGAAGCGTGGGTCATGCTCGCCGGATGGCTGATCAGTGACTCTACACCACCGAGACTCTCTGCCAGGGTAAAAAAACGGGTGTTCTTCATGAAGGATACCGCGTTATTAATATCGTCCTTTTTCAGGCTGAATGAGACCATAGCCCCAAAATCGCTCATTTGAGCACGGGCGATGTTATGGTTTTGGTGCGATGCAAGTCCGGGATAGCGAACATCTCCAACGTCCGGGTGGCCAGTGAGAAATTCGGCAAGGACACGGGCGTTTTCACAGGCACGTTGAACTCTCAACCCCAACGTTTTGACGCCACGCAGAGCGAGATAGCAGTCCATAGGGCCCGGCACAGCACCTGTTGTTTTGGTTTGAAATGTAAGATTTTCATAGATATCGTCATGATTGGTACAAACCGCACCTCCTATCAGATCGGAGTGGCCACCGATATATTTTGTTGTGGAATGGAGCGATGCATCGGCACCCAAAAGAAGCGGCTGTTGCAGTGCGGGCGATGCGAAGGTATTATCAACAATAGTGAGGACGTTCTTTTTTCGAGCTTCTTCTGAAAGAACCGCAATATCTACAATATTGAGTAAGGGATTCGAGGGGGTTTCAATCCAGAGCAATTTGGTATGAGGGGTAAAAGCCTGCCTCACATTCTTGATGGAACTCATGTCGATAAAACTGAATCGAATACCATATGGCTCAAACACACTGGTAAAAAGGCGATAGGAACCACCATATAAGTCGTTGGTCGTGATAACATGATCACCCGGACGGAGCATTTTTAATAGTGCATCCATGGCTGCACATCCGGAGGCAAAGGCTGCAGCAAAGCGGGCTTCTTCAAGGCCGGCAAGCAGTTTTTCAAAGGCACTGCGGGTTGGATTGCTGACCCGGGCATATTCGTGTCCCTTGTTTTGATTCGGGGCTTGCTGGGCATAGGTAGATGTAAAAAAAACCGGAGGCATCACAGCTCCGGTTGTCTCTTCAGGAGTCTGGCCGGCATGAATGGTTCTGGTATTGAATTTCATGTGTATATTTTTTATCACTATTGTCACATGTAATGTCCATTATGGAAATAATCATGCTTCTGTATGACGAGAAGCCGTCATGGCCATTTCATCTGTTTAAAATTTTATACCTTATAAGGCCGGATGGAACATTCATGGTGAAAACATCTGCGTGTTTGTCGAAAATTTTCACCTATGATACCCAATATAATTTTGCTGAACAAAAGGTAAAGATATTGAAAAAAAAGCCCTGCGGTATAAACTGCAGAGCTTTTTTTAATTTCCACGGAGTAGACAGGGAGTCAATGCAACCCTGGTGGTATGGGTTATGTGAAAATAGATTGAACAATCAAAGATCAAAGGCCGGCTTTTTCCTGAGCCCGTTCGGCTTCTTCTTCCATGCCGAGATGAGTATAGACACGGAAAAGGGAACGCCAGTTTTCCACATTGTCCTCATTAAGTTCGGTGGCTTTTTCGAAATGGGGGATGGCTTGTCTGAGATAAGCTCTGGCCTGCTCGTCGAACCTGTCTTCATCTTCCAGGTCATCGGCCATGTTTCTCTGATCCTGTAAAATTGCAGCACGATTCTGGTAAATTATCCCAAGAGTAGAATGGACTTCCTCATTTTCCTGGTCATTTTCAAGTGCAAGCAACAACTCTTCTTCCGCCTCTTCTGAAAAACGGAAGGATTCCTCAATCAGCATGTCAGCCTCATCTTCCAGACTACTCAATTCATCACGCAACCCGGTCAATACGGCTTCATCCGGATTGGGTTTCTGTCTTTCCTGACGAATTTCCCGGCTTTTATCATACATGTCGTCATAGATACTTCGTATTTGCCGGTCCAGTTCCTGGACCATCTGATAAACCTGAGTTGCAAATACCAGCCGGTATTGTGGATTGTCCGGATCCCGCTCAATCAATTCCTGAACCAATTCCATGGCCAGGTCGGTTTCGCCTCTGCGCAAATACAAATTGGCAATTTCCTGTACGATCTCTATTTCATCGGGATACAGTTCTCTGGCTTCTAACAAGACTTGGAGAGCATCGTCCTCCCGGTCGTTTTGTAACAGAAAATATGAGAGGCGATAGTAATTGAACAGATCTGCATCTTCGAGTTCATAAATAATATGGCGGGTATACTCTTCAGCGTCTTCGAAGTTACCCAGTGCAAAGCTGACTTCTACCAACAGGTTATAACTTTGTGCGCTGTCTGGATTGATGGCTATGGCATTAAGAAAATGTTGTCGTGCAATGGCCAGTGAATCTTCAGAAGTGCTGACAATGTCTTCGGTTAAAAGCCCAACGCCCGAGTTGTATTCATTGCCCCAATATTCGATGATTTTTTCCGGCAATTCTCTTGCTTCGCTGCTTCTTCCCGACTGGGTATCATAACGTCTTTTTGCTTCATCGAAATTATCACGAGCAGATTGATAATCATCCAGGCGCTCGGCAACCGGTTTGTTACCGGCCATGGCAGCATAGGCAACGCCAATGTAGTAATATCCGTCAGCATTTTCCGGGTTTGTTTCCAGGGCTCTCTCAGCAGATCGAATAACCTGTTCATAATTTTCTTCAACGAGGGCCAGTTTTGCCGATTCGATATTAGGATCACTAGCACATGACCATATCACAAACATCGTAACAATGGCGGCCAGTGAAATTTTTAAAACATCCGTTTTCATCGCGTAAATTATTTAAATGATTAATGACGGGCGAATTCTTCGTTAAGGTTCGCACTATACAGGTTGATGGATGGAATTCGCTGGCAATATATCTATCGTAAAATTCCTTTTGAAATCAATATCTGAAAATAACAAAAAACCACATCGCCTGAAAGTAAGCATAGCTATTCTTATCTGCAAAAAAGTTGCATTCCGTTAACTCAGCTGGTTGTATAAAGCTGCTATTTTCTGTTGTTTCTGGATTTCGTATGATTATGATTCAGTGAAAGAAAACTTGATTTAATAACGAATTAGGTATGGTTAACGTATGTTAAAACAATCAATAAACACCGTGGATGCCCCTGCAGCTATAGGTCCTTACACTCAGGCAGTGGTGTATGACCAACTCATTTTTTGTTCCGGCCAGATTGGCCTGGATCCTGAAAGTGGGGAGTTGGCAGGATCTGATACCGTACATCAAATGCAGCAGGTAATGAACAATCTGGGTGCCGTATTGCGAGCAGCCGGATCCGACTGGGGAAGAGTATTAAAGTGCACTATTTATCTGATCGACATACAGGAATTTTCCCATGTCAACGAGGTCTATGCAACATATTTTAGTGCTGATCCGCCTGCCCGGGAAGTGGTGGCTGTGAAAAATCTTCCCAAAAACGCCAGAGTCGAAGTTAGTTGTATGGCACATCGGTAAAAGTCATTTCCGACCAGTTTCCGGCCAGGTCAGGTACCCGTACAGTTATTTCATTGGTGCTTTGAGGAGAAAAATTTGGATGGTGGTATATCAACAGGTTTTTTTCCGGATCAAATTCAGCAATGCCCCGAGTCTTGTTGACATAAAATTCGGCCGATGGATAATCGATTCCCGAGAGGTCATCCTCCACGAATACGGATGCATAATATCGGTTGTTGTACGCCCGGTGTTCTAATTGTGGAGATGTAATAACAGGCCCTGCAGAGTCGGTCCTTACCGTAAAATGGCCTCCGTTTCTCACCGATCCCACCAATGCTTTGTTTCGTTGGTCTACATATGAGGAGATATGGGATAGTTTGCCGGTGACCGGATCGGTTTGATACAGGCCAACTCCTTTGGTTTTAGCCAGTTTTTCATCCAGTAAAATTCGAATCACGGCCGGCCTGCGAAAGGGTTCATTGTTCGGAAACAGGTACAGGTCCGGGTATACTCCGGAAATGCCCTGGGTAACGGGTTCAAAAAATGATTCAGGAGGAAAATGGACAGAAATGCGCATGTTCTCATGATATACCGATGTGTGATGTGCAGGATCGATCCGGTTAAGGGCCCAGGTGCTGTCGCTCTTTTGCAATTCCATTCGTGGAGCAATGTCAAGCGGAAGTCCGCGATGAGAAAATACATATGGCCGTGCCTCCTCCCCGTATGACCCAACCGGCCGTATGAGCAGAATTTCGCTGTTTCTATTTCGTTTTATATTTTCAGCATCATTTTCGAAAGATGTTGTGATCGGGTGGACCCAGTTATTGTACCAATAGAGTCCGGAGGGAGAGGCCCTTCCCGGCCGCGATTTTCCGGCAACAATAGGCATCTCAATTAAAGGCCTGGAATCCGGTTCGGTGACATTCAACTGAAGCGTTGCCAATGACTGGTTTCCGAAAAAATCAGATGCTTCGATACGAATATGACGGGTTCCTGGCGAAAGGTTCAATCGACCGGTATGTCCGGTGTCATGGTAGAACGGCAACGTATTGCCATTTCGAAGATATAGACGCTGATAGCCTTTCCTTTCTTCAGTCAGAATGGAATATACCCTGTCCAGAAAGATCTGTCTCGACTGATCATAGGAAAAGCTGTCTGCCTGGGAGTGAAAATAAAGTTTGTCGTCGACATACATCTTCAGATCGTATACAGCATGAACATTGTTTGAGGAATTGGCGCGATCAAACACATCGACGGCCAGGCCAATTTCCCCGGATATTTCCACGGTTCCGAAATGGTATGGATCGCCTCGGCCGGGAGTGGGTATTCTGTAAATTTCTTTACGGCCGTTTATGGTGCTGATGGGTGATAACGGCTCAATCACAAGACCGGAAAATTGTGGTGAAATGGTGTCCTCAATCCGGTAACCCGCCAGCATTGGATTAAACGGGTGGCCTTCCGGAGTTCGAAGCTCGAAGTGAAGATGGGGCGGCCCCACACCTGTAGAGCCTGTCCACCCGATTTGTTCCCCCCGGCGGAAATAATGATTATAATCCTCAAATAATTCGTCGTATTCAAACATGTAATTTTGCATCCGCAGGGAATCAACTATACTCCGGATGTCGGGATGAAAATCTCTGAGATGAGCATATAGAGAAATACTGCCGTCGTCGTGTTTCAGGTAGATAACGTTTCCGTATCCAGCCGGACCCACGGCAACCCGATGGACGATACCATCACGTGCGGCAAATACGGCGTAACCTTCCTGTCCCCAGGTTCCGATATCCATGGCGGCATGAAAATGGGCGGATCGTGTTTCTCCAAAAGATGAGGACATATAACGGGAGGCATTTGTCGGCCAGGCATATGAAACGTTATTGCTGAGAAAAGCGGGGCGCGATTGAGCTAAGGTATGAGAGGCGGAAAACGACAGAATATGCGCTATGCTACATATTTCGACCAGCACAATCAGTAATGAAGGAATCCGGAATAAGGATGTAATAAATACGGCTGCTTTCATGTGTTTAAAAATTAGGGATTATAATATCACATTAGTATCCCCATGAGAATATAATCAGGTATCCCGTTCAACACGGGCTTCGAGAGTAACGAGGCCGGTCCCCAGGTTTGCATGCAACAGGTCGCCATCCTGGAGCAGGCCAACCCCTTCGGGTGTGCCGGTAAAAATGAGATCACCCGGATAGAGCGTAACGAATTTTGACAATATGGAGATGATTTCAGCAACGGGGAAAAGCATCAATGAAGTGCGTCCATTTTGTTTCCGAACTCCGTTAATATCAAGGTTAAAAGAAAGATTTCCGGGATCGGGAATCTGTTCTGCCGGTATAAACGAACTTACCGGTGCAAAGGTGTCGAGACCTTTTGCAAGAAACCATGGATGACGTTTTTCTTTGAGTTGTTGCTGAATATCACGGGAAGTGACATCGATCCCGATACCGTATCCGGCCACAGCCGTCAGGGCTTTGCCGGCAGTAATGTTCTTAACCTGCTGGCCAAGGGCTACAACGATCTCCGTTTCAAAATGAGGTTCAGCCACAAATGACGGGATATGAATGATGCCGTCAAACGTAAGGCTGGTGAGCGGTTTAATAAAAATTACAGGTTGAGAAGGGATCGGATTATTCAGTTCTATTGCGTGTCCGGAATAATTTCTTCCAATGCAGTAAAGTGTTCCTGCCCTAAGCTCGGGCAAGCCTGGAAGTGTTAACGGTGTCATGAATGCTTATTGAGAGGTAAACGGGTTGAAAAATACATGAGGTAGAGCTAAGGTAACTTGCATCAGGTTCTGCAGAATGCAAGACGGCCAAAAAGCTGTTGAGCAAAAAAAAAGCTCTAATGTGAATGGATCATCAGAGCTTTGATAAGGGATTCGAATGTTGGGTTATCCGGCTTCCACAGAAACCGTTTTGCGATTGTTTCGTCCGGTCCGATAAAATACGGTTCCATCAGCCGTTGCAAAAAGGGTATCATCTTTACCAATACCGACATTCGTTCCGGGATGAAATTTGGTTCCGCGCTGGCGAACTAAAATGTTTCCTGAAAGAACCGATTCGCCGCCAAATCGTTTCACACCCAATCGTTTTGATTCTGAATCCCGGCCGTTTTTGGTGGAACCGCCACCTTTTTTATGTGCCATGGTTTAATAGGAGTTAAGCGGTGATTTTTTGAATTAAAATCCGGGTCAGGTGACGACGATGACCTCGTCTTACCTGATATCCCTTCCGGCGTTTTTTCTTGAAAACAATCATTTTGTCGCCTTTCGTATGTTCAACGACTTTCGCTTCGACTTTCGCATTTCCAAGCGTGGGTGTACCGACCTGCACCTTACCATTACCGTCGGAGGTCAATAATACTTTATCCAGGGTGATTTTTTTATTCTCCCCGGTATTTTGTTTATCTACAAAGATGACATCGTTTTTGGCCACTTTGTACTGATGCCCACTGATTTCTACAATTGCGTACATGTCGGTTTCTAAATAAAAGAATATATTTCATATCTGTTTTTCAAGATCCCAAAGATAACGGTTTTGGGGAAATAAAAAAAGCTATTTCAGACTTGAACAGGAGCAGCTCAGCCTGGTGAAGTAATGTTGAAGGGATGATGCATTGAAGATTTTGTAATTGTTGAGGCAGGCTCTTTTCAGGTGAGTTGAAGTGTTTTGGATATTTTACCGTAAGGTTTTACATGCAGGCATTCCGCACTCGAAATGGTTTGATTTAATAGGTAAGAGGTGTACATTTCAACTATCGGAAATTCATACTTAAGCAGTAAATATTTATTGTTAACGCTATTATTCAAACATCAGATCAGATATGTCTGAATTGCCTTCAAAAAAAGCCGAACAGCAACTGCCGGATTTACACCGGCAGGCATTTCTGATTAAAAACCGCAAACGTTTTCAGCACGACGGGGGAAGAGCCTGGATCAAGGACGGACAGCTTCATGATGCCGTAAAAGGAGTAAATTGTCGGATCGAGCTGGGGATTCCATTGTCAGATCGATTGAAAAAGACGGGGCATCGGATGCTTGAGAATCTTGCGGGGGAGCTGATCTATAAAACCAATTCGTTTAAAAAAATTTAGAGGCAGGGAAACCTGAAATTGGAAATGTGTTGAAGGAAGGGCGGAACACAGTCTAATTATGCTTTGAATGATCATGGTTATGCTTGTAGATACCCGATCGGTTGACATGGCCGACATATTTGCCGATGATCCGAACTTCTTCAAATACGTCGGGTTCAATAATGATATCTTTATATTCCTTGTTGGCTGGTTTCAGTTGCAAGCCATTTGCTCCATAAAAAATCTGTTTTAGAGACGTCTCACCATTATACAGGACGGCACCAATGTCACCGTTTTTAATGTCGTCGTCGATCAGCAGGACAAAATCACCATCTTTGATATCAACATCTTTCATACTGGATCCGGCAACTCTCAGAGCAAACATACGGTCTATATTTGGAAATAGATACTCCAGGGTGATAGATCCCAGGTTGGCTTCAACCGCCTCCTGAAGTGATCCGGCGGCAATGATACCACTTACGGGAATACCCATTTCCGGTTCAGTGAAAGACGGGTCATATTTCGGGGCAAGTTCATACTCATTCTCATTGGTTTTAATCAGATATCCTTTCTTGACCAGCGCCTGAAGATTCTGTGTTACACTGTTGGGTGATTTATACCGGAACACTTCCGCAATTTCCCGATAGGTAGGCCAGATGTCATATTCATCCTTGTGGGTAACAATATAATCGAAAAACTGCTTCTGTTTACGTGTTAGCTGATGATTATCCATAGATTACCCCTGTAATGTGTATAATATATGTGCATTATACAAAAAAATATTCAGATAGCAAATTGAATTCAGACAAATTTTTCAATAATCCATGATTCGGTGGTGCCGGGTAATCACTATTTGGAATTATAGGAAATAATAGTTGAATTCCAGATATGCATCGTTTAAAATAGGTTGCACACAAAGCTATAAAACTGTACCGCTTAAGTAAAAGCGATCGTAAAAAAATATAGGAGTATTTCATGGCCAGAGGTAAGGATAAAGGTACTTTAGTTACTGAAAACAAGGATTCTGAATTTGTCTACCCGTCGAAGGAACTGCTTAAACATGCTAATGTGAAAGATTATGAAGCATTATACAAGAAATCTATTGAAAATCGGGAAGGTTTCTGGTCAGATGAAGCCAAAAAACTGCATTGGCATAAGAAATGGGATAAGGTACTGGACGACAGTAACAAGCCTTTTTACAAGTGGTTTACCGGAGGCAAGATAAATATTATCAGTAATGCCATAGATCGTCATCTGAAAACCTGGCGCAGAAATAAGCTTGCTTTGATCTGGGAAGGGGAACCAGGCGATCTGAGAACCATGTCTTACCACGCACTCAACCGTGAGGTATCTAAATTTGCAAATACGCTGAAAAGCATGGGGGTAACAAAAGGGGAAATTGTCACTATTTACATGCCGCAAATTCCGGAGCTGGCCATAGCCATGCTTGCCTGTGTGAAGATTGGAGCTGCTCACAGCGTTGTTTATGGGGGGTTTAGTGTGGACGCACTTGCATCCCGAATCGCTGATTCGGAAAGCCGGGTACTGGTGACGGCGGACGGAGGTTGGCGACGTGGAAAGATCACAGATCTGAAAGGCATTGCCAATGAAGCGATGAAACGTTCACCGACCATTGAAGTTTGCATTACGGTCAAACGCACCGGTCAGGATGTATATATGGAAAATGACCGGGATTTCTGGTTGCATGATCTGTATGCGTTGCCAATTGCCAGTCCGAAGTGCGAAACCGAGGTGATGGATTCCGAAGACATGTTATTTATTCTGTATACCTCGGGTACGACCGGCAAACCCAAAGGTTTGCTTCATACTCATGGCGGTTATTCGGTATTTACTTCAACCACCCATCGATATGTATTTGACATCAAGGATGAGGATCGATGGTGGTGTGCCGCCGATCCGGGTTGGATCACCGGCCACAGTTACATGATATATGCTCCGCTCATTAACGGATCAACGATTATGATGTATGAAGGTGCTCCGAACCATCCTTATCCTAACCGCTGGTGGAGTATTGTTGAGAAATATGGAATCAATATCCTCTATACTTCACCAACAGCCATTCGTGGTTTGATGCGATTTGGTGAACAGTGGCCAAAACGCCACGATTTGAGTTCTCTGCGTCTTCTGGGTTCGGTTGGTGAACCGATCAATCCGGAAGCGTGGAAGTGGTATCATCGAGTGATCGGTGGTGGAAGGTGTCCGATCATGGATACCTGGTGGCAAACCGAGACCGGCGGATTTATGATTACACCGTTACCCGTTACACCACTGAAACCCGGTTCGGCGACCAAACCGTTTTTTGGCATAGAAGTAGCAATTGTTGATGATAATGGTAAAGAAGTCAAGCAAGGCGATGAAGGCAAGCTGGTAATCAAATCACCATGGCCGGGAATGGCTCGTACCATCTTCAAGGATCCCGATCGATATGTGGAGACATACTGGAAAGAATTTCAAAAGCAAGGATGGTACAAGGCCGGTGATTCGGCACGTATGGACAAAGACGGGTACCATTGGATTATCGGGCGTATTGATGATGTGATCAAGGTTAGCGGATACCGGCTCGGTACCGCCGAGGTGGAAAGTGCATTGGTCAGCCATCCCTCGGTATCTGAAGCTGCCGCTATTGCTTTGCCTCATGAAGTGAAAGGTCATGCGATTTATACTTATGTAATCCTGAAAGAAGGCATAAAAGGGAGCAAGGAGCTTGAAGAAGAACTCCGAAAGCATGTCAGTAATGAAATCGGACCCATCGCAAGGCCGGAAGTGGTTAAATTTCTCGATTCTTTACCAAAAACTCGAAGCGGAAAAATTATGCGACGTGTTCTCAAGGCACGCGCACTGGGAGTTGACGAGGGAGACTTGTCCACACTGGAGGAATAAAGCAAGCGGTAAACAAATTGAAATAAATTTGTTGTCAATTAAGAAAGGCCGACACCGGATTCAACATGGACGGCCTTTTTTATAGGAGTCAGGTTGTTTCTCCCCATTCACCTGTCTTCTTAAAACAATGCGGATTGATGGTTAAAACAGCATTTTCAACATGTCTCACTACATTTGATGCCGTACTGCCAAGCCTCAGATATTCCAGGCCGGTCCGGCCGATTGTTGCCATTACAATCAAATTATAATCTTGTTTTTGTGCCAGGCGTGTAATTTTTTCGTGAATAGATTTTTTAGTGGTCAGAATTTCTGAGGTTACCTTATTGTGCAAATCGTCGAAACGGTTTTCTACAAGTTTGCGCATCAGCTTCTTCTTGGTATCAATGGACGACTGAATTTGAGGGATGCTTCCGAATTGTTCAAAACTAACAATATGTACGATATCCAGGTCCGCTCCGGCAGCCTCTGATATGGTGCGGACGAACGGAACGGCTTTCAGTGAATGATCGGAAAAATCGGTGGTAAAAAGTATTTTTTTCAATGGCTTCAACCGGGAATGCTCTTCAATGACCAGTACCGGAACGGGAGCAAATCGAATAACTTTCTCTGTAACAGATCCCAGTAGAAGTCTGGAAAAACCGGTTCGTCCATGTGTCGTCATAACAATCATATCAAAATCATGGGCAACATCTACGATAGCCTCGGACGGATTTCCCATATAAATGATACCGGAGTTCAGATATTGGTGATTTACCTGCCTGGAGACAACTTCGTTCAATTGTTGTACCAGTTTTTCTTCAATGGTTTTATTTGCATCTGATTTTGTTGATGAGGAAGTGGTATTGACCATGTCTCCCATCTCATCCAGAGAGATATAAGAATGAAATGGAGTGACTGCGCCATCGAACATTTCGGCAAACATGGAGGCAGGTTCCAATGCCTTCAGACTAAGTTCTGAAAAGTCTATCGGGACTAAAATATTGACGTTTTTCATAATGGTTAATAGATTTTGTGATGATCTCACCTGATAGCGTGTTCATCCGGGAATCAATAATAAATTGCGGCTTAATCTTTGCGTCTTTTCTAAACAAAGATGATCTATTATCAACCGTATTGAACGGATGAAATATCATTGTTGAGGTTTCAACGCATACGAGTATGATCTTCATACCGGCATGTTCCGGATGGCGTCTAATAGAAAGAACAGATAGCAGGTATTTATTTCGTTCTTCGTAACGGGTTAACACTCAGTACGGCCGTTTTTACATGACGGACCACACTGGATGCGATGCTGCCCAGCATCATGTAGTCGAGGCCGGTACGACCGATAGTTGAGATAATTACCAGATTATACGGGCGGGATTTGGTCAGGTTAATAATCTCCTCGTGAATTGATTTTTCAGAGAAAATCACCTCGGGGTTCACCTGGCTGGACAAGTCTCCAAGATATTTATCCGCCAGTTCTTTCAATTGCAATTCCCGCTCTTCACTGTCATGTTGTGCCTGGGCAAGGGTATCGAATTGTTCAAAACTTACAATATGGACAAGATCCAGCTGCGCTCCCGTTGCCTCGGCAAAAGCGGCTGCCGGTTCAAATGCATAAATAGAGTTATCTGAAAAATCGGTTGTGACTAATATCCTGTTCAACGGGAACATCTGACTCTCTTTTTCCAGTATTAAAATCGGGGTGTGGCATGTTCGCAAAACTTTTTCACAAATAGAACCCAGGATCAGCCTGGAGAAGCCGGTTCGCCCGTGACTGCTCATGGCAATCAAATCAAAGTCAGTACCAGCTTCAGTAATTGCCCGGGCGGCATTCCCGATTTTTACCATGGGTTCACTGCGAAAGGCTGATTGAATGTACTTTTCAGCAATTTCTTCAAGACGGTTATACAGAGATTTTTCCAGGGTAAGCAAATCTGATTCTGGGCTCGTTTCTCCCATATAATAAAAACCGTCAAGTTCATTAACCTGCATGTAGGCATGGAAAGGCGTAATCGTACCCTTGAACAGTTTGGCGATCGAAAGAGCGGCAGGAAAAGCAAGCAAGCTCAGATCGGAAAAGTCGGTCGGTACAAGAATCCGGGGATTTTTCATACTTCACTCCTTATCAGTGTCGGTATTTGCTAAAGTAGCTAATTTCCTTTTGTCTGACAAGATAGTTCAAATTGTAGCAAACGAATCTCAGAAGTTCAGGCCGATCTGGAATTCGAACAGCAGTGGATGAGCACGGCTACCCGAAAGGACTGTTTCAATGGGTCCAATAACAGTATTCCATCCCAGTATAGCTACCCATCCCCATCTCGGTAAGGTTTCTAAAATATCGGTATCAAGCCGGCTGAAGCTGTCACCGGCATTTATTCCCGGTGTGATATAGAAATTGTCGTAAAACCTGTACTGCACGGCCGTACTCGCAGTCAACAGGGTGTTTCCGGAAATAGCATCTGCCGGATATCCCCAAAAAGAGCGGTGGCCACCGGCGTAAAAACGATAATGTAAAGGTGGGTCACCACGGAATACATGCCCTCCCTGAAGGCTTTGTATTAGAGAAATGCGATCAGACAAGGGATAGTAGGTATCCCATTTCACCGAAATGCGTCCGAAGGTAGCTTCATTCGGGAAAAAATTTGGAGAGAAATCAGTTCTCAAAAGTGTATAATGACCACTGGTAGGCAAATGAGAGCGGTTAAGATTATCGAACTCGAATTCGCCGGATAGTAAATGAAGCTGGGTCCAGTCCATCGATACATCGAGATCACCGTAACTATCAGTCAGATTAAAGTACTCGAACCGGTAGCCTATGCCGATACGCGCAACAGAAGCATAGAGGGGGCCGATCAAAGCTTCACTGTGTAATATGTCTGTTTTCAGGTTGGTAAGCCTGTTACGGCCGTCAAAAATATCAATCCGGCGTTCCCGGAATCCGGCTGACCCGTAAAAAGAAAGCCGGGGTTCGAGCCCCACATAATTAAAATACTGGCCTTCAACCAGGGTCTCGTGACCGACACGCAGGTTGAAACGTGCCGTGGAAGCAGGGTAGATTAAATTTCGAAAAGTGGCGTTAAAGAGGAGGGAGAGGCCCGGCACATTGTTGTGGTGAAAACCGAACTGAATGATATTGGCCGTTTGTTCTTCCAGGAAAATAGTAAGATCGGCCAGATCATCCGTCCAGGACAGCCGATAGGTAACCTTGTCGAATCGCTGCATGCCATAAAGCCGTAAAAGGCCTTCATTCAGATCATGTTCACTGATGGTGGAATGCTCGCCAATCTGTAATATCGAGCGTATATGATCTTCAGGTACGGTTTCCAGACCTTTGAAATACAGATTTCGGATGTTCAAACGCTGTGCAGGTTCGAATACGGGTATGTCCGGTTTATCTGGAATACGTCGCAGCTGCTTCAGCGAATCGGCAAGTGCTTTTAATTCATCAAAACGGGTTCTTGCCGCTTGCTCTCCTGCTTTGATGATCTCATTTACATCGCTGAAGCTGTGACTGGAAAAAGCGTGAAGGTCCGGACGGATATAAAAATCGGCATTTTCACTTTGAAGCATCATGGAAGTTTGCATTCCAACGGCAATAGTCTGGGTCAGTATGTCCGGAAGGGACAACAGTTCTCCGGCCGGCTTCAGGTCCGGACTTGAATTTATGGCAATCACATAATCGGCTCCCAGGTCATAAGCTTCCCGGACCGGCAAATTGTTGACAACACCGCCATCGACAAGGTATCTTCCGTTTACCCAAACGGGATCAAAAATGGTGGGAATGGACATACTTGCGCGAATGGCATCCGGCAGGAAGCCATTATCCAAAACGACAGCGTCACCGGTTTCCAGGTCGGTTGCGATACAAACAAACGGACGAGGCAATTGGCGAAAATCATCTGTTTCATGATAAGGCCAGGTAAGCAGGGCCAGCATGTTGATGATGTGATTTCCGGACACAAGGCCGGTTGGTAACTCAACTCTTCGGCTATTTACGGGGAAAGACAGTTTAAACAGGCCGTCATACTTTTTTTCTTCCATGGGAAGGTGCGACCTGTAAACAGTTTCTTCAAAAAGGAATCGCCAATCCGCGCTGCTGACTTCTTCAAGCATGAGTTGCGGTGTGTAACCGATGGCATATAATCCACCTACGATAGCCCCCATGCTGGTGCCGCTGACGACATCGATGGGAACTCCCGCTTCTTCCATAACCTTAAGAACGCCAATATGGGCAAGGCCTGCTGCTCCGCCGCCACTCAGGGCAAGACCAACAACAAAATCTTTTTCATCTTCTGTTGTATGGTTTCCGGGAGCAGAAAAGAGAGAAGGTGTTTGTGCAAACAACAGCATGAACACCACAGTACATAATATTTTCATTCTGATTGACCCGGTATAATTGTGTAATCAATCAAAATAGCAGACAAGTCGGGTTACCTCTTCATACCATAATGATGGATTCCGGTAATATACAGAAGGTAAAAGTTCCCGACAGACAGCATGTTCGGGAGCTTTTACTTAACCACCCATGTTTCCTCTCCGGATAACAGCGCGTCCAGATCAGCCTCGCCCAGTTGCTCTTTGGCAGCTGTGATCTGATCCCGGACCAGTTCCTCGTAAGTCGGGCGTTCCCTGGCAAAAAGTACACCGAAAGGCCGCGGCAGCCCTCCTTCTTCCTTGTTGTTATCGAACAGGGTACTCAGAAGCCACGCTTTGTTTTGATCCTTTTCATCGTGAATCCACAGGTCCTCTTTGGACCAGTTCCCACTTTGAAGATCAACCGTCTCGGGCCTACACCCATCGAGCCGCAAACCATGGCTGTCGTCTTTGCCGAAAGTGATCGGTTGACCATGTTCAAGGTAAATACTGGTCATATCTCGCATAGACTTGTCAGTATAGGGACTAAAAGCCCCATCATTGAATACGATACAGTTTTGATAAATTTCGAGGTACGAGGTGCCTTTGTGTTGTTGTGATCGCTCCAGAGTAACCTGAAGATGTTTGGGATCACGGTCCATGGCTCGTGCGATAAAGGAACTACCGGCACCGAGAGCCAGGGATAGTGGATTAAACGGAAAGTCCACAGAACCCATAGGTGTGGATTTTGTAACATGCCCCGGGTGGGATGTCGGTGAATACTGGCCTTTTGTCAGCCCATAGATTTCATTGTTAAACAGGAGCATATTCAAGTCCGGATTTCGGCGCAGCATGTGAATGAGGTGGTTTCCACCAATGGAAAGCCCGTCACCGTCACCGGTGACCACCCAGACACTGAGTTCAGGGCGGGAAATTTTAAGGCCGGTTGCAATAGCAGGAGCACGGCCGTGAATACCGTGAACACCGTATGTGTTCATGTAATAGGGAAAGCGGGAGGAGCAACCGATTCCTGCAACAAAAACGATGTTTTCCGGTTCGATTCCCAGTTTTGGCATCAGGTTTTGAATCTGTTTCAGGATGGTATAATCACCACAACCCGGGCACCAGCGTACATCCTGGTCTGAAGCAAAATCTTTGCCTTTAAGCGTGCCGTTTTGTGGAGTTCCGTTGACAGTTTTTTGTGTGCTCATAATATATTCCGATATGACAAATGGTCTGATATACTGTAATGATAGAAAATTTCAATAAGTGGGCGTTGTGTGTCTGTTCTTCCCGGAGGCGATCATGATGAACACAGCTCGGTGATCTTGTCCTTGATTTCAGTTACGGTGAAAGGTACGCCTCTGACCTGGTTAAACCCTTCAGCCGGTATCATGAATTTGTCACGAAGAATCCGGACAAGTTGGCCGCGGTTAATTTCAGGCACAAGAATTTTCTCGAACTGTCCCAGCAGATCCCCCAAATTTTGAGGAAATGGACTAAGATATCGTAAATGTGTAAAGGAGACATCCATGCCTTCCTGCCGGGCTGTTGTTACGGCCGACTTGATGGAGCCGTATGTGGAACCCCATCCGATGACCAGCAGCTTACCGCTGCTGTTGCCTTCATCAATTTTCTGTTCCGGAATAAAACGGGCAATCTGATCCCGTTTTTTCTCACGTATTCTTACCATGAAATCATGATTATCAGGATCATACGAGATATTTCCGGTTTCGTGCTCCTTTTCGATTCCACCTACCCGATGGGTCAGCCCTTTGGTGCCGGGGATCGCCCATGGGCGCACTTGATTCTCATCCCTTGTGTATGGAAGAAAAGGCCCGTTTTGCTGACCGTTTTCCCGGGCTTTTTCGTAACGTACCCGTACCGGTTTCAGATCTGCCGCTTTAGGAAGTTTCCACGGCTCGGCACCGTTGGCAATATATCCGTCGGAAAGCATCATCACCGGAATCATGTGCTCAATGGCGATTCGGCACGCTTCATAGACAACATCAAAGCAGTCAGCCGGAGAAGAAGCGGAAATTACGGCCAATGGACATTCACCGGCGCGGCCATACACGGCCTGAAGCAGGTCGGCTTGTTCGGTTTTTGTAGGAAGCCCGGTAGACGGACCCGCACGCTGCACATTGATGATCACCAGTGGCAATTCCAGCATGGTGGCCAGGGCAATAGCTTCCGATTTCAACGCAATACCGGGGCCCGAACTGCTGGTTATGCCAAGACTCCCACCAAAGGATGCGCCGATGGCCGATGTAATGGCAGCAATTTCATCTTCTGCCTGGAATGTAGTGATCCCGAAATGTTTGAGCCTTGACAGGCCATGAAGTATGTCCGATGCCGGAGTAATGGGATAGGACCCCAGAAATACAGGCAGTTCAGATTTGTTTGCCATGGCAGCGATTCCCATGACCACAGCGTCATTTCCCGTGATATTTCTGTATGTTCCGGGTTCAATCGGCGCGGCTTCCACGCTGTAACGTTCATTGAATATTTCAGTTGCAATACCGAATGTATAGCCGTCGTTTAATGCTTTGATATTGGCTTCGGCAATCTCCGGTTTTTTGGAAAATTTCTTTTTAATAAACTGGATGGTAGAATCCATTTTCCGGCTGTAGAGCCAATAGACGACACCGAGTACGAACATGTTTTTACACCGGTCGATATCCTTCGGTGCAAGCCCGCTTTCTTTAAGGCTCTCCCGGGTCATTTTTGTAATGTCAATCTCTATGACCGTATAGCCCGACTCTCTGGCTTCAGTAAGGGGTGTATCCTCCGGGCCATATTTAGCCAGGGACAAATCCTTCTTGCCGAAACCGTCGGAATTGGCAATAATGACACCTCCCGGTTTGAGTGATTTTAGATTGGCTTTCAGGGCGGCGGCATTCATAACTACCAGCACATCGCAGATGTCACCGGGTGTGTGTATGGCCGTACTTCCAAAATGTATTTGAAATCCGGAAACGCCCGGAACCGTACCAGCCGGTGCCCTGATTTCCGCCGGATAGTCGGGGAAAGTACTAAGGTCGTTACCGGATAATGCCGTAGTGGAGGTAAATTGGGATCCGGTCAGCTGGATACCGTCTCCAGAGTCACCTGCAAACCTGATGGTGACTTCCTTTTTTTGTGTCTGCTTGATTTGAGCCTGTTTGGTACTCATAGTTCTGGATCGCAACGATGGGTTAGATTATCTAATAGTTGAGTTATCTGTATAAGTATATACGGAGTGCTTCATATATGGGATGCTTGATTTACGGGCTGCTTGTGCTGACATCAATTACATGTCGTTGGATAACGAATAATTGAAAATGCGGCGATAGAAAAAATATCAGAATCATTGCCAAAGAAAATAACGCTTTTTTACATTAGTAGTTACCGGAAAATCATATTTCAGGCACTTCCATTTCGCGAATGTTTTTCCGGCGGTTCTACTGCCTGGGAGTCGTGACGTATTGAGTATTTTTTGCGTTCATCGCCCGAAACAGGCTGAAGCTGGCCGCAACCTGCTTCAATATCTTCTCCATAACACCAACGTATATCCGTCGATATATTAAAATCTGTTAAAAAATTGCGAAAATCAAATAATTTCAACGATTCTGTACGATGTAACGGGGAGGCATTGATTTGATTGTACATGATCAGCGTTACTATTGCCGGAACCCCATTCAGCCAGGCCGCCAGTTGCTCTGCGTCCTGCCTGTGATCATTGATCCCGTCAAGTAAAAGATATTGAATAGTTACCGGACGACCGGTTTGCCGGGTATGATAAAGTAAGGCATTACGGATTTCAGGCAGTCCCAGACGTGCACTGACTGGCATGATGCGGCAACGGGTTTTCTGATCAGCGGAATGGATTGATACAGCCAGCCGGACTTCCGGATGATCAATGGTGAGCATACGTATCTGGCGATATAGTCCGACAGTGGATACGGTAATTCGATCGGCCGGGGGGCCGGGTGCCTGATAGTTGCGCATAATAGTAAGCACATCCGACAGTGCCCGGTAATTGTGCAAGGGTTCGCCCATGCCCATAAAATAGAGATGTGTAAGACCGGTTCCCAATTCGGAACGGGTTAGTTGCCCGGCCTCCCGTACCTGGTCGAGGAATTCGCCGGTTGTGACGTTTCTGACAAATCCCATCTGGCCGGTTGCGCAGAACGAACATCCGAAAAAACATCCCACTTGTGACGAGATGCTTGCCGAACATTTTCGAAGTACCTCACCTTCCCACTCCGGAATGATGACCGTCTCAATATAATTTCCGTCGTGCAGGCGGAAGGTCAGTTTGATGGAGCCGTCTTTGCTGCGAAAAACCTGTTCCCGATGTGCCTTGTGAACGGCCGTGTTTTTGGACAGAATCCCGGACTCCGCTTCTGTAAGTCCGGGTGTCTCTTCCGGCCGATTTATTCCCCGGTAAAAGATGGCTTCATAGACTTTTTGTTGTGACTCGGTACTCAGCCCAAGTTCACTAAACACGGCACCCCATTCGTTGAGGGATAGATTACCGAGATTTATATGTTTGCTTTGCAAATGTGTGTTGACGGTTGAAATAATTGCGAATGTTAAAGGAAGTAATAAGTACGCTCAATATGGATATTTTCATAAATAATCTTGTATTAAAGGATAAGCAGGTATGCTATTTATTGCAAGTGTGGGAAAAGGTTGAACGCCTCCGTTTATGGAGTCTTTGGGGGTGTATTCGGAAGACGATATAATCAAGCTCGATCATGCCTTACTGAGCTTTTGTTTGTTATATAATATTTTTTTTTGTAAAACAGCGTCGGGCCAGACAATATTGATGGGGGCCGTTCTGTTTTTGATGACAGTGACTTTGGTCGCGTTGGTCCATTCAATACCTGTGGACAATGCGAATGGTCATTGCGGACAAAGTTGCTATTGCAAACAATTTGTAAATCAGTTACAATGAAACAGGCCACGGAAATATTCATATTATCATATGAGGATGCTTATGAAGGAAAACGAGCTTCTTGACGCCGCTGAAAGCGGAAATATGGCTGTTATCAGCCGTCATTTGGAAGAAGGAGCCGATGTGAACACTATGGACGAACACAACCGGACCATACTGCTGAAAGCATCGAAACATGGACATAAAGATGTCGTTGCATTACTCCTGAGTAATGGTGCCAATGTAAATCTTCGTGACAACCGCGGAACGACAGCACTATATTGGGCGGCAAGTCGTAGTCACAGGGATATTGTTTCACTTTTACTGGATCATCATGCCGATGTTACCTATACCGATGACAGAGGCTGGGCTGCGCTGGATCATGCCAAATCCAATAATGATAAAGAAGTTGTTGATCTGCTTGAAGAAGCACTTACCCTGACGAAGATAGCCTGAATGGTAAACTCCGGCTTAATGTATTCCGGGATGTGACGACCCGGTTGCTTTACTTGTTAAATATTATTTTCTGACCCGCTTGTGTTTGCGAGCGGGTTTTTTATTTTCGGATCGGCTGATATGCTTTTTCGATACTAACCTGCCCTTCTGAGTCGTATCGTCATTTGCCTGAAACAAAAATATTGTCGGAGCGTTTTTCAGATCGGGCGACTTCATTTTCCAGTCTGAAATTCTTTTGGTGATGATCTCTTCGTTGGACAATGTGAGATTTGAAGCGGTA
This sequence comes from Balneolales bacterium, assembly GCA_040905705.1. Classification (GTDB taxonomy): domain Bacteria; phylum Bacteroidota; class Rhodothermia; order Balneolales; family Natronogracilivirgulaceae; genus JBBDQZ01. Next base: position 69,220 of record JBBDQZ010000064.1, read on the forward strand.
CACAGAAGGGTACTTCCAGGCAGCTCTTCAATCAATGCTTTCAGCAAATCGTTATTACGGAAAGGCGTTTCCATAAAGACCTGGGTAGTGTTTTTTTGGATGGATTCTTTTAACAGCTGCCGGATTTGTTCCGTGCGTTCTTGCACCTGTTTTGGAAGATATCCATGAAAGGTAAAAGATTGACCGTTCATGCCGGAGGCCATGAGTGCAAGCAGAATGGACGATGGCCCCACCAGGGGTGTTACGGTTATAGCTGCATCGTGAGCCATTCGAACCAGACTGCTTCCGGGATCGGCTATGGCGGGACATCCTGCTTCCGAAATAATGCCTGCACGAGCGCCTTGTTTCAGGAGGCCGAGCATTTCCAGCAGGTCTTCAGCAGGAGTATGTTTATTCAGTTCATAAAACCGGCACTGGTAATCCGGGACTGGATGATTTAACCAGCGTAAAAATGAATTGGCTTGCCGGATACGTTCTGCGAAAAATGTATCAAGGCTGTGAATAACACGGATAACATGTTCGGGGAGAACAAGGTTTTCAACAGATGACCCCAAAGGGGAGGGGATAAGATAGAGGTGCCCGGAAGGGCGATCGGATCGGTCCATCGGAAGAGTATCAGGAATCAACAATTTCAATCACGGGGTCGTGGTTGTGCAGGCGGGCAAGTTTTCGGCGGGCAAATCGATGTGCGGTGATTGCAATGAACAATGTAATCAAAATGGACACCAACAGAACAGCCACATTGACCAGAACCATTTTTTTATGAAACTCATAAATCGGTACCAGCACCACCGGCTGATAGCTGTTTTCAAGATACCGGATCGGGATCATTTCCGCTACTTGTAGTTGTGCGGCATTCTGTATGGGTTGCGACATATTTTTTGTGATTTCAGCGCTGTTGTCCGGTGTGAACCGGATCGTAATCCTGCCGTTGGTCTGGGCAGCAATCTGTTTAATCTCAAAATGTATCACATCGGCGAGATAGCTTTCCCCATTGTCATATGTTTTTTTCAGCCCGTGATATACGGCACCCATGTGAATGGCCATACCTGACAGGTAAGCCGGTATCAACCAAAGAAGAAACCACAATCTTGTAAATTTATGCATGAAACAGGTTTTTAACGATGTGTAACTGACTTATACTTTGGGAAGCAAGTTCTTTAGCATTAAGGAGCGGTGAATCAGTTCCACAATCTGCTCGGTATTAAAATGGCCGTTGTCTATGATCAGATGATAGTAGCGAGGATCCCCGACATCTTTGTGTGTAAACTCATAAATAAAATTTTCCCGATGGGCATCGATACTCCTGATTTGATTTTCTGCATCTGATTTAGAGACATTAAGCAATTTAGCGACACGGCTGACCTTGAAGTCTTTATTGGCCCTTAAACGTACATGAAGTATGTGTTTTATATCGGCAGCTAATATTGCACCACCGGATCCCAGGATGATCGTCCGCCCATGCGCACAAAGTATACGCAATGTCCCGGCAATTTTCTTATAAAGCTGGACATTGGTTGGTCTGTGTGCGAGCAGATGTTCAATATACTGGTGGAGCAATCCTCTGTTTTCAGCACTCAAAGAATCAATTAAATCCTTTTGAATATCGTTAATATCAGAGAGTTTGGTGATGAGATCCCGGTGAAAAACCACCCAGGGATATTCATCCGTACTCAGTTTTTTTGCCAGTAACCGTGCTACCGGAATACCTTCACATCCATACTCTCTGGAGAGGGTGATGGAGGGGAAAAGATACTTTTGGGGTTTTTTTTCACCAATTCCCAGTACACTAAGCTGGGCGGCTATGTCCCGGTCAATTTTCTGGATCAGGTTCGAGTTCATGGTCGTAAATAGTAACGGTTATTCGGAAGTCATTAGTTGGGAATACGTTCTGTCTCTTAGTGATGGATCATAGAGCATCCGGTTGTGATAGTCCCTCAACATGAAATTGCTGTTGATGTGAAACCACAGGCCGGGTGGCAGATCTTTTAATAATATAACCTGTACCCGGAGTGTTTCGTTTTCCGGAACGCTACCCAGGGTCCAGCCGCTCATGTATCCCATCCGTTCATCAAATTGTGCGGCGTATTCCGAAACATGTTGATCCAACCGGTGATCCGCGGGTAGTTGTGTCAACAATTCACGGCAAATAGTACTGGTCTCTTCATTGATCAGTGTGTTTTCCCAAATGGCAAGAACAAGCCCGGCAAACCGTTCCGGTTCAATTCGCGGGTAGTGGCCGTGTAATGCCCGTTCATCCTGAAATGAGGAGATAGCGGGGACATCTGCCGTGGCTGGATGCTCCCACTGCTGTTTTGCTATGGCTATAGCTTCCTCAATCAATACTTTCCTGTCTTTACGGGATAACATGGCAAGGTGCTCTGAAAGGGACTGGCCGTATTGATGCTGTGATAAGGCCAGCATCCTGAGCCCGAATTGAGGCACAGGCGGCTCCATATATCCGTCGCCTAAGCGGAAGGCCCACTCCGTTACCGCATCTTCTCCAAGGAAAAAGAACAAATAGTCCGCTACGGCGGGGTCGTTGTGCCGGATCAGATACCGTACCAGTTCCCTGACGGAAGGAGGGGTTTCAAAGCCTTGTTCCCATTGCTCAAATGTTTGTTGGTAACGCCGGTCTTTCGTCGGAAGATAAAAAGTTTTGACCCGGCCGGTATGGACGGGTGCTTCGGGGTCCAGTATGCCGGTGGCCACTTGATTGGCGTAGGTGATAATCAAAAACAGGTTGGAAAGTGTTCCCGCCGGGGATAGTTGATCGGAATGAAAACGGATGGCCGGGTCGGAGGAAGAGGTTGTAAACGAGGCCATGGAGACATGCTGTGGTTGTTCATCCATAAATTCAATGAGGCCTCCGAGTGAATAGGTTTTTTCAACCCATTCGCTCCCTTCCAGTAAAGCTTCCCGGTTTTTAAATACGGTGAGAAATGCATCACGGTTGATCAGAAATATCGAACCTGTGACCAGGATTGCAACACCGAGAAATATCAGAAGAAACCGGAGTAAACGCATACGCAGTAATCAATAATATTAGTTTCAAAGAATGAAGCCGCAGTAAACGGGATCGATGGTTGTATGAATATGAAGCCGTGTAAAAAACAAACCGGTGAAATCACCATGAAGATGAACATGCAGCCCGGCAGGAATGGAGATGGAGGTTATTTTGCGGTATGAAAGAGCAGATTTTGGTTGGGATAATTATGTGGACAGCGGGAGGAGAATGATTTCCTCGAAGTCGATATCACAGGCATCGAGGACAGGAGCTGCTTTTTCTTCAATGATTTCTTCTGGAATACCGTGTAAATTTTCCAGTTCTATATAAAGTGTTTCCGACTCTTCATCGTAATACCATCGCGATTTCCCATTACCTAACTCTGTACGCAGCGATTCAATCAACCTGTTGATTTTTGATTCAAAAATTTCCGGAGTGATAGGATCCGGAGCAGGTTCGCCGGAATCACGATCACCGGTTTTGTGATGATTCACGTTCTCTGTCATAGAGGTTTTTCTTGAAAGGTCATGGATTTAAGTGTATGATAGGATCAGGGAAGTTGGAAATCAATTATGGAACAGGAAAAATTATTTCGGTTATGAATCCTTCATTGAAAAAATTACAGCATATTTCTCTCAAGAAAGAGCGCTTCATTATCGGACTCATGTCAGGGACGTCAATGGACGGCCTGGATATTGCTCTTTGCCGGTTTTCCGGATCGGGAGTGGCTATCTCCTTTGAAATTAAACAGTTTGAGTCCATGGCCTATACACAGGATACATATCAGCAACTTGTTGCCTTTGAAACAGCCGAATGTCTTGACGCCCTGCATCTGTGCATCTGGCATACGCATTTGGCCAACCTGCAAGCCGGAATGATCAATGAGGTTTTAAAAAAATGGAATATCTCGTCCTCTGAAATTGATCTGATTGCCAGCCACGGCCAGACACTTTATCATGCCCCGAAACATCAACACCAAATAAAAGGCATGCCACATGCTACCTTACAGATTGGCGATGGAGATCATATCGCAGCGCAGACCGGCATCATCACGATCAGTGATTTTCGTCAGCGCGATACGGCTCGTGGTAATGAAGGGGCACCCCTGGCGGCATATGGAGATTTTCTGTTGTTCGGCAATCCGGTTCGTCATCTTGTATTGCTCAATATCGGGGGGATTGCCAATTTTACATGGCTGCCGGCAGGCCGTGATACTTTTCCTCCGCTGAGTTTTGATACGGGACCGGGGAATACGCTTATTGATGCGGCAACACGTATGTATTTTCAGGGTTTACGGTTTGACTCCAAGGGAGGGCTTGCCGCACGAGGTACCATCAATCGGCCGCTGCTCGACAAATTGAAGCGACATCCCTATTTTAAACAACCCGCGCCTAAAACCACAGGTTTTGAAACATTTAATCTTAAATGGGTGGAAAGGTGTATGGCTGAAAACAGCCTGGAATTACATGCCGAAGATCTGCTGGCAACATTGACACAATTAACCGTGGATACCATTGCCGATGAAATCCTGCAAGTGGTCCCGGATGATGAGCCGGTTGAAGTTTATGTGAGTGGCGGTGGGGTATATAATAATATGTTGATGAAAGGCCTTTCCAATGCTATTGAAAACATTCCGGTCCGCACCATACAAACATTGGATATCAATCCCGATGCCAAAGAAGCTTTGATTATGGCCGCTCTTGCCAATGAGCTGATTTGCGGTGAAGACAGCCGTCTCCATCTGGGAAAAATCTCTTTGCCCGATGTTTGACGGTGCTGGTCATTCATATTTATTTGCTGTACTTTTGTCTCAAATTATTTTTACTGTTTACTAAGATAGCATTCATGACTAATGTAATTACACGGGATCATCTGGAACGGTCTGTTTCTTATGCCTCTTTTCGCGATTTGATCAACAGTCTGCTTATTGAGCGGAAAACAACGGGCGCACAGCAAACCAAAGAGCGGGTGCAATCCACCCGTTTGAATGCCAGGCTTATGGATCGCATTGGCCATCAGACGGTTTTGATGCCTGAGCTTTTGGATGCATTGAGAAAGATGAGGGAGCGACAGATTTGGCTCGGCCTGGTGGAAGCGTGGTGTATGGATGTAGCACAAAACATACCTGTAATCGCTCAAATGGCGGTATCGGTTCCAACTGTGAGTTTGCGCTTGTTGTTGCGTGACGAACATCCGGACATCATGGATGCTTATCTGACGAATGGATCGAAATCCATTCCGAAAATAATTGCTTTGAAAGAAGACACTTTGGAGGAACTGTGGGCCTGGGGGCCCCGCCCAGAAGCGGCACAGACACTTTTTATGGATCTGAAAAACCAGGGCGAGCCAATGCCGGCAGTCTATGAAGCCATTCAGAGTTGGTACAGTGAAGATAAAAACCAGACACTGCAGCATGAATTTTTTAACAGGATACGATCAGGGGAATAGCCGGCCAGAGACCCCAATCTGTCTATGAAGGATGAACAGCTTTCAGAGGAAGGGAATGCCTTTTACAGGCATATTGCCCAGACCAGTGAAGCTCCACTGGGACTGGAGATTGATAGTGCGCACGGCGTATGGTTTCGAACGCGTGACGGACGGAAAATTCTTGATTTTATCTCAGGTATTGCGGTGAGTACATTGGGCCACGGGCATCCCGATGTCGTACGTGCGGTTCAGGATCAAGCTTCGAGGCATATGCATGTGATGGTTTACGGGGAATTCATACAGTACCCGCAGAGTGCTTTTGCTCAACGGATTACGTCATTACTCCCGGATGCTCTCGACCGGATCTATTTTGTTAATTCCGGTACCGAAGCCAATGAAGCCGCCTTGAAACTGGCAAAAAAATTCACCGGTCGTCACCATTTTGTTGCGTTTCGCCAGGGTTATCACGGTGATACACAGGGAGCATTAAGTGTGACCGGCAGAGAAGTTTACCGGCAGCCGTTTGAACCGTTGCTTCCCGGCGTTCAATTTTATGATTTTAATGATCCGTCGATGGTCGAAAAGATCACGCCGGAGGTGGCGGCAGTGATTATGGAACCCATTCAGGGCGAAGGGGGTATTATAGCGGCCGATTCCGACTGGCTGCAGCGTGTACGCACCCGGTGCACTGAAGTCGGTGCACTATTGATTTTTGACGAGATTCAATCCGGTTTCGGCCGGACCGGTACTTTTTTTGTTTTTGAACAATATGATGTGATTCCTGATGTCCTGACCATGGCCAAGGCTATGGGCGGGGGCATGCCGCTCGGCGGATTGGCCTCATCGTCTGATATTTTTAGCGTATTTATGTGCGATCCTCCGCTTAATCATGTCACAACTTTCGGTGGGCATCCGGTTTCCTGTGCCGCCGGTGACGCGGCACTTGGTGTGCTCATACGGGAGGGCCTGATGGAACGGGCTTCTGTGATTGAACATTTAGCCCGCGAAACACTTCAAGGGAACGGTATTGTAGAGGTGCGCGGACGTGGAGCGATGCTCGGGCTCCAGCTTACGGATGTGGACATAACCCGGAAAACCGTCTCCTGTTGCTTGAACGAGTTCGGTATTTTACTGGGATGGACCCTTCATTCCAATACGTTGATTCGCCTGGCTCCCCCACTGACCATTGATCAGGAGTTGCTGGAACAAACGCTTGTTAATATCCGGGATACGGTTGGCCGTTTTGCCTGACGGCGGCCTGAAAATGGACAGGATAAAGCCCCATCGGATTCCTGTTTAAATGCTCAAGATACGATGTATCTTTTTTATGAGATCCGGTTTCATGTGTTTAAAAATCAGGAACCTTAAGGTCACATAGCATGTCCATGAGATTTAAATCATACATCTGTATGTCGAAATCTCAACAGGATATTTCATATATGTATAATATATGTTATCATAATATGATATCAATAATCATAATGTGCTATACTTCATTAGGCCCAAAATAAACAGGTGATTGAAAATGAACCGTGACCATCAACAAAAAGAATCGATTCGAGGCCGGGGCTCCTCGTCGAATCCAGCCAACCGGTTCGATCAGTTGGAAGTGCTTCCGGATCCGGAGTATTCAAATGAGGGGATTTCTCCGGCGACCCGCTTTTACAATGACGACGCATCCGATGTAATTGCAACAAATGAAAGTCCGGATATTCCTTTTGAGGCGAGTCTGAATCCGTATCGTGGATGTGAACACGGATGTATCTACTGTTATGCCCGGCCGTTTCACGAGTATCTCGGCATGTCACCGGGCCTGGATTTCGAAACCAGAATCATGGTAAAAATACAGGCCCCTCAAAAACTTCGTGAACAGCTACAGCGGACTTCATGGAAACCAAAAGTGGTTTCCATCAGCGGAGTAACCGATCCGTATCAGCCGGTGGAGCGGAGGCTGGGAGTAACACGAAGGTGTCTGGAAGTATTGGCGGAATTTCGAAATCCGTTTTCCATTATTACCAAAAATTACCTGGTCACCAGGGACATTGATATACTTAAAAAAATGGCTCGTATAGATGGAGCTCGTGTAATGATAAGCCTGACATCCATGAACAGCGATTTGATAGAGATTATGGAGCCGCGAACCAGCCGTCCGGACCGACGTCTAAAAGCGATAAAAGAGCTGAGTAAGGCAGGCATTCAAACCGGTGTGATGTTTGCCCCGGTTATTCCGGGATTAACAGATGAAGAGCTGCCCAATCTGGTTTCGGAAGCCAGCAGGGCCGGTGCCTGTTTCGGGAATTATGTATTGTTGCGGTTGCCGGGCGCCGTAATTCCGCTGTTTGAACAGTGGCTCGAAACCCATTATCCCGACCGCAAAAACAAGATCATTAATCGTTTGAAATCGCTCCATAATGGCCGGGTCTATGACAACCGTTTTGGCCATCGTATGAGGGGTAAAGGAGCTTATGCCGAACAAATACGACAGACTTTCCGGATGGCATGCCGGAAACATGGCCTTAGCCATACCGGCAGCCCATTGTCCGTCCGCCATTTCCGAAGAGTCCCGGCTCAGGGTGAGCTGGATTTGTACAAATAATTTTTTTCATGGTTATTGTTTATTAATAGTTTACTATTTGTAATTTCCGATACCCTGAACATAAATGGTTTTGTGTCGCTTTTTGCAGTGTATGCATGCCAACAACCGAAAATTGTCTAAATCCGTAATTATTGATGAACTTTAAAGAACTATATACAAGCCTTATTTATCGGGTTACAATAATCAAATTTTTTTCACCCTTTCTTGCGGGCTCGTTTCGTGGAGGTACTGCTTTACAAGGAAGCGTGTTAATGCTTTCTCTTGGTATGTTCATGCTGTCTGATGTCGAAGTGATGGCCCAGGCATACGATTCGGACACACTGCAATATGAGCTAAGAGAAATTGAAATTCGGGCTACCCGTGAAACGGAAACCGAAGCCGGAGCCCCATTTTCGGTGTCCGTGGTGACCCGGCCACTGGTTGCGCAGCGCACCGAACCCGCATTCAGTTTTGACCGGATAGCCTCATCCATTCCAGGCCTCTGGGTTAATGACCGACAAAATTACGCTCTCGGTGAACGTGTATCCATCAGAGGCATGGGTTGGCGTACGGCTTTTGGAGTGCGCGGTATATATGTCCTGATGGATGATATTCCGCTCACTGTTCCGGACGGGCAAACGGTCATGGATATTCTGGACCCGGCCATGGTTCGTCAATTAGAGGTGATACGTGGCCCCAGTTCTTCCTTCTGGGGAAATGCCGGAGGTGGCACCCTGTTTCTGTCCACCCGCCCTGCTTCGTATGAGCCTTCATTTTCTTCGAGGATATACGGGGGCGCATTTGGAACGTACAGCGCTCAGATCAGTGGCTCTCATCGTGAAGGCCCGAGAGGGTATCATTTGAATACCTCCTATCTCTACCGGGATGGATATCGCAACCATAGCAAGCATCAAGCCTTCCGGATGACCGGCCATATGGACTGGGAAATTAATGAGCAAACAAACCTGAAAGTCAGCGGGGCATTTGTGGATGCACCGGACACCCGTCACCCGGGTTCGCTGAGTGCCTCGGATCTGGAAATAAACCGCCGGCAGGCAACACCTTTTTTTGAAAATGCTTCGGCCGGAAAAACCTGGAGGCAGGGCCAGCTGGGAGTGACCCTCCGGTCTGAAACCGTTTATGGTGAATGGCAGGGTACCACCTATGGGATTGCGCGGTCATTGCATAATCCGTTGCCGTTTGCCGACATAGAGGTCGATCGTCTTACTGGAGGTACCCGCTGGGCGTTGATGAACAACAGCCGGTTTATAAAATGGGGTGTAGGTGCCGATGCGTCGATCCAGTCGGATGATCGGCGCAACTATGGTTATGTAGGATCATTTGAAAGGGGAGGCCTTGAGCTCGATCAACAGGAGACCGTTTTGAATGGTGCCCTGTTCGCCAGGGCAAAAACGGGCTGGAATAAATTTAATATTTCCGGCGGAATACGGCTGGATGCGATTCGTTTTGAGAGTGACGATCGATTACAGACAGATGGAGAAGATCAATCCGGCCATCGCACTTTTCAAGCGGTGAGCCCGTCCGTTGGCGTATCATATCAGATATCACCCGGGTTGATTTATAGCAATTTCGGAACTTCGTTTGAAACACCGACCACTACTGAACTGGTTAACCGTCCTGATATGGACGGGGGATTTAATACGGATATTAAACCCGAGCGGGCACAAGGTTTGGATGCCGGTTTTCGTGGGGGATGGCCGGCAGTGAATCTGAGATATGATATAGCTGTCTTTCGAATGAATGTGCAAGATCAGCTTGTCAGTTATCGAACCGAGGAAGGTGGAGATCGTGATTTTTATGATAATGCCGGAGAGACACGTCATGACGGACTGGAACTGGCTTTAAACTGGCGTGGTTTCCCCTGGATGGAAATAATGGCCAACTACACCTGGAGTCACTTTACCTTCCGTGAATCGGTGGACACCGACCAGGTTACGTTCACCCGTGGCAATCGCCTGCCTGGAGTTCCCGAACACCGGTTGATGTCGGCTCTTACCTGGATGCCACTTGATTATCGGATTTCGCTTAAGGCGGAAATTCTGGGCAGTTATTACGTCGACAACGCCAATGAGCACGAAAACCCGGGATTTGAAGTGTTTCATATTCACCTGGCGCACAGTGGTATAGAGGTGTCGGGCCAGCTGTCGGTTTCGCCGTTTCTGATGCTTAACAATATTGCTGATGCCCGGTATAACAGTTCGGTCAGCATCAATGCCAATAATGACAGATATTACGAACCGGCACCCGGAAGGTCGGTTTATGCTGGATTCAGCCTGGATTTCTAACCGACAGCCCGGCCGGTTTTAGGTACCACGCAGGTATCAGGCGGCCGGTGTCCGGGGCGGTGCACTTCTGAATCTATTGGGCTTAGAGCACTCTCTGTGACGATTATATGGCTGCCGGAATTTATTTGCAGTTTGGTTTATAAAGTACTATTTGATCAGCGTCATACGCCGGGTTTGCAGATAATCACCGGCCCGCAAACGGTAGATATAGATGCCGCTGGCATGCCCGGAGCCGTCCCACA
>JBBDQZ010000065.1:0-17437 GCA_040905705.1 Balneolales bacterium
ACCACCCATAGCAGAGGATGATAATTTTAAAAAGTCTTTTCTGTTGTATTGGTTATTCATGCCGGCTGCCTTTAGATTAGTATGTTTTGAACCTTCTCAATTCGATCATTTTTTCAAAGAGTTTTTGAAGTTATCAATGTTTTACTGCTTTGTAGCAGGTAATACAAAAAATAGTCATCCGGTTGATCAAATCAAAAACCCAGATGACATTTATGGCACAACCGAATTGCCTGATTTGTGAAAATTTCTAACTGAGCATACCATCGAAAATAGCCCTGAATACTAAAAAACCCCGTATAAAACGAAATAAACGGGGTTTTTTAACTGTACGCCCGGAAGGACTCGAACCCTCAACCTTCTGATCCGAAGTCAGACGCTCTGTCCAGTTGAGCTACGGGCGCATCCATAATAGAGTGCATAAGATACGGTTTTTTGGGGAACGTTCACCAATGGATTAATGGCCTTTTTATTGTTGTAATGATAGAAAACCCTTCCTTCCAAAAAATACAAAATAGATCATCTTTCGGAAGACAGATTGAACTTGAAATGGTATCTTTCAATATCTTAAAACTCTAACAAATCATATGGCTCCATCTTCTCATGGCAGCGGCACTGTCCGTCACTTTATTAATTGCATCGATAATAACTGATTGCATGTGTTTATAATTTTTCGATTCATGATGTTATAAAGCATACCCATGAAATGATACACATACTCGTGTATTGAAACCTCAACATGGGAATTTCACCAAAATCATTTTTCAGGTTTGACTCATTACGTGGATATTGTTTTCCCCACAGCTGTCCGGAAACCGTTTTCCTATCGGGTCCCGGAAGCCTGCATTGCATCCGTTCAACCAGGAATAAGAGTCTGGGTTCCGCTCAAAAACCAAATGACTATCGGGATGGTCATCAGGGTGCACAACCATCATCCGGATTTTAAAACTCGGGAGATCGTTCAAATCCTTGACGAAAAACCGGTACTATCAAAAGAATTACTGAAACTTACAGATTGGGTTCATCGATTCTATTATTCTGGACCGGGAGAAGCGATTCAGGCTGCATTACCGGCCGGGTTGAATTTCGTTGCCGAACCTCATGCCAAAATCAACAATCACAAAAATGATCCGCCATCACACGGCCTCGAACGGGAAGTCTATCTCTATCTGGAAGAGCACGAGGGTGATGCCGGTCTCTCTTCCAGTGAAATCTCAAAACGATGGAAAGATAAAGGTGCACAGGCACTGGATCGCCTGACAAAGAAGGGACTTGTAGAAATCTGGCAAATCCCGCGTATTCGTATGAAACCAAAAACTGAAACGGTGTGGGACTGGAGCAACGATATTCCGTTTATTCCTGTGCGCAATCAAAAAGAAGTTGACTGCAACGATATTTCGTCTTTCACAGACAACCTGGCCGGTAATGGCAAAAAATCAAAAACCCCCAAATGGATCCACGGCCTTTCCATTCTGTACCAGCTTCCATTGCCGGCCACCCGCCGGCAGATTCTGGATCATCCTGAAATTACACCCTATGTATGGAAACGCATTCAAGATTCCGGATACCTGGTTGCACAAGAAGTTCCGGTTGGCGCAATACGAAGGGGATTACCTTACGACCCGGAGGCTATTAGCCGCCTTAACCCGGAGCAGGAAGAAGTATACCAACCGGTCAGGGAAGCCATCCTGTCACAAAAATTTAAACGATTTCTGCTTTTTGGAGTAACCGGCAGCGGCAAAACCGAAATATACATCCACGCTTTGCGGGAAACATTGAATCAGGGCCGAAACGGATTGGTACTTGTACCTGAAATCGCTTTGACACCACAGACTGTCCGGCGTTTTCATCTTGTTTTCGGGAATCAGATCGCAGTATTGCATAGCCGGCTGAGTGAACGGGAACGTTACGACGCCTGGACATCCCTGCAAAAAGGAGAGAAAAAAATCGCCATAGGAGCCCGATCCGCTGTATTTGCTCCTGTCCAAAATCCCGGCCTCATTATCATTGATGAAGAACACGACGCCTCGTACAAACAGGAAGATCCCGCGCCCCGCTATCATGCTCGCGAAACAGCCATCATGAGAGCTTACTATAACAATGCCGTTGTCCTGACCGGCTCGGCTACTCCGAGTATGATCAGTCTCCACGCCGCCGGAAACGGAAAATGCACCATGCTCCAGATCGAAAACCGGCATGCACTGGCTAAATTGCCGGAAGTCAAGATCATCGATCTCAGAAAATACCGACATGCCATGCGCGGCCCACTATCTATCCCCCTTTTTCAAGCCATCGAAGATGCATTGGGGAAAAAAGAACAGGTCATTCTTCTTCACAACCGGCGTGGTTATGCCACTTTCCTGCAATGTGAAGATTGCGGAAGCGTGGTGGAGTGTCCGAACTGTTCGGTTTCACTGACTTATCACAAAGCAAATAAACATCTGCGGTGTCATTATTGTGGATACAGCCGGCTGCCACCACGCAGATGTTCTCTATGTAATAGCACCTCTGTTGGAGAACTCGGAATGGGGACACAAAAGGTGGAGTCAGAGCTGGAAACCTGTTTCCCGACAGCCCGGATAGTTCGTATGGACCAGGACTCTACCGGAGCCCGCAATGCCCACGAAAAAATCCTGCAACAGTTTGCACGTGGAGAAACCGATATTTTGATGGGTACACAGCTTGTTGCAAAAGGGCTCGATTTCCCGAATGTAACGGTTGTGGGTGTTATTAATTCCGATACCGAATTGGCGTTTCCGTCATATCGTTCATCAGAGCGCATGTACCAGTTATTAAGCCAGGTAGCCGGACGTTCAGGCCGCGGGAAGAAGCCGGGCATCGTCTTCCTTCAAACACTTATGCCGGAACATTCCGCTTTGCAATTTGCTCAAAAACATGATTTCCAGGGATTTGCAAGGCATGAAATGAAAAGCCGCCGCACGCTGGATTTCCCTCCGTATTCACGACTGACCAAAATTATTTTTAAATCGGCCGACCCCGAACTGGTCGCCGTCATTGCCACCCTTTTTACCGAAATAATATGCCGGTTTATTCCCGATAAACAAGTGATGGGACCATCGCCTTCCACTATTGTTCGGATGAAACGCGTATTTTCATGGGAATCCCATATCAAGCTTCCACCAGAAAAAAGCTCCACCTATATCGAACGCTTATTTGAGGCCATTACCGATCAGTATAATAAAGAAAAACCGAAATCAGCCGGGAAAGTGCGTATCACAATCAACATGGATACGATGTACTAATGAAATTATAAAAAGGGCAGATTTATTAGTAATATTTCTTCCGGGATAACGTAATGCCGATTCGGTCTTAAAAGGATAAATGTCAAAATCAATAGGAACTGAAATAAACGGACAGAAGCTCATTTCCGTTGTTGAAGCGATAATTTTTGCAGCAAGCAAGCCATTGACGGCTGATGATATTGCAAAAGTGATCACCGGGACAGAGCTCTCCCCTCCCATCGATGAAGATGACATCGCCGAGGTGGTAAATCAGCTCAACAACGACTATGATGAACAGGGAAGGTCATTTTCTATCCAGATACAGGGAGGCGGTTATACCTTTGCGACCCGGCCGATATATCATAGCTGGCTGGAACAATTTCAGCATCAGAATACCAAAAGAAAAGTTTCACCCTCAGCAGTCGAAGCTCTGGCAATCATCGCTTACCGTCAACCTGTCACTAAACCGGAAGTCGATCATATCCGGGGTGTTGACTCCGGATATATAATCCGTCAGTTGCTGGAAAAACAACTAATCGAAGTAGCCGGGCGTTATGAGGGTCCGGGACGAGCCCTGCTATACCGCACCTCTTCGATTTTTTTGCAACATTTCGGGATCAATACAATAGACGAGCTTCCGAAACCACGAGAGATCGAAGAGATCCTGAAGGATGACGATATGGCAGAACACCGTCAGTTGATGCTTGAACTTAAATCCGAATTGCGGCCTCCGGAAGATACCGGGAATATGAATCACCAAAATCCGGATATCGTAGTCAAATCGGTAGAGACTAGCAATAAAGAGTCCGCTCCTTCGGATAAAGACCCTGATGTTACCGATCCATCCGATTCAGATAATGACCCCGGGCCCTCCCGGACATAATAATCCATGAATTTCAATACTACGTCTTTTGTCAGACCGGAAATCTCAAAATAAAAAAAACTTGAAGCATCGCTCCGAACATCGTTCGAAGGAAAATCGTCCGCTTGAACTGCCCTCATCGAATCGTCCGGCACGAAAACCCTCCCGCAAAAGCCGTCCCTCATCAAAAGCCGACAAACACTCTCAGGAATACCCAGAGTCAAAACCGTCATCCGGTAAATCCCTCGAAAAGAGTATGAACCGGAAATCCAATGACAAACAGCGAAGAGGACAACTTTCATCAAAGCAATCTTCCAATAGAGCTGGTGACAAGCACAAAAGAGACGTACCTCAATCAATAAAGACAGTAAAAAAAACATCCGGCAACTCCGAATTATCCAAAACGATCCGTCTGAACAAATTCATTGCCCATGCGGGTATCTGCTCGCGCCGTGATGCCGATACTTATATTACTGAGGGTAAAGTCAGGGTCAACGGAAA
The DNA here is from genome assembly GCA_040905705.1 of Balneolales bacterium. Taxonomy (GTDB): domain Bacteria; phylum Bacteroidota; class Rhodothermia; order Balneolales; family Natronogracilivirgulaceae; genus JBBDQZ01. The sequence goes on from JBBDQZ010000065.1 coordinate 4,603, forward strand.
GATTTGTACCGAATTGGGAATGCAGGTCAATCCATATGATCGCATTACAGTAAGAGGACAGAAAATCGAACCCGAGCCCTTTGTCTATATCCTGATGAACAAACCCCGTGACACCATCACTACCACGAGTGATGAAAAAGGACGGAGAACGGTTATGGATCTGGTAGAGGAGGCTACAGGTCAGCGTGTTTATCCTGTAGGCCGACTTGACCGCAACACTACCGGGCTTATCCTGCTGACAAACGACGGTGACCTGGCCAACCGACTTATGCATCCCAGTTATAAAGTGCGTAAAGTGTATGAGGTTCAAACGGTTCGGGAACTTACTGACGACGATTTAAAGCGTTTGAGAACAGGTATACCACTGGACGACGGCCCTGCATCTGCATATAAGGTATCCCGGCATCCGGAATATCTTAATGTCATATTAATAAGCATGCATGAGGGGCGTAATCGTATCGTACGTCGTATGATCGAAGCACTTGACAACGACATTGTGAAACTGGACCGGGTAACCTACGGCCCGCTTCACAAAAAAGGGCTTCGTACCGGTCGGTGGAGAAATCTTCGCAAACGTGAAATCAATGACTTGCGTCGAATGGTTCGTTTGATTCCTCTCGAATTTTTAGAACGGCGTTGATGTGATTCGACCCACAATCTTAGCCCCGCTTTTTATCATTTTGGGATTCGCGATATCGCCTTCCAATAGCCAAAATGAATCCACTGCCAACATAGAATCACTCCTTTTAAAGGACGACTTTATAGAAGATGCACGTATGGCTATTGACCTGCTCTATAACCGGGATTATGGCAAGTCGATTGAAGTCCTCTCTGATTGGAAATACAGATACCCCGATCATCCGGCCTGGTCTCTGTGGAAAGCCTTAGATTTATGGTGGCCGATACTGATCGATCTTGAAAACACCTCAAATGATAATGCGTTTCTTGTTGCGTCATGGGAAGTTATTGAACATTGTAATCAGTTGCTCTATAGCAATGAAAATGATCTGGACGCCCGTTTAATCAGGTCTGTCATGTACGGGCTGATTGCAAGACATCATTCAAACCGTTACAACTGGTATCGGAGTATTCTCAATGCAAGGAGAGCGTTGCGAGATTTTTTTCAGATAAAGGAAACTCATCCCGGCATTCCCGATTTAAACTTCGGCATCGGCATATACCGATATTTTGCGGCATATTTCGTAGAAGAATTTCCATTGGTACGGCCGATTGGATGGATGCTCCCGCGCGGGGATCGGGAGGAAGGTTTGTTCCAGCTGAATCAAGCAGCCGAAAACAGTATCTTTCTTCAGCCGGAATCGATCTATTTCCTCGGCCATATTTATCTCCATTATGAAAATGAGGCGGGTCTGGCTCTTGACCATCTCAGCCACCTCTATCAAAAGTACCCTGAAAATACCTTCTACCGCAGACTTTATATCCATTCACAATACAGTCTACGAATGATGTCGGAGACCGAAATGCGTATCATCGAAAGCCTCGAGTATTACAAACATGTGAACAACCATGAAACACAAACCATGCGGGAGGATTTGTTGACATTGAAAGGGCTTATCCATTACCAGCAATTTCAATATGAAAAAGCGAAATCCGAATTCCTGAAGGCCATTCAAGTGGCAGAAACACTTGAACCGTTCGAAGAAAGGACAAACATGCTTACTTCATTATATCATCTTGGTGAAATGAGCATTCGGGAAGGCCAGCGGGAAGAAGCACGTAACTATTTCGGGCGGGCGGCCTCATCCAATTCCGATTATTCGTATGCCAGAAGATCCCGGGAAGCAATGGTTAAACATCAATTGCAATGAAGCACTCATTCAACCTTCATCCGGATCTTCCGGAAGTGTCTGTGGTACAACGAATTCAACAGCGTACGATGCGGATTCGCATTAAAGATGATCAAATTATTGTATCAGGTCCGGCATCGGTCTCTCGTACTCGCCTCCTTAATTTTGTCCGTGAAAAATCAAAATGGATTCACAAAACCTGGGACAAACGACTCAGGCGGCGTCAGTACCTGGAACAACAACGAAGGAATCATCGTGGCACACTTTTACTCCGTGGCGAACGGAAACCTGTTCACCCGGTTGCCGATGCGAATCAATACAAACCCAAATTGATTGAGAAAGACAGGATAATCGCTTTCCACTTCAACCCAAAGACTAACACAGACAGGCCGGATTTAAACACCATTCATTCTTTTTACCTGAAAATCGCAAAAGCAGAATTACACCAACAGTTCGACTACTGGTCGGAACGCCTCCCCTACAGGCCGGGGAAAATGATCATCCGAAATCAAAAAACAAAATGGGGAAGCTGCTCAACACGACAAACCATCTCTCTGAACTGGCGTTTAATCAAGTGCCCTCCAAATATCGTGGATTATATTATTATACATGAACTTTGTCATTTGAAGTACTTCAATCACAGTGCCGCCTTCTGGCAGCTGGTTTCACAATACTATCCACAACAAAAAGAAGCACGTACCTGGATTCGCACACACACGGATGAAATTTTCAGCGATAGTTAAACAACTAATCGTGATGGTTATGCACATTTTCGGCTTCAACATACTTGTCCCTGAATCCGTCGACTTCCTGATGCTTGTCATTATATCTTGAACACAACTCAACCGGATCATCAATTCTGAGAGTCATCAATCGTGCCGGCGGAATATTCAGAAAGACCACTTTTTCATCAAATAGATTACTCCGAACCAGCTGCTTCTCAAACCGGCTGCGAAAGTGGTTGAAGTTCAAGTATTTGTAATAAATGATAAAGGAATCCGGTTTGCAAAGTGACAGCTTGTGCTCCCACAACTTGCGGGTCACCGAGGTTGGGATACGTTCATAAGGTAGGCTGGATAATACAAAATCGTACTTGCAAGCAGGTTGAAATGTCAGGATATCCTGATGATAAATTTTGCATGTACTGCTGGATGTAAACCGGTGTTTGAGGATGTTGCAAAAGTAGTTATTCAGTTCCACTACATCGAAACGATCCTGTTTGCCCAAAGCAGACACAATATGTTCAGTGAATATCCCGGTACCGGCTCCGACTTCAAGGATGGAAATCGGTTCACGGCCAGGTTTTTCCAGTCTTTCAACCACCATCCGCACAGCATCCCGAGCCAAATACCTTGAGCTGGGCATCACTGCACCCGTTTTTTTCCAGTCTCGAATAAAATGTAGAATATGCTGGTGTAACAAGAGAACCTTAAATATGTGTCAGGGTATCGGCCCCTAATGATGCAACAATAGAGCGAACTATGTAAGCTTGTATTATAACAAAATTGAAACTCTCTTGCATAACTGAATTCGCTTATTCGACCGGTATGTAATTCAACGGCCCAAACATATCCGGAGAGAAAAAAGAATACTTGTCTGTACCCGAATATAATAAGTTGAAAGCCAGACATTCCTGTCATCACCGAACAATTGTATCTTCATTAAGTGTCCGATTTTGATTATTTTAACTAGAATATTATAAATTGTATACCATTTCGATATTTGCGATATGGCAAAACCGGAAGTAAAAGAACAAATAGATTTTGAACAGGCATTGAAACGGTTATCTGAAGTTCTGAAGGAGCTGGAAGCAGAAGATGTGCCGCTCGACAAGGCTGTCGACCTTTACGAAGAAGGTATGAAACTGTCGAATATGTGTTCCAAAAAGCTCGAGGACGCCGAACTAAGAATCGAGCAAGTCACGCGCAATGAAAAACAGTGATATGAATAATAACCTGGCGGTACCCGGACCCCTGTTATCCGGCATTAACAATCCGGACGATTTAAAAAAATTATCGATTGATCAATTGCCTGAACTTTGCCAGGAATTACGGGATTTTATCATCGACACCGTTTCAATACACGGTGGACATTTCGGTGCCAGCCTCGGTGTCGTAGAGCTCACAACAGCCCTCCATTACGTATTTGATACTCCTGATGATCAGTTGGTTTGGGACGTTGGGCACCAGGCTTACGGACACAAAATTTACACCGGACGACGCGACCATTTTCATACCAACCGTAAATATCTCGGCCTTTCCGGTTTTCCAAAGCGTACCGAGAGTCCTTACGACACCTTTGGAGTCGGGCACTCCAGCACTTCGATTTCGGCCGGCCTGGGTATGTCCGTTGCAAGAGACCTGCTGAAACAGGATCATCAGGTAGTAGCGGTTATCGGCGATGGTGCCATGACAGCCGGCCTGGCATTTGAGGGACTGAACAACGCCGGTGTACAGAACAGTAACATCCTTGTTATTCTAAATGACAACAGGATGTCTATCGATCCCAACGTAGGGGCACTGAATGAATATCTCGCCGACATCACTACCCGTGAATCCTTCAACAAACTGCGGGATGAACTGTACGATATGCTGGGTTACTTTAAAGGGACTGGTGAAAAAATGCGAAAAATGGCCTCTCGACTTGAATCTGCACTCACGTCTGCCCTTACTCCTGGTTCATTCTTCCGCTCGCTCGGATTCAAGTACTACGGTCCGGTTGACGGCCATAATGTGAAAAACCTCATCCGTCAACTGGGTGATCTGAAAAAGATCAATGGCCCCAAATTGTTGCATCTTGTTACGGTGAAAGGGAAAGGTTTTGCTCCAGCTGAGCGCGACCAGGTAAAATGGCACGCATCGGGAAGTCCATTCGACAAAGTGACAGGACAATCCCTGGCAAAAAGATCAGTCACCCTCCCTGTTCCGAAATACCAGGATATTTTTGCTGAAACACTTATCGACCTGGCCAAAAAAAATGAACAACTGGTTGGAATCACTGCCGCCATGCCGAGCGGAACCAGCATGGTAAAAATGATGGAAGCACTACCCGAGCGAGCATTTGATGTCGGTATTGCAGAACAACATGCTGTAACATTTGCGGCTGGCCTGGCCACCCAGGGCGTTAAACCGTTCGTTGCCATTTATTCAACTTTTCTTCAGCGCGGATATGATCAGATTGTGCATGATGTAGCTATCCAGAAACTGCCGGTAGTCTTTTGTATGGATCGTGCTGGTATTGCCGGTGCCGACGGGCCAACCCATCACGGACTTTACGATATTGCCTATTTCCGATGTCTGCCAAATATGGTCGTAGCCGCCCCGCTCCATGAACAGGATCTGCAAAATCTGATGTTCACTGCTTCAAATTACAATGAAGGTGGTTTTGCCATCCGGTATCCACGTGGAAACGCCACCGGAATGACACTTGATAATGAGTACGAATTTATCCCGCCGGGAACAGGCAAAACGCTGCTTGAGGGTGAGGATATTGCTATTTTAAGTTACGGTACCATCGGAAAATATGTTCCGGAAGCGATTGAGCGACTTGCTAAAGAAGGACTTTCCGTCGGCCATTATGACATGCGGTTTACAAAACCTCTTGACACCAAATTGCTGGATCAGGTTGCCCGACAATATGACTATGTCATCACTATCGAAGACGCAGCAAAGCTGGGCGGTTTTGGCTCTGCTGTATCTGAATATTACATGGAGAAGGAGGAACGTCCCCTGATGAAGATCATGGGCATCGACGATATCGTAGTGGAACATGGTACCCAGCAGGAATTGCATCATAAACTTGGCCTGGATGCCGATGGTATTGTGGCCCAAGCCTGTGAATTGATCAAAAAAAGAATCACCAGTATATAGGTTTTTAATTCAATATCCTGAAGCAGCGCATTGGACAAACTCTCGCTATCTGACTTTGACTATCATCTCCCGGAATCGCTAATTGCACAACAGCCCGCTGATCCACGAGATCACTCACGACTCCTGGTCTATGACCGTGCAACGGGCCGTATCATCGACACCTGGTTCTATCAATTGCATCATTACCTGCCGGAACATACGGTACTGGTGATCAACAATTCACGAGTAGTAAAAGCACGTCTTCTATTTGGGAAAAAGGAAGTGTTTGTAACACGAACCGTTGACCCTTTTACAGTGGAAGCGATGGTGCGCCCCGGGAAATCTTTTAAAAAAGGTCAAGCACTTCAGTTGGTTCCGGAACCACCGTCAGCTCCAAAGTCAGCTGAATCCATCTTCGACAACACAAGACCTGAAAACATTGGGAAAAAAGATGCAAACTCCCTTCTAATATTTGCTGAAGTCCTTAATGTAAATGAGGAAGGTATCCGAACGCTCCGTTTCAACCATCCGGTCGACAGTCCGATTTTTCAGCATTATCGTCACACACCATTCCCTCCCTACATTCGGCCGGATGAAAAACTTGCTGATCGCTATCAGACCGTATATGCACAAAACGATGGAAGTATAGCAGCTCCAACAGCCGGATTGCATTTCACCGATCGTGTTTTTTACAATCTTGACCGCAAATCCATTCGAAAAGTTGAGCTGACTCTTCATATCGGGCCGGGTACTTTTGCTCCGGTGAAAACAGAGCGTATAGAAGAACACAACATGCACTCTGAATGGTATCAAATCACCCCGGATACTGTCAATAAGCTCCGCACTGCACAACACATAACCGCAGTTGGTACCACCAGTGCCCGTGTTCTGGAATCAGCAATCAGGCATTCCGGTAACCGTTCAACCGGTTCTCCTCCACCCCCACTTCATTCTGATACCGATATGCACCCTATACCTGCCTATCGTGATTTTAAGACCGGCAATGGTGAGACCCATATTTTTATCAAACCAGGGTACCATTTTCAGGCTGTTGATGCACTGATTACCAACTTTCATCTTCCCAAAAGCACCTTATTAATGATGATCTCTGCATTTGTCGGGCTTGAGGAGATGCACCGCATTTATTCGCACGCTATTCGGGAACAATACCGATTCTACTCGTTTGGTGATGCCATGCTTTTATTGTAATTCTGAGCATATTCTTGTATATCCGTTTTTTTGGCTCCGGATTGCTTTACACTATTACTCCCAGTATTCGCGATCCAGAGATCTGTACTGGATCGCCTCAGCCACATGGTATGCCTTGATCTCACCTGATCCATCCAGATCAGCTATAGTCCGGGCAACTTTCAGAATCCGGTCATACGCCCGAGCTGACAACCCCAGCTGTGTCATCGCTTTTTTCAGGATTTGTGCACCCGCTTTATCAATGACACATAACTTTCGCACCAGCCGGGTACTCATCTGTGCATTGTTAAACACATCGGGATTCTTTGAAAATCGCTTTTTTTGCCATTCTCTGGCAAGCTGAACACGTATTCTGATTCCATCAGAGCTTTCGATTGCTGATGAAACGGTTAACTCATCAAAACTCACTTTTTGCACCTCTACGTGTATATCAATGCGGTCCATTAGCGGACCACTGACTCTTCCCATATATTTTCGAACTTCTTCAGGGGGTGGTGTTCCGGGATCGTCGGGGTCATACCAGTCGCCTCGAGGTGAAGGATTCATGGATGCCACCAGCATGATTCGGGAGGGATAGTTAACGCTGAGCCTGGATCGTGAAAGTGTAACCATTCCGTCTTCCAGCGGCTGGCGAAGCATCTCAAGAGCACTGCTTCGAAACTCCGGCAACTCATCCAGGAAAAGCACACCGTTATGTGCCAGAGAAATTTCTCCGGGTTTCGGAATACTTCCTCCACCTACCAGGGCTGCATTCGAAATAGTATGATGAGGAGCTCTGAATGGCCGCTGTACAATCAGGGAAACTCCGCTTGTGAGCAATCCGGCAACTGAATGAATCCTTGTAGTTTCAAGAGCTTCGTCAGTGGTTAACGGAGGCAAAATGGAGGCCAGCCTGCGGGCAATCATCGTTTTACCTGATCCAGGTGGCCCGACCATTATTATGTTATAAGCATTTTTTACCCTAACTAACCTTAATATATTATTTTTTTCGGGAATATAAAATTAAATTTAAAGTGAATTTAAATAACAACCGCTAATTCAAACAGCATGGACACTTTAAAGATCGCCAGAACACGAAAAAACCTAAAGCAAAGTCAGGTCGCAGAGATACTTGACATAACAGTTACAACAATATCTCTAATTGAAAGCGGTCATGTCACACCTCAACAACGAACACGGAAAAAGTTGGAAATGCTATTGGGGAAAATTGACTGGAACGCCACTCTTTATGATGGCATCAGAATTAATTCAAACGGTAAACAATCACTAATAAATAAGGACTAATATTATGGAACTTCAAATTTTGCATAAAAGCGGGTACGTCGAAACGCAGAAACAGGAACCTCTGCTTCCGACACAAACCATCACGAATCACAGGCAAGAAGCCGCTGTAACATCCAAATCAAATAGGCAAGTTGTAACACAAAATGATGAAATGTTGCTCCCTGCTGGATTGATACTGAATACGGATGGTACGATATCTGATAGGGAAGAACAACACATCCAAACGCTCAAAGCATCCGTAAACAGTCAAAAAGATGAAGATTGTGGCTGCCCTGATGACGACAACATATTAATGCCTAACGTTGAATGACATGACACGAAATAAACTAAATAAAGGCGACAGACGGTATTCGATCGACAAGAATCCTGAATATCATCAGGTTTACAATCGCTTGATGACTAAATCACCAATCTTAAACGCAGAAGCACGGCGAAAAGATCCGGAAAATGCGGGAGTATTTTCAAACCGTAAAACTACCGAATTAGCGCTTGTCAGATTAGTCGGAACAGAGCCGGACGGCACCTACTTACTCAATAATGAAGAACAAACAGGATACATTGTCATTGCGGAAAACGCATTAGCTGACATCCATCGACGGTTTGCTAAGTGGCAAAAAGACCAAGTTGCACGGGGTAATAGCTATGTACTACCTGAGGAATGGCCTAAAGCATTGTTTGATGAGAAATTGAGATTGGAAGCTGGGGTTGACATCCGGCACCGTGAACGGAAGGTATTGGAACGTGAAATCGAAAAGCTCAAAAAGCAAGACAGCGAAAAAAGGAGCAAGAAAGTTTTAAGATATTTTCCGCGGCGACTTGGTTTTAATCCGCAAGGCGTGAAACCAGAAATATGCGACCAAAAAGTAAGTTTTTCAAGAGGTGATGTCCCTATTCCTTTTATCGACGAGCCTTCAAGTCCGTACAATCGGATGCCGGTCAGGGAATTTCGCAAATTGGCTAAAGACTACAAGAAAAAACAGGATGAGGAAAGGAACAAATTGCAAGCACAGTATGACGATGAGATTAGGAAGTACGGCTCATCAGATATTTCAGTACCTGGGTACGGAACTCAAAAGAATTTCCCAAAATCGAAACTTCCTGCATGGCCGGATGGCGTACCGACGATTGAACAAGTCGAAGATGAATTGAAAAAACAGACAGCCGAATGAAATTTATGAAATTTTTAACTCAAATATCGTTCACTCGTCCTCCACGCGTGGATCATGTTCGGTTATTTGCCCCGGTTCCTGATTTCCGGGGATTTTTCCCGAACACACCGGGGGCAGGTTCTTTAGTGTTTACTCTTCCTGCTCCCGGCCATTTTATTTGTTTCATTAGTCCGTGATGTGAGGTGTGAAAGCCTCATATCTCTTAATTTTAACGCTTTAAACATGAAGGGTATACATGAGTATGGGTTCACAACAGATCGTCGATTTAAGACCCGAAAAACCAGCGAATTTGAATAGTAAAATACAATGGCAATCGTAGGTGATATGAGAAAATCGGAATTCAGGGATAGGACTTATGTTTATGGTGAGATTATCCCTGATTACCCACCTTATACCCGATTGATATTACATGCAACCGTACCGGAAAATGCGAAAGGCAGGGTTATCAAATTGAAGAAAGAAACTGTGCAGAAATTGAAACAATTAGGTGCATGGCGTCAGGGATTGATATTACTTCGGGCTATGCACTACAGGAAAATTCATAATGATGATTTCGAATAATAAAAATATGCAAGGGGTAAAGTCTCCGGAAGGTTTCATTCCAGTGTACCAGTCGGGGGCTCCCTTGCATTCTTTTCTATCAACACACTGGATTAAACACTGGAAATATGCAACGCACAAAGAAAATAAATAAAAAATTAAGGGTTATAAGCAGAAACGAAAGACCGAGTTCCGTTTACAATCAGGACGAGAGTAAAGTACAAAAGCCCGCAAAATTCATTGAAAGAGATCTACTGAAAGGTATGGTAATGCATACAGAGGTATGTCAGTGGGTAGATCAGAATGTTTTGTGGGAATGGGTACACGCTCCAACCGCTCGAAAGTTGATACAAAAAGTAAATGTTTTTTACAATGAGTATGGTAGAGCACCGGGCAAGCAGTTTGAAAAATTGTACTTCGAATGGGCAGGAAAAAAAGATTTTGCACCGGATGAACTTGAAGAACTGGAAAATGATCTACTCCCGGACTTGTCGGAAGAATACGAAAGGGGAAAAGATGATTTTAATGTCAAGTACCTACTGCAACGAGCCGGGCAGTATTTTGAACATAGAAAATATGATTGTCACGCAGAAAAGATAAAAGAAGCGGCTGAAAATGGGGACATGGAACAGGCTGAAAGCCTGGCTCATAATTTCCCGGAATCAGTATTGCAACAAGATTATTTTTTAGAAGATGCGTATGATAAAAGCGAACCATTACCGGAACCCGTAATATCACCATGGATTAGAGAAGGTGAAACCGTTTTTGTTTATGGTCCGGCAGAAACAGGTAAATCGTGGTTTTCCATATTTTGTTGTCATATTTGCAGTATAAAAAATTATGAAGACATAGAAGTTGGGGAATGGTCGATCCGGAAACCCGTGAAATCGTTATTTGTTGTAGGTGAAAGAGGACGAAAAACAAAAAACCGATTCCGAAAACTCTTATGGCTTGGAAAACCAATGGAAGGATACAGTACTATTCATCTTGATAGAGCAAAACAAAACGAAGGGTTTTCACTGGACAAACGAAGTGAACAACGAAAATTTATTAACAAGTTAAAAAAACACCCTGAGATTAGGCTTGTGGTTTTTGATAATGCCGGGACACTATTCGATCTTGAAAGTGAAAACGATAACTCGGAATGGAAGCGGAAAATTAAACCCTTGTTCCGTGATCTTGAAGCAATGGGCGTAGCTCATATCGTAATTCATCATACCGGAAAGGATGTTAGCAGGGGAATGCGTGGAGCAAAAGCGATAGAGGATATGGCGGACGTTGCTATAATGCTTGAAAAAACGGAAACGTCCTATGATGAAGAAACTATTATGAAGGTCAAAGTAACCAAACAAAACGACGGCAGGAAATTTAAACCGTTCGTTTTACGATTCTATAAAGTTAATGAAAAGAAAACCGCATACGAGGTACTGGATGCTGGTATAGAATCTAATAAAAAAGAAGAAACCGACCGGAATATGTTTCACCTACTGCAAGGCATCCACAACGGATACACAGGAAAAGAGATTGCAAGGGAACGGGGACAGTCAGAAGGCACTATCACAAACTGGAAGAAGAAAGCACGCGGAAAGGAATACTTAAATGACAAAGCAAAATTAACCAAAGATGGGCAGGCATTTTTAAAGGAAATGGAGGACAATACAGATGATAATGAGCAGAATTCTTTAATTTAAATTTAGGTATTTAACCCCATAGGGGTGGGGGTTAAATTAAATACCGGATTTAGTTAAATATTTAACCTAAATTAATCTATATATACCCATGTTACCCAAACAGTTACACATATTTTTTAAGGTAATAATTTAATCGAAAATTTAACCTAAATTCTAAAAAATAATTTAATCAAAATTTAACCATTAAATCGAAATATACCCTCCCATTAATAAAGGGGGTTAAAAAAGGTAAATATTATGGGTCAAAAATGCAGTATATGTAGTCATAGCAAACGATTAGATATGGAAAGGGTACATATCCAAGGACAATCCATCCAAAAAATAGCAAAAGACTTCGGGGTACCCTATCAATCCCTATACAATCACGTGAATAATCACCTATCAAGACAGCTCGTTCAGGCATACCAGCAAAAGAGTGTTGTGGAGGGTTCCCAGATACTGGAAGGTATAGAGGACTTATTGTCCCGCACCCGTAAAATTATGGACAAAGCAGATAAGAAGGGTAAGGACTTTCTCGCTTTGAATGCGATAAAGGAGGCACGGGGATCATACGAGTTACTTTCCAAAATTGCGTATGCCTTGCATCAAAGTAGATTGGCAGAATTAGAACTGGAGCAAACCAAACAGGGCAGCAATGAACAACAGGATCAAATCGACGCACAGGAATCTTTACAGGTACTGGATGAAGACGAACTTGCAGTATTTGAGAAATTGACCCGGAAGATCAGGACACAAAACACATCAATCAAATGTTTACCAAAGGAATACCGTAACACTACCCTGCGAATGGAATTGGATGATGATAGCGGTAACTGGCAGATTCAGGAAGATGAACCCGAACCCACGTTCCGTAGAACAAAGGTTAAACGTAAACAACAAAGGGAGCCGGAACCCAGTCCCGTAGCATATCAAGAAAAGCAGGAACCGGAACCGGAAACAGATCAAGAGGATGAACCCAAGCAGGACGATGAACAGGAAATTTTAGGATATACCGAGAGTGGCTATATAATCCGTAAGCCCTATCCAGAGGATCATCCGCATTGGAATAAAAAGAGACGTGAATTGCTTTGGGGCATTAGTCAACATAACAAACGGCATTAATACAGTATTAACCGTTCAAATTCGGCTGTATACTATTCTCTCCCGTACGATCTCTGCCCTACCCATATATTATATTACCTAAAGCATTTCAAAGCGTTTAAAATTTTTTTATAGGTGTTTTCTGCAAATTACTGGCCTCTGGATATTTGCAGTATATTTTAATACAATATGTATATTATTAAAAA
>JBBDQZ010000066.1:0-76717 GCA_040905705.1 Balneolales bacterium
GATATTTGCAGTATATTTTAATACAATATGTATATTATTAAAAATATTTGCTTGTTTTGTACCTTTTATTTGTGATTTATTTAAAAAGGTATTATATTTAATTAAAGTTAACACCTAAAATAGATTAACATTATGGATAGTATGTACTCTTTAGCGATTCATGAAGCTGCTCATTGTGTAGCAGAAAGACACGAAGGAAGGTACCCAAAGTATGTTACCATTATTCCGGATGAGGAAATGGGGGCAGCTGGACATATGATGCAAGGTGGCACCTCAACAGGCTCGAAAGATGTGAGGATATTGTCAACTCGAACTGTAATTAGCCGTTTGTTTGTCCTTATGGCTGGGCCAATTGCAGCGGACATGGTTACTATTGAATTTGACAATCCATTGGAGGCTGTAAAAAATTCCTGTACAGACTTTAAGGATATTACCGATTATCTGGAGAGTATAGAACGCTTTTATAGTGTAAGGACTAAGGAAATAAAAGAATTTAGACAGGAATTATCTAAACAATTCCCAGATGGGCATGGCGTAAGAAAGGATTACAGAGTTAATAGTGGTATTAACTCTGTAACCCGTAGAGAAGCATTGTTAGAATCCGGCTTTACTGCCATACAAATCCAACGTATGGGAGATATCTTTCTTGTGGCTAATAATCTTATGGAGAAACACCATTTAACAAACACGGAATTAAATCAAATTTTAACAAAACCTACTAACGATGAAAGACTACAAAATCACACGGAAAAAGTTCTTTGATACAGAGGAACGCCGGAAGTTATTAAAGTTCTCCGATGATATGGCTACAGCCGATAAAGCTAAAGGGCGTATGAAATGGCAAATCCGTTGGATGCTGGTTGACCTGGCTATGTATTCAGGTTTGAGACTGGCGGAAATACGGGACTTGCTTATCGGTGATCTGAAACTGAACGCAAAGTCTCCATACTTGTACGTCCGACAGGGGAAAAGGGGTAAGGACAGGGATGTTTATATTGACAAAGATTTGACAAAGCACCTACGGGACTTCATCGAAATGAAACGCATGTGGAACCAACCTACAGATGATAACTCGCCATTGTTCACCGGTCAAAAAGGTAAGCATTTCACTACCACTGCTTTAACCCTTAATTTTAAGCAGGCAGTATTACAGGCAGGTTTACGGAAAGACCTTTCGATCCACGGAGCACGTCATACCTACGCTACCCTATTATATAGCAAAACTCAAAATCTTAGATACGTACAGAAGCAGTTAGGTCATGCTTCCATGGCTATGACGGGATTGTATGCCGATATATTACCAGAGGAAAATGGCAAACTTGCGGATATGATAATTGATGATGCTGATAAGCAACCGAAGACCAAAGCACCGACCAACGGGCAATTTAGTAAAAAGATGAAACGAGGCACGAATCTAAAGGAAAGCTGAAATTTCATTGGTATTATTCCTTTAAATTGATTTAATTATGTGTAACAATCAAAATTAACTCTATTTATATGCGATCAATTATTCTTTCCTTTTGTGGTCTTGTCCTACTTAGTGGCTGTTATACAACACATACAGCATCATATAATATGTCTCTTCAAGAAGTTTCAAGACCGGCTGAAGCTGAAGAAAGATATGGAGAAATAGAAATCTCTGAGACCGATTCTACTTATTACTTTGAGGATGAATTTATTAGCACAAGTTGGATACCAATGGGAGAGCTTTTTATACTTGGTTTAGAAAATAAGACTGAACATAGTATTAGTATAATATGGGATCAATCTGTACTTGTTACACCATCAGGAACAAGTAAAACATTAATACATGGCGAAGTCAGAAGAATTGATTCTCAAAGAAGTATTCCTCCAACGATTGTGGCGTCAGGTAGTAGAACTGAATTGTACGTTGGGACAATTGATGGTTTTGATGGAGAGGGAGATATGCCCCGAAGAATTTTAATTGAGACAACAAATACCGCTATGCTGGAAAGATTTCAAGAATCTACATTAGATTTAATTGGGGAAAAAGTAAGACCAATACTTGCTCTTGAGGTTAGAGGTAGTGTTCTTGAATATAATTTTACATTTAATATAGATGGAGTAACTCACAATTAAAGTCGTCGATTGATGAATATAATCCAACCCCAAAGTCTATTGGCAAGATTTAATGAGATTGATTAAGTTGGCGGAACTACCTGAACCTAACCTGCTAAATAATGACCGAAATAATAGGAGAGTTTTAAAATCCTTGGTAGAATATGTAGAAAACTAACATACAGATGTGGATATACGTGTAATATTAATTTTATCGCTTTGTTTAATCTCTACCTCGAGCATTACGTCATGCGGGCTGTATTGTAACCCGGGCCCAGAGCCGAGTCGAAGCGGTTATGATAATGTGAGTCGTTATAATGGGAGGGATGGATATAAATCCATCACCTATACGTATTATTGTGTTAACGGTAGATATAAATCATATACTTACGTGCGTAGTGATGGATGTTCAGATTACGAGCTTGACAGTACGTATGAAAGCGACGGTATTTGCTATTAAGCAATTATGACTTCCCTTTAACGCAAACTACCCGTCATGTACCGCTTATACCTCCGGCATCAAGTCCTCCTTCAACTGCATGGCGTTTAAGGTAAATTACCCGTTTTATGGTATCACTTCCACTATGAAACCGGATTCGGATTTTATCCATATAACGACTTGTCATGTGCAGATAATGACCGGGTTCATCATCCATTTTTTTCCACAGTTCATATTTCTCTGTTAACGGGTATACGTCTATCTGTCGAATCAGTTTACGGATTTCCCCTCGTAACCTTGTATTTATATCAATCAGTTCTTGTTCCGTTTCCATAGTCTGGCGGAGCTGATGAATTTCTTTTACGTTGTCAACCTGTTTGCGGATCTCCTTTGATTCCTTTTGTAAATCCGTTTTCTGTTGTTCAAGGTTTTTGTTTTCGTTGACCAGCTTCACCCGGTCAATAATAACCTTGTGCAAGTGATCTTCCAATGACTTCCGTACTTCACTGCTTTGTGTTCGTCCTATTGAATCGGTAAGATTAATTTTCTGCTGACCCATTTCCTTGATACGTTGACGATTAGCCGACATAGTTTCTTCAATCTGTTTAATTTCTGATTGCACTTTATCCGGCTTAGGTAAGAGTCTGTTTATATCGAACTCGTCAAATTCTTTAAAAAATATCTTTTCAAATTCATCGTATCGAATAGCTTTAGCATTACAAACACGATTGCCTTTATCATCCTGTACAACACGTCTGGAAGTATCACACCATAAGTATTGAGCTCCTTTTGGAGGTTTCCCTTTATCAATATAATGCATCGTTCCTCCACACTGACCACATTTCGTAATATGAGAAAACAAGTTTTTTACTTTACCCGTACGTCCTCCCGTGTGTCCGTTCGCTTCACGTAATCTACTTAAGTAATTATGTACGGAATAGAAAAGGTCTTCGTCTACAACAGCCGGGAAATAGTTTTTTATGGGTTCTCCATCCGGTACACGTTTACCGTCCTTTAAAATATGAGGCTGAAATTCACCGATAACAGAACGATTGTATAGGATTTTCTGAATATAGGACTCTCTCCATCCACCAGTTTTATTTCGTTTAGATTTTTCGGGTTTCCAGATATCGGGGAGTTCATTTAGTTGTCTTACAATTTTTTCGTTTCCGAATCCGTCCGCTTTCATACGGAAGATCAACCTTATGGCTTCGGCACGTACCTCAATCTCCCGGAACTCTTTTTTATCCTTTGATAATTTTACCCATGCAGGACATTTTTCGGTCATTTTCTTAATACCCTGGACAGCTTCGTTACGTTTTTTATCCCATGCTGATTTTAAACGTACAGATTTCTTTTCCGATTCCTCATGTCCCGCCATAAGCTTTGTAGCTGATATAATCAGGTCAGCTAAATCGTAAGTATCTTTTTTGAAATGTTTGTCATCAATTGCAGTATATATGTCAATACCTTTCAGTAGAATACCCATCATCAAATGACTGGCTTCCAACATCCCTTCCCTTGAAAGTCGATCAAGTGCTTCAATGATTAGCACACTTCCTGTCGGGATTTCTCCATCTTCTACTAACTTTAGAAATATACCTAAAGCACCTTTTGTTCGGTGATCCCCTTTGTATCCTGATAATCCTTTGTCGGTCAACGCAAGACTGGTATCAAGTGTCAATCCTAATTTGGATGCTACTTCTTCGCTATATTGCGTTTGTCTGCGGATGCTATCACCTTTAATTTGCTCTGGTGTACTGAATCTGATGTATGAATATGCTTTTGGTTCCATTTTTTTCTCCGTTACGTAAAACGTTATTAAACTAATATAAGTAATTGGTATATAAAAAGATAAAATAATTATAACATAATGATATTGTGCCCCCCTGCAGCTGCAACTTCCATCGCACGTTTTACATTTTCCTGTCCTTTAACATCACAAAAATCAGGCATGACACCTGATCGTTCCACACGAAACAACTCATTAACCTTCACACGGGCCGGTTTTAAATCTCTATAACCGGACAACCACTGCACCACTTCCGCCAAATTCGAGAACCCGTAGATATCGATACCTTCGACTACCGCCGCTTCCCTTGCATTGACTTTTGGAATGACAACCTGTCTCAAGCCCCGCTCTTTTGCCTCCAAAGTCATCGGTAAAATCCCTTTAACCGGCCTCAGTGATCCGTCCAGTGCCAATTCGCCAAGAATCAAAGTATATGCCAGCTTATCATGACTGATTTGTCGTGACATCGCCAGGAGGCCAACAGCTATTGAAAGATCGAAGGAACTCCCTTCTTTGGGTAAATTTGCCGGAGCGAGATTCACCGTAATCCGCCCCCGCGGCATTTCCAACCCGCTGTTACTGATGGCTGCTTCGATGCGGTCTCGTGACTCGCTGATCGCACGGTCTGGCAGTCCCACTAAAAAATATTTGGGCAACCCATTTACTGCATGGGTCTCTACATCAATCAGATGAGCATCCACGCCGTATGTTGAAGCGCAGTAGACGTGTGCAAGCATGTTTCTTTCTCCGCTGTTTTACATAACAGATCATCAGAAAGTCACTTCCTTACACAGTCTGCATACACATGTGGACTTTTCAAACAAATTAGAACTCCTTCGTCGACGGAATCGCATCCAACATCGACTCTTCCACATGAACTTCAGACAGCCATTTCATGCAGATGCACTTTCCTTTACTTTATCAGCAGCTTCAACTTCTTGTTCACCAAGCCATCTCTCCGCGTCAATAGCTGCCATACAACCCGTTCCTGCAGCCGTCACCGCCTGGCGGTAATCTTTATCCTGAGCATCACCACACGCAAAAATTCCGGGCATATTAGTATAAGTGCTTCTGTTTTTGGTCTGAATATAACCCGTCTCATCCATCTCCAGAACCCCCTTGAAAAGATCTGTATTCGGTTTGTGTCCTATTGCAAGAAAAACACCGGTTACATCTTTCAGTATCGTAATCTCTCCAGTTTTAATATTTTTCACTTTTACACCCTCAACCGATTTGTCTCCCAGTACTTCCTCCAGTAACGAGTCCCAGATCACCTCGATTTTAGGATGATTCAACGCACGCTTCTGCATGATTTTGGAAGCACGAAATTCGTCACGCCGGTGGATAATTGTCACCTTACTTGCAAATTTGGTCAGGTACGTAGCCTCTTCCATCGCCGAATCCCCGCCACCAATTACGATGATATGCTGATCTCTGAAAAAAGCACCGTCACACGTGGCACAGGCAGAGACACCGTGACCCCGCAGCTTTTGTTCGCTCTCAAGACCAAGCCATCTGGCAGACGCTCCGGTAGAGACGATAAGAGCTTTCGCATATACTTCCGTTTTCTCATCTATCGTCAATTTGTACGGCTGTTGGCCAAAATCAATGTTCGAAACCGTTCCCCATCGGCAATCAGCTCCAAAACGTGTTGCCTGCTTGCGAAAATCTTCCATCATATTGGGACCAAGTACACCTTCCGGATAACCGGGATAATTTTCCACATCCGTGGTAGTAGTAAGCTGTCCGCCTGGCTCCGGTCCTTCAAGAACAAGCGGATTGAGGTCCGCCCGGGCCGTATAAAGTGCAGCCGTCAGTCCTGCGGGACCGCTTCCAATGATCACCACTTCCCGTGTTTTTCCTTTAATATCATCCATGATTATTAATTCTCTTTTCTGTTTGATTTTGAGTTACGGCTTCCGTCTATTTATCAACTGCCTCATACAACAATATTATATGTTACAACAATCCGTTTTTACACTGTAAAAGATACGATTTTGACGGGCTTTTATCTAACAAGAAGCCGCTTTGAATTTATATATATAAAAATATAGATATATTAATTAATGTGCAAATGTATCCCTTGAATTAAAGCTTACATATAATGATTGTTCAGAAAGCTCATTCCATGCCATTGTATCAATCACTTCCTCTTCCATTCTAAATCTGCTTTTCTATTTAATTACAATTGAGTATGTTATGACCTGCCATCATTTCATTTTACCAATAAGGAGTTCAGGTTTTGAATATTGCCGTTCTCAGGGAGACGGTCAGCGGGGAAACGAGGGTAGCCTTAACACCCGTGATTGTCTCTCAAGTTGTATCGTCGGGATTGGAAGTTATTATTGAAAAAGGTGCCGGCATGCAGTCGTCTTTCACAGATGCTCGTTATGTGGAAGCCGGGGCGAAAATAGTTTCGGAGGCTACAAAGCTGTATGAAATGGCTGATGTCGTGTTGAAAGTGCAAAAACCGGATGACGACGAGATTGCCATGATGAAACCCGGATCCACACTCATCACATTTTTATGGGCCCTTTCGGATCAACCGCTGGTGGAAAAGCTACAGAAGGCCGGCATTACAGCGATCGGAATGGATGCACTGCCGCGAATCAGCCGTGCCCAGAAAATGGATGCACTCAGTGCAATGAGTTCAATTGCCGGGTACAAAGCTGTTCTGCTCGGAGCTAACGCTCTTGGAAAGTATCTGCCGATGCTGGTCACGGCTGCAGGCACCATTGCTCCGGCAAAGGTGCTGGTAATGGGTGCGGGAGTAGCCGGACTCCAGGCAATCGCCACTGCCAAACGTCTTGGCGCTGTAGTGGAGGCGTTCGATGTTCGTCCCGCTGTCAAGGAACAGGTGGAGAGCCTCGGTGCCACATACATAGATATCCCGCTGGAAGAAGAAAAAACTGAAACACATGGCGGCTATGCCAAAGAACTGAGTAAAGAGGCTCAGGAAAAACAACGAAAGTTGATGCACGAGCATGTCAAAAAAAGCGATCTTGTAATCACCACTGCGCTTGTTCCCGGAAAACCGGCCCCCCAACTAATTTCGGCAAAAATGGTGGCCGACATGCAACCGGGTACTGTAATAGTCGATCTGGCAGCCGAACAGGGAGGTAACTGCGAGCTGACCAGGCCAGGCGAAGATTTCTTCACCGACAACGGCGTGATCATCCGTGGACCGCTCAATTTGCCGGCAGCCATGCCGATTCATGCGTCCCAGCTCTACGCAAAAACTATCCATGCCCTGTTGATGCATATGATCAAAGACGGAGAACTGCATTTCGATTTTGAAGACGAAATCACAAAAAATGCGGTCATTACCCATGATGGCAAGGTAGTAAGTTCACTATTGATCCCCACAGAGTAACCGCTAATACAGACTTATGGAGACCTTTATTTTTAACCTTTTCATTTTTGTGCTGGCAGCGTTTGTCGGTTTCGAAGTGATATCCAAAGTTCCTCCGACTCTTCACACTCCATTGATGTCCGGGGCAAACGCCATTTCGGGTATCACCCTGGTCGGTGCATTGATCGTCGCCAGCCACACCGGCAGCCACCTGACAAGTTATCTGGGACTTGCGGCCATCATCTTTGCAACCATCAATGTGGTCGGCGGTTTTATGGTTACCGACCGTATGTTGGAAATGTTTAAAAAGAAAGGGGATAAATAATGAATCCATTGGTACCTGAAATACTTGCCGACTATCTCCCGAATGCTATTCAACTGACTTATTTACTGGCTTCCTCACTTTTTATTCTCGGGCTGAAGAAGCTCAGTTCACCCGCCACCGCCCGATCCGGCAATATTCTGGCTTCACTCGGCATGTTTATTGGTGTGCTGGTAACACTATTCAACCGCAGTATCATCTCTTTTGAATTCATTCTCATCGGTATCATCATCGGCTCGGTGATCGGTGCCATCCTTGCCCGAAAAGTTCATATGACCGCCATGCCGGAACTGGTATCCCTGTTTAACGGCTTCGGTGGCGGTGCATCGGCCCTGGTCGCCACCGGAGAATATTCTCGCCTTTCTCCAGAAATATTTGGAGGACAGGAGCTTATTGCAATGTCTGTTTCACTTTTTATCGGAGCACTCACTTTCACAGGAAGTCTGATCGCCTTCGGGAAACTAAAAGGGCTCATCAGTGGAAGTCCGGTAGTCTATCCCGGCCATAAATTCGTAAACCTGCTTTTATTTCTTGCAGGACTCATATTTGCTGCTCTGTTTGTGCTGAACGCTGAAAATACCGACTATTATTTGATAATCGCCGGATCAGCACTGGTACTTGGCATTTTATTAGTCATGCCGATTGGTGGGGCCGACATGCCAGTAGTTATCTCTTTACTCAATTCGCTGACCGGTCTGGCGGCTTCAGCAACCGGGTTTGTGCTTAACAACAATCTGCTGATCGTAAGTGGCACACTCGTTGGGGCTGCCGGATTCATTTTGACCATGATCATGTGCAAGGCCATGAATCGTCCGCTTTCAAATGTGATCTTCGGTGCGTTCGGTTCCGAATCGGCCGGACCCGGTGAAACCACTGCGGCAGAGGGCAAAATCGTTCAAGAGGTAACAGCCGAAGACCTTTCGGTAATGACCGCCTACGCAAATCGCGTGGTGATTGTGCCGGGATACGGATTGGCTGTTGCACAGGCTCAACATGTAGTCCGTGAAGTGGCCGACTTCCTGGAGTCCAAAGGCGTGGATGTCCGTTACGGGATTCATCCGGTTGCGGGACGTATGCCCGGTCATATGAACGTTTTGCTGGCCGAAGCCAATGTACCATATCCCCAGTTGTTCGACATGGACCAAATCAACAAGGAGTTTGCCAAAACCGACGTGGTATTGGTGATCGGAGCCAATGATGTGGTCAATCCGGACGCCCGTAAAAACACCTCAAGTCCGATTTATGGTATGCCGATTTTGAATGTGGATGAAGCTAAATCGGTAGTCATTTTTAAACGCAGTTTGAATCCGGGATTTGCCGGTATCGACAATCAGCTCTTCTATGGTGATAACAGTTTTATGTTCTTCGGGGATGCCAAGAAATCGCTTGAATCAATGCTGCAGGCCCTCAAAGAACTCTGATTAGCCACAACCAACCCGCACCATTTATAATAATTTTCCCTTCAAACTTCTAATGTCTCATGTTCCCGGCTAAGGACATCTGCAGCTACCAGAACCAGAATCGAGGAAAGTAATCCGGATACCGGCTCGCCTCCCAGATCGGCAAAAATAAATATTATTCCGCCTGCCAAAGAGCCAAGCACGGCAAATGCCATGCATATACCGGTTCGAGGAGCCGATTCACCGACGAGACCATTGTAAATCCATCCAACCCATATTCCGATAAATATCAAGAGAACTATTGTACTCATCATTAATCAGATAATTATGTTAATCATTCAACATGAAAAATTGCCTGTAAAGATACGCAATTTTAATATCAACGCGTGAAAATACACAAACACATTAGGTATTGTTCAATTTCAGGACTTTTAATGTTTTTAAATATTGCTAATATGTAATATATATATTCAGTTGTTTCCAACTTTCTGATTCTCCGGTAGATATGGTTATTTTTTTGAAAAAGGTATTTACATTACAGGCAATTAAAATCTGAACTATGCCTTGAACCCTGAACATTCTTGATTTCTTCGCTATGTCACTGAATGTCCTTGCACTGTTGTCTTTCCTGCCTATTCTGCTCGCCGGAGTGCTATTAATCGGATTTCGGATTGCAGCAAAAATAGCCATGCCTTTGGCTTTAGCTGTCACCATTCTGATCTCGCATTTTGTCTGGGAGTTTTCCCTTCTGAATATTCTTGCTTCAATAATTGAAGGCTTGTTCATCACTGTGGATATTCTTTATATCATTTTTGGTGCTATTTTATTACTCGGACTTTTGAAATATTCAGGAGGAATCCAGGTTATTCGTCAAAGTTTTGCTGATATCAGCCCCGACAAGCGTGTGCAGGTAATCATCATTGCCTGGCTGTTCGGTTCCTTCCTGGAGGGGGCTTCCGGCTTCGGCACTCCGGCAGCCATTGTGGCTCCTCTATTATTGGCGTTGGGATTTCCGGCTCTGGCCGCAGTGATGCTCGGTCTGATGGTTCAGAGCACCGCTGTGACATTCGG
Source organism: Balneolales bacterium (assembly GCA_040905705.1). Classification (GTDB taxonomy): domain Bacteria; phylum Bacteroidota; class Rhodothermia; order Balneolales; family Natronogracilivirgulaceae; genus JBBDQZ01. Next base: position 10,456 of record JBBDQZ010000066.1, read on the forward strand.
CGCTGTCGGAACACCGATATTAATCGGGGTGCAAGGTGGATTGGAGAGCGCAGCCTTTAGTGCCCGTCTGGCTGCCTCCGACGTTACCATGGCTGAGTTTCTGATGACCGTAACATCCCATGTGGCCTTTTTGCATGCCATTACCGGCACCTTCATGCCAACAATAATGGTTGTGATGCTTACCCGTTTTTTCGGGAAAAACAAATCCTGGAAAGAGGGGCTTTCCATTATTCCTTTTGCGCTGTTCGGAGGCCTGGCATTCACCATACCGTATGTACTGACAGGATTGTTATTGGGGCCTGAGTTCCCATCCATGCTGGGAGCACTTGTCGGCCTGTTTATTGTAACCTTTGCCGCCAAACGGGGGTTTCTGATGCCTAAGGATTCCTGGAATTTTATACCCAAAGAAGAATGGCCCAGCCACTGGTTTGGGGCATTGACGATTAACAACCCGGCAGACGAGATCCGGAATCCGAATATTTCATTGGCAAAAGCCTGGATGCCCTATATTTTATTGGCCGTATTTCTTGTATTAAGCCGGCTTCATCAACTTCCCATACGTGAAATCTTGTTAAATGTTGAAGTATCCTGGCATGAAATACTTGGAACCAGCATCTCTGCAAGCAGTACACCGCTTTTTCTCCCGGGAACCATGCTGATGATCGTAGTTTTCATAACGATTTTTTTGCTTAAAGTGAAAGCTGCAGAGGTCAGGACTTCGCTTTACGAAAGCTTAAATATGATCACACGGGCTGGGCTTGTGCTCATTTTTACTGTTCCCATGGTTCGAATTTATATCAATTCGGAAATCAATGACCTGGGCCTTGAAGGAATGCCAATCATCATGGCAGAATGGGTAGCATACAATGTGGGGCAAATCTATCCACTTTTTGCTGCTTCCATCGGTGGGCTCGGAGCGTTTATTGCCGGCAGCAATACTGTCAGTAATCTGATGTTCAGTCTGTTCCAGTTTGGAGTGGCTGAAAGCATGAATATCTCCACCACTATCCTGGTATCTTTGGGAGCGGTAGGTGCTGCCGCCGGCAACATGATTGCGATCCATAATGTGGTAGTGGCTGCCGCTACAGTAGGATTTCTGGACAAAGAAGGTGCGGTGCTCCGTCTGACCATCATACCAACCTTTTATTACCTGACTATGGTCGGTTTGCTGGGCTTGATCGCCATATACGGGCTTCGGTATACCGATTTTCTGATGTAATTCAGAAAAATCGAGACGAATATATTTTATTTGTAAGGATATGGGGAAGTGATGCTCTTTTAACATAAGAGTTTATAAACATCATTGAATCATCACCCTGAATCCTTGTTTCGATGCCATGTCAAACAGGCTATTCCCCAAAGAAGTTATAGAATACTCACAAGAGATGAATTTCTCCCGTCATGCGGTTACGACCAGAGTGATTTATGTAATCATTGTCTTGTCTTTAATAGCAACTGGTGGAATTTTGCCTTTGATTAAAGTAGATGTCGGCGTACGGAGCCGGGGCATGGTAAGGCCAGTTGCCGAAATTGTTTCTCTTCAATCTCCGGAATCGGGATTTATAAGCGTTGTAACTACCATTGATAACAGGTATATCAGACAGGGTGAGGTTTTTGCTGTATTGGAGTCACCAGTATTGACCGAGCAGATCCGCTTTAATAAAGAACGCCGGCAGCAACTGCATGCTTTCCTAACTGATTTAAAGCTTCTTTCAAACGCAGACTCAACCGATTTACACAATCACCTTCCCATTAATACTCCTCGATTTCAACAATCATATGTTGAATTTCAACAACAAATTTTCAATCAAAAACAGAAAGTTGATCAATTGGTGCGATTGTTTCAGAGAGAAAAATTCCTTTATGAGAAAAATGTTGCCAGTAAAGCAGCCAGGGATGAAGCTCAATTTGCTTTAGAAAATGCAATCGGGCAATACCATTTGCTTATCGAACAACAGAAGAATCGATGGGAAATGGACAAAATCACTTTTCAAAATGAGAGAAACGAGCTTGAATCCGAGTACCTCCTGCTCCAGCAGGAGCTGAACCGCTACAAAGTACGTTCGCCGGTTTCCGGTACGGTACATCAAGTACCCGGAATTCTTCAACACAGCTTTGTACACAGAAACCAGATATTGGGAGAAATTTCTCCTGATACCAATCTGGTCGCCGAAATATTTGTTTCTCCACAAGACATCGGTTTGATACAAAATGGAATGCCTGTCCGATTGACAATAGATACCTACAACCACCATTCATGGGGAATTTTACCTGGTTCTGTTACCTCTATAGCAACGGATATGCAAATGAAAGACGGTCAGCCATATTTCAGAGTGTTATGCTCACTTGACCAAACGTATCTGGAGCTTCCAACCGGCATCAGAGGAGAAATAAAAAAGGGAATGACCTTTCAAGCAAGGTTTATCATAAACCGAAGAACGCTGTTCCAACTTTTGTACGAAAAAGCCGATAACTGGCTAAACCCTGTATGGAACGATAATGCGTACACCACACATATTCTGAATCAGTAATAAACAGAAAAGAGATGAACAGGGGAAAGATCGGTATCAGACAACAAGATATTACGGATTGTGGTGCTGCTTGTTTGGCTTCAGTTTCAGGATATTACGGTCTTGAAATGCCGATCTCCAAAATTCGACAATATGCCTCAACCAATAGACAAGGAACAAATATTCTCGGGATAATTGAAGCAGCAGAGAAAATTGGATTTGCGGCGAAAGGGGTAAAAGGTGAATACGAAAGTCTTTTTCGGATGCCGACACCGGCCATTGCACATGTGATAATAGATAAAATCATGCATCATTTTGTTGTCATTTACAATGTCTCCGGTAAATATATCGAAATCATGGATCCGCAGGAAGGAAAAGTCCGTAAGATCCCTCACAGTACCTTCAAAAATCAATGGACCGGGGTATTGGTTCTTATCATGCCGAATGAATTTTTTATACCCGGGAGTGGAAAGGTCTCGGTTTTCAACCGATTATGGTTTTTACTCAAGCCACACAGGTCTGTGCTCTGTCAAGCCGTTATTGGTGCGGCGTTATTTACCATCATCGGGCTCTCCACCGCCATTTATGTTCAGTTACTTGTAGATCATGTGTTGATCGATGGCAACCGCAATTTGCTTAATCTTCTAGGTGTAGGGATGATTGTACTTCTGCTCTTGCAGATATTAATCGGTGTTATAAAAACACTTTTTACACTTAAAACCGGTCAGATAATCGACGCCCGCCTGATCCTCGGCTATTACAAGCATCTTCTTACCCTTCCACAACAATTTTTCGATACCATGCGGGTTGGAGAGATCACCTCCAGAATCGGTGATGCAGTTAAAATTCGCGTATTCATCAATGACGCAGCCATTAATTTGATCGTCAATGTGTTCATCATCTTTTTTTCATTCGGTTTGATGTTCACTTATTTCTGGAAACTGGGAGCACTGATGATGGTCATAATTCCGGCATATGCATTGGTATATCTCATAACCAACCGGATAAACAGAAAAACGCAGAGAACATTGATGGAAAATGCGGCTGACCTGGAATCCCAGCTGGTCGAATCGCTAAACTCCGTTTCTACCATCAAACAGTTCAACCTGGAAGATTTTGCAAATATCAAGACCGAAACGCGATTTATTCAACTTCTGAAAACTGTATTTCGTTCCGGTCTGAATTCCGTGTTTTCAGGAAACGCAGTCCTGTTTACCTCACGTATATTTACCATCATTTTGCTTTGGATGGGTGCTTTATTTGTACTTCAAGGATCTATTACTCCAGGGGAGCTGCTCTCTTTTTATGCTATCGCAGGATATTTTACCGGGCCCGTGAGTGAGCTTGTCGGTATGAATAAAACGATTCAGGATGCGATGATTGCATCTGACCGTCTTTTTGAAATCATGGATCTTGACAAGGAACAGGGTGGACAGAATGTAGTTTTAAAAACCGGTATGATGGGAGATATTCGATTTGAGGGGGTTTGTTTTCGTTATGGCACTCACATTGAGGTCTTCGAGAATCTAAACCTGACAATTCCCAGGGGGAAAGTAACCGCTATTGTCGGCGAAAGCGGATCCGGTAAAACGACCCTGATCCACATTTTACAAAAATTGTATCCCGTTAAAGCGGGTCGGGTTTTCATAGGAGGAATCAACCTTGCTCATATTGATACAAAAAGTCTGAGGCAAAATATTTCGGTAGTACCTCAAAAGATAAATCTGTTCACAGGAAATGTGATTGATAATATCGCTTTAGGGGTATTTCATCCTGACATGGAGAAGGTCATTGCCATTTGCAGACGACTTGGAATTCTCTCGTTTATTGATGAACTGCCCAACGGTTTTGAAACTTTTATTGGAGAAAACGGAGCGAAATTATCCGGAGGACAAAAGCAGCGAATAGCTATTGCAAGAGCATTGTATAGAGAACCGGAAGTGCTGATTCTGGACGAAGCCACATCTTCCCTTGATTCCGTTTCGGAGCAATTTGTTCAAACGACTGCCCAACACCTTCGGGAGCAGGATAAAACTATCATTCTTATTGCTCATCGATTAAGCACGGTTTCTGTAGCAGATAAAATATGTGTACTAAAAAATGGGAATCTTGCTGAGGAAGGAACACATAAAGATCTACTTAAACAGGGAAATCACTATTACAATTTGTTGCAGGATCAAATTCCATTCTCGTATGGTAAACATTATGAAAATAATCCGCTTCCAGAGCTCAAAACTTTTTCATGATTATGAAATTTGTAAAACAAATTGAAAGATTACAAGATCTTGATAATATGATAGGCGCGAGATCAACGGGTACGCCGGAAGAATTTGCTTGCCGACTCGGAATCAGCAGATCTCAACTGTACAATTTGTTGGCCTACTTGAATGATATAGGGATAGAAGTTAAGTATTCAAGAAGCTTGAAAAGTTTTTACTATTATCATAGTGACAAACATATTGAAATTAATTTTTCAATTAAAATAATGACCAACAAAGAGACTTTTAAAATTTATGGACGTGGATTCCTTTACTTGATAAATCCTCAATATATCATATAATGATAACTATCAATTATATTTTTATTCATTTTCAAAAAAAAGCTCAAAATACAATTGGATTATTTATTTTAGAAATGGTCATACTTTTACTTTTTCTGGACTTTATTTTCTTTACTCTTCAAATATATATACCACATGAACATAATAATAATTTATTTGATTTTTACGTAGATAAATCTTGGACTATAATCTTTTTTACTGCCTGTATTATTGGTCCTTTTGTAGAAACAATAATTTTTCAATCACTCCCTATTGAGCTTGTTAAACTAAAAACTGATAATATTTTAATTTCAATAATCGTTTCTTCGCTTGTTTTTTCAATAGCACACTTTGGTGTTCATATAATTGACATGGTATTATTTTTTATGTCAGGGATAATATTAGCATGGAGCTATGTTGTCAATTTGCATAAAGGATGGGGAAAATCCATAATAATAACTTATTTTATACATGCAATATATAACTTTATTCATCTTGTTATCATTTTAATATAAATGAAACTTCATCAAAAATAACTGTGTGTGTTCCCTTATAAATCAAACAACTCTATTTAAATGATTGGATCGGACTGGCCAAAAAAAGCCAGCCCGATTGTCCTTTTCGATCTATATCAGAAATACTACTACATTAATGGATCGGTCTTTCTGACATAATCCTGATAATTTGAGTAGTCTATTTGTGTGCCTTTTGCACTATTATGTATCTCGAATGCGATATCATAAGCATTTTGAAGAATTTTTGATATTATGCAGTACATGCATCGGCCTCCATATATATTATGCATTTCATTTGAGTTTAATGTCTTTACATTTAATTTGCTCATAGTAATCACCTCATGTAATTTATGATTGCCATATTATGAATAGTAACTTCATGTTATATCGCCCCACATAAAGTAGAGCTATTTTGTCAGTACAAGGCTGACCGAGAGTAGTTTATTCATTAAGCATCTAATTTCCTTGTACAGAAAAAAATTATAGCATTAGCATCTCATGAAGGAAATTGTTTTCGCATTTATTCATTGCGGAATGATCACAGCTCAAACGTTGTCTTAAAAAGATAACTTCAAACTTCATAATTATGTTACAGCATTCCATTTCTTATCCGTTTCGGATTACTTTCACTTCACTCATATTCATAGCTTTTTTTGCATCTTGTGACATTGAACCGTTAAATATTGATAGAGATCCCGAAAATGGTAATGATGAGAACTTTTCCCATAATAAATCACCGGGTACTTCGGCAATGGAATTCTTGCGAAATGACGACTTTACGAACTTACTGGTAGAGGTTCAGTATATGCCGGGATATCGTCCGACCGACGTAGCACTCGATGAACTCCGGAAATATCTTGAAAAACATCTGAACAAATCTTCGATCATCATATCCGACCCGGAAGAAATTCCCCCGGGCAACCAGGAGCAGTATTCCGCAAGCGAAATAAGAGCCATTGAAAAACAGTACCGTCGCCATTTTTCGGAAGAAAGCACTCTTACTTCGTACAACCTTTTTGTGGATGGAGAATACTCCACACAGAGTAATGTGATCGGAATTGCCTACTTCAATACCTCAAATGCCTATTTCGGCCGAACCATTCACGATGCAAGCGAATCACCACCCTTGAGTCCGACACGTGAAAAAATCGAAGGCACGGTATTGCAACACGAATACGGCCACCTATTAGGTCTTGTAAACAGTGGCACAAAAATGCAGGAAAATCATCAGGAAAATGGGCCACATTGTACTGTGGAAGAGTGCTTAATGTATTATACCACAAATACCAGTGATTTTTTCACCAATTTATTCGACGGCACCATCCCCGATCTGGATGAGTATTGTATCGCGGATATTCAAGCAGCAAAGGAGTAGCTGAAAATCGAAATCCCTAACTACTCTGTCTTTTCTGTTATCAAAGCGAATTGCTACGTACATTCACACTTTGATTTTTTAGATGTATATAAGCTACTTATAAATACGGCCAATTCGTACGAAAACAGGAAAAGAGACTTTGTGCACATTCCCTCCCCAGCAGGCTTTTAAATCATGATAGATCCGGTCTACAGGATCTTTTCCCGTCCGTTTTCTGTAATGCCCAACAGCCGACCAGGTATCCAAAAATCCAATGACCTGATCGAACGTCCATTCATAATTGATGCTGAAACCGGGACTTTCAATCTCGTTAAAAGGAAATGGAATAGTTTGATACTTTTTCTCTATATATGTTCGCTCCTTATCCCAAAACGGACCTACGATGTTCTGATAAAAATCATCGAGTATTTGATCGGCCGGATGGAAAGTGCTAATTAATCCATAACCAATCAATGCAAGTATTCCGCGGTTTTTAATCGTCCGATAAGCCTCGTTGTAAAATCTGTCAAAGTCGAACCAGTGGATAGCCTGGGCTACGGTGATTAGGTCAAAAACATTATCAGGTAAAGATGTAGATTCGGCACTTTGAACAGAATACATAATGTTGCTACCCGGTAATGCATGTTCCAGTTACTGCCTGCTGATATCGGTAGCAGCTACCTTGTCAAAGTAATTTGCCAATTGCCCGGCTACTTGCCCATTCCCCGTACCACAGTCCCAGGCACTATACCTGTCTGGAACCAGCGAAAGTAAAAAATCGAAGAGCTCCTCTGGATACAAGGGACGAAATTCGGCATATTGATTCGATTGTTCAGAAAAATTGTCTTTCATCTTCATTCAGGAATACCTTAACGATTCTACTCTTTCGTTTAAATAAACACATAGTGCATGGTCAAAGTATGGATGCTCCATCTGTCTTTATGAATCAGTATTGTAAAAAAAATAAATCATTCATAAATCCTGAAATATATGAATCACGAAATACAATCCGGGTCGAATCAGAAAAAATTACGATGTCCATGGTGCCTTGGATTTGATCAGTATATAAAATACCACGATGAAGAATGGGGGTTGGCATCATTTAATGATCTCACACATTTTGAGTTTCTGATCCTTGAAAGTGCACAGGCCGGGCTCAGCTGGGCTACAATACTTAAAAAAAGAGATGCTTACAGGCAGGCGTTTTCCCAATTTGATCCCTCTGTTGTTGCCGAATATGACGCACATCAAATCCAAAAGTTAATGGGAAATAAAGGTATTGTTCGAAATATATTAAAGATTGAGGCTGCCGTTAATAATGCCCGACGATTCCTGGAAATACAACAACAATATGGGTCGTTCTCTGACTATATATGGGATTTTGTTGATGGACAGCCGATAGTCAATGCATGGAAATCAATGCAGGAAATCCCATCAAATACGTTTAAATCAAATGAACTGGCGAAAGACATGAAAAGAAGAGGCTTTAAATTTCTTGGAAGCACTGTTTTATATGCCCATATGCAGGCTACCGGTTTGATTAATGATCACCTTGTAAACTGTTTTCGATATCCTGAACTAACGGTAGGTTAAACCGCTTGCATAGGTGTTCTTATGGACGATTACCTGCCTTGTCATAATATGAGTATATGTTATATGGATCATACATTACAGTGAATATCAGAAAATACCCCATCCTGTTATTTCTCCTGATCCTGATATCGGTGATACTTTCTATAATGATTTTGTATCTCGTTATACAGAAAGTAAAAACAGATCAACCCGTTTATATGGTGCTTCCTGAAGCGGGTGAACCCGACCGGACATTAAGCACTGGAAATGAGAATCAGGATATTTCACTGGACGAACTGGTCAAATCTTTGGAATCGCTGGGGCCCATCAACAGCATGCTGATAAATCAGCATGGTGAACTCATTGCTGAAGAATATTTCAGAGGCATGCATGCCGAACGTGCATACAACATTAAATCGGCTTCTAAAAGTATTCTATCAATACTGACAGGCATCGCGATTGAAAAAGGATACCTCGAAGGTGTGAAGCAGCCAATCGGAGAGTTTTTTCCTGATTTTTTTGAACATACAGCCGACTCTGTGAAAACTTCTATTACCATCGGTGATCTGTTGACAATGCGTAGCGGCCTGGCATCGACCAGTGGAAATAACTATGGCCCATGGGTAAACAGCAACAACTGGATTCACTATGTGCTGGACCGTCCTCTTACCGGGATTCCCGGTATAGACAGAAACTACAGCACAGGAAATACCCATTTGCTTGCCGTAATATTGGCAAAGGCCACAGAGATGAACACACTTGATTTTGCCAACCGCTACCTGTTTGGTCCTATGGATATTCGAATATACGGATGGGACCGCGATCCGCAAGGCCATTATTTAGGCGGCAATAACATGGCACTTCGCCCGCGGGATATGATAAAAATCGGTCAACTCATGATGGATATGGGCTACTACAATGGTGAACCACTCGTTTCAGGAGATTGGATCATTCGTTCTGTTGAGCCCGTAACAGGCCGGCATGCCGGCAGAGATAACTACGGTTTTTTGTGGTTCAGACGAATGGCCCGCGATTTCCATATGGTTTATGCATTTGGTAATGGAGGGCAATATATTATGATCGTCCCGGAGCTGGATGCCGTAATTGCAGTAACGACTCTGAATAATACGGGTGAACGCACACGAAATTATCGAAGACAGCTCTTCAGGACTGTGGACCATGAGATCGTTCCCTACCTGGAAGCACATTAATGCCAGTGACATCATCCATACAGCTCGTCTTATTTCAAATCAAAATGCAATGTATTGAAATTAAAGGTATTCCTTAAAAAATACAGGGAAGAAGAGTCAACCTGAATACATTAATCCTGGCCGTTACAGCTTGTAGTTAACTGATATAAAGCTTCCCATGGAATATAGCCGGACATTCGCCCATCCGACCTCTCTGATCGGAACCCTTACAAAGGGTTCTGCCCGTATATTCCAGTTGCGGTGGAGCTCTACTTCGTATCCGATCGAAAACCCGGCATTACTGAACAGGTGAAATGTGCCGGTCCGGTCGCTCCAGGTTGAAGTAGATTGAGTCTCCCCATAAGTATCATAAATGAAATTATATTCTTCGCTCAGCATGAGGTAAGAAGAAAGGCCTGCTGTTGCAAAAAAACCGGATCTGTCAAAATCCAGAAAATTATATTTAAAAGATAACGGGATATCAAGCAACAGACATTCCCCGTTCATACTGAATAGAGAGCTATATTGCACGGGTGGATTATAATCCAGGCTTTTGGACGAATAGCGAACCATAGACTGTATCACTCCGGTCGATACCTTCCATCGAGCGTTGAGGTTATATTCGAGAGTGAAACCGACTTTGTATCCCGGGCTGTAAAAGTTTGAAAAGGAATCTATACTGGTCAGGTCAGGCGACATAACTAAGCCGAACGCCCATCGATTTGGCCGGGGAATATAGGTCTCTCCGTAAATATCCTCTTCCATATTAGCCGAAAGCAAGCCGGGTGTCGTAGTATGGGATGAAAGCTCTTCGTTGGACGGTGTGCCGGTTGCAAAATCTCCAGGAACCGTTATCCGGTTCAGCATATTATCAGGAATTGTTGGATTATTCAGTTGTGATGCCGTAGTCATTGCTCTGGTCAATACCGGCACTCTCGAAGCAACAAGCTCACGCCCCCTCGGTTCCCTGCCGCTTTCACCTGAGTTTGTAGCAGGGTCTACTGAAAAATTATTTGCAACCGTTTCCGTAACAGGCTCCCTGCTATCCCGAGCTGCAGATGGTGTTTCTATTTCTTCGACAATATTTTCATCTTCCTCATCCATCCCGGGTGTAGAAAATTGATCTGCAGGAAACTCATTCAATAACCGATCTTGCCCTGAATCATCGGACATTTCATCACTTAAATGCTGCCTGATCTCATTGATCTTCAGATAATTATTGTAAGTGAAATAGCCGAACAGAGAGACAAAGAGCAAAGATGCTGCAGCAATCCAACGTACTTTATGCTGATAGCCACGCTGTACATCCCGCACATTCAGTTTTTCCTCCAGCCTCAGCCAGTCTTCTTCCCTGAATGGAATATCATATTCATCTGCTTTTTTCTGAAAAAACAGTTCGAGTGCATCTTTATCGTTATTCTCTTCAGACATTACAATGATCTACATTAAGTTTTTTTCCAGAATGACCCGCAAATTCCTTTTTGCCTTTGCCAAATTGGATTTTGATGTACCTATTGATATACCTAGCATTTTGGCAATTTCTTCATGAGTGAACCCTTCTATTACAAACAGATTGAATACGGCTCGATAGGCCGGTGTCAGTTCCTGCATCATATCGACTATTTCCTGATATGAAATACCACTAATCGCTGTTTCATTTTCGAACATGCTGTTTTCCGTTATTTCGTAATCCGACCACATCATATTTTTTTTATTTTTGTGAAAATGGTCAATTGCCGTATTGACGATAATCTTCCTCAGCCAGGGTTTGAATGGCCGCTCAAGTTCGAAGTTGCGAATATTATCAAAGACCTTTACAAAAGCATCATTGAGAATGGAAACCCCTTGATCCCTGGAATCGGCATATCGCAGCGTAATGCTCATGCCATATGCATAGAACATTTCATAGAGTTCCTTCTGGCTGCTTCGCCGACGCTTTCGGCATCCTTTGATAATATCTGTCAGCAAAGGTGTTAGTATTATGTTGGGTATAAATTTTCACCTGTAGTGTACTAATAGCCCTTCTTGTTTATATATAACCATACCCAGGTTTTTAAAAAAGGGTTGCTTTAAATATTTTATCGACTCAACCAAAATACCCTGTTAATATTAAACCCGAAACGAAAATCTCCTTCCCAAAAACAGTGTTTATTGTTGGCCATGATGTATTGTTCATTATGCCATTGTGAACTGGCAAAAAACAACTGAAAAATATGTCCACCCGTATCGATATTTAACGCCATTGACAATGCATCCTGCGTTCCACTATGGCGTTTGCCAATGACAGGCAAATATTCTGCGCTTATTGAAAAACGATCATTTAGATCATAATTAGCGAGTATGCCCAATCCATATAACCGGGCCGGATTTTCCACGGCAGTCCGGTTGAAATGGGCCCCCATAGGTGTGAGTTGCAGACTCAAACGATTAAACTTTCTGGCAATCATAAGGGAAGAAAAGTAGCTGAGCCGCTCGGAAGTTGACCACCCGGTTCCCGATGCGGTGCTGATGCCAACCGAAACTTTAACTGCCAATTCTATTGGAGTGCTGTCAGAGATTGTTTGTCGAAGGATATTGTATTTCCCCTTAACATCCACCACTTTGTTGAATGTCATTCTTCCGATTCCTGCAGAAAACCGATCCGTAATTCCGTAGTCAAAACCTAACCGGGTATTTGCACCGTCATCCAATCCAAAAAATCGGTTAATACCCCCATTAACCAGTCCGAAAGTATGCATCACGGTGGTATTCAGATTTCCGGAGGGAATATTGTAAATGGTAGTAATGCCAACATTGTTGGGTGCCCAAAATACCTTATCTACAAATCCCGTTCTTTGAACCCGTTCACGAGTTATCTGGGCCTCAGCAGCTTGCTGGAAACCGGTCAGCAAGATCATCCCGGCCAATAATCCGGCCAGATTTTTCTGTATGAAATTATTCCGTTGTCCGGTTCTGAACAATAACCCGTCAATAACTGCTATACAGAAACCGAGTTGCATCCCAACATCAACTTTGTTTTTATTCCGGCAGGAGAAAATATTCTTCATGCTCATTTTGGCAGTATTAATTTCCATTTATAACCTCTTCTCTTTTTCTGGGTTCAAGAAGAACTTCAATGCGTATTTTCTGTTCATCACTAACCCTGTAAAATAGAATTCCGGGCGGTTCAATTTCGTAATTCTCCAGCAGAAGAGTCCACTCCGCTTCCAATAGAAGTCCACCGTTTTCCTGTTTCTCTATGTATCCATTGATTCGAACATCACGGGTGACGCCGTGGACAGTAAATTCCCCGTCGGCGGTCACATGTTGTCGTGAATTGGTCTCCGGATCGACCTGTAACTCCAGTTTGCCTGTAAATTCTGCAAATGGAAACTCGTCGATATTAAGTGTGCGGTACATATCCCGATCACGCCGACCAATTCCGGTTTTGATTGTACTCAGATCCAGGTAGAAATCAATAACATTTTCATTGAAGTCAATCATACCAACGAGATGACGGGATTTGCCGGTAAATGTGTGTAGCGGAACACTGGATGAAAATTCGGCATAACCCGACTCGGTCATATATACAATTTCTTCCGGCTCACCCCTTTCCAAGCCTGACACTGTTACTTCTGCTCCATTTTGTATCAAACTTGCATGTAACGTACCTGCTTGTGGTAAAAAAAATATAATTAGTACTAACACCGGTAACACTTTTCCTCCTGATCGGTTTGAATCCATTATCAATGTTTTATGAGTCCTGTCAATATATTAGTAAGCACAGGTCTTGATCTTGTTCCAGGCATCTTCATCGAACCGGTCGGTTTAAATGCAATCACCTGATTCAACATTAATATTTGTTGCTATTCTTGTTAATCCATACTGGCAATACAAAGAACAGGTTGCCTATGTCAATCGCATTGATAATTTGATAATCGTTTTTTTTAGCACACTCCAGCAGCATGGTGAAATAGCATAACACCCCTTTTGAGGTGATCTCTCCCATCGATTGAGATTAGTGTCCCGGATCACTACCATGAACACTTGCTCCGGATAGGGTCACTCAAAATTCAGAAATGGGGGGCCGGCCGTCAATCCGCGATACTAAATCATCTGAGATAGCCTCACCATACATCACTGCGGATCTGCCCGCATATTCTTCCGCTTCATATACTGTGGTATAGATATCCGGACGGCGGGAACCCTCCGGCTGAAAAACCCGGGAAAGCAGAAGCCCTGCAAGAAGAATTACCCCCATTACAGCCTAAACGGATGTAATCCACTTGCAGAGTTTTCTCATATTCAATGGTGTATTACATGCAAAATTGCATTCTATTATTCTATTCGAAAGACCAGAAGCAATACGGCTCGTGTTGAGACCCATTAACTATCATAATACAGGAAAAACTCATGCGGATGCGGACGAAGCCTCAGCTCTTCCACTTCGTTTTCCATCTTGTACTCGATCCAGGTTTCAATCAGGTCGTCAGTAAACACACCGCCTTTGGTCAAAAATGCATGATCGTTTTGAAGTGCCATCAATGCCTCCTCCAGCGAAGCCGGCGTTATTTCAGTTTTTTCCAGCTCCTCTTTAGTCATTTCGTAAATATCCCGGTCCAGAGGTTCTCCGGGATCGATCTCGTTTTCGATGCCGTCGATGAGCGCCATCAGCATGGCCGAAAATGTGAGATAGCTGTTGCAACTGGGGTCCGGACAGCGAAACTCGAGTCTCTTGGCTTTCGGACTCGCCGAATACATCGGGATGCGAACAGAGGCCGAACGGTTACGTTTTGACATGGCCAGGTTAACCGGTGCTTCGTATCCCGGTACCAGCCGGTGATAGGAGTTCTGTGTCGGCGCCGCAAAAGCAAGGATGGCACGGGCATGTTTCAGTAATCCCCCGATGGCATGCAGAGCGGTGTCGCTTAGCCCCGCATAACCGTTGCCGGCAAAAAGCGGCTTGCCATCCTTCCACAGGGACATGTGGGTGTGCATTCCACTGCCGTTATCCTGAAAGATCGGTTTCGGCATGAATGTAACCGTTTTGCCGTATTTTTTTGCCACGTTTTTGATGATATATTTAAACCACATGAACTGATCGGCCATCTGAAGCAGTGGAGCGAATTTCATGTCAATTTCCGCTTGTCCGCCCGTGCCGACTTCATGATGATGCGCTTCCACGACAATGCCCAGCTTTTTCATTTCGAGCACCATCTCGGTGCGGAGATTGTGATATGTATCGGTTGGGCTGACCGGAAAATACCCACCTTTGTAACTGGGTTTGTATCCCAGGTTCGGTTCTTCAATACGTGCCGTGTTCCATGCCCCTTCCACGGAATCGATCTGGTAATAACCACGGTTCTGGGTCTGTTCGTACCGCACTTCGTCAAAAATGAAAAACTCCGGTTCCGGCCCTACATTGCAGACATCTGCAATGCCGTTTTTCTTCATATATTCCTCAGCTTTCCGGGCGACATGACGTGGATCACGCGAATAATCTTCCCGTGTTTCCGGATCAATAATGTCGGCAATCACACTGACTGTCGGTTCGATAAAAAAAGGGTCTATACAGGTAGACGCCGGGTCCGGGCGGGCGATCATATCCGACACATTTATGGCTTGCCATCCCCGTATGGAAGATCCATCAAACCCTACACCTTCTTCGAACGTACCCTCATCCCATGTATCGATCGGGAATGTACAGTGTTGCCAGGTTCCAAGCAGATCAATGAACTTAAGGTCCACCATCGATGCGTTATTTTCGCTGGCGTATTTGAAAAAGTCTTTGGGTGCCATGACTGTCAATTTTTTTTGTTATGGTTAATCATACAACTTTTTAACCTGATTGGCTATATAATACTAATTTTATATGATTTACAACAAAATTACTATAATAATTTTAATTATTTTTATAAAGAGAGATTGGGCACATTCTGAAGGAAAGCAGAAGGGATTCAATTCATCCTGATGGGTTGAGTTATAGGAAAATGGAAAGAAACCGGCAGGATACTACTTTTTTGCATAAGTCAACCCGGTTTCATTTCGCACAGCATCAAGCGTTTCAAAATAGCGATAAATTGCCCTCAAATCCGTTTCCGTCATTCTTTGATACGCACTCCAGGGCATTGGCGAATCGGGATACACACTACCTGCTTCGAACCGTGCCATAAATACTTCCTCAGACCATCCGGACATTATCCCGGTTTCCGGATCCGGGGTCAGGTTCGGAGTAACGTACACCATGGAGGGATCTGCATAAGAATCCATTTTAAGTCCTCCCGCAAAACGTTCTCCCACATAAGACCCATCCATTAAATTCCGCTCGGTGTGACATGACACGCAAGCGGCAACATTATTGGCCAGATACGCTCCGCGTTCAACTGAAACTTCTTGCGTTGGGGATGTGACCGGGGCATCTACTCCCCAATCTACCGGCCCTATTGCCACAGCCATTACAATTTTGCCCAGCATATTCAATTTTTTGCCTGAAACTTCATTCACTACCGCCGGTTGGCTTCTTAAATAGGCAATGACATCATGCAGATCCTGCTCACTCATCTGATGAAAATCCATCATTGGGAAAACTGCCCGGCCGTCTTTTCTCACGTTAGCCCTTAATGCCCGCTTCAGTTCTGCATCCGAATAATTTCCAATACCGGTTTCCGGATCAGGCGTTAAATTGGGAGAAGTAATGGAACCCGGAGGAAAAGTCCAGGTATAGCCACCACTCAACGGAACAAACTCACCACGCTCCAATGCAGCCCACTTGTCTTTGGATGTATGGCAGTAGGCGCAATGTCCGGGTCCATATACAATATAACGGCCATTATCAATTGATTCCTCAGTCAACTCAACCACAAAATCTTCGTCAAGAGGAACATCAAATGTTCGATCCCACGTCAATTGAAAAAAGATTAAAATCCCGACGATAACAATCAGTATAGCCAAAAATACATATAACACCCATTTTATAAATCTTTTCATCATAATCTCTTAGCTGTTACCTATTGATATAAATATAGTTATGATCAAATTTATAAGAAGCGGGAAATGTACTTATATTTAATTAAATAATCCTGCAGTATATATAACCCTGGGTTACTTGATAAACAGTCTCCATTAAATAAATAGTTAGAACATGTCCATTCGCGTTGAACAGGCACCGTTTCAAGAATGTACGTTTCCGTGAAATCCTGCTTTAATTTAAAAGAAAGCCGATATTACTTGAACCATAATGGATGTATAGTTTCCTGCCATTGACCCAAAACTGTCCATTAGATTTTGTGCCGTTTTGACACGGATTAGATTTTTCTTTCACTAATTAAAATGTTTTAATATACTTGGTCTAAATCGATTATGACTTTGGTATTATGATTTAATGTATAAAACTTTGCACTTTAAATAATAAAACGTGCTAAGTGTATGAACGGGATGATTATTTTTGTCAGAGCGTTGCATTAAAATTGATAAATTGCATAAGGGGTTTAGAATGAATATCCGGTCTGTTATTCCCATGTTTTTCGGTCTGGCGATGTTGACGGGGTCAGGCTGTTCACCGCCAACAGAGAACAATGGTATTGAGTCCCTGGAATTACAAGGCCAGGTTGTCAACAGGGCAAACGGCAACCCTATATCCAATGCTGTAGTAAGGGTTATCGATCCTCCACCACCACCTCAACATTCGGCTATAACCGATGAAGATGGACGTTTTTCCATGGTTATCGATGTAGATAGTACTATGGATCTGACAATAACAGCCAGCATTGAAGGTTTCTCTACAGATACGATGCAAATTCTGGCTACTCCCGATCGTGAATTAATTGACCTGCAACAACCGTTCCGTTTAACCGCTACCGAGGACGGTTTTGAAGAATCTGATGAGGGAGCAGGTAGTATCCGTCTGATATCGGTAACTCCCGAAAACATTTTTGTCAATGGAACCGGTGGGCCGGAAAATGCCGAGTTTGAGTTTGAGGTGCAGGACTCTTCAGGCAGACCTTTAGGTTTATCCAATGCTGTTGATGTGACTTTCCGATTCGGATCTCATCCAGATGGAGGGGAATACTTGCACCCCGCAAGCGTTAAAACCGACGGACAGGGCAGGGTGGCTGTAAATCTCAACAGTGGAACCAAAGCGGGAACGGTACAGATCATTGCTGAGGTGGACGGGACAGCGATAAATTCCCGGCCGGTCAGAATCACCATTCATTCCGGTTTGCCTGATCAGGACCATTTCGCAATAATTAGTGAAAATCTTAACATACCCGGTTTTCATATTTTCGGTGGGTCCACCTTTATAACGGCTTTGGTTGGTGATAAATATGGAAATATCGTGTCTCCGGGAACTTCTGTTTATTTTACAACAGATGGCGGTTTTATCGAAGGTTCTGCAGAAACGGATGAACGGGGCCGAGCTGTGGTTGAGCTGACGGCATCCAATCCAAGGCCACCTAATGGGGTGGCAACCATAACCGCACAGACGGCGGATGAAAACAATGCAACTATTGAAACTCAAACAACCGTTACGTTCTCTGGAAGCCCGGAAATCACCATCAATCCGGATTTCGTTAATCTGATAAATATGGAAGGGCAGATTTATGACTACACGGTTCAGGATGAAAATGGTAATCCATTGGCAGCAGGAACACAGATCACAGTCACAGCAGAAACGCCGGATGATGACCTCGCTCTGCTGGGAGATGTCGAAATCACGCTTGATGATTATCAAATTTCCGGAGAAGGTACCACCGAATTTAAGTTTACTATTGCTGATGATGATGATACCGTGCTTGAACGGGAAGTTCAGATTACCGTAAATGTGGATGGCCCAAATGGTGTTGCCCGGAAGACAATCACCGGAACAAAGATGAAAGTCGCACCTTAAACGTCACGGTACCAGCTCAATAATGCATGAATTTCGGGTGAGAATATCCGGATCCCTGATCATCACAACCTCAAACAGGCCATCGGGAAAATTGGCGTATGGAGCAATGTGAACGGGAGGCTTCACGAGCAATAGCAGTAACTTCATTCCATGTCGAAGCATGTGGATTACGGCATTCACATTGACGTCCTCAAACAGTTGCTCCAGTATATGTTTACCAAACTGCTTCGAAAAGAGAGATGCCATTAGATTGAAATTTACCCATATGGGTTCGATCATAAATAGCTTAATTTATTTCCATACAGAACGCTTAAGAAGCACCTTGATATCTGTTCATCTTCATTTTTCGTTACCCAATACAAGCGAACTGGTCAACGTAATAAAATTAAACATAGTAATTAACCTCCAAACTGCTATAAAAAAAGCTATTAATTGTTTAATTCAAAATGTTTTAAATTATTGCCCGGTTCGTTTTTGAGTTTTTAAAGCAGTAAAACAGCATAGATGCGATCCGAAAAAAACCGACTACATGAATAATATTATTGACAATCAAACAGGTATTCTTCTAAACTATTTGAAGTATGCAGCCAACACCGATTACGGCAGGTTATACAACTTCCAATCTATAAAAAGCTATGAGCAGTTTATAGAAAAAGTGCCGGTATCTGATTTTAATAGCTACAATCCATACAAGGAAAGACTCAAAAGGGGTGAAGCCGATCTGGTTTGGCCTGGTTCAGCTAATGAATTTGCCATATCTGCAGGCACCACGGGCGAGCCCAAAATCATACCTATTTTCAAGGAAAGAAAACAGAGCGACAGACGCTTTCTTCGGCAGGTAGCTTTCAGTTATTTACGTCGGTATCCTGATTTTATCAAATTATTAGGCAAGCAGATCACACTTCCCGGAATGGTTGAAAACTGGCCCGATTATCCACGGGCCACCTTTGGGGAGATCAGCGGATTACTGGCTTTGAATGCCCCTTACATTTTCACCAGACAACAACTCATACCCGCAAATGAATCGGTGTGGATGAGTTTTCAGGACAAGGTGGAAAAAAATATAGAACTGGGTGTCAAAGAGGACGTGCGTGTTTTTACATCTCTTCCATCCGTTGCCCTGAGGTTTTTTCAACAACTATTGGAAAAAACAGGCAAACAATCCATCGCTGAAATCTGGCCAAATTTACAGGCTATCATAACCGGCGGTGAACCTTTAAAATCCTACAAAGCACATATCAAGAAACTTTCCGAAGGCATCAACCCCAGGTTCGTTGAAAATTATGGTGCATCGGAGGGATATTTTGCTTTTAATACCGAGCAGGATCGGGATGACCTTAAGATGGTGGTTGATAATAATGTATTTTATGAATGGATTCCCGATCCGTCTGAAAACAGAGATGAATTGAAGAAACAAAAGCCGATTCCCACTTGGCAAGTGGAAACCGGAAAAAGATATGCCATGGTCGTGACATCCGATTCGGGCCTCTGGAGATACCTGCTGAATGATGTCATCCTGTTTACAGACCTGGAGACGCCCAGGATACGCGTGACCGGAAGAGTAAGCGATGTACTGGATGATTACGGCGAAACTATTGAATCCATACACATTCAACAGACCCTGGAAAAGGTAACCGGTGAATTGGGTGGTATTTATTCCAACTGGTGTGTGGGCGTTCTGTTAAATGATGATTATACCACACCCACACATATCTGGTTTATTGAATGGGCAGAAAAACCTGTGAATACAGAAGCCTTTGTAAAAGCAGTCGATGAAACACTTATCTCGATCAATCGCAGCTACGAAATACGACGAAAAGGTGGGGCTATTTCAGAACCAAAATTTTATAACCTTAACAGAAGAGCCATTGAGCAGTGGCAAAAAGAACTATTTAAAGTAAAGGCCCAATCGAAAACCCCACGTATGATTCACAACCAGGAGATTTGTCTGAGTCTTATGAACAAGTGTGAGCCGCTCCTTCGGGTAACCCATGCGATGCAGAACCTGTAAAGGCAGGGCTACCCGTCAAATTTCGCGGGACGCTTCAACGCTTCTTCCAGCTGATAATCATATTCTGCCGAATCAATTTCCACGCATCCGAACTGTCCCAAATGAGGTGTATAAAACTGTGTGTCCCAAAGATAAAAACCCCGTTCTTTTAATCGTTCAAAACAGTGATACAATGCCACTTTCCCCATTTCCGACTCCCGATGAAACATTGATTCCGCAAAGAAGGCTGATTGCAGTGATACTCCATAAACCCCGCCAACCAGCCTTTTCTCTCTGTACACTTCTACAGAATGGGCATAGCCCAACTGATGTAATATTGCAAAAGAAGCAATAAGCCGATCCGATATCCAGGTCGATTCCCGGTCTGCACATGCCTCCATCACGCCGGTGAAGTCCGAATTTATTGCCCACCGGTAGGCTTTTCTTCTAATAATTCGCTGCACTTTACCGGAGACATGAAATCGATCCATCGGAATGACACCCCTTCGCCCGGCAGTAAACCAGTTGACTTCTGTGTCATGTCTTGAACGCGCCATAGGAAAAATACCCTGCATATATCCACTTAACAGGACTTCGGGCGAAACAATACTCACATTATCCGATATTTTCTTTGACGTTCTCTTCAAATTTCTCCAGCGCCGCCTCAACCCGGCCTCGTTCGGCATAGCCGATTAACCAATCGTCCGGAAGAACCGCACTTCCTCCCAGTGCCCCGAGCAGGCTTCCCAGATAAAAACAGGAAGCTTCGCTCGCTCCTCCAAGGTTGGCCGCCCCGGTCAAAGCCTTTTTGTAATCCCTGTGATATCGGTAAAACACCGCTCCTACAAACGTAATCATATCCTCTGCCTGTTTACTAACATTTCCACACGCTTTTGCAATCACATCAAGCGGTTCATTCATCATTGGCTCTGTCACTTGCATTCGACGACGTATTTTGTAATCCCCCGGGAAATGTTCTTCCGCCTCTTTTGTGAATTTTGTCGCGCAAACCAGAAATTCATCCGGGTCGAACGTTGCCGAATCCTGATCATACAAATAATTAAGGAGACGCAAATAAAGCCAAACGCTCTGTTGCCAGACTACCGATGAAGGGGTCAATGAATGCATCCATTCGATCAGTTCATGAACATCCGCTCTGCCTTCATTTAAAATACGAGATGCAGGAATCGCAAATGAAAAGGTATAATGTCCTCCATCAGGAAAGGGGGGCCAGGCAAAGGTGGTCGATTTCGGCCATTTTTCCGGAAATTGATTCAGGGCCTGTTTCACTGTGAAAGCGAACTCCTGAAGATCCGGTAGCGGTGCAGACGCGGCAAGAACGGACAGCAGAGCTTCGGTCTGACGGGTTGAATAGCCCGCCGGTACCGAACTGAAATCGTCCGCTTCAGGTCTGTTTTTAAATCCGGAAATCACTCCCAATATGGAGGCTACTTGATTGGGTATCATTCCTTCGGCTGGCATACCGATGGCCTCTCCGAGGGCAGCACCCAAACAAGTAGCTTTAAATTTATCTTTAATAATATCTGACATAGTTTGCTCCGTTCTTCTTTTAATCCATGATACTTTTATTCCTGGCTGGACACAATCTGATTATCATAACTTCGATCTAAACTGTTCTGCTCGTTTATTTTGTTTCTCAATCCACAATTCAGCTTCGTTCAGGCGGTCACTCAAGTATCCCGGAACCCCCGATCCCGGCGCACCTGAATGAAAATATTTACCAATATCAGGTATGGATGAAGATCCTGATGATGTCTTATTATCTTTTTCTTGCCGCTGATCTACATAATTTGCATGTTCAGAAGTTTTTTGTGATTCTGTCGCCACCAAACGATATGCCTCCCGAAACGGCATCCCGCCTGCGACCAGTTCGTTGGCACGGTGTGTGGCAAAAATTTCAGGTCTCAGTGATTTCGTTGCAGCCTCTTTATCAAACTCAAGCCCATTAAGTGCATGCCGGACCGCAACGGCCAGCTGTTTCGACTGCCCGACCGCCACCATCAAACCTTTTTTGACCAACTGCAGATCCCGGTGATAACCTGATGGCAGATTCGCTGAAATTCCTGCCAGTTGTACTCTGGCCGCCTGAAGGTCATGGTATGCCCCGCGTATCAGTTCCCACACATCCGGGTTCCGCTTCTGGGGCATGATACTGCTTCCTGAAACCTGGTCTTCACTCAGCCGGATCAGTGACCAGGAGGGATGCATGAATAATACCACATCCGACGCCAACCGGTTGAAAGTCAGTGCTCCATAGGAAAGCGCGTCAATCAATTGCAATTCAATGCGTCCGCGTGACAACTGTGCCGCGGCCACGGGTTCCTGAACCCGTGCAAATCCAAGCTCTTTTGCTATAAATTCCCTGTCGATACGGATATATGGCACACCGAACCCCGCCGCGCTTCCAAGTGGTGAGCAATCTGCTTCCACGTATGAATGCTGAAGCGCCTGAAGATCGGAAAGCAGCAAATCCATATATCCGGTCGCCCATGCATCTGCTGAATGAGGCATAGCCGGTTGGGTGTGAGTCAACCCTGTGAAGAAAACTCCGTTATATTTTTTTGCCAGTGCTTCAAGCCGACGTGCTATCGCAAGCCAGTCAACGAAAATCTCACAAATCACATCTTTCATATACATTCGCATATCGGCCAAAACCTGGTCATTTCGGGAACGTCCGGTGTGAATGCGTGCTCCATCCTGACCCGCTTTTGTGGTAAGCAGGTTTTCAATGGCTGAATGTACATCTTCATCATCCGGACCGATTTCAAACCTCCCCTGAGTCCACTGCCGATAAGCCTCTTCCAAAACACGGATAACTTTGGAACTGCCTCTTTCGTCATACACACCAATTTTCCTGAGCATTCGGGCCTGAGCAATATTTACCAGGATATCATATGGAATCAAATTACGATCCAGTTCCCGATCCCCCTCCACCGTAAACCGGTAAAACCAGGAACGGTCGGGAACACTTCCGGATGTACCGGTGAACGATCCCTGATTTTTCTGCCAAAGTGTTTTCATAAGTTTCTCATCTTTTTAAAATACTGCCTGATAATCTGTTCATACACGGCAACGGCGTTTTCAAGCTGGTTAATTGCAATAGATTCATTTGACGTGTGCGAATCCTCACTGTCACCCGGACCGATTTTAATCGTAGGAACATCGGCCAGAAATACCCAGTCCGATGAAGTTGGTGATCCAAATAGCGGCTTGCCTGACACCTCTTCAGCTGCTTTTGCTATCGGATGGTCGGGATCGGTGCTTGTCGGGATAAATCGATCGCTGTAGACGGTGACGTTAATGTCCAGTTCATTACGTATTTGTTCAACTATGTATTCGTTTGATTCTTCCGGAATAGTACGAATATCCAGGTAAACCGAACAAAAATCAGGATGTGCGTTTTTCGCCGTTCCTCCTTCGATAATTGTAGGCGTTATCCGCGTTTTGCCAATGAAAGGGTTAACTTCAGAAAATAAAATAGTCCGAAGTTTTTCCAGCCTTGCAGCCATTTCATAAATAGCATTGTCACCATTAACCCTGGCCGCATGGCCTGATTTTCCCTCGGTTTCAAGACGGACAATTAAAAGTCCTTTTTGTGCGGTACAGGGGTGAAGCTTGGTCGGTTCACCTATAATAGCGGCATCCGGACGCGGAATTACACTTCGCAAATAGGCCATCCCGTTATTTTCACCGGCACTTTCTTCACAAACGGTAATGGCCAGGCTTACTTTACCCTCAGGTTTATATCCGGACCGGGCAAGATTGAGCAGTGCCGTAAGCATACTGCTCACCGAACCTTTGGCATCCGTACTGCCGCGTCCATAAATACGTCCATTCTTTTCAATCGGGTCAAATGGATCACCGACATGACGAGAGGAAGGAGGCACTACATCCGAGTGGGAGTTCAGCAGTAACCAGGGGGTACCCGATCCCAGGTGGAAAATCAGATTATCTTCATAACGTTCGACCTCCAGCAGTCCCGTTGCAGTTACGTGTGCTTCCAGCCAATCGACCAGTTCTTTTTCCCCCGTGCTGACACTTGGAAAGCGAATAAGTACTTTCAACAATTCAACCACCGATATTTCAGTACGTTTATTCATTTAAATAATTCCTGTTCTATTCAATCCGATACCAGTTTTGTCCCACCGCCAGTAGCAAGCACTTCGGCACTGGTAAGCCGCACCGACCGAATACCTTTTTCCAGGGCTTCAAAAGCTGTCAGGAGTTTGGGTTTCATCCCGTCTTTGATCCATCCTTCCTTAAGCCCGCGTTGCCAATCATCACGTCGCAATACCGGGACAGGATTTTGATCGGCGTCCAGTACGGCAGGCGGATTCATTAATAGAATCAATTCGCTTACATGCAACGCAAGGGAGATGCGGATTGCAAAGGTATCGGCATTAATATTGAGGATTCCTTCCTCAGGCGACCATGTGAGACAACCGATGACCGGCACAAATCCACTTTTCAAAAGCTGCTCTGCCAGTGAAACATCCACAGAATCGATCTCTCCAACCAAGCCGAAATCCATTGATTCGCCGTCAATAGTTATAGGAGCCCGCCTGCTGGAAGTCGTAAGCCCGCCATCTATCCCGGATATACCTACTGACGAAATATCGTGTTTCCTTAAAAAGGAAACTATATTTCGGTTCAATTTTCCTCCTATAATATAAAGTAGTACTTCCAGGGTCTGTTCATCGGTAAAGCGTCTTCCGGCGACTTGCTGCACTGCAAGCCCCAAACGCTCACTCAAATCGGTGGTCTGCATGCCGCCCCCATGAGTCAATACCACTTGTTTGCCTTGTTTTTTTAGCGACAGAATATAATCAGACAATTTGTCAAGTGAACTTTCCTCGGAAACAACATTTCCACTCAGTTTGATCAGAACAGTATCCATGGATTTAATTCAATTAGAAATCATTTCATATTCAACAGTTTCATCAATACTGCTTTCTGTACATGTAGTCGATTCTCCGCCTGTGTGACATGGATCGAATACGGACTATCCATCACCGCATCGCTGACAACGACATTTCGTCGCACTGGCAGACAGTGCATAAATTTTGCCTTGTTGGTTTTGGACATCAGGGGTTTGTCGATCATCCACCCTGAGTATGTTTTAGTGCGCAGTTCGTTTTCGGCATCGGGATCGTTGTAAACAAGAGGCCCTGCCCAGGATTTTCCATATATGACATCAGCGTCCTCAAAAGCTGTATCCTGATTGTGCTCAATCTGCAACTGTGTTCCATGTCTTCCGGCATGTTTGCCGATCTTGTCGAGAATCCGTTGGTCCGGTGTCATCTCCCGTGGACATGCCAGTGTAACCTCCATTCCCATCCGGGCAGCAATTTCTAATGCACTATTGGGAACGGCCATGGGGAGGGGTTTGGGATGGGGAGCCCAGCTGAGTACAAATTTTTTGCCTTCCGCTTTTTTTTCAAATTGTTCCCATATCGTAAGCCCATCAGCCAATGCCTGGCAGGGATGTTCCATGGCACTCTCCAAATTGATCACCGGAACGGTTGCGTATTTCTCAATATCCCGTATCAACAGATCCTCCATATCCTCTTGCCGGTTTTTCATCCCTGCAAAAGCTCGAACACCAAGGATATCCACATATCGTGAAATTACCTGTATAGCCTCTTTGAGATGTTCGGTTCGGGTGCTATCCATAACCACACCCTTTTTCGTTTCAAATGTCCAGGTACCCTGTCCCGGCTGAATAATCGATACGCCGGCTCCCAAATGAAACGCAGCTGTTTCAAAAGAGATCCGGGTCCTCAGCGATGGGTTGAAAAAAATCAAACCAAGTACTTTTCCGGTTGCTACCGGTTTTCGAAAGTCATCCGATTTGAGCTGTGATGCTTTTTCCAGCACATCGTAAAGTGTGGAATCGTCCCAGTCCGACAAATGTACAAAATGTGATATTGGAGCTGTTTTAATACTCATTTATGAATGATTACGGCGTCTAATTTATTCGATTTTAACTGGTCCGGTCGTTATCTGTTAATCCGCACTCGTGGAACCATAGTGCACCCTGCATTTTTCCGAATTACAATATGGACGGCGGGAAATTAAGTCCGGTTTTTTCCGGCCAGTCCATCATCAAATTGAGATTCTGAACCGCCTGTGATGCCGCCCCTTTCAGCAGATTATCCATTGCAACACCGACGACTACACTACGTCCATCCTGTACCCATCCAATGTCGCAGTAAGAACTTCCCGCGACATGTTTCAATTCCGGTAAACCCTCACGCAGACGAACCATAGGAGCATTGTAATACTCTTCTTCCAGTAAATGTCCAACATGAGACTCTTCGTTCAGCGCAATAGTCAGAGTCATCCAAATCCCGCGAACAAATGGCCCGGATACCGGAACAAACCTCACTTCCGGAATCTTCCCGGCCTGGTCGGACAGGGCTTGGTTAACTTCGCCAATGTGTTGATGTTTGTATACCTTATATGCCTTTACATTACCAAAACGATTTGAAAAATGCGTACCCTCCGAGGGCGATACACCGGAACCTGATGAACCTGTAATTCCCATCACATCACAAGAAGAAATGAGTCCGGTTTTGGCAAAGGGAATCAATCCGAGCAACATGGCCGTGGCGAAACAACCGGGGTTAGCAATGTGGCTGGCCATTCGAATATCATTTCGATACCACTCGGTCAATCCGTATACAAATTTATCCATCAGTTCGGGAAAAGGGTGGACCCAGTGATACCATTTTTCATAGTCTTCAGGATTCCTTAGCCGAAAATCCGAACTCAAATCAATAATCCGCCCTTTATATCCTGAATCAAGCAACTGCTTCACTACACCTGCAGATTTTCCATGAGGCAAACCGAGAAAAATGGCATCCGATGTGTCTGAAACAAGTTCATCAAATGCAAATATCGGCAACTCCACCAGTGATTCCATGCCACGGTATTGTTCCTGAAAAAGTGACCCGGCCGATTTTCCTCCGTACAATCGGGTAAGAGACACATACGGATGTCCGTGTAAAATTCTAATGGTCTCCATGCCGGTATACCCGCTGGCGCCAACAACAGAAACATTTATGGATTGACTCATATGAAGGGTTCCTTTTTGGTAGGTGCGGCAAAAGTAATTTCTGCGACCATCTCCCCAAGCTTTTCCGGTTCAGCAACGGCATTAACAGCACGAATACCAAGAGTATTCTGAATAAACTGAATGCCCACAAGGTTATCCGTCACAGGCCCTGTTATGATCGAGATCGCACTTGTATATCTCTTTCGGAAAAAGTGGTCAGCCGACCAGCATCCCATAAAATCTTGTGCTGCAACTACATGAGCTCGTGTGAATTGCATAATCTCTTTATCCATTAGCAAACTGTCCACGCCATATGCACCGATAATTCCGTCACCGAATTCAAGTATGATCACATCCGGATTGTAACCGTTCAGATATTTGATCAATCCTTTTGCCATGGGGAGAATATTTTTCCCGGTAGTGGAAACGAGCCCGGCCATACCGAAATGTGCAGAGGCAATCGCACCGTTTTCTTTCATTTCTCGGGTATCCCGCATCAGCGAAGCCCCGGTAAGCTTGGCCGCAGCCACTTTATATCCTTTGGCAGAGAGCTGTCGGACAATCATGGTAGCCGCTTTCGTCTTGCCAACATGCATACAGGTACCGGTCACTGCAATCAGAGGTACACTCTCCGTAAGATTGTACTCCCAATCGATAGCATAGTCCTGGATACAGGCGTGTTTGTAAATTCCTTCTTCTTCATTTGAGTCAGGGACCATGACTGCACCAAGCACTTCCACTTTCATGGCCGGACCGTAATCCGGGTGTGGCGACTGGCAATGGCCGACGATACCACCTATATTCAAAATATGGAGAACATCGCCTTTTTTGATCGACCTTGGTATAACACCACTGTAGCCTCGTAGCGCCTGTCTTTCTCCAAGTGCGCCTATTACAATCTGATCTTGCCCAAACGGAATGATCTGCCCATCACTTGTTTCGATTTCATTATAGCGATCCTTTGTATCAAGTGTCTTTACAGCAACAATATATCCCTCTTCTGCAACAATATTTGGAGCGATATTAACCTGATGGTCCAGTTTGACGGATGCCGAACTCGAAGCAATGATATCCGCTGATATTTGTTTTAGTACCATATTCATTCAGTCAATCAACCTGCTTTTACTTTGTTTTGTTATAAAGTTGTGTCCGTATACTGAAAAGCTTGGAGAAAGCCCTTGCCTCGGTTCCGTCCCAGCCTTCTGTTTTCTCACCGTATTTGGCAACAGGATTATTCATAATACTATGAGGTGAGTTTGCCTTTAGCGGAAATAACGATCCGCGGCAGGCATAGAGTGTAACCTCTCCCGTAACCCGCGCCTGGGTGGAGTTAAAAAAAGTTTCGATATCACGCATAACCGGGTCATAAAACCGCGCTTCATGAAGCAAAGTACCATAATGATCGGCAAGATTGTCTTTTATCTGGCGTTGTTCCTGGCTGAGTACCAGTTTCTCAAGCTCACGATGAGCCGTATAGAGAATTTTAGCAACCGGTGCTTCAAATCCGATACGTCCTTTTATACCAAGGATGGTATCCCCCAAATGCATTCCCATACCTATGCCATGATAGCGACCGAATTCCCTGAGCGCTTCAAGCAGGGCGGATGCATCCATTTGATGGCCATTCACGGCAACAGGCAATCCATGAGCAAAATCTATTGTAAGCTCCTCAGGCTCATCATCCTGTTCGTGTGGTGGCTTTAAATTCGGATATGCGTGAAATGGAAGAGCCTCTTCGCTGGTCAGTGTCTCGACACCACCAACACTGACTCCCCAAATTCCTTCATTGATAGAGTAATCTGTTGTTTTTTTCGGAACTTCAATTCCTTTTTTGGCCAGATACGATGTGGCGTCTTCACGTGTAAACCCTTCATCCCGAATTGGAGTTATGATTTCAACATCCTGAAGTTTGGTGCGAAGTACCACGTCAAAGCGGACCTGATCATTGCCGGCGCCTGTGGAACCATGAGCAATGCGGTTAGTACCTTGCTCCCGGGCATATTCCAGGATCATTTCCGCCTGAATGTAACGCTCAGAGCCAACACACAAGGGATATGTGCGGTCTCGCAATACATTGCCCTTGATCAAGTAGGATAAAATGCGATCATATAACGGTGGGAATCCATCAAAACAGGCAAATTCTGCTGCACCCAGCGAAAGTGCCCGATCCCGGATTGTTTCTTTTTGCAACCGCGTCAATCCGACGCAATCAACAATCACAGCATGTACATCCGACCGGTATTTTTCTTTCAGATAGGGAATACAAAAACTGGTATCCAGTCCCCCACTATACGCAAGTACAATTGGATCATTCATAATATGATAATAGAATTAGGGGTTTAATTTCCGCATTTCAGATATATTAACCGGTTATTCTCAATTTTAAAAAGCCGTGAAAAAAACAGATAAAAAAAAAGCAGAACCCGTGAAGATTCTGCCTTTTTAAAATAAACGATAAAATACTGGTTTTCAGACACAATCTTCACATAAACCAACCCACAGGCGGAGACGAAAACGTCGGCGACGGTTGCTAATACGTATATTGATTGTGTGCTGATTGATCATAATGAAACCAAAGAACCGAATATTTTTGTTTAAAGTCAACGCCTAATCCTGATTCTTGTATCTATTTACTATATCAAAAAGGCTCTGCTAAATATAAACCCTGTAAATTTATCTTCATCATCATTTTAATCTACACTGTTACTCTATAACCTGAATGATCATGATCTACGAGTTTTTAAATTCCAAACCTGAAATTGACGAATCCTGCTTTATCGCACCCAGTGCCGATGTTATCGGTAATGTAACCCTTGGTAAAGAGTCCAGCATATGGTTTAACACTACCATAAGAGGCGATGTGAATTATATTCAAATCGGAGAACGGTCCAATATTCAAGATAATTCCTGCGTACATGTCACAAACCGGATCGCCCCGACGATCATAGGAGATCAGGTAACGGTCGGGCATGGGGCCATTATTCACGGATGTACTATTCATGAACGTGTGCTGATTGGTATGCAGTCGGTCATACTTGATCATGCCGTCATCGAAACAGATTGTATGATTGCTGCGGGGAGTCTGGTCCCGCCGGGTAAAACCATGCCCTCCGGATATCTTTGTATGGGCGCTCCGGCCAAACCGGTCCGTAAACTGACCAGTGAAGAAATCGAGTCGTTGGTTAAATATTCGGATAACTACGTAACCTACATCCGGGCATATCAACAAAAAGACACTTATAAAACCAATCCTTTTTATAAATAAATGAACCAGCATTTCTTCGTTTTGTATCTGTTCTTCCGGACAATCACCATCGGCCATCAATGTGATTCTGAAGGCATACGTCAATATGCAATCTTTTGTATATTGAAAAATATATTGATCATTTTAGATCATTCATTGAAATGATCGGTTATATGAGCCAATGCAATAATTATTGCATGGCCAAACCCATGTACCGCCTCAACAATCCTTAACGTTTTGTCTTCGTTTTTTTCCAAACATTTAAGCAAGATCATTATCTATGCATCCCTGATCTTTCTGTTAGCAGGCCTGTACTACGCTGACTATCTGATCAGGCCAACCGTCTTCTCCTATCCCTATTTGTTTTATTCGGTGTTTTTCCTTTGGGTCGGTTTTCTTCTATACAGCATATGCTGGGGCAAAGTTTTGGGATCTGAATATCACAATATCCGTAACCGCACCATTATGGCCAGTGCCGGCCTTTCGATATTTGGAAAATACATTCCGGGGAGACTCTGGGTACTGCTTGGCCGCTCGGCTTATGTTGAAAAACACAGCGAGCATAACCTTGGCTCCCTTTCACTTCTTTCCTTCAAAGAGCAGATTATCAGCATCTGGGTCGGATTTTTTCTAGGGTTGATCGGCTACAATCTCGCCGGAAATTTCTCCTATGGCGGGGTAACAGGTATGCTGGTCTGGTTGGGGATCACCCCGTTTATCTTCAGCTCACTGCTGCCGAATATCGTCAATAACGTGATGAAAAGAGTGATGAAGCGGGAAGTCAATATTTCACCGCTCGACTGGCACATGATCCGGCGGGTGGTACCCTACAGCTTATTGAACTGGGGAATCTGGGGAATCGGATTTTATTTTTTAGTGCAGGCGCTGGTATCTCAGGATGTTCCTCTATTGACCGGTTTGTGCTTCCCGCTGGCCGCTAACATCGGGGTACTCGCTTTTTTTGCACCCGGAGGAATAGGTGTCCGGGAAACCATGATCGTCATATACCTCAATCAGCTCGGACTTAGTGTTGCCGAAGCCACCACCATTGCAATAGCCTCACGACTCTGGTTCCTCCTCGGGGAAGTCTTCCTGTTCGCTGTTGGTAACGCCGCACATATCGCACGCTCTTTCTGGCGTCCCATTAACTAACAAATGAAAGTGTTTATTATCCGATGCGGTTCGTCTACAAATCCCTGTTTAGTTTGAATTATAGAAGATATCCCGGTGCGTGGTAAAACCGGCACTTACCGTGACCGTATAAGGAAACTGGGCCGGCGAAAAAATCCTGGACTCTTCAGAGCTGTCCGCCTGAACCTGCGTTGCGGAAAATTCATCCAGATATATTTCAGCATTCAATGGAGTATCCATAGCCGGAACTTCGATAATATAATTACCGGAATCATCCACTGTAGTTGCATAAGACAATTTTTGATAATTCACACCTGGCTGTGGACTTGCAACGAAGTCTTCGGAGTCCATCAGAACCTTGATATTGGTGCCAGCCGGTGGCCGCTCAAAATTCATTTCCACCACACCGGTTGTATCGTTGGTTAAATCGAGATTTGCATATACAGTACCTCGAATCGTTGCCACTTTATCCTCATTAATGACATTGATAGGATCCGGATTTGTGATATTTTCGCAGGCCGATATCACAGCCATAACAGCTGCCAAAGAGAGTATCAAAAAGACGTGTAAAGTTTTCATAGTACGTTGATTTGCTTAATGGTGATAAAAAGTTGGTTGGGTTAGAAATGGAACATCAGGTTGATGGAGCCCCCATAGTTTCCGGTACTCAGAGTCATACTGTTTCCCCCTTCGGAAATAGATTTCCGGGTTTGAACAGTCCCGGAAACGGTGTCCCAATACTCAAAAGTTGATTGTTGACGATATACTTTGTTAAAACTAAAGCCGAGCATGAATTCTGCTCCTATAGATATTTTTGGAGCAAAGAAATATTCCACACCGATAAACCCGTCAAGTCCGGCACCCAGTTGCTTGTTTGTTTTCCGTTCAACAATACGTTCAAATCGTCCATTATTTACCATGCCAAATGTTGAGCTGGGAGACTGATTGCTCTCCGTGATGGGATTACCATAGTCATATTCAGTAGTACTATTTTGGTACATGAAACTTGCTTCACCACCGAACACGCCAACAACTTTTCCCTCTCCCCGACGAAACTCCAGTCCTGAACCAACTTGAACATTCGAGAAAGAGTTGACCCACTCATCCGTCACTTCAACATCCGGATCAGGAATTTGCTGATTATCAAGCATCACCCGGTTTCGACTAGTGACTCTGCTTTGTCCTAATCTAAGTCTGGTTCTCAAAGCCATGTCGTTTGTTAGAAAATACTTCCCTAAA
Source organism: Balneolales bacterium (assembly GCA_040905705.1). Lineage (GTDB taxonomy): Bacteria > Bacteroidota > Rhodothermia > Balneolales > Natronogracilivirgulaceae > JBBDQZ01. The sequence continues at coordinate 43,684 of JBBDQZ010000066.1, forward strand.
ACTTGCTGAGACGCTCTGGGAAAGTCAGCACTTACCGAATTATTCGTTGAGCCATTGAATATATTACCGAGATACTCCAGAAACGGTACGGCGTCAAAACCCAGACCAATATTTCCGGCCTCTGGTAACACAACAGGCTGATTTTCATCAGCTCCACCGGACACTTGCGCATAAGCACTGTTTATAATCAGTAAATGCGCAAATACTATAATTAATAATTGTTTGTTCATAAGTAGTCATTTTTGTGAATACATGGGTTGTGACAATAATATTACTTTTTTTTAATAAATGTTAGTTTTTTTTAATAAATACTTTTCACCGGATATTCTTCCTTATGGATTGCCGTTTCTTAAATACCCGTGTTTGCTTGTACTTTGCATAGAAGAGGTGTTTGTTCATTCTTCAGAAGAATGCGGATTTTTCAGAACATCGGACTTGCCTCTACAAAATCCTGACAGTGATTGCATCGACCAGTGCAAAACCTTTTTTTGTAAGTCTAATCGGATTTTCCGGATACATCAGGCCTTCATCCCGAAAAATGCTCAACTGCTTTTTCTGATCTTCATTGAATGTATAGTTATATTTTGCCTTCAATTCTTCCTCCGAAATACCCTCAACACATCTCAGTCCCATCATAATGCGTTCTTCTGCCAGCGTTTTCAACGATAAGGTTTCTTCAACAGGTTTGGCATCTGTAATTTTTGGATTGGAAATGCCAGGATAATGTAGCGTATGCTTCGGTTTCCGGTATATATGCAGATCGGGAGGGTTGTGCCATCGTCTCGCAGAGGTTTCACCGGGTTTCCAGTAAAAAGAATGGGCAGCAGGACCCAGCCCAAGATAGTTTTCATGACGCCAATAAGCAGAGTTGTGAACAGCTTCGTGCCCCGGTATAGCATAATTGCTGACTTCATACTGTCTTAACCCATTTGAAAACAATGCATTGCGAATAAAGCGTGACTGTTTGACTATATCATCATCGCAAGCGGGTTGAAGCCGTCCCAACTCATATTGTTTTCCAAGCCTTGTTTTAGGTTCTATGGTTAATGAATAAGCTGAAACATGAGGTGGGCTGTATGAAAGGAGACAGTGAAGATCATCCCGGAGCTGTTCTTCGGTTTGACCCGGACTGCCATAAATAAGATCTACGCTGAATGACTTCAAACCGGAATCCGCCAGAAGCTCCAATGCCTGATGAGCCTGCCGGACAGTGTGTGCACGATGCATGAATTTCAGCAATTCCGGCTGAAATGACTGAATCCCCATACTTAAGCGCGTGACTCCCAATTGTTTCACACTGGTCAACCAGTTTTTGGTCAGATCTTCGGGGTTGACTTCCACAGTGAACTCTTTCAACCAATCTAAATCGAATCGCCAATGTATGACTTCAACCAGCCGTTTTATCTGGTCAGACGATAATCGTGATGGTGTGCCTCCCCCAATATATATGGTTTCCAATGGTTCAGACAGAACGGGGGATTGAGTTGAAGCTACCTCCTCTAAAAGCGCCTCTAAAAATGTCGGAATGAGCTCATCCTTTGTAACAAAATAGAAATTACAATAGGAACAAGCCTGCTTGCAAAATGGAATGTGTATATAAATTCCGCTCACTACTTGATAATCATCATTTTTCGAACAGCACTCTGCCCTGCAGACTCCAGGCGGTACAGGTAGATGCCACTGCTGAGCCCGGAGAAATGGCGCGAATCAAATCGCAATGAATGGTGGCCCCTTCCCATCGTCTCATCAACAAGTTTGGCAACTACTCTTCCGGTAATATCAAATACCTGCAATCTGACCGATGCGGTTTCGGGCAGGGAAAAGGTGATAGTCGTTTCGGGATTGAACGGGTTCGGGTAATTCTGATTAAGTGCAAAAACCACCGGTTTTTCGCCGGGTGGTTCCGTAACCGGAAGCCCTTTGACTGCTACAGGGTCCATCAACGGGTGTGCTACCCTGTAGTTCCTTTCATCCAATTCCAGCGATGTAATTTCAAATTGAATGTTTCCACCGGTATGGGGGACAAACCGGAATGTCAGTAAATCATCCGGATTTGTTGAAGAATTAAATGGGCCGGATGCTGCATAAGCGAATTTAAGCTGGTAATCGGTCCCTACATGCTCCCATTCATTACGGATTTCCGGTTCTGCATGGGCCAGCACATCGACCAGTTCAAGTTCAACCATATTATCGGTCATCTCTCCTTCTTCATCCTCGGGATAGTCCATGGCAATCTCGATAAATAAAGAGTGCCAGATCGAATCGGACGCACCCGGCACTGATAAAGTAATATCCATTTCCTCTGTAACTACCGGTTGAGTCGTATCCAGACGCAATGTTGCGGTTATTGTATCTCGTATCGAACCGGGTGGTCCTGTTTTGGCTTCGGGAAAAATCGTATTCTGCTCCGGTTCAACACGTACAAACCGGCCCCATTCGGGCGCCTTGCCATCCTGATTATCATCGACCGGAAATATTGTACTTCCAGGGTCTTCCAATGCCCGATATATCCATGCTGCATCATATAGGGTGACCGTACCATTCCCGCTTACATCTCCAATATATTTTTCAAAACCCGACAATGAAGTACCGTTGATCTTTTGTTGCAATATCGATCGGGCATCTTCGCCGTTCAGATCACGGGTCCGGGTGATGTCTCCATAGCTTAGCTGCTCAATATTCTTTCCGGAACCCGCAAATAATTCTGTGCGCAGGGGCAACTGATAATTTCCGTTTACGTTAACAACGCCCAGCCAGGCAAGCTCTTCCCAATCCATTGGAAATGCATATTTTTGCGGGGTCGATTCCGATGAAAGAATTATGTGCTCCCTGATTTCCCCGCTTTTCATTTTAGCTAACAAACCGATACCCGCTCCCAAACTGTCGCTGAATACGGCAATCGCAACCGTATCGCTTTCCTGGAATTCCTCAGGTGAGAATTCATAATACCTTGCCGCTCGTAAAGGTATTTCTACCATCGCATTGGGCTCGATCGGAAGCTCTTTAAAATGGGCACTCACCCGGGCATTCGGATATGCCTCTCTTTCCATAAATCCGTAGCCGTCCGGAAAACTGTCCACCGGTACCGAACGGGCCCCCGAGGCCAGATGCCAGAGATGGTTTCGGATGAGTGACGCCTCAAAATTATCTGTTCTTTCAATCAGTTCTACCTTCATTGCATCCAGGAACGGCAATTCATGAAAGTTGTAAATCCGGTCCCAGACATCAACCCAGTAATCCATTCCGTATTTCTCGGCATAAAACAGCATCCAGGTCACATGATTGTAGGACTTCCAGTAATCGTCGTAAGCTGGAATAGAATACGCGGGGCTGTTAAAAATCGATGTGTTTTCAATAATATAGTTGTAATAGTCATTGACATCGGGATGGACGATATTCTCCATCATAGTGGCGTCCATCTCCAGCCAGGCGTTATGGCCTGCATCGCCGGTCATACAGTTGGTGGCATACTGGACAACATGTTTAAACTCATGTGCAATGGTGACCTGCAATGAACCGAGTTGCTGGTTTTCATGTTTATCGTTTGGAGGAAAACCGTCAAAAGTACTGTGGACTAAAAACTCGAAAGGCCTTGACGGATTGAATCCACCATAGTAACCGAAATCCTTGAATTGGATTGTGATAACGGTATCCTGCCACTCGCCCGTCCGGTTGCCGCATTCCTGTCCATTCCCACGGTGCACCGTTGGGTCCACAAAACCAAGTGTTTCAACCTGATAACGATAGGAGGAATCGGCAAACTCCGCCGTCCATTCCGCATAATCCGGAATACCGCTGCCACTGCTGTCTGCTGCGGGAATGGAATCCGGGCCTGCGGTTGTATATAAAATTCGAAATTTCCCGGACGCCGAATATAGCGTATCGAGATCCTCTTCAACGGGCTCCATTAGCAACTGCCGGAGTTCTTGCCGCGCTGTCACTGAAAGTTCATCCTCGACTTCCTCATACAATTGATAGTAAGGAAACAGACAGCGGGCCGGCTTCACCTCTGATGCGATTTGCATTCCTGATGAAGTATCGAATAAACTTTCAATATGATTCAGCATTGCCTCGCGGCCGGTAGAGATTTCTGATGTATCCGGAGTCACTTTTTGGACAGATGCCATCACAGGGTCTTCTTTCAAAAACACCATGAGTGAAACTCCGAAAATCAGAAATATCAATACCCTCAACTTTGTTGTTAAATTAAAATATGTCATGCCGCCATACACCGGTTTATCTTATAAACGTCATCTGTCTCGATTTTTGTACATGACCTGCCTGCATATGATACACATACACACCACTCGCCAGCCCAGCCGCATCAAACGGAATCAAATATCTGCCCGGGTCCACTTGTCGCTCAAACACCGTCGCGATTTTGCGGCCTGTCACATCGTAAACGGAAATCGTTACATGCTCGGTTTCAGGAACACTGAATGCGATAGTGGTTTGTGAATTGCTTGATAAATGACTAAGCGGATTTGGAAAATTCGGCTCAAGCGTAACGATTTCGGGAATCGTCATCATACTCATTTTCAGGGTATATGTAACCTGGTCTGTGCGATCCGCATTGGCCAAAACAACAATAAACGAATCGATATCCACGGCTGAAAATGGAGAAGTTGCCTGGGTAAACCCGTTTTCTCCGGGCGGAACAATCCATTCTTCAACCGATCCGTCCGTTCGATAAGCGGCAAGGCCGATCGCTAAGTTATTATGATTGTGTTCCGCCAGGATCGTAATCTGCCCGATTTGACCCGGACCAAGGTGAAACATCCTGTAAGATCCCGCCAGGTTTGCTATCTGTCCGGCATCCTCAAACGCTTCCGGAACTACATGGTGCACCTGTTCCATAAATGCGTCGGGGTAGTAAACAGATTCGGAAAATCCGTATCCCTGAATATTCCTCGTGCCCGAGGTGGCGTGCCAGAGATGATTGCGGACAAACAATTGGTTGAAGGTCATCTGCTCCTCACCGGATGAAATTCCGGGCAACGCCTGCATCATGGCATCCAGCATTGGAATATAGTGATCGTCTTGGATTTCCTGCCAGGTTTCAACCCAGTACAGCATTCCGAGATGTTCGGCATAAAAGAGTGACCATGTGACGTGATGATAAGCTACCGGTGTTGAACGACGGGGATTTCCGAATATCCCCGCCGACCCGCCTATATAGTTGTAGTAGTCATTAACCTGCGGGTAAACAATGTTTTCCATCATGGTGGCATCCATCTCCATCCAGTCAACCTCTCCGGCATCCCCTCTCCACCGGTTTGTTGCATACTGAATCGAATGTTTCAGCTCATGAGCAATGGTGACTTTTAATGCACCCAGCTGGTTGCCCTCGGGGTCGTCATTCGGCGGAAAATCTTCAAAATTGCTATGTACTACAATCCTGGTGGTCAATCCATCAGGTTGCGTATATCCGTAGGTAAGTGAGTCGATATCCCGGAATTCAATGCTGAGCGGCCCAATAACAACCGGATCCTCAAACCCGAGCTCAGCAACCTGGTGTTGCCACGACTCATCGGCATATTCTGCTGCACGTTCGACATAATCCGGTACCCCTGACTGATCATTGTCCTCCTCCGGCACAGCATGTTCTCCTTCCCGATAGAAATAGAGCCGGAATCTTCCCGATTCCGAATCGAACGACTCGGCTGATTGCTGATCAAAATGCAACAGATCATTGATTTTTTGACGAGTCTTCATATCCAGCAAATTCTCAACTTCCCCGTATAGTATCAACCAGGGAGTCAGGCATTTTACGATTTCAGCTTGCGATGAAAATACGGCCGGTACATTTTCCCTTTCGAAAAACTCCTGTAGTTCGGAGTGCAGAATAGTCGTTATGGAATCCACCTCTTTATCACTTTTGGATCTGCTTTCTGCTTCACCTGTGAACGCAAACAGGCAAACAATAACCATAAAGGGGAATAACTTTGACATGATAAAACAATGGATTGGAATAGAAATTGAATTTACCCATCCAACATGGCAGAACCAACATCCGATCTTTCAACAATGAAGCATCAAGTCGTTATATTGTATCAGTTATATCTATCTTTAAGACAAGACCTGTTCATGATACCAATACACTTGTTCCACTCGTTTCAAATTTTGAAAAACAAGGCAAATTACTTTTGTTAAGCAACATATGACCTTACCTTATCGCGTCATTTTATACTATAATTTTTCCCCGATACCCTCTCCCGAAAGATGGACCGTTGATCACAAAAAGCTTTGTCAGGATTTGGATCTGAAAGGACGGGTATATATATCGGAAGAAGGCATCAACGGAACCCTGGCTGGTACATGCGATCAGATTGAAGTTTATAAAAAGGAACTACGCAAATGCAACGGTTTCGATGACACCGAGTTCAAGGAGGATGGATGCGACCGCATTCCATTTGCCAAATTGATCGTCAAAGCACGCCCTGAAATAGTCTCGCTGCGGGCGGACGAATCACTGGACCCAAAAAACAATGGTGGAAAACACCTCCAGCCACACGAATGGCGAGAAGTTCTGGAATCAGAGGATGATTGTGTGATCATCGATGTGAGGAACAACTATGAATCCCGGATTGGCCATTTTAAAGGCGCTCTGTTGCCGGATGTGGAAAATTTCTATGACTTTCCAAAATGGCTTGAAAAAGCCGACATAGATAAAAATAAAAAAGTACTGATGTACTGCACGGGTGGTATTCGTTGTGAGAAATTCTCGAACCTGATGATAAAAAAGGGCTATCGGGATGTGAATCAACTTCATGGTGGCATACTGAATTATGCACAAAAAGAGAACGGGTGTCATTTCCGGGGAAAATGTTTTGTCTTTGATGACCGAATGGTTGTTCCAGTTAATGCTGAAGCCGAACAGCCGATCAGTCATTGTGAAATCACCGGCCATCCATGTGATATGTACATCAATTGCGCAAATTTGGAGTGTAACCGCCTGTTTATCTGTTCACTACAAGGAGCTGAGATGATGGAGGGATGCTGCAGTGAATCGTGCCGCCGGCATCCTTACAAACGTCCGTTTGATCCGGAAAAAGCGTACGCACCATTTCGCAAGTGGTATTACTATTTCGATGAATTCATTAAAAAACAACCATTTACAAGTTATGAGTAATTTTTACCATAGCAACTTTGCAATGCAAAGTATTGCTACGGTATTATTATTATGTATTGTATTGATCTCTGCCTGTAGTGTTTTCGAAACCAGGGACCCTGAAGATCCGGGATCAACGACCGTTCCCGTGTTTATCCCACCCCTTCATCCGCAAAATGTAATCGAAAATCTACAAAACGCTATGCGAACATTGAATGTTGACAATTATCTCAAGTGTCTTTCCAATGAGTCTTTTACCTATGAACCTTCAATCGCTGCTCAAAGCAATGACCCCGATACGTGGCAGGGGTGGGGTTTTGAGGAAGAGAAAACTTATCTCAATAATATGCGCTCCGACGCAGAAGGACAGGGTGGACATGAGCTAAAATTGGAGAATACATCATCTGCACCCATCGGGGAGGACGCAGAGCGGTTTGAAGCGAATTATACACTCACCATTGAACACAACCGGCAAACCACTCTGCCATCGCAGGCAAGTGGCAAAATACAATTGAATCTGATCCGGGATGAAGAAAGCGGTGAGTGGATTATTCAATCCTGGCGTGACTCAAGCGAGGGTAGTGATTTCACCTGGAGTGATTTCAGGGCTAACTTTATGTTTTGATTTTTAATCCGTTGATTTGCGTTTGTCAATAATGCTGATTCAATCCCCTTTTTGCAGAAAAAATGCACGCGCAATCCTGAGAAACCGATCGGGCTGATCCAAAAAAGCATAGTGCCCGGCATTATCGATTCCGACAAGTACTCCGTTCCGCAATCCTTTCTCCATCCGTTCGGCTTGATACCAGGGTGTAACCAGATCTTCTTTCCCCCACAAGAGCAATACTTCATGCTGCACGTCCTGTAAACCTGCGTCCAGGTGTTCCGTTACTGTCCTGACAAATGTATCACGCATCACCCCCTCAAATTGCCGGTATTCAGACGACCCAAGTGCCTTCCAAATTGAGGTCCTGCGAAGCCAGTTGAGTGCTTTTATTTTCAAAGTATCTGGTAATATCATAAACGGACTTTTCAGCAGCATCGCAACCAACCTTCTGCGGTAATACGAAAACGACCTTCGCGGCTTCATCCCGGCTCCGCCAGTGATGAGGACCTTTCCAAGCAATCCGGAGGCATCTTTTCTTCCACACCATTTTAGCACCATTCGTCCCCCAAATGAGTGCGCAAGCACATCCGCCGGAGCACCCGCCACATCTTTTATAAATGCTTCAGCAAAATCAACATAATCATCTATACACCAGGGTTTGTCAGGTGGAGGAGTATCACCGAAACCCGGTAAATCCGGAACATAGCAGGTTCTTTTATCAGCCAGCCCTTCAGCAAGGTACTTCATTACTGAAGCCCGGCTGCCCCAACCATGCAAGATTAATAACGCAGGCCCAGCTCCATGACGGTAATATCTTACAGCCATGCCCTGATAATCAAACACTTCCGTATTGAATTCTTCCAATGCTTTAATATTCTGAATTATTACTCGTTAGTTCTGCTAAACCCCTTACGACTATTGGCTTTATTCACCAGTTCCCGTGCACTGGCGACTGCATGTGAACTTACTTCGGCCCCGCTGATTAGTGAGGCTATTTCCGAGATGTGCGCCTCTTCATCAAGAAGACGGATATAAGTAGCTGTCCTGACACCTGACTCCTGTTTTTCAACCCTGTAGTGATGATCCGCCTGACCTGCAATCTGGGGTTGATGAGTAATCGCGATGATTTGGCAATGCTGTGACAAGTCGTGCATGGTTTGTCCAACCTGTTCAGCAATCGCACCGCTAATACCATTATCTATTTCATCGAAAACCATTACCGGCAAATGTTGTTCACGTGCAATAACAGACTTCATCGCTAGCATGACTCTCGAGATTTCACCGCCTGATGCGATCCGCACCAACGGCCGGGGTGACTCCCCTTTATTTGTACTTATATGAAAAAAAACATCGTCGGGACCGTCGAGATGACACCCCACCTGTACTCCGTTCCATTCAATCCAGCCATCCGACTCTCGCCGCCATTGCACATGTGTTTCAAAGCGGTTATGGGGAATGCCCAATTGTTTCAAAGCTCCGGAAATCCTGTCATCCAACTCTACTCCGACATCCAATCGGGCATTGTGTAATGCTTCTGCACAATCCCGCAACTCAATGGTCGCCACCTGAAGTTCCTTTTGCTTTTTTCCCAGTTCCAGATCAAAATTTTCTGCCAGATTTACAGCATAGGCCATTTCCCTTCTATAATGGATCAGCTCGGTTAGTGGCCTTCCATACTTTTTCTCAAGTCTGCGAATTTCCGCCTGTTTCTGGCGTAATTCTTCCAGGCGAGCAGAATTAAACTCTATACCCGACCGGTACCGTTCTGTGTAAGAGAGTAATTCCTGTATGCTGATCCGTGCCGCTTTCAATTCTTCAGCGTAGGAAGAAAATCCCGGCTCAATTTCTTTAATATCCTGAAGTGCACTATCTATCAATGACAGCAAATCCATTAAATTATGTTCACCTTCAGAACCTGCCTCACCAATCTGAGCAGCCTTCTGATCCAATTCTTCCGCATTGTCAAGCCGTTTCATTTCAGCCTCAATCTCATTAAACGCCTCTTCATCAAGATCGACAGCTTCTAACTCCTTCAACTGAAACCGGTACAGTTCCATTTTTTCATTCAGTTCCTGCTCCTGTTGCCGGAGTTCTTCCAGTTCTTTACGTAATCGGTGTACATTCCGAAAGGCTTCTTCATATTTTTTTTTTAGTTCCCCCACCGTTCGTAAACCATCGATCACCTCTCTGTGATAATCTTCTTTCAATAGGAGTTGATGATCATGCTGACCATGAAGATCTACCAGCCGATCACCCACCGCTCGTAAAACGGAAATATTGACAGGTGTATCGTTGACAAAAGCCCGGCTTCCGGATGGACGAATTTCCCGTCGTAAAATCACATCCTGACCCGGCATATCAATTTCGTTTTTTTGCAAAAGTTGCATTACAAGCGGATTGCGGTCAACCCCTACCTGTATAACCATTTCTACAACCGCTTTATCCGCCCCTTCTCTTACTGTTTCCGTATCTGCCCTTTCCCCCAGAACTGCATTCAGCGCACCTATGATAATAGACTTACCGGCTCCGGTCTGACCGGTTAGAATGTTCAGTCCGGCCCCAAAAGAAACCTCCAGTTCATCAATAAGTGCATAGTTTTTAATATACAGGCTTCGTATCACGACACTTTTTTCATCTGTTTTAAATTATCTCATTTCATATGACAGACAGAATCTCCATGAGTTAATTTTCTTTGTTTTATATCGTCACGTGGTGCACCCAATTCATATGCCTGGGTGCCAAAATTTCTATCATGGGTGATTTATCACTTTTATTGTCAATTCTGACAGTGTGATTCTTTAAGCGAAAGATAGAACTATTTTTCATACAAGTGGAATCCTACAAAAATGAATGTGGCTCTCGTTTGTTCTGAACATTATAAATAATTTCAGGCAGATTCACTCTGCATGTTTAGAGTATGAAAAAACCAAATGCTTACACTGCGAATTTGCACTAAAAATGGCTATTTTGTAACAAATATTAAATCAACCTGAGGAATAGTCGGAATTTGAGTAAAAAACAACAGAAAAAAAACGTTCAAAGACTCATTGATGAAGTGCCCTCCAGGGTACCTGTCGTACCTCTTCGTGATACAGTGATATTTCCTAACACCATGTTTCCGATCCTGGTGGGGCGTCCTGCAACTATTGAAGCAGTCAAAACGGCTGTTGAAAGGGATAAATATGTTATGTTGTGTGCCCAAAAAGATCCTGACCAGGAGAGTCCGGACACGGAAAGCCTTTATAAAAAGGGAACCCTTGCACAGATTATTCAGGTGTTACATCTTCCAAATGACTTGATCAAAGTTTTGATCAGCGGTATTCGAGAGGGCGATGTATTGCAGTTCAACCAAACCGAAACTTTTCTTGAAGCTGAAATACAGATAGTCGAGCCCCGGAAAATTCGAATGACACCTCGGCTTAAAGCACTTATCCGTAAAACAAAAGAAGCTTTTGAAAAGCTTATTCTGTTAAACCAGGATTTACCGGAGGAGGTATTACTGGGATTCGAACAGAATTATAATCCGCAACACCTGCTATTTTTCATGGCCTCTTATCTGGATCTTGACATCCGGGAGAAACAAAAACTTCTGGAAGAAAAAGATGTTACCAACCAGTATAAAAAAGTGCTAACTCATATCACCAGCGATCTCGAAATGCTTGCCGTATCCAATGAGATCAACGAAAAAGTGCAAGATGAAATTCAGGAAACCCAGCGGAAGTTTTACATCCAGGAACAGATCAAAGTACTACAGGACGAGCTGGATGAAGAAACCTATGCCGATCCGGAGCTTGTCAAAATAAAGGAAGCCCTTGATTCCCGGCCTTTGCCGGAAACGGCTCGGGCCAAAGCCTTCGAAGAACTTGAGCGTCTGAAAAAAACACCGGTGATGTCACCCGAATACAGCGTTTCCCGCAACTATCTCGACTGGATTCTTGCGATGCCCTGGGGCATATTTTCCAACGACAGACCTGATATCGTAGCTGTTCATAACGCTCTTGAAAAGGACCATTTCGGACTTGAAAAACCCAAAGAACGCATATTGGAACACATCGCGGTACTCAACCTTGTTTCAAAATTAAAAGGACAAATCCTCTGCTTTGTCGGGCCTCCCGGTACAGGTAAAACAAGCCTTGCTAAATCCATTGCAGAAGCTATTAACCGCAAAATGGTACGACTGTCTCTCGGTGGCGTAAGTGATGAAGCTGAAATTCGCGGTCACCGAAAAACGTATATCGGTTCCATGCCCGGACGCATCATCCAGGCTATAAAGAAGGCTGGTACTATGAATCCTGTGATCATTCTGGATGAAATCGACAAGCTTGGTCACGATTTTCGTGGGGATCCTTCATCCGCTATCCTTGAAGTGCTCGATCCTGAACAAAACGATACTTTCAACGATCACTACATGGATTTGGATTTTGATCTCTCCCAGGCAATGTTCATTACGACCGCCAATGTTGCCAGCGATATTCAACCCGCCTTACTGGATCGCATGGAAATTATTCCTCTTCACGGATATCTTGAACACGACAAGATCGAGATTGCTAAACGTCACCTCATTCCGAAACTACTCAAATCACACGGACTCCTGCCATCAAGGGTTCATTTCAAAGAAGAGGCACTCCGCTTGATTATTCAGCGATATACAGCTGAAGCCGGTGTTCGCGTACTGGAGCGAAATATTGCATCTTTATGTCGAAAGATTGCAAAGAAAATTGTTGAACAAAAGAGACAGGGAAATCGACTCACAAGGATTACTATTAACCGGAAACGAGTAACGGAATTTCTTGGAGTTGAAAAGTACAAGGATCGCTCTCTGGATAAAGAGGATAAAATCGGCAGTGTTAACGGATTGGCCTGGACCAGCACCGGTGGAAGTATTCTTCAACTTGATGTCGCCCGGATGTACGGTAAGAACAAACTCATGCTTACCGGTCAGCTCGGTGAAGTCATGAAAGAATCGGCACAGGCTGCATTGACTTTTGTACGTTCTCACGCCAGTGATTTTGACTTACCCCAGGATTTCTTTGATAAAAATGAAATCCATGTTCATATTCCTGAAGGAGCCATCCCGAAAGACGGGCCAAGTGCCGGTATGGGCATTGCACTGGCCATGATCTCACTGCTTTCAAAAACTCCGGTACGTTCTGATGTCGCCGTTACAGGTGAGTTAACACTCCGTGGCGATGTTTATGCCATAGGCGGTCTCAATGAGAAACTTCTTGCCGCCCAGCGGAAGGAACTCAAAACCGTTGTGATTCCAAAAGAAAATCTGCCCGATTTGTCCGAAATACCTGATAAGGTGAAGAAGGGATTGAATATTGTTGGTATAGATCATATATCCGAGGCCTATGTACATGTGTTCCGGTCATCACGGTTCAGCGTTTCCACAAAAAGTACGATTCCAAAAAACAACGTTTCCCCTGCAGAAAAAAGAAAGATCCTTCCCTCCAGGGTAAACAAATAACATCCTTTCTTTAACACATGTTGAAAGTGATGGGGGCCGGTTTACTTTACTTATTATATATCATATCTGATAAAGCTCCGGCCCCTTCTTGATCAATAGTTATCTCTAAGACAACGATGCCTTTTAATCCTTACAACACGTTTTTGTTACATCACACAGCTGCTGTTAAATGCTACGTTTCAATACACTCAGGCTTTTGTTTTTCCACATACCAAGACCTTGACCTTATTTGTAATGGAACCGGAATTATTTTCCAGACATATCATTGAACAAGATCAAGACGAATTTACCCGATATGACCTGAAAGTGCCTCCAGGTCAGCATGAGGAGGTACGACTGGATAAGTATATCACAAACTTCATTCAAAACGCCACCCGCAACAAAGTACAGGAGGGAATTCGAAATGGATGGGTTCGCGTAAACGGAGAAGTTGAAAAATCTTCATACCGGGTTCAGGCCGGCGATGAAATTATAATTATCATCCCCAAAGCGCCTCCTCCGGAAGCTGTAGCTGAAAATATCCCCCTGAATATCGTTTACGAGGACGACAGTCTCATCGTTATTGATAAACCTCCCGGTATGGTGGTTCATCCGGCATACGGAAACTGGAGTGGAACCCTGGTCAACGCACTATTATACCACACCCGGAATCTGGCGAATATAAACAGTGACAAAAACGAGTTGAGACCCGGCATTGTTCACAGGCTGGATAAAGGTACCAGCGGATTACTCGTTGTTGCCAAAAACGAGCAGGTTCACCATCATCTATCCAGGCAATTTGCCAGTAAATCAGTTGATCGCACTTATACCGCTATTATTTGGGGTCTGCCTCAAAAAGATGCGGACACTGTAACACAACCGATCGGTCGTGACCCCTCCGACCGTAAAAAAATGGCCGTAATGAAAGAGGGTAATGGAAAACCTGCCATCACACATTATAAAATTATTAAACGGTACGACCACCTGGCATGGGTGGATGTCACCCTGGAAACCGGACGAACTCATCAAATCCGGGTTCATTTATCCTGGCAGGGATACCCGATACTCTGTGACCCCTTGTATGGAGGCAACCGTGTACGATATGGCCCGAATACAGGAACCCGGAAATCCATGTTCCAAAATATTTTTTCGGTCATGCAACGACAGTGCCTGCACGCACGATCACTCGGTTTTGAACATCCGGCTTCCGGAACCCGGCTTCATTTCGAATCGGATATTCCGGATGACATGAAACAAGTTATTAACAAACTCGATCGGTACTGTACGTAGTCTTTTAGAGGTACTCCATCTATTTTCTACATAACCCTTGTTCTATCTGATTTAATAATAACATTTTAGATTGCGACTCCTAACCATGAAGAAAAAAGAAATTAATATTCAAGTATCCCTTGACCAGAACAACATCCCGGATAAAATCATCTGGGATGCGGATGATCTTGAGAATAAATCCATGCCTGTACGCGCCCTGTTTCTCTCTCTTTGGGATCACAAAAACAAAGATACTCTGCGGCTGGATCTTTGGACCAAAGACATGAGCCGGGACGAAATGAAAATTTTTTTCTACGAAACATTAAAAACATTGGCGGATACCCTGGAACGCTCCGTCGACGACAGCCGCATTGCCGGAGACATGCGAGATTTTTGTGTCTATTTTGCAGATAAAATGAATATTGCAGAAAAGCCGGATTCATAAAAATATTATGTCTTTTAAAAATCTTTTATATGTTGAAGATGACCCGTATAATCAAAACCTGATTCGGCTCTTCTTGAAAAAGGAACCGTTTCATTTAATCACCGCTGATTCTGCCGCAGTAGCCCTTGATATACTTAAAAAACAATCCATTGATATTATCATTGTGGATTTAACCCTGCAGAAGGAGGGAGACGGAGCTGATCTGATTCGTTGTATCCGGGATCTTGACGGTTACCATTCTGTCCCGCTTTTTGTATTCAGCGGATATGATGAAAATCATTTCAACACCCTGGATATTGCCAATATGGTTCAGTGTTTTTTTCAAAAACCAACGGCAAAACAGACTTTGATTAAAGCTCTGAAAGAGGTCTGACTGGTTTATAGTTACCTTTTGTTACTCATTTATGTCTTGATGATATAAAACAGATCCGAATGTAACGGCACTTTCGCGCTCGTGCTCATCCCAGAACTCGTAGCCGGTAACCTTTCCAGCTATTCCTGGAAGTGCAGTTAACGCCGTATAAAGCGGTGGAAATCCACAAATTCGATAGGGATCTTCTTCCTTTTTAATGATTTCAAGCATACGTTCCCGGTCACCGGTTTTCGCACATTCAAGAAAAGTATGATCGAATATCTTTACTTTCTCAAAGAGTGAAGCTGCCGTATGCTGATCACCGAATTTCTTTCCGAAATGAGCTAAATCTCCAGAAATAAGAAAAAGTGTTTGATCATCCGTGCCGAAATAGTTTTCTAACAAGGATGCCATCGCCATCACTTTATTACCGATTTCTCCATGTTTCACGTAATACATTTCCTCCAGTGACCCTACCAGAATAGGAACGATCCGAAACGGATGCGACCAGAGATGTTGCAAAAAAATAAGATGAAGCTCGATACTGTGTTCAACCCGGTGAGCCCGGTCCTGAAAAGTACAACCGGTGTTAAGAGCATTCGATTCCAGTAAATTCAAGGCGTCTTGATCGGCCTGAACAGTCCCCAGGGGAGTCTTGAATTCTTTGCGGGTAACAATGAAAGGTTTTCCTTCATAAGTTGGATGGTACATTCCGGAGTAATGCGATGTGGCAAGAATTATAACACGGGATGGCTTTATTCCTGCTAGTGACCGAAATGCGGAAATGTAAGAGGGCAATCCGACACGTAAATCAATATGTGGTGCAAATAAGGCCTTTATCCGTTTTCGGGCACCTTCTCCTCTTTTGGCGTTTTCCTTATTGACAGGTTTGTTTTCTATGGAAGGGTTACCGGATCGGTCACTTTCGGAAAATGCTTTTTTAAGTAACTTTTCCAGCTTCCCTTTTTCGGCCGGATAAGAATGTCCTGCACATATGGCTGGACGAACCCCGGCCTTTTCAAATTTCTCATCGACTTCCTTTTTATGTTGCTTAAACCTGGGAGAGAGTAACAACCGGGCTTCATCGAGCTGATGCATAAATGACAAAATATGACTTTCTTCTACTTCACTGCCATATTGCTTCAGTTCCGTGACAATATCACGTATCGAATAATTACCGTTGAAAAGCGGTAATAGTGCCGCAATTTCCTTGTTTAACACAAATGGCTTCTCCATATACTCTTCGGGATCATGAAAATAAAAGAATTCTTCTTCCTGATTCGTAATTGGAATTATCTCAATGCCCGCACGAATAGGCGGAAGATTCTTATCAACATCATCTACAAGCAAGGCTTTGCCATTCCGGCTATGTAGAACATTGTTCCCGGTTTTATTCACTACATCATTTTTTATGACTTCTTTCATGTCAGATTTTTGCTGTCTCAAAAAGAGCCACAAATTTACTCATTACAGGCGATACTGACTATTTACAAATTAACGCATTTTATTGCAGGTGCAATTACGCCCGTATTTTTTACAGATCGGATGATTCGGTGGCTTCGAAAAACGCGCCTTGCAAGCAGACCGGCCATGCGCAATCAATAGATGTGCCAAATTGGTCCACTCTTCGCGCGGAAATAACGCCATCAAATCACGTTCGATTTTTACCGGTTCCTTGAAACGGGTAAGGCCGAAACGATTGACCAGTCGATTGACATGTGTATCAACGACTACGCCCTCATTAAGCCCGAAAGCATTTCCCAGTACGACATTGGCTGTTTTTCGTGCAACACCACGCAATGAAAGCAGCTCATCCATAGTTTGAGGTACTTCACCGTTAAACTCATTAACAATTTTTTGCGCTGATTCTTTGATCGCTTTCGCTTTATTTCGATAAAAGCCCGTGGTTTTTATGGCTTCTTCTATTTCCTGAAGTGGCGCATTAGCCATATCATAAGGAGTCGGCCAGGTTTTGAAAAGTCCTATTGTTACAATATTAACCCGGACATCTGTGCACTGGGCACTCAAAATTGTTGCAACAAGCAACTCAAATGGATTCGTAAAATTCAGGGCACATTTGGGATAGGGATAACACTCATAAAGATCAGCCAAAAGCTGCTCCGATCGCTTTTTCTGACCGGCTGACTTCCCAGGCAGTTTAGATGTATTTTTTACAGCACGCCGGTCTTTTTGTAACCGGTCCGTTCCCGAAGAAGTAAGAATCAATTTTTTAGGTAATGTCACTTATATCAGATTTGATGCGATTTACCCTCGTAATGGTACAAAGAAATACCTGCTCTTTCAAACATGAGGCGAGAACTCTAAAACAACCGGATTCATGCCCGTACAATACTATCAGCGTTAAATAGCTTTATCTTTTAACAATAAAGTACAGGAATTCAGATATCTACGTATAAAAGGATGACAGGAACACCTGTCACTATACAAATCCATGCAATACCAGTTATAACAGAAGAAATCAAAGTCAATATTTACTACTATTTTTAAGTGAATCATTCTGTATATCAATAATATAGCCCTGCCGTTTTCATGTTGCTACTTTTTGATATTAAAAATATCTTCGAGTCAACGGTATTTAGAAAAAATTACTGAAATTTTTATGGATATGGTCGCATTACCGACATAGATACAATGGAAATATGACAATCGGGAACGGTGTATTGATCTGCTCAGATTGGACAGTTGACATCACAAAAACAGAACTTTTTATATAACAAAATGATGGACTTCAACACTTTACCGAAAATTGATGCCCATATCCACTATAACAACTCCAGAAGCACCTTATGCAAGCTCGGAGAGGCTTATGGCTTTCAGTATTTGACCATAAACACAGAAGTGCCTTTTTTCCCATCCGTCAAAGAACAAAGTGAAATAGCCACAGGAATAAGTTCACATTACACAGACCGGGTTGAATATGTAGGTACATTTCAAGTTTCCGAATGGGGAAAGAAGACATGGCATGAGCAGGCTTTATCAGAGATTCGGGAAACTCTTGATGCCGGCGCACGAGGAATTAAAATTTGGAAAAATATCGGTATGGAGCTTCGGGATCCTTCAGGAGCTATGGTAATGATCAACGATTCCCGATTTGATCCTGTCATAGATTATCTCGAATCGAATTCCATTCCGGTTATCGGACATCTTGGTGAACCCCGCAACTGCTGGTTGCCAATTGATGAAATGACGGTCAAATCAGACCGAGAATACTTTAAAGCACATCCTGAATATCACATGCATCTGCATCCGGAACTCCCTTCCTATGAAGATCAAATCGGAGCCCGGGATGCCATGCTCGATAAACATCCAGGATTAAGATTTATCGGTGCTCACCTGGCAAGCCTGGAATGGAGTGTAGACAAAGTCGCAAAATGGTTGAATCGATATCCCAACACTGCTGTGGATCTGGCTGAGCGCATTAATCATCTGCAATTGCAATCTGTCTCAAACCACAGTAAAGTGGCTTCTTTTTTTGAATCTTATCAGGATCGAATTATCTACGGTACCGACATTATCGATGATGGCCAATCGGGTGAACAAGAACTTTCGGATGAACTGACCGGCCGATGGCTGGATCATTGGAAATTTTTCAGCTCAGATGAAATTCTTCAGTCGCACGAATTTCCCGGGTTATTTCGTGGATTGAATTTGTCTGGACATATCATTGAAAAAATCTACTGGAAAAATGCCAAAAACTGGTACATGATATAGGAATCAACTGTTCTGTCCAACTGTCCCGCCAACCCATAAACTAAAAACTTATGTCTTTGCAACTAATCGACTGGGTCGTTCTGGCCTGTTTTTTTTCAATTCTTTTAACGATCGGCTATTTTGCTTCAAAACAGGCCGGTAAAAGTACAACCAACTTTTTTCTGTCAGGTCGCAATATGCCATGGTGGTTGTTAGGTGTTTCGATGGTGGCAACAACTTTTTCATCCGATACTCCCAATCTGGTTACCGACATGGTTCGAACCGGGGGTGTTGCAAGCAATTGGTTGTGGTGGGCATTTCTGCTAACCGGTATGCTTACGGTATTTGTTTATGCAAAGCTATGGAACCGTTCCCGGGTAATGACCGACCTGGAGTTTTATGAATTACGATACCGCGGGAGAATGGCCGCATTTCTCCGTGGATTTCGTGCCCTCTATCTCGGTTTCTTTTTTAATGTACTGGTCATCGCTGCTGTCTCTCTTGCATTCATAAAAATTGCGGGTGTAATGCTTGGCCTTCAGCCTGCACCCGCTTTGATCATAGCCGGAACCGTTGTGGTTTTTTACAGCACCCTTGGTGGTCTAAAATCCATTTTATGGACCGATCTTTTTCAGTTCAGCTTTGCCATGTTCGGAGCGGTCATTGCCGCAGTTTATGTTGTAAACTCCCCGGAGGTCGGCGGCCTTTCAAACCTCTTTACACATCCGAATGTTTCGGACAAATTGAGCTTATTCCCAAGTATTTCGCAACCTGAACTTTTTCTAAGCATTTTTCTGATTCCTATCGCTGTTCAATGGTGGGCTGCCTGGTATCCTGGTGCTGAACCCGGTGGTGGCGGATATGTAGTGCAGCGCATGCTCTCCGCAAAAAGTGAAAATGATGCTGTGGGCGCAACTTTGCTTTTTAACTTTTTTCACTACGCCCTTAGGCCATGGCCCTGGATTGTGGTAGCATTGGCTTCATTAATTGTCTTTCCGGATATCCAGTCTATGGCTAGTCGGTTTCCGGATATACCTGCTCGGTATGTGCAGAACGATTTTGCCTATCCGGCCATGCTTAAAGAGTTTTTGCCGCCGGGATTATTGGGATTGGTTGTCGCCTCCCTGATTGCGGCCTACATGTCTACAACGGCATCCATGCTTAACTGGGGTTCCTCATATCTGGTAAATGACTTCTATGGTCGGTTTTACAATCCTGATGCATCAGAAAGGCAACGAGTACGATTCGGCCGCTTGAGTACTCTCACACTGATGATCTCCGGCATTTTGCTGGCACTGGTATTACAAAATGCTCTCCAGGCATTTCAGTATCTATTGATGATCGGTGCAGGGACCGGCCTCATTTATATTATGCGATGGTTCTGGTGGAGAATTAATGCCTATTCGGAAGTTGCAGCAATGGTCGCTGCCGGCTCCTTTTCTCTGATGTTTATTATGATTGAAAACTTTTTACTTGACATGCACATGGATGGTACCGTTACCCTGTTTGGAGTTACTTCAACGGTGGGATACTGGAATATCGTCAAGTTCGTGGGAGTAGTTTTCCTCACTTCCGGATCATGGATTTTGGTTACTTTTTTAACCAAACCGACCGACGAGAATACGCTTAGAAGTTTTTATACAAAAATTAAACCAGGTGGCCCCGGTTGGAAAAAGGTCGTTGAAAGAGCCAAAAGGGATAAGGTCAACCTGGTCAAGGAGAATGACTTGAAGTGGGACGTACCAACAGGTATTCTTTGTATGCTTCTGGGCTCTGTCTCTATATACAGTGTGCTGTTTGCAATTGGAAATTTACTGTATGGTGAATTTGTCTATGCCTTTATCTTTTTGGGAACTTCCATTGTTTCCACCATTTTGCTTTTCCGCTATTGGAATAAACTTATTTTGAAATAAATAAGCGAAAAAGATCCCCACAACGCTCGTCCCGGCTGTTCTTCAGGGCGAGTATAATTATACCCGTTTTGAATGACTACATTTTTTTTCGGATGGCATGGTTCACTCTATCCTATTTTCCTTCGATACGTCTATGATAATTCACAAAACATTTATGAGATCAATACGCTGCCAACCCGCTCTCTATGCACTGATCTTTCTCTTCATCATGATATCGACCTCATGCTCAGACAGGCAAAAAGATGAGACCGTACAAATCCAATACGAGCAGACCGATGAAATGTTCCCAAATCCGGAACGCGGGTTTTATGCCCGTCAGAACTGGGTGCCTGGAACCCCGCCAATGGACGCCGGATCGCTGCGTCAGTTGCGCGAAGAAGATAACATTACTATTATTGACCGCTCTTACTACATAGAAGACTTTATCCATTTGGATTTCACCCCGGAATTTCTGGAACTGATTGAACAGGATTTTCAGGCTGTCCGGGAAGCGGGAGCCAAAAGCTATTTCCGATTCCGGTATAGCGTACGGATCGGTGACCCTGATGCACCCCTGGATCGTGTACTGGCTCACATTGATCAGCTTGAACCGATAATGCAACGAAATTATGATGTCATCGCTTTTGTACAGGGTGGTTTTATTGGAGCATGGGGCGAATGGCACGCCTCTACCAATGACCTCACCTCAACCGAAAATATGCGTGCCATATTGTTCCGGTTAATGGATGTTGTTCCGGAACGTACTGTCGGAATTCGATATCCTGAAGCTAAAATGCGAATATTTGATACAGAGAAACCTCTTGGGCCGGAAAATGCTTATGATGGTTCCTATCGGTCTCGTGCTGCACATCTGAACGATTGCTTCCTTGCCAGCCCGACAGATGTAGGGACTTATCGGATTGATGCCGAATGGGAAAAAGAATACCTGAGTTTGGAAAACCGATACCTGCCAATGGGAGGGGAAACCTGTAATCCCCGTCCGGATGCCGGAGATCGTTTTCATTGTGAAACAGCTCTTGCTGAACTGGACCAAATGAGCTATTCTTACCTGAATCGTAGTTATTCCCGGCGTATACTTGACACATGGGTAGAGCAAGGCTGTATGCCGGAAGTGAAACGCCGACTCGGTTACCGCTTTGCACTTCAAAACGGAACATTCAGCAGTGTTGCGCGTCCGGGTGGCTCATTTGATTTCAACCTAACGCTAGTCAACCACGGATTTGCTTCCCCTTATAACCCGAGAAACCTGCAGGTTATATTGCGTAATGTTGAAAACCCCAATGAATTATGGAAAGTTGACTTGCCAGATGATCCGCGATTCTGGCATGGAGGAGAAACCGTCCAATTATCTCATAAATTAGGTCTCCCATCCGCAATCCCGGAAGGTTCCTATGATTTGTTTCTCCATCTCCCGGATCCTGAGGAATCTTTGCACGGAAATCCGGACTACTCCATTCGATTGGCTAACCAGAAGACCTGGGGGGAGTCTACCGGCTTTAACCGTTTACTCCATCAGGTAACCATTGATCCGTCGCTGGGTTACGGTACTTATTCCGGCGAACTTATGTTTTATCCGGACAATTTATAAACCTGAATACTCCAACTGATTTTCGAATCACCACCAATGATTCTTTATCTAAATTCTTTACTTAATAAATGTGAAAATTCGTTAGCTAGAGTTATGTGTTTCGCATATTTTCATTACTACATTTCATATACTTTCTTTTTATATTACAACTGTGATGAATGGAAACTTGAGCCTTTTCAACTCATAGACATTCATCACCAGGATCAATTAATCTACTATTATAGCTAAAAATTAACTTCAAATTAACTTCTAGTATTAATTTCTGAATTAATGTCAAACCCTTCTACTATTAAAAATTCGCCCTCACAAGGACATGAAAAGGCCAGTTCCGATATGGTGGTTATCGGTGAACTGAACATGGACCTGATCATGGACAAGATCAACAACCTTCCCGAGATTGGCAAAGAACGCATTGCCGAAAACATGACCATCACTCTGGGAAGTTCCTCAGCTATACTTGCATCGAATGCCGCAACTCTGGGCCTGCAAATTGCATTTACAGGTCGGGTCGGCAAGGATTTGTTCGGTAAACAAATCCTTCAGATACTCGATGATCGAGACCTCGACATTTCAAATATTTTGGTATCAGAAAAAGTTAAAACCGGGTTAACCTGTATTTATACATCGGAAGGTGATCGCGGCATGATCACCTATCCGGGAGCCATGGATGAGCTCTCCATTGAGGATATGAACTGGGAACAGGTTCGTTCCTCCAAACATCTCCACATGTCGTCCTATTACTTGCAGAAAGGTATTCGTCCGGACTGTGCAGAAATTTTTAAAAAAGCAAAATCAATGGGGCTTTCCACATCACTTGACACCAACTGGGATCCTGATGAAAAATGGGGAGATGATGTCTATGATGTTCTGAAGTACGTTGATGTCTTTCTTCCCAATGATGCAGAAGCATTGCTAATCAGTAAAAAAAATAACCTGGATGATGCAATAAAATTCCTCACGACATTTGGTTGCACTGTAGTCGTAACATGTGGTTCAGAAGGTATCGTTGTCCGAGAAGGGACAACGCAATACACAGCTTCTGCTATAGATGTCAAACCCGTAGATGCCGTAGGTGCCGGTGACAGTTTTAACGCCGGTTTTCTGAGTAAATATGTCAAACAAGAAAATTTGGAAGAATGCCTTAAGTTTGGAATGATCACCGGTGCATTTTCGACACTTGAACCAGGGGGAACTACTGCGTTTCAGGATATGAAGCATTTTAATACCTTTGCCTCCCAGGCTCACCCTGTAATTAAGAAAATGGAGTCCGTTACCGGGTAATCACCGGTTTTTCTGTGTTCGATTTCCCATTTGTCCTTTATACGGACAAGTTTGAAGTCTTTACAACGCAATATTTAAGAAGAAATACCGGTCCATTCTAAAAACAAAGAGCCCCAAATCAATATCCTCAATTTTTCACCTTAAATCAGTTGACCGAACAACATCATCGGTATTAAATGGAAGAACAAGTTCAATTATCTAAAAATTATCTCGAAAGGTACCGCAGCAAGACTCACATGCTGGCGCGATGGGTTAATGATCCACAACCAAAAGATGGACTGGTTCATACTCCTTCTGAAATAGCACAACAACCTTATTTATGGAATCTCACAGCTTCAATGATGGGAGAGCTTGCCGGCAAACTGAAATCTTTCCTTGAAAAAAATGATCTCTATAATCCATCCGGCCGTCCACAAATTATTTTTACCGGAGCAGGAACATCGGATTTTGTAGGTCAATCGCTCGTGGACCTGTTTCGTAAAACTTTTCATACGAATTGTGCCAACTGGTCTACTCCCCGGATAACGGCCAATCCGCATGATTTTTTTGATGAACATCAGCACTATATTCTGATCCACTTTGCACGTTCCGGCAATAGCCCTGAAAGCAAGGCGGTGCTCAACCTGGCACTTAAACATTATCCGGATAATGTTCATCACATTGTAATCACTTGTAACCAGAATGGTGAGCTTGCTAAAACAGCATCGGCTCATCCCGATAAGATTTTTTTAATTCCCCTGCATCCAGTCAGCAATGACAAAGGCCTGGCCATGACCAGCTCTTTTAGCTCCATGTTAGTCTCGGCGCTTGCACTTGTTCACCTTGGCGATATGAAGCGTTATAAGGAAATCATCGAAAGCATGGCCGCCTCTGCTGAATATTTTATCGATACCTATTCCGATGAAATATACCAACTGTCTGATCCCGATTTTAACAGGGCATTTTTTCTTGGTAACAAAGATCTTCTGGGCGCCGCCACCGAGTCGGCACTGAAAGTTCAGGAATTAACGGCAGGTGACCTGTTTACCAAAAGTGACGACCCCCTCGGTTTCAGGCATGGTCCGGTTTCCGCTGTCGATGGAAGTTCTTTCGTCTGTTTTTTCTTGTCTGAAGATCCTTTTACCCGACGCTATGAAATTGACGTCATTAAACAATACCATAAAACCTTCGGAGAAATGGGAGCCAAAACAGTGGTTATTGGCTCCAGTCATGATCAAATGTTTAAAGATCTGGATGTTATGTATCTCTCTTATAATCCCGAAGGTAAATGGGAGATACCTGCACATTACCAGGTAAATCTGGCCGTGCTCTTCGGGCAGCTTTTCGGCATGTTTCAGGCCGTAAAACGGAAGGTCAATGTGGATGACCCCTCAACCCAAAAAGCTACTTATAGCCGTGTTGTTCAGGGTGTTCAAATCTATGAAATTTGAATTTTTGATCACTTGAAAAAGGAACAGATGCTGTTCTGACTTATCCCTTCAGATTCCTTTATCGTAGTACAAACTCTAAAATTAATTAAATAAAATGTTATCAAAAGCATCAAATAACGCAGATACAATTCGATCTCTGGCAAAACAAAACAACCGCCCGCTTGTCGGATACCTTATTGACATGGTCCGTACCAAATTTAAAAACAGAGTTACATTACTGGCGGTATGTCCCAACTCTGAATCTGTTACCAGGGCTGCCCTTGAAGCAGCACATGAAGTAAATTCTCCCATTTTGTTTGCCGCCACTTTGAACCAGGTTGACAATGACGGTGGATATACCGGTTGGACACCCGACGACCTCGTTAAATTTCTTCAGGAATACAGTAAAAAAATTGGCCTTGAAAGTCCTGTATTGCCTTGTCTGGATCACGGTGGTCCATGGCTCAAAGACAGTCATACCAAAGACGGTCTCACCTTTGAAGAAACTATGAATGAAGTGAAACGATCCCTGGAGGCATGCCTTGATGCCGGATATGACCTGCTTCATATAGATCCAACTGTAGATCGAACTATTCCCGGTGATGACCCTATTCCTATAGAACTGGTAGCTGAACGAACTCTTGAACTTATCAACCACTCCGAAAACTATCGCACTTCCATTGGCCGTCCTAAAGTTGCTTACGAAGTTGGTACAGAAGAGGTGCACGGAGGTTTGGCTAATACGGACAGTTTTCGACTCTTCCTGAATCTTCTTGATAAAGGGTTAAAAGAAGCCGGACTAGAACACGCATGGCCATGCTTTGTTGTAGGTAAAGTTGGAACGGATCTGCACACTACGTATTTCGAACCGGAAATGGCCCGTGATCTAACCGCTCAATCATCTCCATTCGGTGCATTGATAAAGGGTCATTATTCTGACTATGTAGACAATCCTGAAGATTATCCTCTCAGTGGAATGGGTGGAGCAAACGTCGGGCCTGAGTACACCGAGGAAGAATTCAAAGCTCTCATGGATTTGATCCATCTCGAAAACAAGATTGGGAAAAACTCAGGTTTGTATGAAGCACTGGAACAAGCTGTCGTTTCAAGTAATCGTTGGCAAAAATGGCTTCAAAAAGACGAGTCGGATTGTGCATTTCATGACCTGAAACAGCAACGCCGCGAATGGCTTATGAGAACATGCAGTCGGTATATTTGGACCCATCCTGATGTCGTCCGTTGCAGGAAAAAACTATATGATAACCTGAGCGACTACCGGGATGCGGATTCATATGTAATATGGACTATTAAAAAATCTATTTTAAAATACTTTCATAGTTTCAATTTGATCAATTTTACTAATAGACTCGTACAATAATTTTAAGAATGTAGTCAAACTATCCTTTTTAGCCTGAATCCATAAACGGATTCGGGCTTTTTTTTATTGAATTACAGTATTTTAAAAAGATAAACCTGATAACAGGCTATTTAAAATCATTTATTTTTTTAATACTATAATAAAACGGGTTAATGTCGTAAATACCCACATACGTATAAACGACTGTTCAAAAAATCCCTTCCTATGGTCACTGAATCCATTTCTATTGATTACCGAAAGTTGGACAATTTGATTCATTCACGAATCAGACTTGCACTGATGACAGTTCTAACACGAGTAGATGATATCAGTTTCAACGAATTGAAAAAAACACTGGAAGTTACTGACGGAAACTTGAGTACGCACCTTTCAAAACTTGAAAAAGCCGGATATATTTCGGTGAAAAAAGTAAGTGAAAAAAATAAGACTGAGTCCCGTTACCAGGTTACTCAAAAGGGACTTTCTGCATTTGCCCAATATATTGTTGATCTGGAGCCTTTTGTAGGCTGACCAGAGAGAGTTATTTATGCAAACTATGGGCTGATCCGGACCATTCAACTTTTGTTATTTTCCCAAAATTAATGATCAATAAAGAAAACAATGTCTCTTCGAAAGATCCGGATGGTATCCCCCCTAAAACAAGAAATAATATTATTACCAGTACCACCCGGAAAATGAATTTTGATCCTCTGGCACCATACAAAGGTGTGCTGCGCAGGTTCATGCAGATTCATCGTCATATGACCGGTCTTTTTATGGGTGGGATTATCGCTTATGTCGCTACCCTTTCCAGGGAGAGAAAAAGGGGGCTTCGATCATTACCCTCTCGTTTATCTGCTTTTTTTGTCAAACCATTTGTCTTGCGAGAACTGCGTAATCTCCCCTTTCCTACTCAACTTCGACGCAGACTTGAATTGTTGGGCCCCACTTATATCAAACTTGGCCAGATACTTTCGCTACGTGAAGATATCCTGCCAAAAATAGTTACAAAGGAATTAAAAAACCTGTTGTATAAGCTTCCTGAAGTTCCGTTCGAACACATACGTGTAATCATTGAAGAAAATCTGCAGGGTACACTTGACGATATGTTTTCATCGGTCGATGAGAATCCTCTTGGATCCGCCTCTATTGCACAAACCCACAAAGCGGTCACACTTGATGGTAATATAGTCGTACTGAAAGTCGTCAAACCGGGCATTCGGGATACAGTAATTACGGATATTACCCTATTAAGATGGTTGGGGCAATTCCTGAATTTAATCATTCCTCAGTATCAGCCCCGGCAACTTATTCACGAGTTTTGCACGTATACTATCAAAGAGGTGGACCTGGAAAATGAAGCTGATAACATAGAAAGTTTCAGCGCTAATTTTCATGACGTGGATTATATCCGATTTCCGAAAATTTACCGTGAATATAGCACAGAAAATGTGTTATGTATGGAGTTTCTGGATGGAATACCTCCCGATAACGATGCGTTGCAGAAGCTGCCGGATGAACGGAAACAAATAATTATAGATCGGGGCGCTTCTGCCATTATCCGGATGCTTTACAAGGACGGGTTTTTCCATGCCGATCTGCATCCGGGCAATTTATTAATTCTTCCTGACGACAAAATAGGCTTTATCGATCTTGGAATGGTTGGAAGATTTGAAGAAAGTACCCGCAGACGTATGCTTTACTACTTTCATGCACTG
Organism: Balneolales bacterium; assembly: GCA_040905705.1. Classification (GTDB taxonomy): domain Bacteria; phylum Bacteroidota; class Rhodothermia; order Balneolales; family Natronogracilivirgulaceae; genus JBBDQZ01. Next base: position 71,894 of record JBBDQZ010000066.1, read on the forward strand.
GTTTCGGGTGATATCGAAGGAGCCGCACGAAATCTGACCGCAATGGCCAGAATCGGTAAAAAAGGGGATCCTCATGGATTTAGTCGCTCTGTGTCGGATTTGTTACGCCGGTTTTATCAACACTCTGCTTATGGTGATTTTGGTATCGGCGAGATGATCATTCGTTCACTTTCTATAGGAGCCAGTCATCGCATGTTTTTTCCAGTGGAGATGACACTCATGTCAAAAGCACTGGTTACTTATGAGGGAGTCGGAAAATTGCTTGATCCAAATATAGATATTCCGGGTGTCTCCAAAACACATGTAATCCGTATCTTTAAAAATCAATTTCATCCTTCCTCGGTTATGCACGAGTTCTTGCGCGGAACACCGGAATTGGCCGATGCATTGATGCGACTTCCCAGAATCACAGCTGATACTCTAAATTATTTGGAAAATACAATTACAGATCGCTCACCTCCTCCTGATTCATTTAAATCATTAAAGGGAAGTGTCCTCAGCGGTTCATGTATTCTTGGAGGAACAATAGCCATAGTCCAGGGAGGGCCATGGCCGCTTTGGATTGGGCTTTTTCTGACCGCTATACTGATTTCCTTTTTTAATAAATAAAACATGATTTCCAGTTTTCGTTACACACATGTCACTTCTGATGAAGACCCTGTGGATTTCGAATATCTGCACAGCTTTTACAATGAAGTCTCTTCTGAAATTATTGATCATTATTTCCGAGCTGAACTAAAAGGGTATAATAATATTCCCGATTCCGGTCCAGTAATTCTCATATCCAATCACAGTGGCAACGCTTTCCCACATGACTCTTTTGTACTGGACCAGTTACTTTGGAGAGCTGGTGGTTTAACAAAAAGGGCGAAATTCAGACCGCTTTATTCTCCAAATCTTGCGTTTAAATGGTGGATGCGACCATTTGGTTTGGATAATTGGTGGCGTCTTTTTGGTGCGGTTGATCAAACATATATTAACTTTGATCGTATTCTTGCAAAAAAGGAAAGACTTATCTATTACCCGGAGGGTATTCCTGGTATTGGAAAAGGCTTTAATCGTCGTTACCGTCTTCAACCGTTTCAACCCAGTTTCATCAAATTAGCCGTCCGTTATAATGTGCCTGTTATTCCGGTTTATGGAATTAACGCGGAATGGGTCAATCCTGTAAACATTACATTCAAGTGGCTTAATAAAATCAGCAGTCGTTTGTTTGGTATACCTTTTATTCCACTTCCTTTAATCATCCTGGCTTTAATCTTTCCATTTTTTTTCTATTTTGCGTTCCCATGCCGAATGAAATTTTTTATAGGAAAACCTATTAACATAAGTGACTGGATCCACTCGCATGGAGGCATGAACCCGGAAGAACCAGATCGGAATCAGTCGGAGTCCACAGCAGAAGAGATTCGCAATATTATGCAGATTGAGTTGGAGCGGCTTGTCCTTGAGCATGGGAACAAACCCTATCATTTTTCTTCCTTGTTTTCGGAATTTAGAAAATTATCAAATACCCGCTGGATGACCAGTCCGCTTGGATGGCCGATACGCTATACACGTCATTTTAGAGATTTTTACCACGAATCTCATAGCAACAACCATCAAAATCGCTGGAAACGCGATTGGGATCTGATTGGATATTACCTCCCATTCGGATGGGTTTTCCTGGCTTTGTTTAGAAAAGTCAGAAAACCTCCCTACGGAACAAGGGGGCTAACCAAAAAGCAAAAAATCCGGAAGGAGGGTCGCTTTGTCTGGTCTATTTCCCGAAATTCCTGATCCGCATCATTTTTTATTTTCAGCAGAGGGTTTTGGTTTTGAAGAGCTTGTTTTTGCTTTTTTGGTACCACTTGTCGCCAATTTACCCGTGATGTTATCAAGTCTTTTATTCAACGCATCCACTTTTTTCGACAGCTTCTCAACTTCACTTCTGGACGGAAGCCCCATTCCTTTTATTGCCGATATGACATTTTTTTCAAGGGTCTCTTCTGTTTTGTTGAGCGTTTTACCGACACGCTTTTCTATTTTTTTATAGCTATCGGAAACATCTTCCCACATTTCTTCCATTTGCTCTTTTCGCTTTTTTTCAAACTCGGTTCCACGATCAATCAGCATATGGAATAGTTTTACTCCTTCTTCTTCAACTGCTGACAATGCTCCCAACCCGGCAAGCCAGATCTCTCTTGCACGATCATTCCATTCACTTTCATCTTTGTTTTTATGATCATTTTTTTTTGCAGTGCTCATATATACCTCATATTTAATATGATCTGTTTAAGGTTTTTCTAACTGGTTTATTTTTTTTTCAAGATTAATTACTTTTTTTTTTAAAGTTACAATATCCTCTCTTCTCAGCCCCTTAAACAGACGAGAGGCTTGCTCTTTTACCCAATATTCTATGCCCATTCTTAATTCTTCCAACTGATGGTCTAAAAAAGATTCCCCGACCCTTACCCACTCATGTAGCGTGGAAACCGAAACTCTCCCCGATTCTTTGCTCTGATCCAGAATGATTTGCTGTAGTATATGCGCGGTATAATCTGTATCTCCGTTTTTACTTGTTACTCGTATACTATCACCACTACGAATTATATCTGCCAAATCGGACAGGGATACATACTGGCTGTTTGCCATATCATACATTTTTCGATTGGAATAACGCCTGATTACTCTTTCTTTCATCTGTTTAAATAATGTTTCTATTCAAAACACTGTCTTTATACCCAGTATATCACTTAAACGAATTGAAGCTAAAGAAGCGTAACATCACTGGTTTAATCATTCGCCCGTGTGTCTGAGATTGCATATATAAATGTTTGATATATAAAATCGCTGTTAATCTGAATGACTTCAGTATTTCATAGTTATAACGCATTGTGTCATTATATTATTACGCGGTGCATTAAAATTTATTCTCTTTTCGATGCCCACTTGAAAACTGGTGGCTTGTCAAAGGGTTGGATTTATCTTTGTTTATGCGTTGTTGATTCGCATTGAAACTTATATATTAGACATGCATCTCTATTAAAACAGATTATTTTACGACTTACACTACTATTTCTTGGAGTCTGACATGCGTATAATTATTTTTGGCCCGCCTGGAGCCGGTAAAGGTACACAGGCAAAAAAAATAGCCGAATATTTCAACATCATTCATTTGTCTACCGGTGAAATGTTCCGAAGAGCTATAAATGAAAAAAACAAACTCGGTAATCAAGTAAACTCAATTATAAATAATGGAAAGTTGATCCCTGATCAAACGGTGCTTGCACTGGTAGAGGAAAATCTGCGTGATGAAAAATATAACAAGGGATATATAATTGATGGTTTCCCGAGAACAGTAAAACAGGCTGTAGCTTTTAACAAACTTCTTGCACGACGAAAAGAGACCCTTGATGCATTTATTTCGTTGCAGGTCCACGAAGATGAATTAATAAAAAGACTTCAAAACCGTGGAGAAGGTCGAAGTGACGATACCGACGAAAATATTAAAATTAGACTTGATGTTTATAAAAAGAAAACAACGCCGGTAATGACTTTCTATAAGAACGCCGGCCTGTTTCGTTCCGTTGATGGAACAGGGTCTGTTGATGAAATTTTTAATCGTATCCTAACCGCCCTTCAGGTTCGTTGATTGATACCAATTCAAACAACTGGGAGTAACATCCTGAATGGAATTTACTTTATAGAACGCTTTTATTCGATTCCCCAGGACAAAAAAAGGTACCCGATTTCTGGTATGAGTCTTTACTGAAAGATCTTCCAGGTTTCCATGATCACTGGTCAACAGTAAGGTATGATCATTTTTTGGTACTTTTTCCATCAGTCGTAACAAAAATCGATCCAGACGGGTTAATGTCTCTTTTGCGTGATCCATATCCTGCTTATGCCCGGCTTTATCGGTCAGATAGTATTCTACAAGCACAAGATCAAATTTTTCAGCAACAGTAATCACCCTGTCAGCCGCTTCCTCCACTTTTATTATCGGGATATCTATCGAAAGCCGTGTTCGCCAGGCTTCTTGTGTGAATTCGGACGTAATAGCACTTCCATTTATGACCTCCTGAATGGTATTTAATGATATCCCTGCTTTACGGGTCATTAAAGTGGTACAAGACCAACGATTCTTTTTTTGTGATTGCTCAAAATATATATGAGGAAATGCATTCATGAAATAGCACTGACCACCATTTTTATTGAATTGATTAAAAATACTGGCTTCTCTTAAAAATTTTCGCGTCGATGAATGAGGATAAGGTCCGAAATGTTTGCCGACCTCCTGTGCTGCATTGATCCCGGTAAATAGGGATACTTGCCCTGTGCCGCTTTGTGGCAAGCCTTCAACTCCGAGACATGCATCTATTGAAGAAAAAAAATGATTATTTTTTTGATACCGTTGCGTCCTTTTTGTGAACTTCTGATGGCCACACATCTTCATGAAGGAAGAAAACCGGTAGGCAACGAACGGATTAATATCAACATTATCATCCCCCATTCCAATGCCATCGACAAAAACAAAAATTAAACTCATGACCCCCTCCCAATAATTCAGCCAGTCAGAAGTAGAGAATCGGACATATGAGATACTGCTTCCATCTGATTTTCGGAGAACTGATTTGGCGTCAATCCATCCAGTGAACTATGTGGTCGAAAGGAGTTATAATCCTTACGCCAGGTTTCAATTTTCTCGCGAGCATCTTCCAATGATAAGAACCAATGCAGGTTTAAACACTCATCGCGAAAGCTACCGTTGAATGATTCAATATAGGGATTATCCGTGGGTTTTCCGGGCCGGGAAAAATCCAGGGTTACCTTGTTTTCATA
>JBBDQZ010000067.1:0-2748 GCA_040905705.1 Balneolales bacterium
TTATGCCTGATAAATTTCTTTCATTTTTATTTGGATACCCGTAGAAATTCAGACGGTTAGTGTAATTGTAGGTCTATAAGCTCAATTGACTAACAACATTCAAACTAACATAATAGCTATAAAGTTACAAACCGTCAGACAGTTGAGCGTGGGATTTCAAACCGTCAGACAGTTAAAAAACTTATGAGACTAATCCCACCTTATACTTCTTTACTCAATTGCCTATTTTTGCGATGGAAATAAAAATCAAAGGATGAAAATAATAAATATGCGCTTTATCAGCTTGTTTGCCTTATTGCTAATTTTTCAAGGAGTAAATGCTCAGCACAACCCATTGCAACCGCCCAATACCTACCAAAGCCCGGGCAACCCCTGGTACTGGAAAAACAAAAAACCACATGAGGGTTACTGGCAACAGGATGTACATTATGTAATCGATGCCTACATCAATGACCAGACAAATATTTTGGATGCCACCCAAAAATTGACCTATTGGAACAATTCGCCAGACACCTTACATGAAGTATTTTTCATTCTCTACCAGGAAGCCTTTCAGCCGGAATCTTATTACCACAAGCTTTACCAAGCCAATGGCAGGAAAGTAAAATTCGGGGAATACGAAGCCGAAGGACTGGGTACGGAAATCGAAAAAATGGAGCAAAATGGAAAGGCACTGGAAATAGAGCAGGAAAGCACCGTTTTGCGCATCAAACTGGCAGAACCAATTTTACCCGGTGGCAGCACAAGCTTTGACATAGCATTCAAAACCTATTTTGACTACGGCAGCATTCGCAGGAGAATGAAGCAGTTCGAGCATTTTGGCAACAAACATTACAATGGCGTGCACTGGTACCCAAAAATTGCAGTGTATGACAAAAAATTTGGCTGGCAAACCGATCAGCATTTAGGCCGTGAGTTTTATTCCAATTTCGGGACTTTTGAAGTGAGCCTGAATTTCCCATCTAATTATATAGTAGAAGCTACCGGAAATTTGCTCAATCGAGAAGAAATGTTGCCCGATTCGCTGCGCAAAAAACTGGACATTTCGAATTTCAAGGACAAACCTTGGGATGAAAAACCATCAGTGATTATTCCCTATGATTCTACTGAAAGAAAGGTTTGGAAATTCCATGCAGAGAATGTGCACAATTTCGCCTTTACGGCCGATCCGAGTTACCGCATTGGCACCGCCTATTGGAATGATATAGAATGCGTGGCATTGGTAATGGAACAACATGCTTCTGGCTGGCAGAATGTCGCCCAACTCACGGCAGATATCGTACAGATTTACTCCGAAGATTTCGGCATGTATGCCTATCCCAAAATGGTAGTAGCCGATGCCGAAGATGGAATGGAATATCCCATGCTGACGCTTTGCGGAGGAAAAGATCCCAGCAATAGAGGATTGATTGCACACGAGATCGGGCACAATTGGTTTTATGGGATGCTCGGCTCCAATGAAACCTACCGTGCAGCTTTAGATGAAGGTTTCACGCAATTTCTCACGGCATGGGCATTGGAAAAATTAGACGGTAAAAACCGCAAGCATTATCCTTATGAAGGCTATTCCGCCCGCTTTAAGGATTCCTTGGAAAATCGTGAAGTCCGGGTGTATTACGGTTATTTGGCAGATGCGATTCGCCATCAGGATGCGCATTTGAATACGCACTCGGATGGATTTCACGGAGCCATTCGTCATGGAGGCGGATACCGGCATGTGTATTACAAAACGGCAGCCATGCTCTACAATTTGCAATATGTACTGGGAGATTCCCTTTTTCAAAAGGCCATTCAAAATTACGTAAGCACCTGGTCCATCGCTCATCCCTATTTTGATGATATGCGACAGGCCTTTAAAGATGGAAGCGGTGGCGTGGATCTCAATTGGTTTTTCGACCAGTGGCTGGAAACGGATAAACGCGTGGATTATGCCATTAAAAAAGTGAAGAAAACCGGGAAAACGGATTCGGGCTATACCTATGATATTACCATCAAAAGAAAAGAGCGGCAACAACAGCCCATCGATTTGCTATTGACTACAAAAGAAGGCGACTCCGTAAAATATTATATTCCCAATACTTGGTTTGAAAAAGAAACCGATGCCAAAACGCTGGACCGCTGGATTGGTTGGGACAAATTGCAAAAAACCTATACGGCCGAAGTGGAAGTGCCGGGCAAATTGAAAAACGCCATTATTGACCCGAGTTACCGTTTGGCGGATATTTACCGACCGGACAATACTATTCGCGGCAAAGTGGATTTCCGATTGGATGGCTTTGTGAGGCAATGGCTGCCCACGCGCAAAAAATACACGATGTACATGCGCCCCGATCTCTGGTGGAATGCCTACGATGGCTTGAGACCAGGACTGGTTTGGAGCGGGCATTATATGCGCTATAAGCACAAGTTTGAACTGGGTATTTGGGGCGGAACAGGATTGTTGCAGGGCAGCAGTTCCCGCTTTTTCTACCCCGAGGGCAAAACCAAAAAATTCGACAAAATCAATTACCGCTTTCGCTACAGCACGGGACTAAACAAGCGCATCAAAGGCGGTGAGATTTCCGTATGGTCGCAATATTTGGAAGGACTGGAAGCTTATGAGCTGAAATTTGGGCAAAATTTCCCGAGCAATTTCAGCTATGCCATTTCCGTGCGCTCTCTCAATCGTCCGAGGGCTGAAAAGTTGAATTACCTGCATTATCCCAATGAATGGATTGCCGAAAAGCTGAACAATTCGCTGAATCTTGA
>JBBDQZ010000068.1:0-21231 GCA_040905705.1 Balneolales bacterium
AATATGAGGTCTTGCTCAACCTGCCCGACCCGACGGAAACTTTGCGTGATCGTCCGGCCTTCTCTATCCGCCTGGCCAATGCCGGTACCTGGGAAGAGGCCACCGGCTTCAACCGGCTGAACCACCGGCTGATCATCAACTCCTCGGCCGGCGGCCGGGCCTACAGCGGTGAACTATCGTTCGAGCCCTTAGTACAATAAATAAAAAATCGTGGGCTTTTTACTGTTTTAAAAGACTTGAAAAGTAAATAGCTAAAGAATGTTTTGCTATTTACTTTTCGTTTTCTTACAATTTACATTCGAAGATTATCTACTTTAATTTTAACTTTTTACTGATAAAAAGTTGGCTCTATAAGCAATCAAAATATTAATGAGGGGATTTCCATGAAGGATATCTACAACGTGTCTGCCGTTCTCACCATTCTGCTTGTTTCTTTATTCATCGGGCAATGCGATTCTGCCCGCGATTTAGAATTGACGAACATTAGTTATGAACCGACCGATGAAATATTCCCCAATCCCGAGCGCGGGTTTTATGTCCGCCATAATTATACGCCGGGTGGTTCCCCGCTCGATGTTGAAACACTCATGGAAGGCCGGGATGAAAACATAACACAGATAGGACGCTCCTACTATATTGAAGAATTCCGAAATTCGGATTTATCTCAGGATTTTCTGGATCTGCTTGAAGAAGATTTTGAAGCCATACGAGAAGCAGGTGTCAAAACTTATCTACGATTCCGTTACAGTGTGAGCATAGGTGATCCGGATGCCCCACTCGATCGAGTTTTAAGTCATATCGAACAGCTTGGGCCGACTTTTCAAAGAAACTATGATGTGATTTCTTTTTTGCAAGGCGGCTTTATCGGGGCTTGGGGTGAATGGCATGCCTCAACCAATAATCTGGAAGAGCCGGAAAACATGCGGGCGATACTGTTTAAAATGCTGGATGTACTTCCCGAAGAACGTTCTGTGGTTGTACGATCCCCTCGTCACAAAATGAATGTTTTTGAAACCAATCATCCTTTCACCGATGAACAGGCATATGACGGATCCAATACGGCACGCACCGGCCATCACAATGATTGTTTTCTGGCCAGCCCGACTGATGTAGGTACATATGTACTTGGCCGCTATCCTAATTTTGATTTGGAAGATTCTATCACGGTAGATTGGATTAAAAACTACCTTAGCCAGGAAAACAAATATTTACCCATGGGCGGGGAGACCTGCAACCCGCGCCCGGATGCCGGCGACCGTTTCCATTGCGAGAATGCCCTTGAAGAAATGGAGTGGTTGCGTTTTTCATATCTAAACCGGGGGTATTCGAGACAAATTCTCGACACCTGGGTCGACCAGGGCTGTATGCCGGAGGTTCAGCGGCGCCTGGGATACCGTTTTGCCATGCTCAACGGCTCCTTCAGCCAGGCCGCCACACCAGGTGGTATTTTCCATGTTAACCTCGATATGATCAATGAAGGTTTCGCCTCTCCCTATAATCCCCGCGGGCTCCAGATCGTTCTGCGCAGTGTCGACAACCCGAGCCAGGTCTGGAAAGTGGACCTGCCCGATGACCCCCGCTATTGGCATGGTGGAGAATCGATCCGGTTAAGTCATGAACTTGGAATACCCGAAGGTCTGTCCGATGGCGCTTATGAGGTCTTGCTCAACCTGCCCGACCCGGCAGAAAACTTGCGCCATCGTCCCGAATATGCCATCCGCCTGGCCAATGCCGGCACCTGGGAAGAAGCCACCGGCTTCAACCGGCTGAACCACAGGCTGATCATCGACTCCTCGGCCGGCGGCCGAGCCTACAGCGGTGACCTGACGTTTGAACCCTTTGATATATGATTCGCTGTCTGTCGATCTCTTACAGGTAAGAACAAAAGATCCACACAGTAACTTTTGGCTTTACGGCTACACGGTGTGTGTAGTCACCCATGCCGTTTTCGTTGAAATGTAACTTTTCACTTTCTTCAAACGCTAATATAATTATGAGAAAATTAAATACCTTTCCCTCCTGCTGTCGTCGATTCGGACTGGTTTTTGCCCTTCCTGTATGCTTATTATTTTTACTGCAGTGCGACGCATCCCGTGATGCCGATTCGGTTTCGGTCAACTATGAACCAACCGATGAAATTATTAACAATCCGGAGCGCGGTTTTTATCGCTTCACACGTGGTGGTTTAGGCGATGACGGGGCGCTTGATGTGGATTTTCTCCGGGAGATCCGGAATGATGGATTCACCTTGATCAGCCGGGGATATTATCTCGAGCCTTACCGCGAGTCGGACATTCCCGAAGAGTTGCTGAATCGAATGGATGAAGACTTTCAAGTGATGCGCGAGGGTGGAGTCAAAGCCTTTGTACGATTCAGTTACAGCAGACGGATCGGCGACCCCGATGCAAGCCTGGAGCGTGTGCATCGCCATATGGATCAACTGGCGCCGGTTTTTGAAAGAAATTATGACGTAATTGTCGCCCTCGCCGGCGGATTTATCGGTGCCTGGGGTGAATGGCACAACTCGACCAACAATCTGGAAACACCGGAAAACATGCGGGCTGTTTTGTTCAAATTGCTGGAGGTGCTTCCCGAGGAGCGCATGGTCGCCCTCCGTTCCCCCCGCCACAAAATGAATATATATCAAACCAACCAGCCGTTTTCCGAAGAGCAGGCTTTTAACGGATCCAATATCTCCCGCACCGGCCATCACAATGATTGCTTCCTGGCCAGTGACACCGATGTTGGTACCTATGTTCTTGGCCGCTACCCTCGTTTTGATCTGGAGGATTCACTGACCGTTGATGGTATAAAAAATTACATCGCTCAGGAAACCCGGTTTACCCCCATGGGTGGAGAAACATGCAATCCTCGCCCGGATGCCGGTGACCGCTTTCATTGTCCGACCGCTCTTGAAGAGATGGATTGGATGAACTGGACTTTCCTCAACTGGAACTATTCCCGGCAGATTCTCGACACTTGGGAAGATCAGGGATGTATGCCGGAGGTTCAGCGGCGCCTGGGATACCGTTTTGCCATGCTTGACGGCTCCTTCAGCCAGGCCGCCGCACCCGGTGGTACCTTTCATTTTAATTTGAATATGGTCAACGAAGGCTTCGCCTCCCCTTTTAATGCCCGTGATCTTCAGGTCGTCCTGCGCAGCGTCGACAACCCGAACCAGGTCTGGAAAGTGGACCTTCCTGATGACCCCCGATACTGGCTCAGTGGAGAAAGCATCCAGCTGCGTCACGAACTGGGTGTTCCCGAAGGCCTGGCCGACGGCGAATATGAGGTTTTGCTGAACCTGCCCGACCCGACGGAAACCTTGCGCAACCATCCGGCCTTCTCCATCCGCCTGGCCAATGCCGGCACCTGGGAAGAGGCCACCGGCTTCAACCGGCTGAACCACCGGCTGATCATCAACTCCTCGGCCGGCAGCCAAACCTACCGTGGGGATCTGACATTTGAACCCTTTGGGGCATAAATCAAACCATCTAAATTCAAACCAATCACGTATAAAAACCATATCCAATGAGACAGAAGAACTTAGCATTGTTCGTCACCATATTTTTACTGTTGACCTCGATATCTTTCGGCCAGCAAACACCTGACGACAAAGTCGTTGCTTCCGAGGATGACATCCTCCACTATACTTATGAATGGGATGGCGAACGACTTCCTGACGGACGGCCCAGGGTTTCCGATGATCTCCTGGAAAGGCTGAAAAACCTCAAAGTGGAAGATGTCTGGCAATTTCTAAACGAATTTGGATACCGGAACCAGTTCGAAGGTGGTTGGAAAATGATTCATGAAGATCAACCTATGGCCGGACGGGCACTTACGGCCCAATACATGCCTAAGCGTCCCGATGTAGAAGCACGCCTGGTTGAAGAAGGGCTCGCGGCAGGCCATGTCGGTCCGATGAATTCCTGGCCAATTGATATGCTTGAAAACGGTGATATTTATCTGGCCGATGCCTACGGTAAGATTAAGGCCGGAACCTTGATCGGAGATAAACTGGGTAACTCCATATTTGCCCGGTCGGGAAAAGGCGTGATTTTTGACGGATCGCTCCGGGATGCAGATAATCTCGCAGAGATCGACGGTTTTAACGCTTTTACAAGAGATTGGCACCCTTCATTCATGGATGAAATGATGCTTATGGGTATTAATGTCCCGATCCGAATCGGAAATGTTACCGTTTTCCCCGGTGATGCCATACTGGCAAAGCGCGTGGGTGTAGTCTTTATTCCCGCGCATCTGGTGGAAGAAATCGTTATTACAGCTGAAATTGTACAACTACGTGACGAGTTTGTTCACGAAAGAGTTCGCCAGCGCGTGTATACTGCCGGGCAAGTTGATGCCCGGTGGACCGAGGAAATAGAAGAAGATTTTCTGGGCTGGCTTGAAGAAGGCCATGAAGACAGATTGCCTGTGCCCCTTGATGAAATGCAAGAATTCCTGCAACACCGTACCTGGTAAGTAATAACATAGATTTATAAAGTTTACACAATGAATATATCAGAGAAAGTTTACAAAATTGCATTAGTTCTTGCTCTTGTTGCATTACCAATTGCAATCCTCATGTCGCTCTTTGGTGCCGGTTCGAGCACCGGCCCGCTTGTTATCGGTTCTTTCTGTTTGCTGGCAATCGGTATTCGCGGATTTGATAATTTGAAAGGGTTTTCATTTACACTCTGGGTATTTGCAGCGGTATCTGTTGCGATGTTCTACCCCGGATCCATTACTGATATCGGTAGTTACAATACCGAAGGGCTGATTGTCCCGCTCATTCAGTTGATCATGTTCGGTATGGGTACCGCCATGAGCCTGCAGGATTTCGTTGGTGTGGTCAAAATGCCCAAAGCGGTTTTTGTCGGATTGCTTTGTCAGTTCACCATCATGCCCATTGTGGGTGTCACAATAGCTATGTCATTCAACTTTCCACCCGCAATTGCAGCCGGCGTAGTACTCATTGGATGTTCCCCAAGCGGTGTCGCTTCAAACGTAATGGCCTTCCTGTCCAAAGGAAACCTTGCCCTGTCCGTTACGCTTACCGCCATTGCCACGTTAATGGCTCCTATTATAACCCCCTTTTTGATGCAGGTCTTTGCAGGCCAGTTTATCCCGATTGACTTCGTTGCCATGATGATCAGCATTATAAAAATGGTCATCCTGCCCATAGCTCTCGGACTCCTTTTTAACAGAGTTTTCCGGGGTAAAGCACAATGGTTGCACGATGCCATGCCAATGATTTCAATGGCCGGAATAGTCGTGATTATCGCCGTAATTACCGCTTCCGGACGCGATAATCTTCTCACCATCGGGCTGCTCTTGATTTTTGCAGCTATTCTGCATAACGCAGCCGGCTATTTCCTTGGTTACTGGGGTTGTCGATTAATGAAAATGGACGAAAAATCATGCCGTACGATCGCATTTGAAGTCGGTATGCAAAACGGTGGCCTTGCTTCCGGAATTGCCGTTGAACTTGGAAGAGCATCCACCATGGGCCTGGCACCTGCCGTATTCGGCCCGTGGATGAACATCTCCGGTTCCTTTTTGGCCAACTGGTGGCGCGACCGCCCACCCGCTGATGCCCCCGATGTCCTCGAAGCAGATCCGGAACCTGCCAACGTTAAATAACATTTCCATAAACTTCTATAATCTGTAATAATTTAAAAACTCTTTGTAATGAAAAATTCAATTGTATTGTTATCGATGTTATTTCTTTTTATTTCTTGTGCTCCTGAAAATAATAATACCGGACAAAATTCGGATTATGATGTGGAAGAGAGGCTGGCTGAACTTGGAATTGTTCTGCAAGAACCCTCTCCTCCCGTTGCCAGTTATGTGTTGACCGTACGCACCGGCAACCTGGTGTTTTTATCCGGCCATGGGCCCGACAGGCCGGAAGGCGGTCAGGTTATTGGCAAACTGGGGGGGCCGGGTGGCCTTACGGTTGAAGAAGGCCAGGAAGCTGCCCGATTAACCGGGATTGCATTACTGAATTCCCTTAAAGCCGAAGTCGGTGATCTGAATAACGTTAGTCGAATTGTCAAAGTCAACGGAATGGTCAACGCACACCCTTCATTTACACAACACTCACAGGTAGTTAACGGATTTTCCGATCTTATGGTTGAGGTTTTCGGTGACAGGGGAAGGCATGCGCGAGCTTCCATCGGTATGAGTTCCCTGCCGAACAATATTGCTGTGGAAATCGACCTGGTTGTCGAAGTGGAAAACTGACATAATCCATGATCTAAATCTATATGCACGGATCAGGAATACTGATCCGTATTTGGGCTAAAAAACATACTGAACCGGAATGTAATGATGAAGTATAAATTACTTTTGAGTTTTTCTTTCTTCTGGTGTTTTCTGCTTTTTGCGCAATCGCTAAAAGCTCAGGAAATCGAGATACTGTTGAAAGGCGGCCATGTCATCGATCCGAAAAACGAAATTGACGCACCCATGGACGTGGCTGTTTCCGGAAATACCATTCTCCGGGTTGCCGAACACATTCCGGAGGAAAGTGCGCGCAGGGTGATCGATGTAACCGGGCTTTTCGTTACACCCGGCTTGATCGATATGCACGCTCATGTTTTTCACGGCACGCAACCCGGCCCGTATATTGCCAATAGTTTCCGCAGCATGCCGCCTGATGCCTTTACGTTTCGAACCGGTGTAACCACTATTGTGGATGCCGGATCCTCCGGGTGGAGAACATTCAAACAACTCAAGGATCAGACCATCGACCATTCCCGAACCCGGGTGCTGGCTTTTATAAGCATCGTGGGTGAGGGTATGCAGGGTTATTTGCATCCTCAAAACCTGAACGACATGGACCCGGTACTAACCGCTTACCGGATCAATGAATATCCCGACATTATCGTCGGAGTGAAGAAACATCATTATCGCGGCCCTGATTTTACTCCGGTCGAACGTGCCGTGGAAGCCGGCAACCTGGCCGGCGTGCCGGTCATGGTGGATTTTGGCGGACATGAGCCTCCTCTGTCTCTGGAAACACTGTTAATGGAAAAACTACGCCCGGGGGATATACTGACTCACACCTATTACAGTAGCCCAAGAAGACAAGGCGGAGTAGATGAGAACGGACAGGTAAGGCCCTTTATATTTGACGCACAGGAGCGGGGAATCATTTTTGATATAGGCCATGGAGCCGGTGGATTTCAATGGCCGCAAGCCATTCCCGCCATGGAGCAGGGTTTCTGGCCAAATGTAATTAGCACTGATTTGCATAATCTCAGTATGAATGGCGGTATGAAAGACATGAATAATGTAATGTCAAAATTCCTGAATATAGGTATGTCTCTCAGTGATGTCGTAGAACGCACAACCTGGAATCCGGCACAAGCTCTTCAGCGTGAAGATCTGGGCCATCTCAGTGAAGGTGCCGTTGCTGATATCGCTGTTTTTAATATGCGGGAAGGGGATTTCGGGTTTATGGACGCCCGGCGAACAGCGATCCGTGGTACACGAAAACTGGAAACGGTACTGACTCTCCTCGACGGTGATATTATGTGGGATCTGAACGGAATCGCAGCACCCATGTGGGGAGAATAATAAGCATGATTTACACCACCAACTACGAGTATAAATGAATAGAAAGCTATCTCGTTCGGGAAAAACCGGGGTATCCGACAAAGCTTTACATGGTCGTCCTTTTTTCATGACGCTCTTTTTGATGGGAATGCTGACGGTTCAGCTTTCGGCTCAGCCATATGATTTGTTGATTAAGGGAGGACATGTCATCGATCCGAAAAACCGGATCAATGAACCCATGGATATTGCCGTAAACGACGGGGTTGTTGCAAAAGTTTCTGCAGATATCCCGGCAACCGACGCTGCAAAAGTTGTCGATGCCACAGGACACTTCGTTGCGCCGGGCTTTATTGATATGCACGCCCATGTATTTTTCGGGTCAACCCCGAGAAATTTTGCCGACGGGTCTTACAGCGTTGCTCCCGATAATTTTTCCTTCCGTGCCGGTGTAACCACGGTCGTGGATGCCGGAGACTCGGGCTGGAGAAACTTTCCTGTTTTTAAAGAACAGGTAATTGATCCTTCACGGACCCGGGTACTGGTTTTTTTGAATATTGTCGGCCATGGCCTTCGAGGTGATCCCTACAATAACAATTTCAGTGACATGGATGTGGAGAAAACATTATCGATGATACAGCAGTATCCGGATATCATCGTTGGGTCCAGAATCGGCCACATCCGGCAAAACTATTGGGAGCCTTTCGAAAAAGCAATGGAAGTTGCTCAACTGGCAGATATGCCCATGTTACTGGAGTGTAATCTTCCTGAGCTGGAGCTTGAAAAAACGTTGGCAAGTATGAGGCCCGGTGACATCTTTGCACATGCCCATCAAACCGGAAGAAGATCACTTATGGATGATCAACAAAACCGGATCTATGATTTTGTTAATGAAGCACGAGAAAAAGGAATCATCTTTGATGTATCCCATGGTGGCACCAGTTTTCGCTTCAGCCAGGCTATTGCCGCCATAGAACAGGGATTTTATCCGGATACTTTTGGCACCGATTTACACTTTAACAGCAGAAATTCCGGCATGAAAAACATGCTTAATGTGATGTCCAAATTCCTCAATATGGGCATGAGCCTGGAAGATGTTATACTGCGTGCAACCTGGAACGCAGCCACCGCTCTAAAACGTGAAGATCTTGGACATTTAAGTGAGGGAGCTGTTGCCGACATTGCCGTTTTCAAAATCAACCACGGAAATTTTGGTTTCGTCGATGTACGCGGATATAGAATGGATGGGGATCGTAAACTCGTAGCGGAATTAACCCTGCGTGAAGGCCGTATCGTCTGGGATCTGAATGGCCTGGCTGCCCCTTTATGGAATGAATAACCTGAACCTGCATTTTTTGGAGGAAACATATACTATGCGTATTTATTTAATCTCAGTCACCCTGCTGTCCACACTCTTCCTTGCCCCACTGAGCGTTTCAGCACAGAATCAGGAATTGCCCGAATACACCATCTATCGTGCCGGCTCCCCGATAGTCATTGATGGAAGACTGGATGAGCCGGCCTGGTTCGCCGCCCCCGACGTGGGAAAATTCCAGTTTCCCCGCTACGAAAGTGGAAAACAAGAGCAGACCGTTGCCAAATTGTTGTGGGACGATGAATACTTGTATGTGAGCTATCTATGTGAAGATGCACATATCTGGGCGGAGCACACGCAACGGGATTCTCCGGTTTGGCGTGATGATGCCGTGGAAGTGTTTTTTGCCCCCGATCCTGACCGCCCCACGGCCTATTACAACTTTGAAATGAATGTCATAGGTATATTGCTTGATCAATTCCAGCCCGACGGATCGGGTAGTGGTGGAAGTGGCGAAGAACGCTGGAGCAGTGAAGGCACCCGGTTAAAAACATCCATTGTAGGTACACTCAATGACGACAGCGATGAAGATTCCCACTGGATTCTTGAAATCGCTATCCCGTTTAAAAACTTTACTGAAACCGCCAAAAACGCGCCCCCCGAGCCAGGAGATGTCTGGCATTTGAATGTAAACCGGCTTGGAGGACAAACCAATCCGCAAAGCAGCCAGTGGTCTCCTTCATTGCCGCACTTTCATGTCCCGGAACAATTCGGACGGGTGACCTTCTCGGATGAGGAAAGGCCTTTTTGGCGATAATTTACCGGAATCCGCATCTGAAAACCGGTTTCTGTATTATTATAAATCATGCAATAAAAACGATCCCAAATACTTATGAACTTCTCCTTTTCAAACAACCACTCCTGCCATATCTCTGATAACGGTAGTCCAACAGAAACAAATCACCGGCTTGCTACAGCTGTGTTCAGTCGACTCTTCTCCTGTAACCTGGCATTACTATTCATCCTGCTCCTTGTAATCCCGCTTCAGGCACAACAGATTGACCTTCTGTTAAAGGGGGGCCATGTGATCGATCCGAAAAATGAAATTGACGCACCGATGGATGTGGCCATAGCCGATGGAAAAATCCTTCAGGTCTCCGAAAATATCTCTGCTGACAATGCCCGCAGAGTAATCGACGCAACCGGGCTTTACGTAACCCCGGGACTGATCGATATGCATGCTCACGTATTTCACGGTACGGAAGAGCAAACACAAAGTGGATTTGAAATTACCAACAGCTTCGGAAGCGTCGTTCCGGACGGATTCACCTTCCGTTCCGGTGTAACGACCATCGTGGACGCCGGCTCTTCCGGATGGAGAAATTTTGAACAGTTTAAAAAACAAACGATCGATAATTCCCAAACACGCGTACTGGCAATTATCAGTATTGTGGGCCACGGCATGCTGGGTACCCTTCATGCCCAGAACCTGGACGATATGAACCCGGTGGCCACCGCTTTCAAAGTCAGTGAACATCCCGGATTAATTGTCGGTGTGAAAAAACATCACTACCAGGGGCCTGATTTTACCCCGGTTGAACGTGCAGTTGAAGCAGGTGAAATAGCCGGCGTGCCGGTTATGGTGGATTTTGGCGGGCATATGCCTCCCCTGTCTCTGGAAACACTGCTGATGGAAAAACTTCGTCCGGGAGATATGCTTACCCACACCTTTTACAGCAGCCCCAGAAGAGAAGGAGGAGTAGACGATAACGGCCGTGTCAAACCATTCATTTTTGATGCTAAGGAACGGGGTATCTTGTTTGACCTGGGCCACGGTGCCGGCGGGTTCCAGTGGGTACAAGCCATTCCTGCAGTAGAGCAGGGATTTTTGCCGGATATACTTAGTACCGATTTGTACTATCGAAGCATGAATGGCGGTATGAAAGATATCTCCAACATCATGTCCAAATTCATGAATATAGGCCTTTCTCTTCAAGATGTCGTATTACGCACAACCTGGAACCCGGCACAAGCCATACAACGTGAGGATCTGGGCCATCTGAGTGAAGGCGCCGAAGCAGATGTCTCTGTGTTCGGACTGAGAGAAGGAGATTTTGGTTTTATGGATGCCCGACGCACCACGATCCGCGGTACCCGGAAACTGGAACCCGAATTGACCATTAAAGCAGGCCGTGTCATGTGGGATTTGAACGGCAGAGCCGCTCCTATGTGGGATGAATAACCTGCAATATGCTTTTATAAATAAAATGATAACATGTAAACAATAATTGGTAAGGTTATGATCAACCGTAGAAAAGCGTTAAAAATACTATCAACCATACCTGTCGGTGGCATGCTCGCAGGAAGAGCCAATGGCTTAACCAACCCCGCATTATGGGGTGAAGAATCCGGCCAAACAGGTCCACTCACTTACGGATCCGAAATTTATGAGTCTATAGGTGTTGACCCTGTTATAAATTGTCGTGGTACCTTTACCATCATCGGTGGATCGGTCCACCGTCCTGAAGTGGAACAAGCCATGGCCGCCGCTGCACAGAATTATGTTCAAATGGATGAACTGGCCGATGGCGTTGGCAGGAGGCTGGCTGAACTTACAGGGGCCGAGTGGGGAATGGTTTCCTCAGGCTGCGCCGGAGCTATGAAGCATGCCACCGCTGCATGTGTAGCCGGGGGCAACCCTGAAAAACTTACCCGAATTCCGGACATGACCGGCCTCGATAAAACCGAAGTCGTTGTTCCCAGGCCATGGAGAAACAACTATGACCACGCCATTCGAAATATCGGTGTGAAAGTCATAACTGTAGAAACGCAGGAGGAACTGGCAAGAGCACTGAATCCAAAAACAGCTATGGTTTACCTGTGCACCTATGGCAGCTCTTACAATGAAGGCGAGCCTTTTTCCATTAAACCTGTGGCTGATATTGTCAGACCTCACAATATCCCCATCCTGGTGGATGCAGCCGCTGAAGAACTATCCGTACGGCCCAATATACATCTGGAAGGGGGAGCTACTCTTGTGGCTTACAGTGGTGGCAAATGCATCCGGGGCCCGCAATGCGCCGGATTGCTACTTGGTAATAAAAAACTCATCATGTCGGCCTGGCAAGCCAGTTCCCCGCATCACGGACCCGGGCGTGATAATAAAGTCGGACGGGAAGAAACGCTCGGTATGCTGGCAGCCGTTGAGGCGTGGGTGAAACGTGATCCGGAAGCCGAATGGCAAACATGGATATCCTACCTTGAAACGATAGCCAACCGTGTTTCCGGTATTGATACCGTGCAAACACAGATCATGGAATCTGAAGGTTACAGGCCACAAGCCGGAAAGACATTCAGCGGCTGGCCGGATGGTGCCAATTTGAATAACCGCAGCCCGAGGCTTGTCATCAGCTGGGATCCTGACAGACTGAACATGACCGGTGACGAACTCGCTGATTTTGTAGCCCGGAACCGACCCAAAATCGCTCTTGGAGCCGGCTCTTCCCGTGGCGCATCTATTGCCGACAATGCCACAGCTATTAACATTACCTCGTTTCAAATGCGGCCAAGTGACGACAAAGTGGTAGCGGACCGGCTTTATGAAATTCTGACCGCTGATCGCAGCCCGAGATCAGACCGAATGGCCTCTCCCGGTGCCAACCTTACCGGACGCTGGGAAGTCGACGTTGAATTCTTTAGTAGTGAAAGCCGTCATACTTTTTTCCTTGAACAGGATAACAACTGGTTGCAAGGTGCGCACAAAGGAGATTTCTCCATGCGGGATATCGCCGGCACGATCGAAGGCAATGAGGTGAAACTTATGAGTGTCGAGCGCCGGCCAGGAAACAGTATCCGTTTTATTTTCGCGGGAAGACTCTCGGGGGATACAATCACTGGTGATGTCTATATGGGTGAATATCTTAATGCCAAATTTACGGCAAGAGCTCACAGCTATGGAGATCAACGCCGAGAGGTTGACGTTCCGACCGGCCACCCGATGACTAACTGATATATACACTACATGGGTATTATATCATCGGTTTAGATGAACGGCGGGTTTCAGGATATTTCCTGGAAACCCGCTATATAATTTCATACGCATTAACATTAACTAATCAGATATGCAACCAAAGCTTCTCTCAGTATGGGGTATCATCCCCATTTTAATGATTTCGATCAGCACTTATATCTTGCCGGCCACAACCGTTCAGGCTCAACAAATTGACATTTTACTGAAGGGCGGACATGTGATCGATCCGAAAAACGACGTGGATTCGCCCATGGATGTAGCCGTAGCAGATGGTAAAATATTCCGTGTTGCCGAAAATATACCTGACGATAATGCACGCAGAGTTGTTAATGTTTCCGGAATGTATGTTACCCCCGGGATTATTGATATGCATGTTCACGCATATCGAAAAGCCACCCGGGCTCTTAACCCGGACGCCTTTTCGTTCCGAAGCGGAGTAACCACAGTAGTAGATGGCGGTACAACAGGCTGGAGAAACTTTCTGCAATTTAAGGATCAGGACATAGACAACGTTCAAACCCGGGTACTGGCTTTTCTGAGTATTGCCGGTAACGGTTCCGCCTATGTGACACGGCGCGGGCGCGGTGAGTCTCAAAGCAGAATCACTACCCAGGACCTGGGAAATATGGATCCGGTTCTTACAGCCTATCGTATCAATGAATACCCCGATATACTGGTCGGTGTTAAAGTTCAGCATTATGAAGGGCCGGATTTTACACCTGTCGAACGTGCGGTGGAAGCGGGTGAAATAGCCGGCGTACCGGTCATGGTAGATTTCGGCGGGCACAGGCCTCCCCTGTCGCTCGAAACCCTGTTGATGGAGAAACTTCGTCCGGGGGACATCTTCACACACACCTATTACAGCAGCGGAGGGCGGGAAGGCCCGCTCGACGAAAACGGCAAGGTTAAACCGTTCATTTTCGAAGCCCGGGAGAAAGGCATTCTCTTTAGCGTCGGCCACGGAGGAGGTGCTTTTCTATGGCATCACGCCATCCCTGCCATGGAACAGGGATTTGATCCCGATATTATCGACTCCGACCTCCATATTTACAGTATGAATGACGGTATGAAAGATATGACGAACCTGATGTCAAAATTTCTCAATTTGGGCCTCTCGATGCAGGATGTCATTTTGCGTACTACCTGGAATCCGGCTCTGTCCATCAACCGGGATGACCTGGGAAACCTGGATGAAGGTGCCGGAGCCGATATCGCTGTATTTAGCATGCGCGAAGGTGATTTCGGGTTTCTCGATTCCAGAGGAAGATCCATGCAAGGCTCAAGGAAACTGGAAACCGAACTGACCCTCCGGGCAGGAAGGGTTATGTGGGACCTGAACGGTATTGCTTCAACGCCGTGGAATGAAGAACCGACACAATATTAACAAGTTTTGCAGGGGCAACCCCGACCTATCTATGATTCGAATTCTTATTACCGGCCGGAATGTAAATTCATCCTATTATGAAAATGGATAGCCTATGAAAATAACATCCTGTTTGAAGAGCATGGGCATGAACAGCAAAAGGATATCATGCCTTCTCTGTTCATGGGTTGCTGTGATCGTGATCATATGCCAAATGCCTGTTCAGGGTCAATCCTTTGATCTTCTGATCAAAGGCGGTCATGTCATTGATCCGAAGAATGAAATTAACGCACCCATGGATGTGGCCATTCATGACAATGTGATTGCAAAAGTCTCTGGCCATATTCCTGCTGCCGATGCAGAAAAAGTAATTGATGCCACAGGATATTATGTCACTCCCGGACTGATTGACATTCATGCACATGTGTTTGCCGGATCAAGAACCGGTATGTTCGCCGACGGCTTCAACAGTGTGGACCCGGATGATTTTTCTTTTCGAACCGGGGTTACGACCATCGTGGATGCCGGAACATCCGGCTGGAGAAATTTTCCGTTATTCAAGGAAAATGTCATCGATCATTCACGGACCCGGGTATTGGCATTTCTGAATATCAGAGGAGAAGGACTCACGACGGGATCCGGAACTTATGATATTGATGATATGGATATTGAAAAAGCGCTATCCGTGATCGAAGAATATCCGGATTTCATCGTCGGGTCACGGGTAGGGCATTACCTCGGAAATAGCCGCGTGCCCATTGACCATGCCATCGAAGTAGCCCGCCGGGCAAATAAGCCGATGCTGCTTGAATGCCACCTCCCCCAGTATCCCCTCGAAGAACTGCTCGAAAAAATGAGCACAGGGGATATTTTTACACATGCATTCGGGGACGTACATGACAGAACATCCATCCTCGATGAAAATAATCGTATTCGTGATTATGTCCTTGCTGCACAGCAACGTGGAATTCTTTTTGATGTAGGTCATGGCGGGTCAAGTTTCCATTACAGCGTGGCTTTCCCGGCAATGGAACAGGGCTTGATTCCGGATTCATTCGGTACCGATTTGCACCGTTTCAGCATGAACTCCGGTATGAAAAATATGCTTAATATCATGTCCAAATATCTCAACATGGGCATGAGTTTGGATGACCTTATCTTGCGTGCTACCTGGAAACCGGCCCAATCTATTCAGCGGGATGATTTAGGCCACCTGAGTGAAGGGGCTGTTGCCGATGTAACCATATTAAGTATGCAGCGTGGGCAATTCGGTTTTTTGGATGCTGACGGCTACCGATTGAACGGTGACCGTAAACTCGAAGCAGAACTGACAGTGCGTGAAGGACGTATTGTTTGGGACCTTAACGGCATATCAGCCCCTTTATGGAATGAAGAAGAGCAACCCTGAAACAAAAACCATACACTAACAAACATTTTTTAATAATCGCATGAACTTTATAAAATCGTTGGCTTTGCCTGTAGTTCTCACTTTGGGTACTTTTGCCTGTAGTTCTGAACCCGATGAGCTATATTTTCCCTTGCCGAGCCATGAACTGGAAGTGGTTCGCTCACAATCGCAATCTTTTATGGTCGATACATTGTTTTCGGGACTTAACCGGCCATACAGCATGGCTTTTTTACCCGACAGTACCGTGTTAATTACGGAAAGGGAAGGCAAACTGCTCAGAGTCCGCAAAGGAGAACTCCAGGATGAACCGGTTAAGGGGGTGATAGACGCTGAATTGCGCGATATTATTCTGCATCCGCAATATGAGGAAAACGGCTGGATATATATGACGTACTACCTTGAGCAAACCGAAGAAGACGGGGCTTATACGGTATTGTCGAGAGGCCGGCTGGAAGGCGATACCTGGATTGATAATGAAGTACTTTTTTCAGCTGGCCCTTTTAGCAATGGTGCAAACTGGTACAGCAGCCGCATCTTGTTTGACAAGGAAGGTTATATTTATATGACCGTCGGACAACGCCATAAGTGGCCGCGAGAAGTGGGAAGAGCTCAAAGAGAATCCTGGGGATATGCCCAGGATTTATCCCTTTATCAGGGCAGCACGGTAAGGTTGTTGGACGATGGCCGCATTCCCCCGGATAATCCCTTTGTTGATAGAACAGATGCCCTGCCTGAAATCTATTCGTATGGACACCGGCAAAATCAGGGACTGGTACTGCATCCCGAAACCGGTGAAATCTGGGCCACCGAGCACGGCGAAATGGGTGGCGATGAACTCAATATCCTCCGGTATGGGGGTAACTACGGATGGCCAATAGCCACCCACAGCCTTAATTATGACGGTACCTATATCACCAGGGATACGCTCCTTGAGGGAACGGAACCCCCAGTGCATCACTGGACCCCTGCAATTGCTCCGTCCGGGCTGGAATTCGTTTACAGTGATCGTTATCCGGGCTGGGAGGGCGACCTGCTTGTTGCATCCATGATCCAGGGAATGGTGAATCGCTGTGTAATTCAAAATGGCCGAATTGTTCGTGATGAGAAGCTTATTCAGGGTGTTGGCCGCGTGAGAACCATAAAACTTGCCCCCGACGGGTTTCTGTATGTGCTGACTGAAGATACCGGCTTGATATTACGCCTGTTACCGGCCTGAGGGTAAGACTTCATTCTTAGGGAAAGTGTAAACACTTTTTCTTGTTTAATTATTTGGTACCGGTGCCATACCAAATGTACTTGTATGATTTATAGAAAACCGGCAACTTAAACCAATGTAATTGTCCGGTAATCGTAATAGCTGATTATACCTGCAACTTTATAAAAGGAAGTCATTATGAAATCTTCTAATGCATTAAACTTGTTTTTTGCCTCCCTGATCATGGCTTCGGGCATATGGGGATGTACAGATGAAACAGACTACAAGGAAATCATCTATGTAGGAACGTTCAACACACGGGGAAGCGAAGGGTTATATGTGTATGAATTCGATCGTGACGAGTTATCGTTCACACCTATTCAAATCATAAGTGACCGGACCGGGCCCAACTTTCAAACTATTCACCCGAATGGTCAGTATCTCTATTCTGTTAGCAGTGATGCATTCTCCGAGGACAACAGAGACGGTACGGTATCTGCCTACCGGATCAATCAGGAAACCGGGGAACTGACCCTGATCAATGAACAATCCGTTGAAGGCCGGGGGCCCTGTCATGTCAGCGTCGATCCGCATGGCGAGTTTGCCTATGTATCCAATTACGGATCCGGCAACCTCACCGTACACAGAATCAATGCTGATGGTGGATTGTCGGAGGCCGTTGATGTTGTACAGCACGAAGGTGGCAGTATTAATGAACAACGCCAGAACCAGCCCCGGATGCACTCCATCATCCCATCGGCAGATGGCAGGTTTATCTACGCATCCGACCTGGGAATCGACAAGGTCATGATTTATGAAGTAGATCGGGGAACCGGAAAACTGAGCCCGGCACCAACCCCCTACGTTGAAAATGTACCGGGCTCAGGGCCCAGGCATTTCACTTTTCACCCCAGTGGCGATTTCGCCTATTCGGCAGAAGAGTTAAGCCATACGGTGGCCGTATTCTCCGTTGACAAATCGACCGGTGCCCTGGAGCAAATTCAGAGAGTGAATATGGTTCCGGATGATTTTGAAGGCCGGAATTCTGCCGCGGATATCCATACTTCACCTGACGGCAGATTCCTTTATGCCTCAAACAGAGGCCATGAAAGCCTGGTGATTTACGAGATTGATGCTTCCACAGGATTGCTGACACTGGTCGGCCATGAACATACACGCGGCGAACATCCCCGGAATTTCAGCGTGGATCCCAATGGCGAATTTGTGATGGTTGCTAATATGAATCGCGATAATGTCGTTTTATTCCGAAGAAATAATGATACCGGCGAAATGACATTTGCAGGTACCGAGGTCCATATTCCGGCTGCCGTCTGTGTGACTCCCTTATTTTTACCTATGTGAAAATAATTGTGATTTATTTCAAAACACTTACACTATCTTACCGCCGGAATTTCCTGCTTTTTTCCTTCCGGTAAGGATTCGGTCTCTTTTCTTTCATCCGGGTTGGCATTTTTAACTACCCTGATTGCACACAATCGGGGAGTTCCTATTCATTAAACGCACAAGCAACAAAGCCTGGTTGCCACAGTATCATATTTTCTATTATTTACTTAAATTAACAAAATACCTGTTTTGTCTGCAGGGATACTTTCAGGGAGAATGTTGACCTCTTTCAGCTTCAGTATTTCCATTACATTTTCATCATCTATTTATGAATAAGTTTTACCTGTTAAGCGTTTGTCACCTCTTGTTGCTTGGATTGATTTTCGTTCAATCCGGATCAGGCCAGCCATACAACTATGCTGATATTTCGGGTACTTATGATGAACATGAAACCCGTGAACAAAGAGTTAAAAATAGAACGGCCTTTCGTCAGGAATATGAGGCCTTGTTAGAAGCGTTTGATAATGGTGAAATTTCGGTAACCGGCGTCGAACCCTCCGATTCCCTGGCATTGGTGGCACTTTACAATAGCACCGGTGGTGATTCCCTTTGGCAGGATAAAGAAAACTGGCTGGATGGACCGGTAGAAACATGGTATGGAATTACGACCGCCAACAACCGTGTGACCAAAATAGAATTGTTCGTCAACAATCTCATCGGCGAGCTTCCCGCTGAAATTGGAAATTTGGACTCTCTTAGAATTTTGGACCTTCATGACAATCAGCTGACCGGTGATTTCCCGGCTGAACTGGGCAACCTGTTACAACTCAAAGAAATATGGGTGCATTATAATCAGTTGACCGGTGATTTCCCACTGGAATTGAATGCGTTGACCAACCTGGAGGTGCTGTATATAAACGACAACAAATTCTCAGGGCCGATTCCTTCAGGGTGGGGAAACATGACCAAAATGCTTGAACTTTATGCAAATAACAATGAATTTACGGGTGAAATCCCGCCGGAACTGGGTAACATGACCGATGCCCATTTATTTAACTTGTCGAATAACAATCTGGTCGGCAACATTCCACCCGAGCTGGGCAATCTGGTGAATGTTTTCCGTATGTGTTTGGACCGCAATAACCTGACAGGGCCCATACCGCCACAGTTCGGCAATCTGATACAAATAAACACTCTGAATTTGTATAAAAATGAACTGAGTGGTTCCATCCCTGACGAATTGGGAAATATGGAAAAAGTACAATTGCTCAAAATGGAGGATAACCAGTTGAGTGGTTCCATCCCCTCGACTCTGGGCAATCTCGAAGTTCTACAGATGCTGAACATGCAAAATAACAGCCTCACCGGAACATTACCGGCAGCATTAGCTCAATTGCCCAACCTTGCCAATCTTAATCTCTCCAATAACAGCCTTACCGGAACATTACCGGCAGCATTAGAGCAATTGTCCAACCTTAAAATGCTTAATCTCGGAAATAACAGTTTTACCGGCGAAATTACCTCTTCATTCAATAATCTAAACAATCTTCAGCTTTTAGATTTCTCCAATAACAGCCTTACCGGTGAAATTCCCGCTGAATGGGGACAATTATCCAAGCTGATGATAATTGACCTATCCCATAATGAACTCTTCGGCCCTATACCTGATGAATTGGGAAATTTGCAATTGCTTTCACGACTTCATTTGAACAACAATGAGCTCTCCGGTTCGATCCCCGCTTCATTCAATAATTTAACCAATCTTCAGGTTCTACATCTCTCCAATAACAATCTATCCGGTTCCTTTCCCCGGCTTGAAAGTACAAAGCTGACACAGATCACGATTCATGAAAATCAGCTGGACTCCATCCCCGACCTGGTTAATCTGACTAATTTGCAACAATTTTCTATTCAGAATAACCATCTCAAATTTAACGATATCCTGCCCAATATGAATCTGGCCGGGGATTATACCTATTCTCCACAAAACCCTTTTGGGCAGGAAAGGATGGACACACTCGTCCTTGGTGCACAACTTCATATTGACTTTAAAGCAGGTGCGGAAGGCAATTCTTATCACTGGTATCGAGATAATTCGGTCCTTCCGGATGATGGTTCTGTTTTTCAAATTGAGGAGGTTACCTATGATGATCAAGCTGTCTATCATCTTGAAATTGAGAATTCAACCCTTCCCGATTTAACCCTCTCCAGCCAGCCGGTCAGTTTGGTGGTCATTGAATCGGTGAATTTTGAACAACCGCAACCCACCGCGCCGGATAACCAGGCTCTGGTTTCCCCTCCTTTTGATCTTGCCTGGTCCGGCCATGAAAATGATCGTCAATATCGAATTCAAATTGCTTTTGACGACGATTTTACAAATATCGTTACGGATACCACCCTCACAGCAAATTCAGGTGAAAATTATATCACGATTACCCAATTGCCGGAAGAGGAGCAGGATTATTACTGGCACATCCGGGCAGAAGCTTTCGGAACACACGGAGACTGGTCGGATGTACGGACATTTACTGCCGACCGGATCGTTTCTTCCCCATATACTGACGAAGTTC
Organism: Balneolales bacterium; assembly: GCA_040905705.1. Lineage (GTDB taxonomy): Bacteria > Bacteroidota > Rhodothermia > Balneolales > Natronogracilivirgulaceae > JBBDQZ01. The sequence continues at coordinate 20,786 of JBBDQZ010000068.1, forward strand.
CCTCCGCTTTCGAACTGAAACAGAATTATCCCAATCCGTTTAATCCGTCGACTCTTATCCAGTATAATATACCTGAACCTGTTTATGTCCGTCTTGAGGTATTCAATATTTTGGGGCAGCCAGTAGCTACCCTGGTAAACGATTTCAAAGATACCGGACATTACGAAGTTGTATTTGATGCTTCGGAACTCTCAAGCGGCACATACCTTTACAGACTTTCGGCGGGCCGTTTCATGCAAACCCGAAGTTTACTCCTGATCAGGTAATTCGTCATATACGAATTGATAAGTATCTTAGTTTATTATAATAATAGACAGCGGATTTCTTATCATCATATTCATTCCTTGCTTATAAAGCTGCAAATGAACCTTGATTCTGTTCTGCATGCCGATAAAATGATGCGCCCATTGTTATTCCACAAATTATTCTTCTTTACTTTTTCCTCC
>JBBDQZ010000068.1:21331-75861 GCA_040905705.1 Balneolales bacterium
GATCCCAGTCAGGGGGACTGGTCGGTGAAAACAGAGGGGAAATCTTCAACTCCTTCAGTACTGCACTGGTGACCGGCCTCGATAGTTTAGGTGGGCTGGTCGGATCAAATTATGGTGGAAGAAATAGCGGCATTCGCAATTCTCATGCCACAGGTAATGTATCCGGAGGTTATGGAGTGGGCGGTTTGGCGGGTTGGAGTTATGGAGTCGTGATGAATACCCATGCCACCGGCCATGTATCCGGGGCAGAAAGAACCGGTGGCTTGGTAGGAATGAGCTATGCTGATACCTATAGCAGTTATGCTACCGGAAATGTGTCGGCGCCCGGCTTAAAAGTCGGTGCCCTGGTAGGTGAAAATTACGGAGAGGTATTTAAAACTTACGCCACCGGTAATGTTTCAGGCGGTGTTGAAGTAGGTGGATTGATCGGTTGCAATTACGGTATTGTTCGTGAATCATTCGCTCTCGACAATACAATCGAAGGGGATGAACATGTGGGTGGATTGGCCGGACGGACTTATGGCGAAATAAGCAACTCCTATGCCAGAGGAAGGGTCAACGGCAGCAGCATGGTCGGCGGGCTGGTCGGTACCCATTTCCATCAGGGTGGTGATATCATTAATACCTATGCTGCCGGCCGTGTGACAGGGAACAATGAAGTAGGCGGATTGGCCGGAAGCAATCACGCTGATATTATATCCGGTTACTGGGATATAGAAGCAACGGAACAAAGTCAGGGTGCCGGATTTGGAAATTTCAATGGAATTGAAGGCCTAATTACCTCGGAAATGACAGGCACAGCTGCAGAAGAGCATATGCCTTCGTTTCCCTTTTATGAAAAATGGATCACCGAAACCGACGATTATCCCAGACTTTTATGGGAACTCCCCTATTTTATGATCCGTATTACCGAAGCGGACAATCCGGTTTACAGAGGGAACTCAAATGTGATAACCGCCATGGTCACTAATATTGGAGGTGTTGAAGACCGTCAAACCATTGAATTGATCAATGACGCCGGACAAATCCTGGATATCCATGAGGATCTTACGCTTGCCGGGGGCGACAGCCTTGAAATAGTCCTTTCCTGGACTCCCGGTGAGGACGACCCGCTCAGAGAGTATGAACTGATCGTTCGAACCCTTAACCGTTCCGAAACTGTCAACACGCGGCTGGAAGAACATCCAGACAATATACCATCGGCACTGACCCTGTCGCAGAATTTTCCCAATCCTTTTAACTCTTCCACGGTTATCAGTTATGGCCTTCCGGAAACCTCGCACGTACGGCTTGAGGTGTTTGATTTACTTGGCCGAAGGGTGCGGTTACTGTTAAATGATGAAATCTCCGCAGGCAGGCACAGAGTGCTTTTTGATGCCGGCGGCCTGCCCAGCGGAATGTATCTGTATCGCCTCTCGGCAGGAAATGCCTTGCAGTCCAGAACACTTCATTATATCAAGTAATCAGGGCAGGAAAAACGAGAGCGAGAACTATAAACAATCAAATCAGTTCCGATCCAGGCGAATCACTCCGGTTTCACCAATGATATCTTGTCCCTGAATCGTTACCACCAGCTCGCGGGCACTGCTGTCATACTCCTGATTCAGAATGGTTAACCCTTCATGTTCAGATGTTGCCGTATAATCATCAGAAACACGAAAGCGAACATCTTGTGTACCATACATTTTTATTTCATACCGGCTGACATTGCTTCCAGGGCGACTGTCATAAACATTATAGGTACCTGAATTGTTTACAGAATTTGGAATAGGTTCATTGCCTATTTCCCAGGTAACCGTATATACATCCTGATCCAGTTTCGGCAAATATATGTAACCATAACCCGCTTCTTCAAAATATGCAGCTACCGCATTACCATCAATAAGAGCCTGACTAACATGCTGCCCGTCCTGTAGCGGTATGGAAAGTACCATATTGCCAAGCAAATCATATTGATACGGGTCATCAGGCATACTACGATTATCTATTTCCGCTCTTCCGTTGTTCAAATTGACGGTAGTATGTTTTTTGTACAGCATCTGGGAATAAAACTGTTCCGTATTTTTAGCCAGATACCGGTAGGGATAAGCCTGGACACGGCGAAAAAATTCAATCCACATTTCATTAACCTCCGGTTGAAGCCAGTCATCGGTAGCAAGCCAGTTCGCCCAGTGGCTGTCTAACTGATCGGCTACAAAAGTTTCAACAGGTTCCGAAGGCGGATCCGCATACCTGTGCCAGACATTTCCATATATACCTCTGTCATAAGCGTATACACCATTATCAAAACCACCACTCATCTCGGGCGGAGGATTTAATTCGGGAATATGTCCAAATCGGGTGCTTACATACTTGCCACCATAATCACTGAATAACCGGCCCGTACTGTAATCGGCACCCGGATTCCAGTAGTAACCATATGCACTGAAAGATTCCGGAAACGAGTGTCCTTGATCCTCGGAAATGCCATATTGCCACAGGATATTCCTGATGACATCCATATGTCGACGTACCATTTCTTCAGAACGTGGTTCATTATCGGCGAGATTGTACCATTCAGAACGGGTTTTAACGCCGTCATCCCACCATTCGTGTCCAACTCCGGCTACTCCAAGTTCAATATTGGCAGCGTTTTTTTTAACATAACCCATGATCTCAAGTTGTTCCGGACCGATATTCTCATGATTGTCAAAATCTGTTCCTTCCTGACGAGCATGAGGCAATGTAGCCACTACATTCAGGCGATCCATTTCTGCCAGTACAAACAAGGACATAAACCGAATGCCCACAGCTTTCCCCACCTCAGCCATAGGTTTGTAATCATTTACCGTAAAATGCCGACGTATGCCGGCACGCCATGGGCCATCGATATGTTCCAGGGAATGGCCTTGCATATAACCGACCTGGTTCACCACGATGGCAAACCCGTCAGGAAAAAAAATATCGGGATCCGGCGACAGGGCATCCTCATTTGTTTGTTTCCCCTCAGAGTTATCAGGTACAGGACTGCTGCTTCCCATCAAGGGGGAACATCCGACATATAAAAATAGAAGCGCCAACAGTACGAATGACGACATGTCGGCGCTTCTATTTATAATAAAACTACTCACCAAATTAATATGCATGATTATGTTATTCTCTTCCCAATCTTGGTGCATTGGATTCCCCGACAAATATTCGATAAATCATATTGTCATTGGGAGTAATAACATATATCACGGTATTATGGTTATAAACCGGGCCCACATTACCTTCAATCACCTGATCTTCTCCGAGCGGGAATTCCTCTATATCCGAATCATTTTCACGATCCTGACGTGCTTTTACAACGGTTCCGTTTGAATGGGTTCCGACATACAGAGATCCATCTTCACCGATATCCAGTCCTGTGAGAAAATATGTTGATGCCAGGACCGTTTCTTTCGGGCCGAGTTCATCGCCCATAATTTCAAAACGGGATACGCGTCGGTTAAACAGTTCGGTAACATATACTGAATCGGCAAAGACCCTCAATTGCTGCCCTTGCGATACACTTGCACCATCAATTACTTCGGTATCACTACCACCTTTATAAAGTTTTATCTGGCTTCCACCGACAAGCAGATACATATCACCATTGGCATTCCAGTCGAAATCTACGATATTGGCCTCGTCAACCACGCTTTCAACAGAGCCTCCTCCGGGAGGAATCCGTGACAGGCCCGTAGTCGTAGCAATATAGAGATACCCATCGGGGCCGAATTCAAGTTTCCCTCTTACGGCAGCCGTGGCATAGGTAGATTTAACACTATCCTGGGCACTGGCAATCTTGTAAACAGCTCCGTCAACAACAGAAGAAATATATAAACTGTTTTCATCATCAAGCGCTATGCCCCCGGGGTTATCAATTTCAAAATCCATCCTCAGGAAATCAGCTTCATATTTAAAGCTTAATGAGTTGCTCCAAAGATCTGAACCCCAGATACCCACACGAACAGGCTGATTGCCTGATTCATTTTCGGGAATAATTATATGAAGTTCGGTTGTATCCGGAATCTCCACAATATCAGCAACAGCATCTCCGATATTGACCATGTTTTTTTCCGGACCCTCCCGGAATCCCGACCCGCTTATAACGGCTGGATCTCCAGCAAATCCTGCTGTAGGAACAATCCTCTCCAATACAGCAGGATCTCTGTCATTTGGAAACGGATCCACACTCCCGTCACCATGTGTTGGATTAGGGGGAGGTTCAAAAATCCCGCTGTCACATGATATTACCAAAAACAGGATGGCGAAAAAACCCGCAATGGCACTTATTGAATGTAAAACTTTTGGATACATATTTTTTTTCCTCCGGCCTTATATATAACTATGTACTTAATATTTATTATCAGAAACCAAAATCAATGGTCAGCATGTTTACAGCGTTAAAGTACTCCATCTGGAGGAAAGCGTAATCAGCTCTCAAATGGATTCCTGCCACTTCTGCCTTCACTCCGGCACCGGCAGAAAAACTTTCATTATCGTAGTTAAATTTATAGCCGCCACGGAGAAAGAAAAGATCCCCGAATCCATATTCAGCCCCAATATTCAACCGTTCACTGTAATCTCTTGAGTGAATAAAATCGGTTGATAACGTAAAAGATTGATTGGATTCTCTGGCAAAAAGTTCCACCAGATTCATGGCCATACCAAAACGGAAGGTCATGGGAAGCGGAAATGTTTCAACACGATATTCCTCTTCTGTAGAGAAATTTCGTAAGGATACAGCCATACGCAAGTCCCGGAAACCAAGATAATAAATGGTACCAAAATCAATGGCAAGCAGGTTTAACTTGGCTGTAACTTCATTCGGATTATCAAACTCTCCGGTTAACGTCGTCCCCAATTTTTCATAGAGATATTTTACGTTCACTCCCAATCCGAACTCGCCCGAAACACGATAGGCATAACTGGCACCTATTGAAGAACTTACAGGTGAAAAAGTGCCGGTTTCGTCAAAACCCTGTTCGGCAACATCACTTCTGGTAGTACCGTGAAGGGTTCCCCAGTCAACAGCAATGGCGTTCAATCCGACAACCCCCGCTTGTCCAAGGTCATAGGACACGGCAGCAGAACTGGTGTTAATATCCGCTATCCATTGGGTGTGATTGGCAAATACCGTGCCTCCTGTAGTAAAAGCATACCCCGCCGGATTCCAGAAAAAGGAACTGGCATCATCCGCTACCGAAGTAAATGCGTTACCCATACCCGCAGCCCTTGCCCCCTGAGGCATATTCAGCCAGGCCATGCCGGCCTGCCCTACTTTAGGAGCGGTATCCTGTGCAGCGACAGGTGAATTCATCAGCATCATCGCCATAAGTATCATCAATGATGACCAAAGGCTTAAAAAAGCTGATTTTCTCAATCTTTTTGTTAGAGTCATGTTAATCATAATTACTTTTTTCATGGCGTTATCGGACTATTACGAATTTATTTATAGCATCGGGAAGTGGATTCCCATCAATGTCTCTTGCGTTGGATACATGAAGTATGTAAACGCCACTTGCAACAATCTGATTAAAATCCGTGACCTGATCCCATATTTCATCAGCGGTTCCGGAGCTGTGGTCAATGAATTTCACCAAATCCCCCATGGCATTAAAGATTCTGAGCTCAGCAAACGGCGGCAAATTCGCAATCAAGAGATTATTCGTGTCGCCTGAAAAGTTATAATCACCGGCAGACGCAAAATAAGGGTTGGGAACAATTCTTATTTTATCAGTAGCTGCTTCTCCGGGCTCAAATGGAGTTGCCGGTATCTGGCTTCTGTTCGAAAAGCGTGAACTTTCAAGTACTTTTCCGGCACTGAGTCCGGTAGCTCTGGTCCCGTCATCTACTACGGTTACACCATAATGGTAGGGCTCACCCCTGATGGCTGTATGATCTTCATAGCTAGTCTGGCTGGGCGGTACTTCATCGATAACTTTCCATTTGATATAGTCACGATCAGGCCAAAGATTACCATCACTGCGCTGCGTCAGTACCGCAATCAGTTCATCCTGTGTAGCATGGAAAAATTCCCCTCTTTTACGCCAGATGCGATAACCCTCAACCCCATCATGGGCCAGGGACATATCGTCCCATTGGAGGTCTATCCTGCGGGGGCCTTCACTTATAATCAAGTTGGGTGCCGGTATCGGGCTGGTCACATCCATATTATTATTCCATGCCCAGTTCGCACGGTCCAGTGTTTGAATGAGCGAGTCACGCCCGGTAGCAATCAATTCATTTTTGGCCGCATCATCAAATGTGGCACCTGACTCTCCCCGATACCATGCCAGCCATTCTCTACCTTTCTCTTCAGCAACTTCGCGTGAAATACCACCTACGCCGAGTGCATAGACAATATTTACGGTGTCACCATATTCTGCTTCAAATGGCCCGTACGATTTCCAGTGAAAGTTTCCCGGAACCTGGCTTGGATCATTCGGGTAGCCCGCCAAATTCTGAACGACATCACGGTCACCCGATTTCATCCACTCATGCCATGAGGCATAACCCGGGAAATTCCGCTGCCAAAGGTGCTCGTTACTGGCATTGATCTTGACGGAATGAGGCAGATTAGTAAGATCCGGCCCTCCGTTGAAATCAACATGCAACGTAGTATAACCGATATAATTGGATCCGGTGAATTCGCCTGTGGGTATTACCGCGCCCCCCGGCCTCCATTGATTGCGTGGAGCACCGGTATTATCTATTTGCTGACCGCCCGATTCAAATGTTCTTTGATCGGGATTATTCCCGTGCCAGGAATAGCCAATTAGCAAATCACGCCCTCCGGGAACAAGATCCGAGGAAACCGTCTCCTGGTGGCTCCAGTGCTGTTCATCGCCGCCATACCAGATCGTCTGATGCATATTCGTTGCAGCCTGATTCATCATCATATACCCGATCGAAAACCAGACATCTTTTATGGTCTGCGTGGTATCCAGCCCTTCAGGAGCCCCGTCTTCGGAACCGGTATCAAACGTCAGTACATACTGAACGTGATGAAGGGTAAAATCGGCAAAATCCGGATTTGCAAAGGAATAAACCCGTTGAAAGATCTCGAACCCGGGCGAACTGGTCTGTTTAAACTTGTGCCATACCATCTGGTCGGATGGCAGATCCGGGTCTACCACCCCGTCGAACGGAGGGGTTCCGATGACTACGGTACCGTCGGATAGTTCCACAACGGTTTCCGGCGGAGTATGCTTGCGATAATCAACAATACCACGTTCCGGCGGATCCTGATTACCGGTAAGCCATATATTCACTGCAGCATCCGTAATCGTTTCACCATCAGCATTGACCCATTCCCCCACGGTACGGCCGTTCCAGTAAAATCCGATATTACCATAATCATGATAATCGGCCGGCCAGCGGCCCTGCCCGTAATAATTAGGCTGGGCACTGGTATTCCATATATTGCTGCGATCCATTTCATAGGCGAAATTACCCATACTATGCGTAATTCGCTGAGCATTTGCCGGGCCGGCAAGCCAGCAAACCATTCCGGCCACCAGCAATACACCCAAAGCTGATTTATTTTTATACATAACCTGTAGATTGTTTAGAATTAATAAAGATGAGAATATATTGGAATCCCGGTTCTACATTTGCATTCTTATTCCAAAAGTGAAGTGCCTGGGATTTATAAACCGATTCCACGTATGATATCCGAGCTCAATGTGATCTTTGTCCCAATCCCCCCATTTGTCATTACCTTGACGCTCTCCTGAATAGAACGGGAAACGCAAAGACTCACGATAAATTATTGAGTTTTGAGCATTCGGGAAACCGCGATAATTCGTAAGGTTGGTAATTTGGGCAAAGAATCCAATCGCGGAACCGGCAACGCGGAAAGTCTTGTTAAGCTGCGCATCGGTATTCCAGTAATCGATCTGCTCAACATACAGACGGTCTCCCACCCGGGCTTCCGGATTCCACAGGTAATCACCACCATCACTCCAGGATTGCCTGATGGTCAAGCGCCATCCCCCCAGCGGATTCTGGTTTACAATCTGCGGCCCGAAATCCGTCGGAGTTGTAAAAATCAGGTTGGCATTGACCGACGGCCTCGGAATTGAGCGGCTCTGACCGGTTGATTCTCTTTGATCACGTGCAAGCAGAGGGTTTTCATAAATATACCGGAATCCCGTATTGCCGGTCGAGCGGGTACTGTATTCCAAAGAACCCCACCCACGGAACCAGCGGCCGGTCATTTTTTGCAAACGCATTTCAACTCCACGAATATCAGCATAACTGTTATTTTCCCATGTACGGATAATTTGATCCCTGTTACGGGAAACGATTTCCTGTCGGCTAAGCTGGTTCGTGACATCCTTGTAATACCCGGTAAAAGAAATCAGGTAGTTATCCATCAGGCCGACTTCAAAACCAAGCTCGTATGAAATCGTTTTTGGCCATTCCGCTTCCAGATTCGGAATTGTAGCCCCCGAACCAGACGGAGTTACCGTATAGAGGTTATCCAGTACGGGTGGTTGATAAAAATGGCCATAATTAAAGAACACTTTACTGGAGGTGGTAATCGGGTGAGATACCCCCAGTCTTGGACTGATATACATTTTGCGCACATTGTCACCGTATTGCAGATGTTCAAATGACAAGAACGCTTTATCTGTTGAATCCTGGTACACGGAAGTGCTATATGGCTTCTGTCCAAAGACAACATCAGGATCCAGTGTGTAGGCACGCTCACCATAGTCCATAATATCGGCCCGCACCCCGACATTGGCAATCATCTGCCCATATTCTATACGATCCAGGAAAAACGCCGACGCATTAATAGGGCTGGAATCAAAATAGGTCCAAAGGTGCGGCGACTGCTCCCGGGGAGTCGTCGATTCCCCATGGTTGACCTCCTGACGTTCACGATACAGAGCGTATTCAAAATCCGCACCCCCTTTCAACTGGTGGTTTCTGGTAATCTGACTGGTCATGGTAAAGCTTGCCGCAGCGGTATAGTAGTTGGAGTTGTCACGGCCCCGGCCGCCTCCGGACATCAAAAAATCACCCAGTATATCATACTGTTCCCCTGTATTTCCAACATCACTGCTCAAATATCCGAATGGGGTTTCATCATAACATTGCCCGGCGATTATTTTAATACAGAGATCAGGGTCAATGAAAGTGGTAGGTTCCTGTTTTGTACTATACTGGGTATATTCTGTACCTACCTCATAGAACGTTCGATCACTGATGGCGTGATTGTACTGTACACCGGCACGGAAGTGGCGTGTATCAACCGGATTGACCGCAGCGGTATTCCACATGCCATCTCTTTGCAAGGCATTTCGGGCATAGCTTGTTCCCTGACGCGTTCCATCAACAATTCCTGTTGCCGTTCCGTACCATCCGGATCCGACACCCAGTCGTGCAAGATAACCGGCATTGATAGCCAGTCTTCTTCCGCCACCAAGGCGAGTCGTCAATTTCAGCAGCGTCGACGAACCGATAGAATTTTTGCGGCTTAGCGGATAGGCCAGCTGCATGTTGTCATATCTTTGAGACACCATAAACGAGGTACGGGACAGATATCGGTTTTCCCTGTTAGGCAGAACCGGCATCGGGCCGCTCAATGTAAAATCCAGGATATAATCAGGTTTATTGGCATACTCCACCCGTCGATGCTGCCATTTCCATATTTCATACGCTTCCTGGGGAGACACGTCCGAAGCGCTGTTACCATCAGAAAGACGCGATCGTGCAAAAGCATTCCATCCGACCCATGTAAATGGATATTGGCCTGAATTAACCATCTCCTGCGTTACCCCGGTCATCGCATCGGGGCCGGCATACACCTGCCAAAAAGGCCCTTCCGTACTGAACGGGCTCGGGCCGAAATGTTTCCGTTGCGGCGGAGACATTCGCAAATCCGCCACAATTTCATAACTATCCATACTCCCGTCCTTGGTACGCACATTGACCATACCCGATCGAATACCTCCTTGCTCGGCCGTAAAACCACCGCTGATCACTTCCAGCTCGTTGATAGCGGTCAGGTTCAAGGTCGTATTCGGTTGCTGGGTACGCATGTCGCGTGTGGAAAGCCCATCCACCAGAATATCGGTTTCATTGAGATTCCCGCCCCGGATCACAAGGCCTGTTCCCCCGGCACCGGCAGTCAGGCTGATGCCCGGATAGGTGGACAATACCTCTTCGAGGTTCGAAACCGCTTGTGCTTCAAGATCTTCCGCCCTCACCAGAGTCCGGCTTTGAGATTGTTCCAGACGAACAATTTCTCTTGGTGCACTGATAGTAACCTCTTCCCCTTCGATAGCTTCTTCACGCATTTCGAAGTTGATCACCGAGTTTTCATTCATGGAGACCTGTACATCTTCCACGATCACCCTGGCAAAACCCACCATGGATGCTACAATGTTATAGTCATTGGGCTCGATATTGAGTATATTATAATACCCGTCCATATCCGACACCGTTCCCTGGGTTGTTCCTTGTAAAACAATATTAACCCCGGGTAACGGTTCGCCAGTAGTTTCCTCTACCACTCTACCGGAAACACGTCCGGTATTCTGAGCATACAAGTCTGCCCCGAGAAATGTGATGACCACAAGGGAGCAGATTACATACTTGATCTGCTTGCGTATTCGGGAGGTTGTATTTGACTTTTTCATAATATCACATTCATCATTTTGATTGATTGCCGGATCACCATGACCCGTTTGTTTTAATCCGTTTGACTGTATTTTATTTTACCTTTTTTAAATTCGATCAGACCTGGTAAAACAACCTCTATGTGTCTTATTTAAATAAAATAAAGATATGTAACACATGCAATATTTTAATTTAACTTTTTAAAAAAAAGAAAATTTTTTAAAAAAGACACTTATCATGAAAACAGGGGCGGTTTTGCTTCTCCAATCTGCCCGATTACAGGCTGAAATGAAAAACAATTTTTCTGATTTTCATATTTTCAGGTTTTTTTACACGTCGCTTTATTGATTTCCAATTAGACATCTATCACTTCTGCTTTTTGTTTCTGAACAACCGGATCCGGATCATCATCCTCTACGGATAACATAAATGTAGCAATGACAGCCAGGACCATCCCGATAAGTGTAATAATATGAGGAATTACGGAATAAATGATCAGAGACAGCACGATGGTTATTACCGGTGCTACAGCATTGCAAAGCGGTGAGACCACCATAGCTTTACCAAACCGGAAAGCATATACAAGGAACAGGGCGCCTACAGCATTTAAAACCTGAATCAATGCAGCAGCTCCGGGACCCTCAAAACCCCAGTTAATCGGTTGACTGAAATCGGTCATTAGCAAAGCGACCGGAGATAATATCAATCCGGTAAGCATCATATAGAAAAAAATGTTTTCCGCTTTCATCGTCTTGTTGGCAAATTTAATGACATAGGCTTGCAACCCCCAGGCCAGAAAAACCAGAAGCGCCGGGAAAATCCACAACAGGCCTTCTACCACAGAATTTTCCGGAGGAGAATAGGATAATAGCGGTATAGCAACAAGCGCCAGTCCTATACCCGCCCATCCAAGTGTACTGGCTCTTTCAGAGAGCAGAAAATAGGTCAATAAAATCGTAACGACAGGAGAAAGAGAGATAAATGGATACACCAGATAGGCCGGCGCCACCGTTAATGTCTGAAACAGGATAAGTTGTCCTCCCGCGCCCAGCAATCCAACAGTTATCCCCATCATCGCGGGTTTAAGCCGAAAGTCCAGTTTCCAGTCAATTACCCATAAGGCCACCAACGCCGGTGGAATCATGGTTAACGACCAAACCACATAACTGAGTGTTGCCGGAAAACCTGCCTTTTCGGGAATTTCAATGAGTGCACCCCACACCCCCCAGAATATTGTTGTAATTGCCGCGAACAATAACCATAACTTGGACTTCATGAATTAACCTCCGGTATGCTGTCTTTAAATTTAAATTGGTTACGCGTAAATAATAGGCTATTTAAATTTTTATCTGAACCTCCGATCCATAGTAACTAATACGGAAATAAAAACAAAATTTTTATAGCTATTCGAAAATATTTTCATTTTTCACTGGAAAATAGTGTAAGGGAATAAGTCTTCCACTAAAAACTCCTGCATCCTGCATAGGAAATATTATTTAAATCTCCTGAAAAAAGTATCATAAAACGGCATAAAAAAAGCCGGAACCACCTTTTTGTTGTTCGGTGATTCCGGCTCATTTCTTTGAGGCCCCGAAGGGTCTCGGACGGGTTACAATGCTGCTGTTATTTCATCAGCATCATTTTACCGGTGGCCATTTCTTGTCCGGCCGTAATGGTATACAGATACATCCCACTGGACAAGCCCGATCCGTCAAAGCTTACGTTGTGGGTACCGGTATTCATCACACCGTAGTCCATAGAAGCCACCGGGCGGCCGAGAATATCATAGACTTCAAGCCGAACATTTTCGGTTTGGTCCAGATTGAACCGGATGCTGGTGGTCGGGTTGAACGGGTTGGGATAGTTGCCTACCAGTTCAAACCGGTCGGGACGGGTGTCATTGTCAAAGATGCTGCTGGGACCAGGAGGCCCATCAGGATCGTTGCCGGAAAACGTGGTTTGATAAGTATGTACATAACCGGCAATACCCGAGTTATTGGAACCGTATTGTTGCCACCATGGATCCTCCTCGCCATTCCAAGAACTTGTAGAGCCGTATGCCGAAACAAACGGGTTTTCCTGCTGTTCGGGCAGATACACCGGCTGCTGGATGACAGATCTCGGAATGGCTACTTCCACTATGTTCCAATCGTCGTTCCAGGCATGGTAGGATCCAAGTTCAGGAGCACGCTGATAAATTGAGAAGGCACCTCCGGTGATAGGTTCGCCTTCTTCATCAAGCTGCCGGTGTTCGCTGATCGGGTTATGATAACCGGTAGAATCGAAGTATTCTTCATCTACAGATAATACTCGAACCGTAAAATCAACGCCGTTTTGATACCAACCCCAGGTCATGCCGGTCGTATCCTGAAGATCCATATCGAATTGAGGATCCGTCGATATATTGAAGCCTACATTTCCACCCCTCGGATACATTCCATCCTCCAGGGTATCCTCCAGGACCTTTCTGACGTCCGCAAGGGGATTCAAATCCAGGCGGAAATACAGCCAGTTTTCATCATCAGCCGCCCAAATGCCGGCCATGTCCAAATCCTTCTTCCAATCCAGATTCTCGGGATCGGCTGGTTCGGCTCTGTTAAAATGCTCTCCTCCTGCTTCATCTACCTCGTGCCAGGTTTCCATCGGCCGGTTAGGTTCTACGTCCAGCTGCATGCTTGCTTCCCAGTCGCTCATATCACCATCGATAGTAATCGCCTGGGCTTGCACCAATGAAGTATGGGCAGAAAACAACAGCAGTAACGCCATTATCATCAAAGTGGTACTATGCTTAGCCATAATTCCTCCAAAGAGTTTTATTTGGTTAATTATATAAAGATCATCCCGGGTCCGGGCGATTTTTATATTGACTTATGTGTATTGAATCGTAAGTTTTTCGATCCTTATCAATTAGATTATGTAAATAACCCATTTGATACGCAAATATAATAGCTTACATGAAAGAAGCAAATTATATTTTTGATTTGAACCGAAACACTTGTTTAACAACACATCAATAAAACCAATATTAAAACCATTTGCAATTTTTTTTGACTGTCCGCCGGCTTAGAGATTGGGTACATACCGATCATAATCTTCCATACGCACCATAAAAAAAGCCGGAACCACATCAATACCCGAGCTCTTCCGGAAGAAAGATCGGCTTATTGTTCATCCACTTTCCGCGGGTAAAATCAGGAAAAGGAACGGCTGTGCCACCTTCAGCGATAGATTGCTCGGAAAGCGCCACAATCGCTGCAATCGTAGCCGCATCGTACACATCTATCGGCGGTTGAACCTTGCGTTTGATCGATTCCACAAAGGCATTTCTCACAAACCAGTCCTTGCCTCCATGTCCTGCCCCTTGTGCCTCCCTTCCATGCCGTTTCCAAATCGAAGAATCAAACTCGTCCTGATAGCCGGGTTCAAATGATTCCCATGTATGTTGAGGAGTGCGCCCTTCAAGACAAATCCGGTTGGCCTCCACCTGCCACAAACCGTTCGTCCCCTGCGCCCTGAAAGCCTTGTTATTATCCCCCCTGGGCAACGTGGTATCATGGATGACAATTACTGTTTCTCCGTTAGCCGTAGTGAGCGTTGCGGTAACAATATCGCCCTGACGAAAGTGGGTATCCGCGTGCGGATTATCCTCACCGCCATGTTCTTTTATGTAATTGCTGAGGCCCCGGGCTTTGGTTGAAGCAGCCGAAAGTGATAAATAGCGATTGCCCCTGTTGATATTCAGCCAGTGCCCTACAGCACCTGCTCCATGATCAGGGTAAAGTAAACCGTTTCTTTTAACATAATGCTGCGTCCGCCAGTTAGGGCTCCGGTTTCTGTCACCTGCTCCCGGGCCAAACCTGGCATTCTCAAAAAATAGTGCGCTGTACAGGTTGTGCTGATACCCGCATTGAGCGTGAATCATTTCACCAAACAATCCCTGACGAATCATGTTTAGTACAGCCATCACGTCCCTTTGATAGCAGGTATTGCCCAACAGCATACACGGCATGCCGGTAGATTCGGAGGCATTGACAAGATCCCAACATCCCTTCAGGGTTATAGCCGCCGGAATTTCAAGTGCAACATATTTTCCGGCTTTCATACCGGCCACACCCTGCTCGGCATGATATTCCCACGGTGTTGAAATGATAATTCCGTCGAGATCATCCCGTTCGACAAGCCGCAAATAGTCACTCGGGCCGTTCGTGTACACATCGGCTCTTCCCTTCCCGGCATCATGAACCATTTTTTGTGCCTGGAGCGCATTTTGCTCGTCTATATCACAAATGGCAGGTACATCAATATCGTCACGGTTCAATATCCCTCTGAGATGGCCGGTGCCACGGGAACCGACTCCGATAAACCCGAGCCTTGCCACGCGGTCATCACTGCCTTTTAAAACATTAAAAGGCATTACAGAAAGCCCCGCGCCGGTAACTGTTGATTTTATGATAAAGTCACGTCGATTTAAATCCATAGTGTTATTTTGATTTTATTTCACCTTAGGGTGTGTTATAGAATGCTCGTTGTACCTGTTCCACCATGCAGGTTAATATCCATTCCGGGCTTGTTGGCCTTCCAGGCTCCATATGTAAAATCAGGTACATGAACAGGATGGGATCGATTGGCTACGGACCACTCACTCAAAGGTGATATGGCACTCCACAACACACCATCATACACAGACATATCCAGGGGTAAACCCGTGCGAAGACAATCAACCACACGCCAGGTCAATAATGTATCCATACCGCCATGGCCACCAACCTGTCTGGCTATTTCTCCTACTTTCTTCGTAATTTCGGGAGTGTATTTTTCTTCCAGTGCCCGGTATTCTTCGGCTGAAATCCAGCCATCATGACTGGTGGCTATTCTGGGAGGCCTTGCTCCGGCGGTACCTTTGGTCCCGCTTAACAAATCGAAACGGACACCCGGCCGCGGGGAGCTTACGTCATGCTGCAGGACAATGGTCCTTCCTTTAAATGTCCGAATAATGGAGACATTCATATTACCGCGAAAACTTTTATCGACAAAATCTTCATAAAACGGGTCTTCAGCTGCAAGTTCTTTCGCCATTTCGCCCATTGTAAAATCATTACCGGAGACCGAAACCATATAATCCAACCGGTCGCCGCAATTCACATTCATGATATTGCAGATCGTTCCGAACCCATGTGTCGGATAAAGATTGCCATTTCTCGAAGCATTCTCTCTCAACCGCCACATATTTTGATACTGGCCCTTCGTAAAATTATGGCTAGTCAAATCATGGATATACGCACCTTCACCGTGTATAATCTCTCCAAAAAACCCGTCCCTGGCCATGTTCAGCGTCATCATGTCAAAATCGCGATAGCAGGGGTTAGCCAGCATCATACAATGCCGGCGTGTACGCTCCGAGGTTTCAATAAGCTGCCAGCATTCTTCGATAGTTTTGGCAATGGGCACTTCACTCACGGCATGCTTTTCGTGCTCCATGGCATATACCAGCTGTGGGGCATGTAAATGCCAGGGTGTGTTGACAACCACCAGGTCAATATCATCGCGCTCGCAGAGTTCTTTCCATGCATCCTCATGTCCGGAATATTCCGACACATTCTGTGCAAAGCCGGGCAGGCCGTTGAGACGTTCTTTTGCCCGCTCAATTTGTTCCGGAACCAAATCACAAATAGCCTTGATTTCAACTCCTTCCATACGGGCATACCGGCTGGTGTTTCCCATACCCCGGCTCCCCAGGCCGATCACACCCACCCGCACCGTCTCCAGTGGAGGCGCTGCATAGCCGGACATATTAAACCGCTGGTTATGGCTTTGTTGAAAAGGATTCCGGTTATCAGAGTGGGTTGAACCGCCTGATAACAAACCGGCGCCGGCAAGACCAGCAGACTTTAAAAAGTCTCTGCGACTATTCTTCATAATTACAACGCTTATCTGTTTCTACCCGTGGAGGTTTTTTTGAACTACCCGGCTAATTACCGTTTCCGGTTTCCAGTTGAATTTTTAAAAATGGACATCCTTGCAATTGCTGTTACGGCAACCGGCCATTTTTAAAAAAAATCAAAGAATTCGGGTTGTACCTCCCTGCTGAAGATTGATATCCATAGCCCGCTCATTCGTTTTCCATGATCCGGAAGTAAAGTCGGGAAAGTGGACAGGCATTCCCTGATTGGCAACAGACCACTCGCTTAACGGAATAATGGAACTCCAGAGCGCGGCATCATACACGGTCAGATCCAGTGGCAGGCCGTTACGCAAGCAATCGATCAGGCGCCAGGCAAGCATGGCATCCATACCGCCGTGCCCACCGACTTGCCGGGCCATTTCTCCCATTTTTCTGGTAATCTCCGGCGTGTACTGTTCCTGAACTTCGTTAAATTCATCTTCAGACAACCAACCGTCGTGGCCTGTTGCAATTTGGGGAGTAGGGTAGGTTCTTGCAATACCTTTGGTTCCGCTAACCAGATGAATCCTGGAATAGGGACGGGGAGAAGTCACATCATGCTGGAGCATAATAGTCCGCCCTCTTTGTGTGCGAATGATACTGGTATTCATATTGCCGCGGAATTCATTGTCGACAAAATCTTCAAAAAACGGATCACTTTGTGCAAGTTCCCTGGTTCTTTCCTGCATCATAAAATCAGCGCTGGATACCGAAACCATGAAATCCATTTGATCCCCGTGGTTAATATCCATAATCTGGGATACGGTGCCAATACCATGATGTGGATAGAGGTTCCCGTTTCTGGTAGCATTTTCCCGATAGCGCCACATATTCTGATAACCGCTCCGGTTAAAATTATGGGTCATCAGCTGATGGATATAGGCCCCTTCTCCATGGATAATCTCACCAAAAAAGCCTTGTCTGGCCATATTTAACGTAACCATTTCAAAGAAACTGTAAGTCACATTGGTCATCTGAAAACAGTGTTTCCGGGTACGCTCGGAGGTTTCCACCAATTTCCAGCATTCATCTACCGTCTGGGCGGCGGGAACTTCGGTGGCAGCGTGTTTCCCCTGTTCCATGGAATATATTAACTGTGGCGCATGCAAACGCCATGGCGTGTTTATCACAACCAGGTCAATGTCATCCCTTTCACACAACTTTTTCCACTCATCTTCATGGCCGGAATACCTGGCTGCACTTCGTGAGTAACCCGGAAGCCCGTCGAGCTGTTCCACCGTACGGTCGACTTCTTCAGGTACCAGATCGCACAGGGCCCTGATTTCCACCCCTTCAATACGTGCAAGGCGGCTTGTGTTTCCTTTTCCCCGGCTTCCGAGGCCAATCACCCCCACTCTTACCGTATCCAGCGCGGGTGCCGCATAACGATGCATGTTGAATCGCTGGTCGTGGTCGTGTGCAAATACATTTCTGTTGTCGGTATCGGATGTTCTGCATGACAAGAGGCCTGTCCCGGCCAAACCGGCCAGGCCGGAAAGTTTCAGGAAGTCTCGGCGATTAAAACTCTTACTCATAATATTTTATATTTATAATTATTATTGATGCGGAATAAAATCCCGGTCCTGCTACTCCTATCCTTTAAACTGAGCCAGAATTTTGAGTGCATTTTTATTATATATCTTTTCCAGAACATCATCGGGAAGATACAGTCCATATATCATCCAGCGGCCCTGTTGATGATGGCTGGGAGCCGGATCGATATATTCGTCATCGGTTTCAAGAAAACGGTAATAGACCTGATAAGCCTCGAGGTTCGGAGGTGTATCGGTACCGAAAAGGACCCGGTCCTGATATTTGATCATGAATTTTCGGGCGGTATAAGGCTGACGCCCCAGTTCACTGATCCTGGCATCGATATCCACGTACATATTGGGATATTTTTCAAGCCACATTGCTACACGCCCCAACTCTTCCGGCAAGTTGGCCATATGTGTTGCTATGAAAGTCGTTTGACTGTGCCGGGCAATGGCACGATTGCGTTGTTCGAGGATCTCTTCTTTATCCGGAAATTCATCACCATAAAATGACCAGTGAGGGTTAGCCCCGAGTTCATCATACCGCTCATTATAGCGGTCAACCGGAGTGAAAAAAGCTTTAGGATCGGAAACATGCATTAAAACAGGTATTCCGAGTTCCCCGCATTTGGCCCAAATCGGGTCAATACGTGGATCATCCACCGGAACAACCTGACCGCTTGCATCCTTGATAGTCAGACCGAGGCCTTTGAAAATTTTCACACCCCGGCATCCAAGCTCCACAGCTTCTTCCAGTTTCCGCGCTTCATTATTTCCGAAATCCGGTTCATCTATACGGCTGAAATCAGGGGCAAAAAATACCAAAAACCGTTTCCCGCCCACACTTTGAGAAACCCGAAGATGTTCTTTGTAAAAATCGCCGGCAGAGCGGCCATCCAAACTCACCGCCATCCACACTCCGGCTTCATCCATTACCTCCAGATATTCTCTTGTTCTGTCCAGGTTTCTTAAATGATTATGAATATCAATAACCGGAAATTTAGGCTTAAGAATTTTGGTTTCCTTGACCACCATTTGACTAACCGGCCTCCAGTCCAGGAGCCTGAGGTTACCGACTTCCTGGGTTGCATGTTCCACTTCCGATTTTTTCGCTGCCCCCAAAAATCCCGCACCCGACAAACCAAGGGTGGCCAGGCCGGACTTTTTTAAAAATTCCCTTCGGTTATTATTTTTCATTTTTCATTTGCTTAAGAATTCCCAGGTAAAAAGAATGTGCTTTATGTGCTTTCACAACCATCCCCGACAATAAAAACCTCATTGAAAAATATTTTTTCCTTTCGCTACATCAAAGCATAACCTCTTAAGGTTAAATATGCAAAAAAAAAGTAATATTGCCTTAAAATTTTCCAATTATTCTTAATAATAAAATGATGCCGTGAGTTACTTTCTATACAGAGAGTGTTTTTACAGTTTTATACATATCCTGATACAACTGAAACCTGTCGGAATACCAATCCCTGTTTTCAGCTTGAGGATAAATGATTTTTACCGGCTTGACCCACCTGGTTGCAAGTTGATTTACCGGTTCTCCGGTTACGGCTGAACCGGCCATCATTGCAGCACCGTAACAACCGCTTTCCGTTACCTGGAGGGTTGTTATTTTTTTATCCATTACATCGGCTTTTAACTGAGTCCATGTCTCCGATTTGGCTCCGCCGCCGACCGCACGGAACTCACTGATCTGATATCCCGAATTGCCGAGTATTTCCAGATTCAATCGCATCTCAAACGCCACCCCTTCAAGTAAGGCACGTATGAGTTCTCCACGGCCGGTCGAAAGGCGCAATCCAAAAATCGCACCTTTGGTTCTGGTATCGAAATAAGGAGTACCTGAGGGGGTAAAATACGGTAGCACCATCAATCCGGACGGAGTGTCGGACATCGCCTTTAGCAAATATTCATAAGCACTGCCTTTCGAGCGTTCAGCCTCGGCAACTTCCCGGCCTCCGAATTCATCTTTGAACCATTTTAAAATATTACCCCCGGTCAAATGATAGGCTATAGAAGCGTAGTAATCCGGAATGGTATAATTATAGGTACATAAATTGTTCTTCTTCAGATCTGCGGAAAATTCAGGCTTTTTGAATGCCGCAGTAATACATTCTACGGTACCGGTAGCCAGCATGGCTATACCTTTATCGACTACACCTGCGCCCAAAGCACTGCAAGTTTGATCATGGCCTCCGCTGACAACCACCGTTTCTTTCGATAATCCCAATTCTTCAGCCAGATCTGCCGGTATTTTACCCACAATACTTCCCGAAGGTGCCGGTTTTGCAAGACGATCTGCAGTCAATCCCACAATATCCAGTATTTCCGGACTCCATTGTTTTTTGATGACATCAAACATCATTGTTCTGCCGGCAAGTGGCCAGCTTATGGTCGGTTCAATACCGAGCCTTAGTTGGAGTAAATCTTCAAAACAAAGGAAATACCTTGTTTTTTTCCAGACTTTCGGTTTGTTCTCCTTCAGCCACAGGAGCTTGAATACAGTAAACAGCGGGTGTGCTGTATGGCCGGTTATCCGGTACAACTTTTCGTCATCCATTTTCCGGATAAACCGGGATAAATACGGCTCGGATCTCGAATCCGATGAAACCATGGCATTACAAAGGCTCTCATGGTTGGATCCGACGGCTGTAAAAGCCTCCCCCTGGCTGGAGATACTTAACCCTTTAACGGAACCGGCAGGCACTGCCGATGTGCATTCCCTGATCACATCGAAACATTTTCCGGTAACTTCATCCGGGTTTAATTCAGCTCCTCCGTTATCGGAGAACATGATATCGTAAGACCTGCCCGATATGGCAAGTTGTTTCCCCGATTCGTCAAATACAAGAGCTTTGCAACCGCTTGTCCCAATATCGATACCTAAGAAATGCATACATCCTGAATTGATTATTTTTTATAGGGAGATACATACCATAATTTCAAATACCCGGTAATAATTTCTTTCATACATTGAAAAACAATCCCCTGACGAAACGTTGTGGTGTAATAATCGATAGACGGAAGGCTTTCACAATCGGATTTATCACCAAGCAGGCCTTCCTTTCTCAATTGGAGGGCTAAATCCGGCCCCGCTATCGAAGCGGCATTCCTCAACATCCGGGCCAATAAGACCCGGGAACTGTCGCGTTCCAGTGCCGTCCACATATTTACTTTGCAAATACCATCTTCAAAAAGCCGGGTCAGTTTATCTTTTGAGACGGAAGATGTTCCATGCAGACATAGATTCGGCCCTGTACGTAGTGAAATTTCCCGTGCCAGATCGTCGTGATAACACAGCGTAGAGGCGCTTGCCCTATGTTCTGTTCCCAGATTCGGTACAATAATGTCAACCCCGGTCTCTTTGAAGTATTGTTCCGCCATATCCGGAGTCGTCAGTCCGCCTGCATCCGATTCATGTTCTTTTGAAATAGCATCACAGGCTCCTTCAATGAGAATTTCATGGCCGTGCTTTTCGACAAATGCAGCAGTCTGTTGCATATTGCTATCAAAAGACAGGGAAGAGGCATCATACATGATTGAGGAAAACTGTTTCATATCCCAATCCAGCAGCTCTTTGTCTTCATCCCAAATGATATGATCCAAATGAATCAATACCCGCAAATCGGAAAACGGTGAACCGGCGGAGGCAAGTACCTCCAGATCCGCCAGAAACAGCCGCAAACCGGTTCTCCAGTCACGTGTATGTGTATAATATACAGATTGTGGACGATCCCTGTATGTATTGGTAATTCCAATAATGACAGGCAAATCCGAAGATCCGACTGTGGTTCCGTAATCCTTTACAGCTTGCAGGATCGCTTCTGCTGTCGTCAGATTTTCAGCATTAAAAGTGGGTAAGACCCATTTTCGTTCACGAGCCTCAGCGTATACTTCAAGCACCCGGGTACGATCCAGAATCAGTGGCATATGACAAATTTAATGGGTGTCCGGCGATCGGTTATATTACTCACTGCTATACTATTCATTTGCCTTTATTTGCCATGAAATCTCCCAGGAAAACGTTTCTCCCGGTGAAACATAAAAGCAATTGTTCTCCTTGACCGTCTCCGATAATCTGCTGGACGTACCAGGCACAGGCTCAAACGCACATTCATTGCGACGGCACCCGTCTTCATCGGGGTATCCCGAATTATTCCACCAAATACCCATTGTCGGGAAATATTTAAGCGGGAATTTCATTTCCAGATGTAAATTGTTTTTGTACTTCCAGTGCATCCTCCCTTCTTTGATTCTCTGAAGGAAGAGCATATGTGTTTGACCCTTCTCCCGACTCAACAGAAACTTCCGAAGTGATTCAGGATTCTGAATATTCATGGGGTTCCCTTTCTCATCGTTCACTGACCCAAACGGCGGTACCCGCACATCACTTATATCATCCAGTTTCATGAGCGGATGGATCACATGTTGAAACGGTAACATCCGGCCTGCCTCACTGGTAACTTCAAATCGCCATTTAAGCCCGGTTTCCGTGAATTGCATATCCCGTTTGAAACGGACCGGTAACGCTTTGCTGTCAACCGTAAAGATCAACCGGTTTGCTTCTTCGGTAACGACCCAATCAAGCAGGTACAGTTCGCCATGATCGGGAACCCTCCAGTCCTCACCCGGGTATGGGCACGGTTCCACTGAAGGAAAACAATCATCATAACCATAGACCGGGCGATTTTCATAGTCCCCGTAATCGGTTGAAGGGCGGCGAAAATTTTCCGGTGCTGTAGTGAGAAGATCAAAACCTTGATAACACATCCGGTTCAACCGGGCTCCGTCATCAAGCGTATACTCTGCAGACCATGGTCCGTATTGAAACGATTTTTTCATGTGTTTAAAATTTCTGATTCATATGGACAGAATCATTAGCAAAATAATCACCTTTACAATGCAATAACTTTGATACCGGTCAATTCACAAAAGGCAATCAACTCATCATACAAGTGACTTCCATATCCGAGAACGCCATATTCGTTGTTCCAGGATTCGAGCAGTTTGTCAATGTCGCAATGTGCCGTGATAAAAGCATGCGGCCAAAATGGAATTCCGCATTCATTTCGACGCTTATCCAGTTCACTCGCGGGAGGCTCAAACACTGTGCAGCGGGAAAGAACCATCTCAAATTCGCCGTTGTTGCGCCCGAGCCGTGCAAGTACTCCTTCGCCCGGTTTGCAAACCAGTTTGATTGACAGCCCACCTGCTTCTCCCTCGGTAGGAATACCATGTTCAGCGAATCCGGCAGGTTCCAGTTTCCCTGCAAGCGATGGAGGACAGGCACCGTCGCCAATTATTTTAACCTCGTTATTTGATTTATCAACATGCTGGAGATCCCCGTAATAGGGCGGTTCACTGCTCAGGTCCGTCAGAAGTTTAACCGTCAACGCCGTATTGAAATCACTGAGAGTGGATGTTCCGATCCGGTCATTCAACATCATGCTTTGTGCAAAACAGGTGGCGCTGTAATAATCCCCGAGCCCCGGGAATGATTGAATGGTATAAAAATCCCACTCTTCTTTTTTGATGACTTTCTTAATTGCGATATACAACCTGATGGAACGATCGGACGTTTCGTCGTCCGGAATCGGTTCGGCAAAAAAGGGCTGCATGGCTTTTCGGGTTTCCTCCAACTCTTTGTTTGTCACACTTTTTGCCGTTTCAATCAGGTCATAAGTGTCCCGAGTATCGATATCCACGCCAAACGTTTTCATCCACTGGGAAGGATCAGCCACCCCACACGTCTGCCCCATACCGCGTCCTCCGAACACCCCTAATGTACTTAAATTCAACAGGTTTTTTTCACGGCTGGCACGGCAATAAGATACAATTCTATTCACTTCTTTCGGATCCTCATAACTGCCGTACACAAACCGGTGTCTTATGCCCGTTTCCTTTAATGCCCCCTGCATAACAAAACCACCGACCGGCCGCCAACCCTGGGAACCGGGATGGGTCCAGACAATAATACCTTTACCCGTAGCGGCAAAATCCCGCAATGGTCCAATCAGATGAGCTGCCCATACCCAAGTTCCTGAGAACAGGATAATAGCATCCAGGTCATCCATTTTTTTAAATTTTGAGAAACACTCCCTGGCTTCTTTTTTGGACGCAATCACGATTTCATGTTCTACAAGTTCCAACCCGGCGTTTAAAAGCGCTTTTCTGGCTTGATCTACAATCCGGTCATCAATAAATGGAACTCCCATCGGGTCAGGAAGGCCATCTTTATGAACTCCAAATACTATGAATCCTGCTTTAGCTTTTTTCATGTTTTCACCTGTTTTTTTGCTGCTATTCATTTAGCTGCCCGCCCGGCATACCTATTGTTCCCGGATTTTTATTGAATATTGAGGGAGACATCATGACCGGACTTTCCGGATTCCAAAGCGGCTGTCAAAATTTGATGTTGAACACCGGTTTCCTCAGGCGTGATACAACCGAATGGGTGATATTTACCGGGGTTTAAAAATTCGTCAAAACAGGCCGCCCACATTTGCAACAGGGAGTCGGTAAAGCCGAATTCAAAAATCGGGCCTGTCACCGTTTGATAAACCGATGAATATCCCAGGTCTTCATGCTTCCACTCCTGTCTGGCTCCGTTTTCATAGTGCATGGTTTGCAGCGTCTTAGGATACTTTGTGCTATACCGCACACTGCATTTGGTACCCATAATTTCTATAAACCATGTATCCGTTTCACCTGGAGCAATGCGATATGTTTTGGTAGACATGGGGAATGTATATCCCTCCGATGGATGTTCCACTTCACTGTATATCGAAGCGTTATCCCAGGTTTCACAAACCGCCATTCCTCCTTTACCGTCGGGCCTCTCATCCACAATTTTGGATAACGATGCATAAAGCTTTTTCGGGAACCAGCCTGAACGAATGGGAATGTGAAGTGCGTGCATGCCCAAATCTCCCATACAACCATATTCACCATTAAAATCAATCTTTCGCTTCCAGTTAATGGCTTTGTCAAAATTGATATCCGACGAATGCAAAAACCCGGTGTTCACTTCGATAATCTTGCCCCAGGGATTTTCCCGAATCATTTTTTGTATTTCAATGCCGGCTGGATAATAAGGGAACTCCGAAGAACATCTTGCAAATACATCAGGGTGTTCACGGAGTACTGAAAGTATGTTATTATTGGCCTCAAGATTAATCCCGAAAGGTTTTTCACCCAAAAAATGTTTCCCGGATTTTATGATGTCTATATATAACTTTTCATGAAGATTATGAGGAACCGAGCAATAGATAAAGTCCAGGTTTTTATCGGCCAACAGATCCTGATAATTGGTCGTAACTGTTTTGATGGACTCAAAATTTTCGGTATACCAACCAAACAAGCTTTCATTTAAATCACAAACAGCTACCAGCTCCGGCGCCATACCGGTTTGCATCAATGCCGGCCAGCGCCCGGTAACTACGGCAAATTCACGACCCATGAGTCCGCAACCTATTAATCCACAACGTACTTTTCTCTTGGTTTTCAAATCATATTCCCGTTTTCATGTGTTTAAATTTTTTGTATTCATATCGTCACATGCAATTCCATGACCGTGTTTAATCATGTTCCTGTGTGACTGGAAATTAGCCCGGTCATGACCATTTCATGAGTAAATATCATATAACCAATACTTCTTCGGATTCAACAAGATTCCATTAGAGGTGCAGGCCTGATAAATTTTTAATTTTGGGCCGGGCTGCCGCTATTCAATATTTCGAGTGCCTGGTCGGGTGTTGCTCCTTCGTGAACAATGGACATAAGAGCCCGCGTCATTTCCGTCGGTTTATCATGTTGCACAATGTTGCGCCCATAGACAATTCCCCGGGCGCCCTGGTGCATCAGATCATAAGTACGCTGCAGAATTTCCCTCTCCGGAGCACGCCCGCCACCTCTGGGTAATACCGGTTTACCGGCAACTTTTATGATCTTGTGATATTCCGTTACATCATCGCAGGGATCCGCTTTAATGATATCCGCACCCAGTTCGGAAGCTTGCCTGACCAGCGGAAGTATTTTATTGATATCACCGTCGACCATATACCCGCCCTTGCCACTGTTGACCTGCATGACAAGAGGTTCAACCATCAATGGCATCCCATAACGATCGCAGACGGGTTTAAGACGTGAAATGTTGGAAACACATTGTTTATGAAGATCCGGTTCCCCGGGAAGCATAAGCAAATTTACAACCACACAAGAAGCATCCAGCGCCACCGCCTGTTCTACGGCGTCATCGACCACATAACTGTATAAATAATCAGGCAGTTCCGGATTGTAGCAATTGGCAATATCGGTTCTCAATACCAGTGCCGGTTTCTCTTTGCCCGGAATTTTCTGCAATATCCCGGCCTGGCCCAGTGTCAGCTGAATAGCATCGGGTTGTGCTTTCACAATTGTGTGAACGGCTTGTTCCATATCTTCGATGCCGTTAATAAATGATTTCTCATTAAAGAACCCATGATCGATAGCCACATCCAGACAATTCCCCGACCGGTTGAATAAACGATTAATACGATATTTCAGCATATTTTTTACAAATTTAAGTGATTGTGATTGGATGCCAGTTACAGGCCATTGAAAACGCCGCTATTTTGACGCTTCTTTCGGGCTGACAAGCTCATCCGTAATATCCCCCTGCATTTCCGTTTCGCCTCTTGTCATTAAATAGATCGCGATGAACGCAATCAGCATTCCAAGCAAGACGAAAGGATGCGGGAATATGACATATATGACAAGTGAAAGTATCACCGTAATAACCGGTGCAAAAGCATGCGCCATGGGAACTACGATGATGGCTTTCCCATGCCTGATGGATAATGCGAAAAACAAAAATCCTATGGCATTCAAACTTTGAATAGCGATAGCCGCATACATTCCGCTAAGGCCCCAGTTGATACTTTGAGAAAAGTCGGTCATGTATAAGGCAACCGGAATCAGTAATAAAGCACTGGCCATTGTGTAAAAGGTAACGCTTTCCGCCTCCATACTGCCTTCCCTGGTTACACTGCTTGCATATTTGATGATAAAACCCTGTGTTCCCCACATTGCTGAAATAATTAATGCACGAATTACCCACATATAATCCGCCAATGTGACCACTTCTCCTGTGGGCTCCTCATAAGTAAGCAAAAGTATCGCCAACAGGGCCAGTGCGATCCCGAACCAGGCCATTCTGGTGGCCTTTTCCTTGATAATTAGCACAGACAACACAATGGTTACAGCGGGATTCAATGATATAATTGGGAAAAAGATATAGGCAGGCGAATCTATCAAGGCATTAAATAGTATTAATTGGCCTCCGCATCCTAAAAGCCCGGCTGCCATTCCACAAACAATAGCCGTTCTGTCATAATCCAGTTTCCAGTTGATCCTTGTCATGGCATAAATCGTAACAAATACCAACGTACCTGCCCATGCTATAAAGGATAAGGGTGCCGGAAACCCGGATTGTTCGGGGAATTCAATCAATGCGCCCCATACTCCCCAGAAAATCATCACTCCCGAGGCATAGAATAACCAATTTGGAATTTTCATTGACCTGTCAGGTTTGGTTGAAGTTTTTAATGTACAGCATGACAAAGCATAAAAAATTCGTCAGCTGCGGGTCATTCCATAGCCTGTTTGGCTGAATGATGCTTTGTACAGGTTGATACAGGATATATCTATGTTCGATTAATTTTCATGACTTGAAGGTCAGATGGTTCGATTCAGCCGGGTCACATTCGGAACGGCAACCGGAGGAATAGTGGCCGGGCCAAACTCAACAGACTCCGGCACCAGATCAAGTTCGGCATTCATGATTTGATCCCAGGTAATTTCCTGGCCTGTATATGCAGATTCACGGCCCATGACAGCGGTCATCGTAGCTTCCGCAACTTTTTTTGTTTCGTTCAGAGGAGTTCCCTCACGGATACTTTTTATCAGATCTTCATGTGTTTTTTCATAAGGATTTTCCTCGAAAGCCAGAAACTGCTGAATTGATTCACCATTGAGATTCAGCAATTCAGAGCGATCCGTTTCAATGATAGCCTTGCCATTACTACCAATAATTTGGCTGCCCACATTGCGATTTGCTCCTTCCATCTGTCGACAACTTCCGATCACCTCAACCCCGTTGGGATATTCGTAGTGGATATTGAAATTATCATAGATATGACCGTATTTCGGTTCTACTCGAACCTGTCGGCCGCCCATGCCCCAGCACTTTAATGGAGGGCCATTGAATATCCAGTTAGCGGTATCCAGGTTGTGAACAAACTGTTCAACAATAAAATCTCCTGATAGCCAGGTGAAATAATACCAGTTGCGGAGCTGCCACTCCATATCCGTCATAACCGGAGTCTTTTCGACAACCCAGAGGCTACCGGTTAAATATCTGGTCATGCCCATCAAAGGGATGCCTATTTCTCCGTCATGAATCAGACTAATCGAATCAATAAAGTTGCTTTTGCGCCGGTATTGCGTGCCGGCTACCAGGCTCAAACCTTTACTTTTAGCCATTTCGCCGGATTGTAAAACGGATTTGACTCCGGCGGTATCCACGGCAACAGGTTTTTCCATAAATACATGCTTCCCCTTTTCTACGGCGGCACGAAGATGAAGCGGACGAAAACCCGGAGGCGTAGTCAGCAGTACGATATCAATATCCGTATCCAATACCTTTTGATAAGCATCAAAACCCACAAATGAATTTTCATCCGTCACTTTAAATGCCGGCCCGATGATCTCCCTTAAGCGCTCTTTTGAAACCTGCAATTGATCGGCAAATAGATCACCCATTGCCACCAGTTCGACATTTTCAGATGATCGGATACAGTCTCTCACTGCACCGGTTCCCCTACGACCACACCCGATGATACCAATGCGTATTTTATCTGTTCCCGCCGCATAGGCAAAATTCCCAGACGACATATAACCGACCGTCAAACCCGTTGCTGTTACAGCCATCTTTTTAATAAAATCACGACGATCAGTTCCCCATGTATGATTAAGATCTGTCATATGAATCTGTATTAAATTTTAATTTTCCAATTCTTTATTTAACATGATGCTAACCTGTAGATATGCCATGGCAATATATCTTGTACATTACGAATACGACATAGCATACAGCGATAATCCACAATACAAATAATTATTTCGCTGATCCCGGATTATCTGTCTCAGAGCCCGAAACAAATGTCGATGCATGGGTTCGCGCTCTTCAAATGCAACTAATAATAATTTAATGATTTTTATGTGCCGAGCCCTCTTCAAAATTAACAAATACATTAATTTTGAGCGATTCTTAATTATCATTATCCGTCCTGATTGTTAATTTTGTTCATTATCCGCTTTTTACAGATTCCACATGTATGAATTTTATCCAGCACATGAACATGATTGTTTTGATAATTTTCAAAACGAAAATTTATAATAAGTAAACGAAGAAATAAATGCAAA
This sequence comes from Balneolales bacterium, assembly GCA_040905705.1. Taxonomy (GTDB): domain Bacteria; phylum Bacteroidota; class Rhodothermia; order Balneolales; family Natronogracilivirgulaceae; genus JBBDQZ01. The sequence goes on from JBBDQZ010000068.1 coordinate 50,921, forward strand.
ACTATTTCATAGCTTTTTCCTGAAAACTGGTTTTCGACAAATCGAACATCCAGTGAAATCTCTGATAAGATATTTAAGAAAGCACCTGTTCAAAACAAGCTTGTAACACATTGAAATCAATACAGGATACGAAGCTCTGATTGCTGATTCATATCCGGTAAGCTTACTGAATATTCCTTGCCGTTATACATCATATCCAACTCACGGCCGTTGAATTGCACGGAGACAGGTGTTGCTTTCGATTGAAAGGCGAATAATTCACTGTCTTCATCATTATCGGCTTCAATAGCAAGGGACAAATAGGAATCTGTCTCATCCGCATTTGTTATACGTGATGCTGTTTTGGTAATCATTACCTCATGATGATCCAAACTTTTTAAAATCAGTTTTCTGTCCGAGGTCACGTAGCCTCGCAAGGTATAATCACCGAGTCTGTCCCATTCCTGCTCATCTGCATTTAACAGGATTGACGGCTCCTTAACCAGAAACGCAAATTTCGCTTTGCTTTTGGTCAATACTTCGGCTTCAAGTGAACCGCTTCTTTTTTCAATTCGAGGCATTCTTTTGGATACATAGATAAGCCGGGACTCATCCGGCGAATTATCTCCAAGTTGCACAACAATACGGTTCGAACCTGTATTTAAATTGGGAAGTATGATCAGGTCATCGTGAAATGCATGATGAGAGGCTCCATTGATGGTAACACTTTGGATACTCTGCCTTGAATTATTGATCCTGATTCCCATTCCTCCGGTATATTCAGCTGTTTCCGGGTGGTGAACATCCGAGAGGTCCAGATTCATTACCAATTGATTACCCTCTGTATGCCAGTTGTAATCCCACTGGGCCATTGCCCTGAATTTGTACGTTAAGTCAACCGGATCGGCGGCATAGATATCCAAAGTCTTGAATTTTGCTTTAAGCGCATCATACAAGGCAATATTACTTTCATTGACAATCCGTTCTTTTTCCCCTTGAGGTTGTGTGGTGATGGCATAATCATGCCACATTTGGTTGTATAGCACTCCCCTCCCCACGTTGTTGTACATATGATCAGCAACCGCTTCCTGGTAGGCTGTAACTTGAGCTGTTGTGTAACTCCAGTTCGGGTCATTGAACCACTGATAGTCCGGTGATGAAATATTATCCAGAACCACAAGATTTTGCGAGCCGGTATACCAGCTCATATCCCCAAAAGCAAGCGGAACGCTTTCCTGAAATCCATGTGTCATGTGAAGTGTAAAGCGCCTGGAAATTTGTTCGAAGTCCTTCATGGGAATACCATTCCCCGGATTAATGAAGTGTTCGACCTTTACCGGATACCCTTGTTCCGCCATATTGGTTTCAATTTCCTCGATAGCTCCCCCTAACTCTTCCTCCCAGCGTTCTTCATTCATGTTATAATCAATACGATGATACTTACTATGGGTACCAATCCTGCCACCAAAGGCTTCCAATTTTTCTGCATAGGGTGCCAGTGTTTCCCATCCAGCTCTCGTTGCACCGGATGAAACCCAGGCATACACAGATACCACCCCTGTTTCACGAGCAAAATCTGTAAGGTAATCAAAGGTTCCTATCTGAGCTTCCAGGTTGCTACTTACATCGCCATCCAGTCTGATGATAGCCGTCAGCCCGGCATTGGTAAGTTGGGGGGTTGGAAATGCATGCTGAATATCACCATATACAGACCAATGCAGCGTCCGGATCATTATTTCATAGAGTTGATTCTTGTAAAACACCTGTGGGTGCTGATTCCTGAAAAACGATGGCGCTCCTGATCTGGTAGCAAAATCACTGACTAATACCACCCGGTTGTTGCCGGTTTGACGAACCGATAAAAAGGGATACGATTCGTTTTCATCACTGTGTTCCAGAAGGTTTTTGCTTTGACTTCCGCTGACAAAGTCCAAAATATTCAACCCCTCCACAAGATGCTGAGTGACAAACTGCTGCTGTTCAAATGGACGAGTAATGAAATGTCTGTTACTGCCTATTTTAATACGGAAATTGTTATCACCCTGCATTCCTGATGGTTCAATCTCCAGTAAATCATAGATTTCATTTTCTGCCCTTGGATTTCCTTCTTCATCATACGCTGAAAAGTGGCCGTCAACGATAACATTACCGCCACCGGAAAGATAACCTTCGATCATATTGGCCATACCGTCATGAACATCCTGGCTGACATAGCCGCATTGCGTGAAGATCAACGCAGAAAATTGGGACAAATCATACGCATCGAGTTCCTCCAAAAACAGGGTGTTGTAAGGGACTCCGGCCAAATTGGCGACTGCCGCCCAGCCGCGAGACGACATCTGGACATTGCTCCGGTCCTGTTCGTAACTGGCATCACTGATGACTATTCCAACTTTCGGATTTAACTCAGCAGCAGAGGTAGACGATAAAAATAACCCTGTCCAAATAACTATAAAGAAGACCGGGGCTGAAACCCGAATAACTTTTTGAATATAATGAATGACATTTTTCATTGTCGTCATGGTTTAATTATTTTTAATAAAATATTTAATAAAACATTATGTAAATGAAATCTAAAAAGCAATAAAATTTAAATAATTCAAAATAATAGATTATTCATTATATCAGCTTTTTCTCTTTTGTCTCTCAATCAGAATATTACGACCATGATTTGAGTGATGTACAAGCAGCGATTATGGGGCATGACAAGCCTGATTATGATCTTCTCAAGTCACATGATGATGAATAGATAGCAGGAGAACTGGTTATTTCAGGCTACAACAATCCCGAATGTAACTGTTTTTTCAGCTCCCATGTTGATGGGGAAAATTATTTCAACACATTTCCCTTTACAAACACAGTGCCGTCATAATTATAGTAGCAGGGAATACCCGGTGGCTGTCAAATTCCCGGATACCAGGTTTCGGGATTTATACGAAAAAGTTTGTCAACGACCACTTTCGGTAACTTCAGGCCCTGGAAAGCTCCGTCAACCTGCCATACCTCCAGGGTATTATCCGTAACGAAAAACTCCCAGTCCGCCCTCCATGTATCACGAACAAGTTGTTGCACTTCAACCGGATCCTCTCCTTCACGATGTGCAAGATCGGTCGAATACACAAACCGGTCCTGATATTTAATAAAAAAGTCACGAACCTTTTCCCGATCCTGTTGCGTCAAATATTGAAGGTGAGAAACACGATGGGCCATATCAAGAGCCAGATTGGGATATTTATCCAGATGTTCGGACATCTCTTCTACACTCCATTCCAGGCTGGCCAAATGAGCGCCGATAAAAACAAGGTCGGGATGTTTATCCAGCATGTTATTTCTGGCTTCAATAATCTCTTCATAAGATGGGTACTCGGGATGTAAATACATGTGATACTGCGGGTTATTCTCGAAGTAGTCACGGTCGTTATTAACCGTCATTTCTTCAAGCGGTAACCAGCAATTTTTGGGTTCTCCGATATGGCCTAACACCGGTTTCCCGTTTTCAGCCAGATACTCGAATATGGGATCGAGCTGGGGATGGTCAACCATGATAAACTCACCGTTCTCATCTTTTTCGACCATGCCGATATTTTTCCATATTTTTACTCCAATAGCCCCCTTTGAGAACGAATCTTCCAGATAGTCAATGGTATTTTCCACCCAATCCGGGTCTTCCCATCCCTCCATGGTAAAAGTTGTCAAAAAAGACACTTCATCCGGATACTGGTTCTTTAAATCAATTGCAACTTCACGTTGATATCTGAACGGGATCGCGGGATTATCCCGATTAACAAGGGATAGTCTAAAATTATCCTGTATGGCCTGTTCCACCATAATCGGGTGTGGCGTATCAATATGTACATGTGTATCAATTTTCTCAACAGAAAGAAAATCATCAACGGTATAATAATCTTCGCCGCAACCGGCAAAAAAAACAAGAACGGGTAGCAAATACAGTATTGGTATTCTTTTCATTTTAAATCTCTTAATTATTTATATTTGATTGACTGGTTTGAAGCTATTTAAGAAGCATCATGGTTTTTACCGTGCTGTAGTCGCCGGCCGTTAAACGGTACAGATATAATCCGCTGTTCAGTTCCGAGGCATCAAAATTAATCGAGTGCGTTCCGGAGCCGTAATTGGAGGCGGCCGGCTCGGCGACCTTTTGACCCAGCATGTTGAAAACCTCTATGGTGACATACGAAGCTGCGGGAAGGTCAAACTCGATGACGGTATTGGGATTGAACGGGTTGGGATAGTTTTGATGCAGGCGAATCCTCGATGGCCGTGCATCCGTCTGCTCTACAGAGGTCGGAAGTTTTGGAGAAAACCACATATCCCCCTCATAATCCTCTCCTTCCGCACTGCTGTCAACGGAGAAAGCGTGATCCAGGTAATTGTACCCTGTTTCTTCCTCCCAGGTGAACGCATTTGCGGTGCGAATGGCATATTCGGGTCGATTTTTGAGTGCCGGGACCGGATCGGGCAGAAACAGAAAGAGCTGATAAAATCCGTCCTCCAGGTCTTCCGGTATACCCAGGTCATGCTGGATGGAAATTGTATCACCTCCCAGCCAGAATCGTGGATCCTCCGGCAAATCCACCTCATAGACGATTTCGGGATCCGAGAAATTGCGGATCACCGCCTGAAGCCCGCGAGGGTTAAAGGGGGCGGCAAACCCCTTGTTTTCAAGTTCCAGTTCAAAATAAAGGCTTCCCCCCGGCCGAACTGTCTCCGAATAGCGCCCTTCATTCAGGACAAAGCGATAGCCGAGCCGCCGTTTGACTTCATCCATACACCCCTGCTCCTCCCAGATCTCCAGGGTCGGCCCGTACCAGCCGCTGTTCAAATAACTCCAGTTCATTTTGTCCATCTCCGGCACGGCATAGTCACATTGGCGATAGAAGTCCGAACTGCCGCCTCCTCCGGTCTCCCCTCCCATAGAAAGATACCGGGTATCCTGACTCAGGATATTGCGATCAGGCCCAGGATTATCATAGGTTCCCAGATCCGATCTGCTGGCAAGGAATCCGTCGTTATAATGTGCGGTTCGGGCAATATTGGATTGATTGAATGCCGAGTCAGCCGAAACGGGGTCCGACGTTCCATATATGGCCCATTTATATTTCGGGGTCCTGACGCCGGACATGCGCTCCTTGGGAAGGACTTCCAGGACTTTAAACAACACGTTCCGCATATTCTCGGTAGTCGTCAGATTATTGGTCGAATTATGCCACTCTCCCCAGGCGCCGATAAACCCGGCGTCCATGACATTAATGACATCATAGTTGTCCTCAAGAATGGGCTTTAGCTGGTCCAGATGCCTTAAAACAATCTCCAGTGGGGCATCCTCCTCGCCAATCGCTCTGCTATAACGGAAACGTACCACTGCCTTTGCGCCCCCTTCCCTGATCGTTTGAAAATCCTGTCTTATTACATCCAGCCAACTTTCACTGATATCGCTGTCACGAAAATCACTTATTGTATAATTCCGCTGAATCAGGGTCCGTCCCGCCGCTATGGATGACTGCACCTGACTGAGACTTAACGGAGAGCCGCCGGTATACTCCGTAAATGTATAAAACCCTCTTTCCGGATTGGTTATAATTGCATCGGATTCCTCATAGGTCACCGGTATTAAATTTTGTGCATGGCCTGCATACATGCCGGAAATAAGCAGGAAGCAGAGCAACCATGTTACTCGAAAAATTACAGTTCTTGTTGTCATAATTATATTTGGTTAATAACCTGATGGGGGCTGAATTTATATCAAAAACATGGGGGGGGGTAGAAGATCTATAAAAATAGCGCATTGAAAAAACACATTCAAGCAGCTTCAACACTTGCCTGTTAAGGTAAACAATTATTTGACCTATTGTAAATTCACAACTATATATATTTATATTAAGCGGAAGTAATGTACTTTATTTAAAATTCCATATAGTTGGATATAAAAAATCACGACCCTTATATTTCATACAATACAAACAATAGGGGTAACTATTTCTTACATGTATTTCGGGTTTCATCGCCGTAAGTTTTTTTGCAATTTATGACTGTTTTCCAAAGAAGAAGCTGCTGCCAAATGACATATACAAATTTTATTTCATTCCATATATTTTATACATAACAATAGCCATTCATAAAATCTAAATGTTATATGATTGACTTCATCAAACTTCCCAAAATAGACGCTCATGTTCATTACAATGTCGAGCGTCAAGCATTGTTATCCCAGGCAGAAAAATTCAATTTTCGGTTTTTGACCATAAACACGGAAATTCCCTTCTTTCCATCCATAACCGATCAAATGCAAACTGCCCGGAACTTGCAGGACAAAGCTCCTGGCCTCATCCATTATCTGGCAACCTTTACGGTAGATAAATGGGAAGATAAATCATGGGCGGAAAATACACTGGCACATATCCGGAAGGTTCTGGCTGATGGGGCAAATGGCATTAAAGTTTGGAAAAACATTGGTATGGAATTGAAAAATTCAAAAGGAGAACTGGTGATGGTCGATGACCCTCAATTCGATCCTGTTTTTAATTATCTGGCCACCAATGATATACCTGTACTTGGACATTTGGGAGAGCCACGGAATTGCTGGCTGCCGGTGAGCGAAATGACCGTCAGGCAGGATAAGGATTATTTTACCGCACATCCTGAATATCATATGTACCTGCACCCTGAATACCCTTCCTATGAAGATCAGATTGAAGCCCGGGACCGCATGCTGGAAAAGAACCCCGGCATCCGATTTATCGGGGCTCATCTGTCCAGTATAGAATGGAGTGTAGATGAGCTGGCCAGGCACCTCGATCGTTTTCCCAATGTTGCGGTAGATCTGGCCGAGCGCATTGAACATGTACAGTTTCAAACCATGGACAACCGGCAAAAAGTCCGCGATTTTATGGTAGCCTATCAGGACCGTATCATTTACGGAACCGACATCATTGAAGATGGTACTGCCCGTGAAGAAGAGATCATCGATAATATCCGGCATCGCTGGATCAGCCAATGGGAATACCTGTCCACTGACGAATTACAAGAGTCGAAAAATGTTCCACGACCCTTTAAGGGATTAAAGTTGCCGGAAGACGTTTTGAAAAAAATATATTTTGAAAATGCTGTAAATAAGTATCGTCTCGAAGATGCCATCCAATAATTTATGGCCGCTAACAGTGAGCACGAATCCACTTCATTGCCGGTATTCCTAACCTTGAAAGCATGAACATGCTCGTGCTGATGCAAACGGGGGGGAGTAAATAAAGTCAGGCAATAATAACCCTGATTCCACGATCTTCTAACTGTTTTTTAAAATTGTCGGAAATATTTTTGTCCGTAATCACTATATCCACATCTTCCACCTTACAAATACGGCTTAGCCCACGCTGGCTGAATTTTGATGAATCCGTTACCACGATTGTTTCCTGTGCAGAATCAATCATGACTCGTTTAAGTTGGGCTTCGAGGGTATTGGTAGTGGTTATACCGTGATCAAGATCAAATCCGTTTACAGCAAGAAAAAGTTTTCTGCAAGAATGCTCCCTGACCATTTGTTCGGCATTCGGGCCGACGACAGCTGCCGAGATAAGCCTGACTGTACCGCCAATCATTAATACTTCCACATCAGGATGTTTTATCAATTCCAATGCCACATTGATGGCGGTGGTAAGTACGGTCAGATTGTGCTTCCCCCTTAAACCCCGGGCAACCTGCATGACGGTGGTGCCGGCATCCATTAATATGGTATCCCCATTTGCAACAAGTTTTGCTGCAGCCCGACCAATAGCGCGCTTTTCTTCAGCGTATTTTCTGCCCTTTTCCTCAATGGACTGGTCATAAACCAAATATCCGTTATGCATTGCCCCGCCATGCGTACGAATAAGCAGATTATGATCTTCCAGATACTCCAAATCCTTCCGGATGGTTACTTCCGTAACTTCCAGTTCTTTACCAAGTTCACTCACCGAAACCAGCCCCTTCTCCTGTAGTAGCTTTAGCGTCCTGTTTCGTCGTTGTGCAACACTATATTTAGCCATTTATTATTGCCGAGTGTTTCATTAATACCCCATACCTGCAGCGTATACTCCGTTTTCATTCCCTGTAAAATAGAATTGGAATAGTTGCTTTTTTTTGTAAAAACAAATATGCTTTTTGGATCGAAACATATTATTACATTAAAAATATACTATTTAAAGCAAGAAGTATCAATATCATTGAATGCATTTGCCGCGTTTATTCCCTCTTTAAATGAACAGGGAATGATGGAAAGTTGTTTGATTGAAAGATGCAAAAGTACTTACATCTACTTTCATTTTATCTACTGTAAATTTTTGTTTTATTTGTTTTCTATATTTCGGCCTTTTAATTTTCAAAGAATTTAACCCTCAAAAAAAGTTGATGGATTACCATGATTCGCTGACGGGATTCTTCTTTTTATAAACCCTGGCCGGAGAAAAGAGCAAACTTCCAAAATCAATACCACGTCAATGCCGCTTGTAACTGGCCTGTTCATACCCCTTTTCGTCAAGTTCCCGTCGATACGGTGTGAGTGGCTTGAATATGGATGGGCCATCTGATGACTTTATTAAAAAATAAAATTTAAACACATGAAACTCAAAAACAGAACGGCTGTTATTACCGGTGGAGCCAGTGGTATTGGAAAAGCAATCACAGAACGTTTTGTCCGGGAAGGAGCTCGTGTAATAATTCTGGATGCAAACACTGGAAATACAAAAAATCTCGTCTCAGAAATCAAGAAAAAGTTTAAAGCAGTTGAAGGCTTCACTTGTGATGTTTCCAATCAAAACGAGGTAGATCGGACTTTTGCAGGCATTGAAGGACCCATCGACATTCTGATTAACAATGCAGGAATCTCGCATGTAGGAAACCTTCAGCAAACAACTGAAGACGATATCGACCGGATTTACCAGGTTAATGTTAAAGGCGTTTACAATTGCAGCAGGGCCGTCATTGATCGTATGGTGAAACAGGGAGGTGGCGTCATACTTAATATGGCATCCATTGTTTCCAGTGTAGGTATTCCAGACCGGTTTGCCTATACCATGAGCAAGGGAGCTGTACATTCCATGACATATTCCATTGCCTGCGATTACGTGCATAAAAATATTCGATGCAATTCAATAGCTCCGGCCCGGGTGCATACACCATTTGTCGATGGATTTCTAAAAAAGAACTACCCGGGCCACGAAGAGGAGATCTTTGATGCCCTATCAAAAACCCAACCGATAGGCCGAATGGGCAAACCTGAAGAAGTTGCTAACCTTGCCCTGTTTTTATGCTCTGATGAAGCCTCTTTTATCACCGGAACCAATTATCCTGTAGACGGTGGTTTTATCACATTGAAACCATAGTCTTATTTGGCGATCTTATATCCTTTTTTAGTACTTAAAAAACCATGACGGAAATATTCAACACGTCAGCATATGGTTAAACCATGAATGCACCGTCTTTTATTATAAATCAAATAATTTTAAACAGTTACTCTGACATTAACCTTAAATAATTAAATATTCTGCTATGAAACTAATACGATTCCGAGATAATCATACCGTAAAACCAGGGGTAATTCTTGAAGACGGGCGGCGAATCGATTGCAGTGCTTTGGGGGAAGACTACACGCAAAAATTTTTCGAAACCGGTGGTCTTGAACGGCTGAAAAACTGGCTGTATGAAAATAGCCATACATCACCTGTAATTTCATCCGAACAATCATTGGATTCACCGATTGCACGGCCTTCCAAACTCCTGTGCATCGGTTTGAATTATGCCAAACACGCCGCTGAAAGTGGAGTTCAGCCTCCCGAACAACCGGTTCTGTTTATGAAAGCCGTTTCAGCCATTGTAGGACCCAATGATGATCTGATAATACCTAAAAACAGTCATAAAACCGACTGGGAAGTAGAGCTGGGTGTAGTGATAAACAAAAAAGCAGCTTACATAGATGAATCAAATGCCATGGATTACGTTGCCGGATATCTCCTGCACAACGACTATAGCGAACGAGCATTTCAGCTGGAACAAGGAGGTCAATGGGTTAAGGGAAAAAGTGCCGATACCTTTGCCCCTTTGGGGCCATATCTGGTAACCCGGGATGAAATCCCGGACCCCCATAACCTCAGGTTATGGCTAAGTGTTAACGGCAAGATGATGCAGGACAGCAATACATCTGATATGATATTCGGTATACCCCGACTGGTGTCGTACGTAAGCCGGTATATGACGCTTTGGCCGGGTGATATTATTTCAACCGGCACCCCCGAAGGGGTTGGCCTGGGTTTTTCTCCACCCGTCTATTTGAAACCGGGTGATGTTGTAGAACTGGGCATTGATGGGCTGGGAACCTCCAAACAACATGTTAAAGCCTATTCGTAAACTTCCTGTAACTTATTCGTATTTACAGTTTGGGCCAACCTGCGGATTTGCCGTCTCACATCCGGATCAATTTCCTCGTCCGGCACCGCGACCATCGCCACGACCCAATCCCTGTTCCCGCCCGAGCCCGCGACGCAGGTTCTGCCCGGATTCATAACCCTGCTCTTGATCTTGTTCTTCCGGATGCCCTGACAGCGGTTCCTGATGCAGGCCGAACCCTGATCCCCGGCCGGTACCGGCCGGAACTCCCTGTTGATAATTCTCTTTGATCACATCTCTTCCTTCGTAAAGCCAACCAAACGGTGCTATCAGGCTAATCGCTCCCGCATAAAGGATCACTGCAACTATAATGGCCAACATCAGTTCCCGGGGAATCCGGGTTTTCACAGCCTGGCACCATCCATGATCGCGCTTTTCATCCGATGATAAAACGCTTTTATTATCAAAATCTCGTTTCCTGTTACCTTGATTGCGTCGAAGATAACACAAAAATGGTTTCCAGTTGTAAATGAACAGGTGTATCATCGCAAGCACCAGAATAAAAAGCGCTGACACCTGATGCAATGAGGCCCACTGTTCTTTAGCAAGCGCTAAAAACGTCCAGTTTGTCACCGATGCAACACTTAATGGTGGTGTAAAATACATCACGATACCGGACATCGCCAGTCCGGCAAAACAGAATGCCATTAATATTGAAATAAAGCCACGCATATAAAATGCGGATGCTCTCTTTTTCATATAAATACCTCATAATTATTGCGCCATATCCAACTGCATACATCTCCTGCCCTATAATAATATGTTGAATAGAATATTAAGATCGTATGAACTATAGCCATCAATCTCATCAAACCATCTATATGGGCGGATTAATATTACGCTGGTGTATAAATACCATTACTATTGTTATACGGTTCTTCCTGTTCAAGTGTTCGGTTACGGCTGTAATCACCCCTTCACTCCCATTGATTTTTTAAAGACGTCCATATCTCTTGCTAAGTAGAGTACCATCCTGATCAGCGACACATATTCCAGATTTGGAGTAACCGAATATACCGCTTCAGCTGTTATTTCTGCTGCTGCTTCCAGTGGAAATCCAAACGCTCCGGTTGAAATTGCCGGAAATCCGATTGAATGCAATTTCATTTCATCGGCCAGGCTTAATGCATTGATAAAGCAGTTGGCCAATAACTGGTCCGACGGCTTGTCAATATTATATACCGGACCCAGACAGTGTATCACATATTTGTTGGGTAAATTAAACGCTTCTGTGATCACTGCCTGACCCGGACGAATCGGCGCCATCGGGCGGCACGCTTTCTCTAATTCCGGCCCGGCCGCACGATGGATTGCTCCCGCTACCCCGCCGCCTATTTTCAACTCCGCATTAGCTGCGTTTACAACCGCATCCAGATCGGATTGTCGTGCAATATCTCCTTGCACACATTCCAGCTTTGTATGTTTTTTCATCGTATCACTCCATATTTTTGTCTATCACAAATTTGACAAATGTGTATTAATAAAAAATTGACTTTATTATTAATACACATTGAATGACCTGATAAGCACTATCCTTATTTTCATATACAATTCCAAATTACGTGATTTCGATTTATTTTATCCCGAACCACGGGATCAAAGGTCTCTGATCTGTATGCTAACAATCAACAATTAAATTATTGTACCCTTTTTCGAAAATTACAAAGCACTATCAAGGCATGCGTTACGGCTTCACTATATTGTTGTTGTTCACTGTTTCTTGTGCTACAACCCGAAGTGGTAATATTATTGATCAGGGCGAAGCCAGTTGGTACGGACCCGGTTTCCACGGACGGCAAACCGCCAATGGTGAAACATACGATCAAAACAAGCTGACTGCGGCACATCGCACGCTTCCGTTCAATACTGTCATTCGTGTAGTCAACCTGGACAACGGCAAATCCATCCATGTCCGAATTAACGACCGGGGTCCGTATGCAAGAGGGCGTGTTATCGATTTGTCGAGGGAAGCTGCAAGACGCATAGACATGATTGACACCGGAGTGGCACCTGTCCGGCTCATCCTCATAAATTCCGAAGAACCGATTCGTACACGTGGGCCTGGAAATATTCGCCAGGAAGAATTTACCATTCAACTTGCTTCCTTTTACAACCGTTCGGAAGCCGAGGCCTTTTCCCGGCAAATTCGACGCAGCCGGGTAGAAACGGGAAATGTTAACGGACGAACCGTTTATCGTGTCTATTATGGAACCTACCGGAATGCACGCGATGCGAATCGTGACCTAAACCGGTTTGAACGTAGCGGATACGAGTGTTTTGTAAAACAAGTTCAAAATTGACAAGGCCGCGAATACATCCGGGCAGAACTGGACGCCGACTTACATTATTGACACCGGTTGAAATTTTTTCAACACTATGGACTCTCTTTACAAGAAAAATCCTATTTTAAACGTATAATAGGAAACCGGACCCTTAACATACATCCCAATTTATTGAAACAATGAGCATATTTCCAAAAGGATTCACATTAGGCTTGATTTCCGGTGCAGCAGTCGGCTCATTTCTTGCCTTATTATACGCTCCGGACAAAGGGGTGAATACTCGCGACCGTATCAGTTATCGGCTGAACAATTATCTCGATGAACTCAGCAGCCTGATCGAGCGTCTGCAACATGAAAACAGTATTGTTTCTGATGCCAAGAAAGAAGGCGATCTTGTAGTTGAAGAAGCACAGAAACGGGCAGAAGACCTGATTAACGAAGCTGAAAAACTTCTTGAAAACATCGGTGATACCAGAAAAAAACAATCATAGTATATTTACACGTGCCTCATAGCTAACAACATTGAGCTACCCGTGAAAATACCAGAATCTCTCCTGCCTGAATTATACAATCATACATCATTGACTTATTCCCGGGAGTAATCAAGTAGTATTTGACTGTTTATAATTTCTGTTCCAAAAAAGGCTACTCCGTTCATCCGGAACAGCCTTTTTTGATTTGTTATTTGTGCAAAAACAAATGCACCTGGAGACAAAGGCAATACTTACTCTTCGTCTTCCTTCACATCCTGTACAGAAGGATTGTCCGCTCCAAGCTCCTGAAATACACGGCTGGCAGCACCAACTTCTTCCATATCTTCTTTGGAACCGACTATGATATCCTGATATTTCCGCAAGCCTGTTCCAGCAGGTACACGATGACCTACCACTACATTTTCTTTCAAGCCCAACAAATTATCAGCTTTTGCCTCAATAGCGGCTTGTGTAAGTACTTTTGTAGTTTCCTGGAACGAGGATGCCGATAACCAGCTGTCTGTTGATAACGCTGCTCTTGTGATCCCCAGAAGAATCGGACGTGAAATAGCGGGTTCCGCCGGACGCGTTTCTATCTCCTTCTTCTCCTCTTTAATAAGCTTCGAGTTGATCTCACGAATTTCACGTCGTTCGAACAAATTACCGAGCTGAAGTTCACTGTCTCCTGCATCGGTGATCACATATTTTCCGATCAGTGAATCATTGGTTCGATTCACTTCAAACCGGTCGATTTTGTCTCCTTCCAGATACATGGTATCTCCCGGATCTGTGACCTCAACTTTTTGCATCATTGTGCGAACAATAGTTTCAATATGTTTGTCGCTGATCTTCACACCTTGCAAACGGTACACTTCCTGAATCTCATTTACGAGATAGGACTGCACCGCATAGGGTCCCAGAATATTCAAAATATCCTGAGGCATGATCACGCCATCGGAGAGCTGTTGGCCCGCCTTGACAAAATCGTTCTCCTGTACCAAAATATGCTTGGCCAGTGAAATTAAATACGTTTTGCTATCGGTCCCATCCTTACTCGTGACGGTTACTTCCTGTGAACCGCGTTTCCGGGAACCCATATTGACAATCCCCTCGATTTCTGAAACAACTGCCGGGTCCTTCGGTGGCCGTGCTTCGAACAGTTCGGTAATCCGCGGCAGGCCTGCGGTAATATCCTTGGATTTGGACGCCGAAGTGCGGGGAATTTTAGCCAGTACCTGTCCGGCGGAAACTTTCTCCTTGTCATCTACCACAACGTGTGCCCCTACAGGGAGTGTGGTCTCCCGAATCCGGTCGCCCGATCCTTTTACAATGACCGTCGGGACAAGGCTACGATCCCGGGTATCTGTGATCACTTTCTCTTTGTGTCCGGTTTGAGAATCTGTTTCATCCTTGTAGGTAACACCATGAACAATATCCCTGTGTTCAATGGAACCATCCAGTTCGGAAAAGATCAATGCATTGTATGGATCCCATTTACAGAGCGGAGCCCCTTTCAGGACCATATCACCATTCTCCACAAGCAGCTCTGAACCGTACGGAATATTATAAGTAATCAGAGTTTTTTCGGTATCGTCGACAATCCTGATCTCACCGGCACGGCTCAGTACTACAGTGGTCATCTCTTCACCATCATCATATTCAACCGCGCGAACATTTTCAAAGACCACCTTTCCGGCAAACTTCGATTTGTGTTGTGATTCAGCTTCAAGACGGGATGCCGTACCACCAACGTGGAAAGTTCGAAGTGTCAGCTGTGTTCCAGGCTCACCAATAGACTGTGCCGCAATCACTCCTACTGCTTCACCCACCTGAACCGGTTTACCGCGTGACAGGTCCCGGCCGTAACACTTGGCACAAACGCCACGGGATGATTCACAAGTGAGTACCGATCGAATCTCCACATCTTCAATAGAAGTCTCGGCTATTTTTGATGCCACCACCTCATCAATCATCTCGTTAGAGCTGACGATGAGCTCATCCGTAAGTGGATCATAGACATCATGCATCGAAACCCGGCCCAGAATACGATCTTCCAGGCTTTCCACAATATCTTCGTTATCCTTAAGTGCCTGAATTTTGATACCTCGCAAAGTTCCGCAATCATCTTCAGTGACAATCACATCCTGCGAAACATCCACAAGGCGACGGGTCAGGTAACCGGCATCGGCTGTTTTTAAAGCCGTATCCGCCAGGCCTTTTCGAGCACCGTGAGTTGAAATAAAGTATTCCAGTACCGTCAGCCCCTCTTTGAAACTCGAAAGAATCGGTTGTTCGATTACCTCATTGCCGGTTTGAAGTGAACTTTTCTGGGGTTTGGCCATAAGACCACGCATACCTCCAAGCTGCCGAATCTGCTCCTTGGAACCCCGGGCTCCGGAGTCAGCCATCATAAAGACCGGATTAAATCCCCCTATATCTTTTGTCAACGCCTGGAACAGTGTTTCAGAAACCCGGTTGGTAGTACTGGTCCACTTATCAATTACCTGGTTATACCGTTCATTATCCGTAATGAACCCGTTTTCGTATCGTTCCTGGATCGTTCGAACTTCGTTCTGTGCCTGATTGATAAATTCGGCTTTCTCTTTAGGAATAACAATGTCCTCAAGACTGAAAGAAAGTCCACCAAGTGTAGCATACTCAAATCCAAGATACTTCATTTCATCCAGGAAACGTGCCGCTTTCATCGTACCTGCCCTGGAAAACACTTCCCCGATAAGATTTCTCAATTCTTTCTTGCCAAAGGTAAGATTGATAAAACCGAGCTCATCCGGAATAATCTCATTAAAGAGTACCCGGCCGGTTGTAGTTTTCACCACTTCACTGATAACTTCATCGCCCGATTTCTTGTAAATGCGAACATTTACCTTTGCATGCAAATCAATATGATTACGATCATATGCAATGTTCACCTCTTCCGGAGATGAAAACGTTTTTCCTTCACCCCGTGCGCCATCGGCCATTTTAGTGAGGTAGTATATACCGAGAACCATGTCCTGCGAAGGAACCGTTATCGGGCTCCCGTTAGCCGGATTCATAATATTGTGTGAGCCCAGCATCAGGACCGATGCTTCGAGAATTGAATCATGACTCAACGGCAGATGCACCGCCATTTGATCCCCGTCAAAGTCCGCATTAAACGCGGTACACGAAAGCGGATGCAGACGGATCGCTTTATCCTCGATAAGTACCGGTTGATAGGCCTGGATTCCAAGTCGGTGTAACGTCGGTGCCCGATTAAGTAACACGGGATGTCCGTCAATCACTTTTTCGAGCACATCCCAAACCACATCATCACGACGGTCCACTACTTTTTTGGCACTCTTCACCGTCTTGACATATCCACGCTCGATCAGTCTGCGAATTATAAACGGTTTATAAAGCTCTACCGCCATTTCTTTCGGAAGTCCGCATTCATGCAGTTTCAGCTCCGGACCCACTACAATCACAGATCGTCCCGAATAATCAACTCTTTTCCCGAGGAGATTCTGACGAAAACGGCCACTTTTTCCTTTGAGCATATCGCTGAGCGATTTTAGCGGACGGTTATTGCTCCGGACGGCGTTCATCTTCCGGGAATTATCAAACAGTGAGTCCACTGCTTCCTGCAGCATCCGCTTCTCATTACGGAGAATCACGTCAGGTGCTTTGATGTCAATCAACCGCTTCAAACGATTATTACGAATGATTACACGTCTATAAAGATCGTTAAGATCGGAGGTGGCAAACCGCCCGCCTTCAAGTGGCACCAGTGGGCGTAATTCCGGTGGTATAACCGGGATAACACGCATTACCATCCATTCCGGACGATTTTCCATGGATTTGTTAGCGGCACGAAACGATTCGATAACCTGAAGCCGTTTCAAAAACTTTTTCTTCCGCATCGCGGAAGTTTCGTTCTTAACGGATTCACGATATTTATAGGCGGCTTTATCCAGCTCAATATTCATAAGGAGAGCCTCGATTGCCTCCGCTCCCATTTTCACAACGAATTTATCCGGGTCCTCTTCATCCAATGACCTATGGTCTTCCGGTAGCTGGTTGATGACATCATAATATTCGTCTTCGGTGATCATATCGCCTACTTTATAGCCGATATCCCGGGCCAAACCCGGTTTGACGACCACAAAGTTTTCATAGTAGACAATCTTTTCAAGATTTTTGGATGACAGTCCCAGTAGATAGGCGATCTTGTTGGGCATGGATTTGAAATACCAGATATGAACAACGGGAACACAAAGGGTGATATGCCCCATACGTTCACGCCGCACAGCTTTCCGGGTAACTTCCACACCACAACGGTCGCAAATAATGCCTTTGTAACGAATACGCTTGTATTTACCGCAATGGCATTCCCAGTCTTTGACCGGGCCAAAAATTTTCTCGCAAAACAAGCCGTCTTTCTCAGGCTTGAACGTGCGATAGTTGATGGTTTCAGGGTTGAGTACTTCCCCGTTGGATCTTGACAGAATGGCTTCTGCCGATGCCAGGGAAACACGTAACCTATTGAAATCTTTTGATACGGATTCGCTTTTGGTGAACGGCAAGGATATACCTCCGTTAAATTTTAAAATAAGTTAAACTGTTTGCTTTAAGTGTATTCATTCCGGCTCGTATCAATCTATAGTGACCTCCAGGCCCAGTCCCTGGAGTTCTCTTACGAGTACATTAAACGACTCCGGTGTCGTTCCATCCGGCAAGTTTTCACCTTTGACGATGGCTTCATACACTTTGGAGCGACCTTTCACATCATCGCTTTTTACAGTGAGCATTTCTTTTAGAATATTGGAAGCCCCATAAGCATATAGTGCCCATACTTCCATCTCACCGAGACGCTGGCCTCCAAACTGAGCTTTACCGCCCAGTGGCTGCTGAGTGATCAGGGAATAAGGGCCGATTGAACGGGCGTGAATCTTATCCTCAATGAGGTGATTCAATTTGAGCATATAAATATACCCAACGGTTGTTTTCTGTTGAAAACGTTTACCGGACTGGCCATCGTACAGATACGTCCGCCCATCTATCGGAAGATCGGCTTTCTTTAACCATTCCTGAATATCTTCGTAGCTGGCTCCGTCAAACGTTGGTGTGGCAAATGTCACGCCCAGTTTAATGCCGGCCCAGCCCAGAATAGTCTCATAGATCTGACCCAGGTTCATCCTTGAAGGTACGCCCAGCGGGTTCAATACAATATCTACGGGGGTTCCGTCTTCCAGAAACGGCATATCTTCTACGGGAACAACCTTGGCAACCACACCTTTGTTTCCGTGGCGGCCGGCCATTTTGTCACCGACACCAAGCTTGCGTTTTTTCGCGACATAGACTTTGGATTTCTGTACGATACCCGGTGGAAGCTCATCCCCCACCTGAATCGAATATTTCCTGCGTTTGAGATCGGTCTCGTATTGCCTTCTCAGGGTTCGATAGTTCCGGAATAAAGTCAGAATGTGCTCGTTGATTTTATCATCCTGGCACCAATTCTGACGACCTTTCAATATAAGAGGTTCAAGCCCTTCAAATAACTGTTTCCGGTATTTCTCACCTCTGGGGATTAATTCATTACCCATATGATCCACTACGCCAGGAGACGTTTTGTCCTTAAGCAATTTGTACATACGCTCAGACCATTGGGAATTCAATCTGGCCAGCTGTTCACGATACAATTCGTTTTCACGCTCGACCAGTTCTTTTTCCTCCTTCCGGGAGAGTTGCTCATCTTTCTTTCGGCTGAACAGCTTTGTATCGATCACAACACCCGATACACCTGGAGGTGTCTTAAGCGAAGCATCTTTTACATCACCGGCTTTGTCACCAAAGATTGCACGAAGTAATTTCTCTTCGGGGGTCGGATCCGTTTCTCCTTTCGGAGTAATCTTTCCAACTATTATATCCCCCGGCTTGATCTTCGCACCGGTGCGGATAATCCCGTTTTCGTCAAGATTCCGGGTCGCCTCTTCACTCACATTCGGGATCTCTCTCGTAAGTTCTTCTTCGCCACGTTTGGTATCACGTACCTGCTGCTCAAACTCCTGAACATGGATGGACGTGTAAATATCTTCCGAAACCACACGTTCACTTACTACAATAGCATCCTCAAAGTTGTACCCACGCCAGGGCATAAAAGCAACAAGCAGGTTCCGGCCCAGAGCCAGTTCACCCTTATTGGTTGCACAACCATCGGCAAGAGGTTGACCTTCAACCACCTGATCTCCCACATTAACCAGTGGGGTCTGGTTGGATGTAGTATCCTGGTTCGTTCGCTCAAACTTGCGAAGTTTATAACGGATAACACCGTCATCAAAATGAGCAAGGGATTCCAGTTCATCACGATCATAGCGAACATGGACCTCGGTGGCACTGACATAAACCACTTCACCTTTGCCTTCTGCCACAATCAGCGCGCGTGAATCCCGGGCCGCCCGATATTCCAGGCCGGTTCCCACTACAGGTGGTTCAGGCCTGAGCAACGGCACAGCTTGTCGTTGCATGTTCGATCCCATCAATGCACGGTTAGCATCATCATGTTCGATAAAAGGAACCATTCCTGCTGCAACCGAAACAATTTGATTAGGAGAAATGTCCATATAACGAACTTCCTCCGGTGAAGCCAGCCCTACATTACTATCCCGAAACCGGGAGAAAATCAGATCATTGGTAAAGCTGTTATTGTCATTAAGTGGAGCATTTGCCTGGGCAATAACCGTTTCATCTTCTTGTTCTGCAGCCAGATATTCAACCTCTTTACTGACCAGTCCTTTTTTAACGCGACGATATGGTGTCTCGATAAATCCGAAATCATTCACTTTTGCATGTACGCAAAGCGAAGAGATCAAACCAATGTTCGGTCCCTCCGGCGTCTCAATAGGACAAAGGCGACCGTAGTGGGTGTAGTGAACGTCACGCACCTCAAATCCGGCGCGTTCTCGTGTCAACCCGCCCGGACCAAGTGCCGACATTCTCCGTTTATGCGTCAATTCGGCCAGAGGATTGGTCTGATCCATGAATTGTGACAACTGGTTCGTTCCGAAGAATGTATTGATCACACTTGAAATGGTACGGGCGTTAACCAGATCCTGTGGGGTAAACTGTTCTGCATCACGGGAATTCATACGTTCCCGGATGGTGCGGGTCATGCGCGCCAGACCGAGTCCAAATTGCTGACCAAGCTGTTCTCCAACCGTACGAACCCTGCGATTACTAAGGTGATCGATATCATCGACCTGGGATTTCAGATCTTTAAGGCG
The DNA here is from genome assembly GCA_040905705.1 of Balneolales bacterium. Lineage (GTDB taxonomy): Bacteria > Bacteroidota > Rhodothermia > Balneolales > Natronogracilivirgulaceae > JBBDQZ01. The sequence continues at coordinate 71,351 of JBBDQZ010000068.1, forward strand.
GATCAACTCCTTGATGATGGCAATGATATCGTTTTTGGTCAGTACCTGTAAATCAAGCGGTTCATCAAGATGCAGTCTTTTGTTAAGCCGGTAACGTCCTACATCCCCCAGATCATAACGCTTATCACTAAAGAACAACCGGTCAAGGACAGCGCGGGCCGTTTCCATATCCGGCATTTCCCCGGAACGTATCTGACGATATACTTCAGATAGTGCACTTTCCTCATCATAGGTTGTATCTTTACGAAGAGTGTTTATAATCACCGATTCTTCTACTTTTTCATCACCTGATTTAAGTACATGAATCGTGGTAACACCGGCCTTTTTCAGTGTATCAAAATCTTCTTCGCTCAATTCATGATCACGGGGAAGGAGCACATTTCTTCTTTTCGCTTCGGTCACTTCTCCGGTTTCGTCATCAACTACTTCTTCGGTCACTTCTTCAACGATATCCGTTGCAAGTTTTTGTCCGGCCACCTCTTTAAAAGCTTTTGCCGTTTTAATCGAGACTTCATCCGATAATTCGAAGATACTGAGGATTTCATAATCATCGGAAAAACCCAGAGCCCGCAACAATGTTGTCACGGGGAGTTTTTTCTTTCTGTCGATATAAGCCCAGAGGACATCACGAATATCGGTGGTGAATTCGATCCAGGATCCTTTAAACGGGATAACCCTTGCGGAATAGAGCTGACTTCCGTTGGGGTGCAGCGACTGTCCGAAGAAAACACCCGGAGAACGATGCAGCTGGCTTACAATAACCCGTTCGGAACCATTAATGATAAACGTACCTCTATCGGTCATCCAGGGAAGATCACCGAGAAAGACTTCCTGTTCAATGGTTTCACCTGCGTCATCACCCGGATCGGATGCGGAAAGCCTCAATTTGGCTTTCAAAGGAAGTGCATAAGTGAGTCCCCGGTCCTGACACTCCGTAATGGAATACTTCGGTGTATCCACACTGTAGTAAAGAAATTCAAGAATACTTTGTTCACGTGTATCCTGAATTGGAAAATGTTCCAAGAATATTTGTTGAAGACCTATTTCCTCACGATCTTCAGGATCGACATCCCATTGTGTAAAACGCCTGAATGATTCAACTTGAACATCAAGAAAATCGGGATAATCCAAAATATTCTGAGTGCGAGCGAAAGAAATGCGTCCTGTGTGAGATTGGATGGCTTTATTATTACTCAAGGCTACCTCGTCCTTAGTTTGAATGGATGTGCACACACTTTTCATTGACCAGCCACCCGGCCAGCCAATTATAAATGAAAGCAGGGTTTACATAAAAACCCCGATACACCAATAACCAATACAGGATTTCCTGATATTGGCCTGGCAAAAAATGCAGAAGGGAACGTTATTTCAGTTCGACTTCAGCTCCGGCTTCCGTAAGCTTTTCTTTAATGGATTCGGCTTCAGCCTTTTCCACACCTTCTTTGATATTATTCGGAGCTCCGTCTACGAGTTCTTTGGCCTCTTTCAAGCCCAGACCCGTCAGACCTCTAACTTCTTTTATGACCGCAATTTTATTGCCACCGGGGGATTTGAGAACTACCGTAAATTCGGTTTGTTCCTCAGCGGCGGCACTTGCATCCTGCGCGGCGGGGGCAGCGGCTACAGCCGTTGCCGCAGGTTTGATACCATATTCATCTTCCAAAACCTGTGCAAGTTCATTTGCTTCCTTTACAGTCAGGTTCACCAGTTGTTCTGCTATTTCTTTGACATCTGCCATTACTATGTACTCCCGTTGGTTGTTTTGTAAGTTTAAAAAATCTGTTATTGGCCTTCTTTTTCTGCGATTGTTTTAACCGCACCGACGATACTGGATCCCTGGGATTGAATTCCGCCAACAATATTACTTATCGGGCTAAGAAGTAAACCGATGATATCACCGATTACTTCTTCTTTCGATTTCATTGCGGCCAGGGTGTCAAGCTGATCAGACGCATAGACCGTCTCGTCGATAACAGCTGCTTTGAATTCCGGTTTTTTTCTGTCTTTTAGAAACTTTTTGATAATCTTTGCCGGAGCGGCGGCATCTCCCTGAATAATGGAATATGCTGTTTCATTGACCGTATGATCAATAACCCCTTCAAATTTTCCGGCTTCTTTGGTAGCACGGCGAAACAGGGTATTATTGTATACCTTGTAAGGTAAACCATTTCTCCGAAATTCACTTCGTAACTCATTTAACTCGGCAACAGACATACCCTTAAAATTGGTCAGGTAAAGTGCGTCGGCTTCTTTGAGTTCAACAACGAGTTTTTTGACAATTTCTTTTTTTTCTTCTAAAGTAACCATGAAACTTATATACTGTCGAATTAGGATTGTACAGCTGACCGGGAGATAGGAATACTGGGACCCATTGTCGAACTGATAGATATGCTGCGAAGGTATATGCCTTTTGCAGATGCCGGGCGCAGTTTAAGAACCGTTTTCAGAAACGCTTCCGCGTTGTCCTTGATCTGATTCGCTTCAAAACTGCTTTTTCCTATGGAGGTATGCAGTATGCCGTACTTGTCAACCCGGAAATCGATCTTTCCGGCTTTTACGTCTTTAATCGCATTGGCCACGTCCATAGTCACAGTTCCACTTTTGGGATTAGGCATCAACCCCCGGGGGCCAAGCACTTTTCCAAGCCGGCCGATTTTACCCATAACATCCGGAGTGGCAACGATCACATCGATCTCGGTCCACCCTTCCTGTATTTTAGTAATATAATCGTCCAGCCCCACATAATCAGCACCCGCTTCTTTGGCCTCATCCTGCTTGGCCGGGCTGACTAAAGCCAGTACACGAACGGCTTTACCAGTGCCATGAGGCAACGACACTGTACCTCGAACCATTTGGTCGGCATGTCTCGGATCAACGCCCAGTCGAATATCCAGATCGACCGAAGCCTCAAACTTTGTAAATGTCGTTTTTTTCACAAGCTCGGCCGCTTCTTCCAGGCTGTATTCCTTGCCTGCTTCAATAAGCTTATGAGCTTCAATATATTTTTTTCCTCTTTTAGGCATAATGAAAACCGTGAAAATAGGTTACTTATTGCGATCTACCCTGAGTCCCATACTTCGAGCTGTCCCGGCGATCATTTCAGCTGCCTGATCGACATCATAGGCATTCAGATCTTTCATTTTGATTTTGGCAATCTCCTTGCATTTAGTCAGGGAAACCGTACCCACTTTGATCTTGTTGGGTTCACCGGATCCTGATTTCAATTTTACCGCCTGCTTAAGCAAAACGGCCGCCGGAGGTGTTTTCGTTTCAAAAGAAAACGACTTGTCCTGGTAAACTGTAATGACAACCGGAATAATTGTACCTGCATTTTCCTGTGTGCGTGCATTAAACGCTTTGCAAAACTCCATGATGTTCACACCTGCCTGGCCCAAAGCCGGCCCAACCGGTGGAGCAGGGTTGGCTTGACCACCCATGATTTGTAATTTGATAATCTTGCTTACTTTCTTAGCCATATTATATTTTAACTTTCTCCAAAAGTATCCGTATTAGCATCGATCGAATGATAAACTACCGCTTGTCTCCAACCTGTTTCCAAAATCACGCATCGGGATCGACCTGGTTAACATCTACTTCTACCGGAGTTCTGCGACCAAAAATACTCACCAGCACGCGAAGCTTGAGTTTGTCGGGATACACCTCTTCGACAGTACCGTCAAAATCTTTGAACGGACCATCTATTACTTTCACCAAGTCTCCTTTTTTAAAGGGAATTTCAACCAGGCTGGCAGCTTCTGCATCCTGACTTTGACTTGCCCTGCCAAGGATCCGATTGACTTCTTCCTGCTTCAACGGAGAGGGCCGATTGCTGTCTTTGTCGTTTTTCAAAAAACCAATAACAGAAGGTGCATTAGAAATCAGATTATTCACTGAATCATCGTAAATAGCTTCGATAATGATGTAGCCCGGGAAAAAATTCTTTTCACGGGTCCGTTTTTTACCGGAGCGAATTTCAATGACGGTTTCACTCGGAATCAGTATTTCCTTTATTTTGTCTCCAAAGTCCTGAAATTCAATTTCCCGTTGAAGGTACTCTTTAACTTTCTTTTCATGACCTGAAAAACAACGTACGACATACCAGTTCCGTTGCTGATTTTCCATTTTATCCAAAGATCATTTCCAAAACAGTACTGTAAACGCGATCCACTCCAAAAATAAACAGGGAGACGATGATCGAGAAGACCACCACGATTACCGTACTATCGATGAGTTCTTGTTGTGTGGGCCAGGAGACTTTCCCCATCTCCTTCTTCACACTTTCAAAGTATTCTAAAATTTTAGTCATTAAACTTGTTTTTGCCCGTCTGATTTGCACGGGTGGAGGGACTCGAACCCCCAACCTACGGTTTTGGAGACCGTTGCTCTGCCAATTGAGCTACACCCGTACACTTTCATTACAGAGCCAATACATGAGTTTTCAAACGCTTAATTGAGTTCGGTTATTAGTCCAGAATTTTACTTACCACACCGGCGCCTACCGTTCGGCCTCC
>JBBDQZ010000069.1:0-15965 GCA_040905705.1 Balneolales bacterium
TATGAAAACAAGGTAACCCTGGATTTTTCCCGGCCCGGAAAACCCACGGATAATCTCTATATTGAATCATTCAACGGAAGCTTTCGTGATGAGTGTTTGAATATCCACTGGTTTTTGTCGCTGGAGGATGCACATAAAAAAATAGAAGAATGGCGAGTGGATTATAACCACTATCGCCCTCATAGTTCTATCGAAGATCGTACCCCGGATGAAGTGTACGAAGCACATAAACAAATCCGCCAATCAAGCCCAGATACTCTACTTATGAGTGTCAGTTAATGGGGAGGGGGTCAATTCCATCACCATATTCACTTGTTGGAAGTGTCAACATCCCGGGAATCTTACATCCGGAGCGATGTGATTCCGAGATCCAGCTCGTCATAATCATGCATACTGTTATTTTCCGAAAACGTGACATTGTTATTTGCCGATCACACTTTATTGTCATTTACAGCGGCTAGCATCTTATTACGTGTGTGAAGATCGATTCCGAGTATATCATGGACATCCTCCATTGATTTGGTGGTAAGGTTACCAAAAGTTAATCAGGGGGATGTCCACAAAAAGATCAGGAATTACTGGTTATAGCTCGTCTCTTTTTTTCAAAATTTAATTTGATACCTTATTAAGGTAGTACCTTTGATTTGATGTAATGGATTGATATTAAATTCCTGTGATTTAGCAATATAATCTTGGTTTGAATACAATGAGGTGACCTCACCTATGCGATTAATTTCTCTGCTTCGTCTGGGAGCATCAATCCATGACCATACCCAAATACCAAGATATATTACTGCACCTGCAACAATCGTATCCTCGTCTTCTGATGCCAACATGCCTACGCCCAATAATCCTCCCAATGACATTCCAGCACCTTTTCCTGAATCACCATTGTAGAATTGTCCAATCCCAGGGAAAAGAAAAAAGCTTAGCGCCCATGATGTAGTTGGATTCTTAATATTTTGTCTAGTATCAGTCGTCGCAACTCCCCTTTCGATTCTTTCTATAATGTCCCATTGAATTGCATGTCTGTTTCCGGCACGATCTTCTATAATTATGCGGTCGTTAGGAAATTCTTCGACAATTCTACCCCTGTAAGAGCTGCCGTCTTTAGTATGCACAATGTCTTCTGTGGGCTGATTTAGCCCAAATGGATTAAGTAGTGGATAATTGATGATATTATCCGCACTCGTATTTAAACTCCAACTATCTGAATTTAAATTGCTTGTCGCAACTTGTGAATAAGCCTGCTGCACAGATAAGGAGATTTGTATACAAAGTACGATGAATAAGATGTTTTTTTTGATTTTCATAAAACTTCCCCATTTGTTGTTTATAAAGCTGCTATTTAAATTTTAACATGAGAGCTTTTTCTGTGTCGTTTTTACGGATTTACCCTAAAACGTCGTACGGTTTGTGTTACCGGGTGATCAGTAATGATATTCAGAAACGAGTCTGAACTTCAGACTGCACGAAATGGCTTTCTATATGGCAAAACTATATGTTTATAAATGACGTATGGTGTTTTTATTTAGTTGAGTGGGACAACCAACACATTTGGTTGATTATGACGAATTTCAACAGGACGCCATTCACCAATCTTTCCCTAAACATTGTGGATAATGACGATCTCATTCGGAATGCCACCGGTTTTTGAAAGAGTTAGGCCTGTTTCCTGATGCCTTCCTGTTAAATTGTGAAGATTTGTAATAAGGTGAAGTCCATTATTCGGAGTATTTACTACAATGCAGTACCTGTAGCAAGTATTTGTCCATTGAATTGCATTTGGATAAGCAAGGATTGTACTGATTGCTTTGAAATGGAATGCATATTTATCTGAAACTTAACTAATTATTACCGCACAAAAATATCGATATGGAATTACTTCACCCTCAAAAAATCATAATTTTTATTCCGTTTCCGTTATTTTAATATAATCAGTCCTTAATTCCAAAAATATCAGGACACGCAGGGCATAAAACCCCACGTATCCATTTCACTCAGCACCTCTCCTGGTGTAATCACCTGACTCCATCCATTTCCGGCTCAGGACGCATCTTCTTCCTCATACCGTCAATAAGCCGTTGTATCTGATTTCCGGACAAATGCGAAGCCTCCTCGAGCTGTCCACCGGAAATATGCCGGACAAGTTCCTTTCGTTTACTGTCCCAAGCTTCACCGTACAGCTCGGTACCGATGGTTTCAAGCTCTTCCTGAAGAGACAGGGAAGGATCAACGCCGCCTTTGAGCCACTCTGAGATGGTTCTGCCGGTATCCTCGGTAATTTGGAATATTTTATCCACAAACAGGTTAGTTCGATCCTTGTCGGCCATAGCCTGATGTGCTGAGTCCAAGTTAAACACCACAGCAAACTCAAATTCCGACCCATCTCGTGCGATGGGTGCTAATCCAAGCTTTTTCGGAACCGAACGACCTTTATCGTCTTTTTCAACAAGGTATTCGGTTTTGGATCGCATAGCAGCAATCACATGTATATTGGACTGTAACTTTGAATTTAATACAGCTTTGTATCTTTTTCCGGCTTCTGCCCAGTTTCCAAATGTGGAACCACCCCTTGCATCCAAAGATTCTTTGAAACTGAGCGTGCCTTCCCAACAATGAGAAAAGGAGTCGATAATAACCACATTGTAACCCTGTACTTCAGCCTCTTTTATAGCCGATATAAACTTATCATGAGTGTAAGGTGGTGATATGGGGCATATATCGAAATCAAAGAATTCAGAGTATAAACTTGAACTCTGGTTTTCTGTGTCAATAACAGCTATTCTACCGTTTTCAGCTAATCCAGTGGCAAGGCGTAAAGCCGAATACGTTTTACCCGAGCCACTTGCGCCTGTTACGGCCACTTTGATTTTTGTGTTTTGCCTTATTGCTTTTTGAAACATAGTTTTCTCCGTTTAGTATGGTTTATCTAATTCTAAGATGGCTTCCCCTTGGCAGTATCCGGGCAAATCTCATTGCTTCTTCGTTTCCGCTCAGAAGGGCATCCCTGAGTGCGGACATATCAGGCTCCCGGAAAACTTTGACGAATTCTTCCGGGAGGGATTCAGGGGTGATATCTTCATTCAGTGCGACCGGTAGCTGTCCGCCATTGTGGCGTCCTTCTTTTTTTTCGCCCACAGCTTGCATTTATTATCTTTCTATGTTTCGCAGCCATATTCATTCCCTTTCTGATCATCGTATTATTTAAGGAAAAACGTTATGGTTGGCTGGCTTTCTTCTTTTTGTTCGTAGTTGCCCCGGGTGGAGTAATTTATGCAGGGTGGCATGATTCCAGTGTTCAAGGACTGGATATGATTGCCAGGTCAGTCCCGATTGCCTTGTTTCTTTTATACAGTTTTTTGCTAAAAGCCTCAATTTCAACAATGAAAGATATTTAAATAAGAGAAGAATAATGTACCATATTGAACAGGTGGGAATCATACATAACGACACAAAAAGTGTGGCAAAGGGCGCCAATGCAAGGAATTCGGTTAGCACTATCGAAATCCATGAAGCCTTTGTAGAAGGGCTCTTCATGATTGAAACATGTGCCTATTTAGACGTTCTGTTTTATTTTCACAAATCCAATGTTCAACCAACAGAAAGCTCTTCACTCCGGGGCCGAATTATAACCGGTGAAGAAAAAGGGGTCTTTGCTTCCCGCTCTCCACGAAGGCCGAATGCTATTGGTGTAACCACGGTTCGATTATTGGGTCGTGATGGAAACCGGTTGAAGGTCACTGGACTTGATGCCATCGATGGGACCCCTGTCGTGGATATAAAAGCCAGTGACAGTTCCCATCAGGAATATGGTGAGTTGACCGAAATACATACGGCCATGTTGAAATCCAACCCAAGAATCTCCATATGGAAACATATCATGGCTGGTGATACGGAAAAGCTTCTGCTACAGGCTGGACAGATTCATGGCCATTATTGTCCGGGACTGGCTATGGGGGTAATGGCTGCTACAACTGCTATGCAAGAGGCCCGCACTGATTCTGACGGCCTGGAGGATCTGTTGGCAATTGTTGAGACAAACAACTGTTTTTCCGACGGTGTACAGTTGGTCACCGGCTGCTCATTCGGAAATAATAGCCTGATATTTCATGACCTTGGAAAAACAGCGTTTACGTTAACTCAGCGTAATGGAAATGGATTCCGGGTTATTTCCAGGCCCGATTCTCAAGCTTATATCAGCGACTGCTTTCCTGAATTTGATGAACGCTACAAACGAGTAGTGAAACAGGGGAATCGTAATGAAAAAGAGTTGGTAGAGTTTAAAAAATATGGTATCGAACGGGCTTTCGGAGTACTGAAACTTGACTTTGACAAGTTATTCCATACATCCAGCATAAAGGTAGAAATCCCCGATTATGCTCCTTCTCATGAAAGCGTAATATGCCGTCGTTGTGGAGAAAGTGTTATGGCTAACAGAGTGATCGACTCTGGTGATGGAAAGCTTTGCCTTTCCTGTTCCAGTTCCGCTATTGCCCAACTGGACGGACATGGAATCCGGCAAAACATATATGATAGATGAGACGATTTGCGAGTGACCTCACGGGAAGCGATAAGCATCCGATGTTACAGATTAATAAACAGGTCATTGTGGATATGTTACAACGTCTGCTTGCCTGGGATTTGATTCCCCGGTTTCACAAAGCAACTTCAGGTACACCGGAATTAAGATCCCAGTTTTAACTCAATAGTAGCATATATTGTTCTGGGAGGGGATGGAATGATGCCGGGACCGGGGTAACCGGTGGCCCGACGCGTAAAATACCACGAATCCAGCACGTTGTTGATGCCCGATTCAACTGTGAACTTTTTGTGCGTAAACGATAAGGAGACATCAACTACATCATAGGCCGGAATCCCCCCCCGTATGCCGCTTTGATTGTCTTGCTTGTTTTGTTCTGCATTGGAAGCATCCGTGTATTGGCTGGAAACGCAGGTGTATTGCAATGAACTCATCAGGTTTTTGTAACCGGCCGTAAGCCCGGTTTTCATGTTGAGAAGAGGAATAAATTCCACATTATTCCCTTTTACTCCGGCAATCTCCGAATCGAAATATTCAGATTTTGTAATTGCGGTATTTGCAAAAACAGAAAACTTGATATCACGTTGATCCCTGCCGAAAAGAGCTAATAAATTAATCTCTGCCAAACTCTCTATCCCATACATGAAAGCCTGGCCGGTGTTTCCTCTGAACCGGACTACGCGCCCGGTTTCTTCCCGGTTTCCCTCTGCATTTATCCGCGTTTCGGCTCTAAGTACTTCCCCGATGCGATTATCATATAACAACCCAAATCCACCCAAATCATACGAAAAACTTTCTCCGATACTACCCCGGATTCCCAAGTCGAATGTAAAGCCACTCTCATCCGTGATATCAGGATCTACCTGGTATGAGGGGTTTACAATCCTGATATCATTAAAAGTGACCGATCGGTAGTTTTGGGAAAAATTTCCATACAGCTCTGCTTTTGAATTGGGGAAATAACTAAGCCCCAGGCCAAACAACAGAAAGCTTCGATCAAACATTCGGTTGTCTTCAAATGTTTGGTTTTGAATCGGGTCCCCGGCAAGATCAAAATTAATCCGTTTGAAGGTCCCCTTGCTTTCTGTTTTGATATATTCAAATCGAAAACCGGGCGTGACAGAAAAGTTATCCGTCACATAAAATATATTCTCCCCAAACACGGCAAGATTTTGATTTGGAAAGGTAAAATCAGATTGATTTGGATAATCAGAAAATGGCTCGTCAGCAAGCGTAAAATCTGCTTCTTCGCGTGCCGTTCCGGGCCCTTGAACAGCCGTGTTCCTGGAGTTATAATATTTGCTGCCAATCAGAATGACCGCATTTTTTTTACCGATGGAATATCTGTTCAAAAGCCGGATTTCGGTTCCCCAGTTATTAAATTTCCCGAGGATCAGATCTCGGGGTGCATCCAAATCATCTTCCTGGGAAACACGGTGAGTCCGGAATCCAACTGATTTTCGGGAAGCATCCAGCCCAAACACAAGAATACTCAACCTGGTTTGGTAGGAAAAGTCATGTTCAAAATTCAGAGAAGCCAGTTTCCAGTTTACATCAAACCAGTTGCGTGTTCGGTTGCTAACAGTTGGATCGCGATAGAACTGGGCATCCGTCAACCCGCCCGGCTGTTGAGCCAGGTAATCCAGGTAGGTAAAATCCAGCTCGACCCTGGTTCGGTCATTGAATTGATAATCCGTGTAGAAATACAAATTGTTAGATTCGAAATTGGAATTGGGACGAAATCCATCTCCTTTCTTGTAATTATTATAGACATAATAACCGAGGTTTCCGGTAACTCCGCTAACGCTGTTGAATGATGTGAAGAGTGTGTTGGAACCCAGTGATTGACGTGAAATAACTTGAACGGCCCTGTCTCTGACCGGTTTTTTCATTCTAAAATTCAACAATCCGCCAAACTGAGTTCCATATTGCAGAGAAGCCGCTCCCCGAATAATCTGGATTTCCTGAAGCCCTTCGGCCGGAGGTGTGTAATAGCTTTCGGGATATCCCAGTACATCGGCACTGATCTCATATCCGTTTTGCCGGACGTTGAAGTTGGATGAGCGATTGGGATCGAGCCCGCGGCCGCCGATATTTAATTGCAATCCGGCATCATTGGTTTCATAAATATTCAGTCCGGATATCTGTCCGTAAATTTGCCGGGCCTTATTGGATGATGTATTCACTACCATTTGATCCAGGGAAATAACCTCGTTTTTCTTTCCTGCATATATAGAGGTCCCTTCTACTTGCCGAAGGCGCCTCACCCCGAAAATTTTATTTCGCTCAAAAATAACAGCCACTTCCGACATTTCACGGGACAGTTTTTGGATCTCAATATTTAAATCCAAATTACCTGAATCCAGATTTACAGCCCTGTTTACAACCTCATAACCGTGCTTAAAAAAGAAAAGGTTATAGTGCCCATCGGAGAGATGGTTCATTTCAAAATAGCCCTCCTCATCACTTTGGTATAATTTTCCGGCGTTATTATCATAGATGTCGACACCTTCAACAGGTTCACCGGTTTCCGCATCGGTGATTAAACCCGAAATCCGATGCTGTGCAAATACATTCACAGAAAACAGAAAGAGCATTATTAGCAGACTAAAGGCCTTTAATCTCATCATCAAAAGGGAGTAACCAGGTTCGGTGTTTCAGTGAAAAACGTATTTTGGTCAAATCGACCTCCGGGTTCACATAGCGGCGGCTTTGTCGTCCGTTCAAAGCCACATAACTGTCTACATAAATTTCCGGATCTTTAATGCCCTGTTGCTGATAGTAACCTTCCAGGATATGGGCGTATTCCAGAATAAAATCGGGCTGAGTGGACATTTGTTTTTCCTGGAACCGGGTCAGGAATAGTGTGTTATCCACGTAAAAGCGCTGGCCATTTTCAGGGTCTACCACTTTGAAATGGGCATACCCGGCTTTCTCCATAAGCATAACACGCCATGAAAAGCGATAGCCTTCTTCCGTCCAGAAAAGTTCGCCGGGATACAGCATATGCCGGAAGGGAACGAGCAGCTGAATCATAAAAAAGAGTGCCACAATACTCACAGACGCTTTTTGGATCCAGGGTTGTGGGAAAGAATAATTAATTCCGTTATCAAAAAAGGATTTACTGATCTTTAACCATTTTGAAATGTATTCAAGTATTCGATTATGCAATCCAGAGTCGAAAAATATGAGCGCGCTGACGATCATGATATAGGGAAACATCCCGATCGGAAAAAGCACGCGGGTTAATACGTGGAAGATCACTACAAGGATGAATGCAACAATCCGGGTCCGCTTGATCAGTAATAAAAAAGGAATGGCGAGATCATAAATAGCGCCCGCCCAAGCGAAAGCATAGTGAGCCCATGCCTGCTGAAGCAGATCACCCAGCAGCGGAATAGAATATTTGGAAGGAAGCCAGATCTGCAGAGGCATTGCTTCAAACAGCCAGTCGGAATTCAGTTTAGCCAGTCCCGCGTAGAAATACACAATAAACAACAGGAATTTAATGGCATCGATGCTCCATTTCGGAATCTGCTGAGCTCTTAAGGTTTTATTTTTCCAGGCATCGATAGAATAGTATGCGTGAGCCGGAAGAAAGATCATCAGGAAGCTGAGGACACTAATGAAATAATAGTGGTTGAGATAGGTGCTTTTATCCATCAGCTCGATGTAGGTGAAGCTGAGGAAAAAAACGATGATGGAAATTCGATATTTAAATCCGAATGAGACTAAAAGAGCGGAAATTCCACAGATCAAAAAGATCACCCGGGTCCATTCACCCAGAGGTTGAATCCACTCAAATCCATAGTAGGAAAAGAAGAAATCCGGTTCTACATACAGTTTTTCAATCCAGCCATTAGCAGCAAACCGAACCATACTGATCACCATCAGCAATCCGAAGAAAATCCGGAATACAGCTAATGGAGCCGCATGGGTTGAGGTGTTGAGATATGACCGGATTGAATCTGTGCTCACTGTTTAATCACCGTCGGCGTCTACATAATCTACATTGATGTTGAGGGCCTGAAGCATATCTACTTTTAGATTAACAACATTGCGCTGGAGTTCATCGTAGGTGGAAAGCATCAGGGAGTTGTCCGATTCGACCTGTGCGGAAAAATCATCATTCAATAATTCAGCTTTTTCTCTTGCCGCATCAAATTGGTTATCGATCAGGGTTGCAAGGTCGGCTCCTTCTTTCATCGTGTTGAGGAAATCGAGATATGACCCCAGGCTTTCACCGGAACCATCACTTTCAAAATGGGTGCCGTTGAAAAAATTCTGAGAGGCGTCTAACGCCTCGTTAAACAAGGCTTTTGAAAAGCCTTTGCTGTAGAGGGCTTCTACATGAGAGCTGAGTGGTGAACCGGAAAATACACCTGCAGGTATACCAATTTTACCCGCGCGAAGATGTTTCTCATAGTAGTAGATGTAATCATTCACCATCATATCCAGAGAAGAATTTGCGCCATTGCCGGAGTTACTCACAAATTCATCCCGATATCCGGAAGTCCAGTCTGTTAACACTTCATTGGAAAGAGAATGAATACGGGAAGTGAGGTCAGCCAGGTAGGTATGATATGCGTCTGAGTTGTCGCTGGTAGTGTAGAATGCCAGAATCTCAGTATCGTTTTCACCTAATCCATTCAACAAATAATCGAGTGCAGGAAATCCCTGACTGTTGCTTTGTGAAGGCAGTTCCAGGTTATAGTTTCCTTCCTGTATGTTTTCATTAATTTCGCCTGTGTCGGTAGGATAGATATTCAGGTTATCCCGAAAGCGAAGCCCCATAGCTTTCCCCATTTCAAACATAGACACATGCTGAAAGGCAAGGTAAGCAGACTGCCAGGAGTTACGGAGCGTCTCCAGGTTTTGGAGGGTAGGAGATTCAGCAAAAGTGAAAGCGTCCGATTGCAGCTGAGCAGAAGATTCAGCAAAAGAAGTAAAAGAAGGGATAATAATATGATCTGCCCAGTTTATCAGTATAGCTTCCCGATCAAAATCATCCGCATCAGGGCCGGAAGGGCCATCGCTGGTACAGCTCCATAAAGTAAAACTAACAAGTAAAACAAACGCACTTTTCTTCATGTAAGTAAGGTATTTGAAGTAAAAAAGCGGATAGCCATTTTCAGCTACCGCTGTGTAAGAGATAAAGAAGACTAAATAGATGCGGCTTGTTCTACGGTAAAATCAAATTGAGAAGCAATTTGTTCGGCAAGTGCATCCAACGTTGAAAGCTCAACGTCCCAAAGTCCGTTCTCGCCATCACCTAACAAATCATTCAGAATTTGTTTCACTTCCGAGTGAGCCAAATAAGGCTGATCCGTTCCGGGAACCCGGGTAAATTGTAAACTGTAAATAAAGCCAAAACCTTCAGAGATGGAGTGGAAAGCAGAGCCAGTCTCTCCGGCTTCGATTTGTCTTTTTCCAGCTTGCAAATAATATACCCCGCGAACAGCGATAATTGTTGAAACGGCCCCCTGAATGATCGCAGCCTGTTCATCACGGACATCGTATTTTCCTGCAACAATAGCTGCACGACCTAATTTGAATGCTTCAGAAATAGCCTCAGCAAGGGAAGCAAAATCTTCGCCTTCACTAACCTGCCCGGTGTATTTGTTTAGAAAGCGGTCATCATTACCGATAGTGGAATTGGGATTGGCGGGATCTTCAGATGTGCCGTAGATATATCCATAAGCTTCATCCCACTTGTGCTCCATATTGGTATAATTAGAACCCTCAACCGTTACGCCTGCATCGTTATCTTCGCGATTCGTGCCTTCATCCAGTACCGCAGGGCTGAGATAATTATTCAACATTTGGTCGGCCATCAATGCACCAATCAGGCTTTTGTTTACCATCTGATCATATTCCAGTCCCTGCGCATTTATATAGCGTTCTCCGGAGCCATCAGCAATTTGTCCGGCCACTCCTGGTTCGGCAAGCTGATTTCTGTTTGGGAATACATCATTAACCTGTCCACTCAACCAGGTTTCAAAATCATTTTTGATTTCGGCACTCAATGATACATTGGTGGAAAAATAATCTCGTGAAGCCGCAACTTTACTTTTAATACTTTTATCGGAAGCGTTAAGGCCGGGATCTGAAAAAGGATCCACATCAGTGCCATCATCAGCCTGGTTGCGATACATCTGAAGCAAGAGCTCTTCAGTGGTATTGTTGAAATCTGACATTGCCAGAAATAACTCGTCACCCATTTTTATCCGGGTGGTTTGTCCTGAAAAGGAAACGGTTGATTCACCATTTCGGGTAAACTCGTAAGTTGGAGGGACTTCAAAATCGTCAGCATTATTGTCAATAATATCACATGAAAATAAAAGCGTTGGCGGCAGGGCAAACAACAAGAGTTTGGATAAATTCATTGTTCTTTTTAAAATAAATAATGATTATTTTTATTTAGATTAATTCTAAGATAATAGGTGCTCACAAACCGATCAAGCCTTATTTAGATTTATTCTAAATAATTTTAACTCTTTCTTTTGTATTTCCGGTTTTACATCGAGTCCCTTCGGTGGGCTATGAGTACCTGCTTCCTCTCTGTAAAAGCTTTACCAGGCTTGTCCGGTGTTTCCTTGCAGGCCCCGGAGTTTTCTATTTTAAGGATAGCATCTATTAACTTATTTATGTGCTTGTGCGTATCCGGGAATTCAGCCATGGATATTTCTGATACTATTTTGGCGCAACTTCGCTTGTTGAAACAACCGTTAAGTGGGGACAATAGCTTGTTAAAATTTAAAATAAGTAATATGTTGCCTTAATTTTGCAAGCATTGTGCACAAAACCAATCAAGTCTTTAACCCATAATCCCTCTTCCATGTTTAATCTTTACTACAAGGGCCTGCGCCTTTCAACCCTTATATTTTTTCTCCTCATTCCGGTTACACTCCGGGCACAACTCGTTTTCACCTACACGGAATCGGATGAAATCATAGCCAACCCTGAACGCGGCCTTCAGAAATATTCTATTACCAACAGTTCTTACTATTCCAATTCAAACTACTCCAATATCAGTGAATCAACGCTGACAGGTTGGAGAACCGGCTCAGAGAAGGTAACCGTGATCTATCGCTATTTTTTGTTGGGTGATTTTTTGGAATCGGATATATCCGAAACCTATCTGAACAATATACAGCTCGATTTTGACAGGATCCGGAATACCGGCCTGAAGTGTCTGGTGCGATTCATCCTATACCAATCGACAGTCAGACGAAATCCAGCAGCCTGCCAAGGCGCTGATTCTGGATCATATATCCCAGCTGGCTCCTGTCCTGGAACAGAACAAGGATGTCATCGTCGCTCATCAGGCCGGATTTATCGGCACCTGGGGCGAATGGTACTACACCAACTCTGAGGAATTCGGCACTGATGGCAGCATCAGCCAGGCTCAATGGGAAAACCGTAAAGACGTGGTGGATGCTATGCTGAGTGCCACGCCTATGGATATTCCCTTGCAGGTTAGATACCCGCAAGCTAAAATTAATATGTACGGATCGACATCCCTGACCGATGAAACCGCCTACAGCGACACTCCGCAAGCCAGAATCGGTTTCTATAATGACGCCTTTCTGAATATATGGGGGGACATGGGGACCTATCGCGGTACCGGTCAGAATGGAAATCCGGAAGGAACCGCGGATTATGAATTCCTTTCCCATGAAACACAGTACCTGCCCATGACTGGTGAAACCAATGGGCTCAATCCATCCCGAACTGATGGAGAAAATGCTGTAAGGGAAATGGACCTGACCAACTGGTCCATCATCAACCGGGACTATCACAGCGATGTCATCGATGGTTGGATCGATTCAGGCCATTTTGAAGTCATGCTGAAGTACCTTGGGTACCGGTTTGTTCTCAAGCAGGCCGCGTTTGCCCAGAGTGATGATAATATTGAAGTAACCCTGGACATGGAAAACACAGGCTACGCCCGGCCTTTCCGACAGCGCGAGGCCTCACTGGTGTTACGTAACATTGATTCGGGGGATGAGCAAACTTTCCCGGTTCCTGACGACATTCGCACCTGGGAAGGTGAGTTTGAGGTCGTTATCCCGGTAGAAGCCTCACTGCTTGATGACGGCATTTACGAGGTGTACCTCAGCATTCCGGACTTGCTGCTTGAAGACCGTCCGGAGTATGCTATCCGTCTTGCCAACGACCATGTCTGGATGCCTGATACTGGACGCAACCTGCTGGGCGGCATCGAGGTCGAAAATTCATCCCTGGTTGTTTCAGCATTGGATGAGGAATTCACTCCCCGCAGCGTACAACTCCATCAAAACTACCCAAACCCTTTCAACCCCGTTACCACCATCACCTTTGAACAGGAGCAAAGCGGCCAGGTTCGTCTGTCGGTATACGATATTACAGGGCGTCTGGTGAAGGAACTCAAAAACGAGATATTCCCTGCAGGTGAGCATCAGGCGAGGTGGGACGCTTCCAATTTGAGCTCGGGCTTATACCTTATACGCCTGGAGGCCGGTGGGATAACACAGTCGATCATGGCAAGCCTGCTGAAATGATGTTTCTGTGTATACACATGAAAATGGCCTGAATATAATATCATTCAGATCATTTTAATAACATCATGTGCCGGGTTTCGGCATGGACTCCGGCTTCAATCCGGTACAGGTACAACCCACTGGAAAGACCGGCCGCATCGAAGGTGGCCTCATGCCACCCTTCCGACCGTATATCGTCTACCAGTGTGGTGATCCGTTGCCCTATGGTATTATAAACCACGAGTTGTACATGCGCCGGCTCGGGGATGGCGAAGCGGATCAGGGTAGCCGGGTTGAATGGATTCGGGTAATTCTGTTTCAAGGTGAAAGGGACCGGTATAGTTCCCGGCTCAACACCGGCCGGCAGAGCCGTTGTAAAACTATATACATCGCTCCAGTCGCCTGTACCAAGAATATTTACTCCCCGAATACGCCAAAAATAGATCATGGAGTGGTCAAGTGAATCCGGGAAGTGGAATTCCGTCTTTCTTATACCGGCGCTGTCGGCCACTCTTTCCTGAAAATCAGAATCAGTAGCAATCTGAAACTGATAAGTGACAAATGTTCCTGCTTTGGTCCATTTAAATACCGGAGCAATTTCAACATGCCCGGCTTTATCTTCCGGCATCAGCAGTTCCACAACCGGAGGAAAAACAAATAACGGAGGAGGATCCTGTTGATTGGATTGCAAGAATGGATAAGAAACATGGCCACTTCCCTCCACTACGATCCAAACATCGTTAAAATCTATTTCATTCATGGAATGAACAGCCGTATCACCTGTCATTTCCTCTGTAATCAATCCTGTAAGGCCATCAGAATCGCCGGTTCCAATTCCATTTGATTGCCCACTGGATATCATATCCCAATAACTTGATGCTATCGCTGCTTCCTTCAGGCCGGCGAACCCGCCGACATTCGACCTTCCCGAAACGTAACCGGCAGAATAGGAATTACTTACGATACTATTTCCTTCCATGAGCCCGATAAAACCACCTATTTCTCTTCTGCCGTAAACATTACCGAGGGCGTATGAATTGCTGACGGCAGAGTTCCCTGTTCCGGTACCAATCAACCCGCCCACTTCTGAGGGACCCATAATGTATCCAAGAGCATAGGAATTCCGGACATCACCACCTCGGTTTCTGCCAATCAGCCCGCCAATAAAAAACGAAAACCCCGTTATCTCTCCCTCGGCATAAGAATCTTGTATATCCCCTTCGTTGCTGCCAATCAGCCCGCCGACACCCGCACTGCCCTGTACCTGCCCTGTAGTATAGGAGTCATGAACTGCCCCGCTGTTGATACCAATCAGCCCGCCGATTGCATCATTGCCTGAAACATCAGCCTCTGAACAGGAGTCATATATAGCCCCGCTGTTGCTGCCGATCAGACCACCCACCCAATCTCCATGCGATATTACGCGCCCTCTGGTACAGGAGGCTTGTATGGTACCGCTGTTGCTGCCAATCAGTCCGCCCACGGAATGGTTACCCGAGATATTCCCCTCTACAGATGAATTTTGCACTTCACCTTGATTACTCCCAATCAGTCCCCCCACTCTGTTATTACCTTCGACTGTGACCTCAACAAGGGTAACATTTTTAATGACGGCACCCTTGTCAACTTTTCCAAATAGTCCAACAGTATCCTCCTTCTCACGATGAATAGACAAATTGGAAATATGAAAATTATTACCATCAAAAGTGCCTGTAAAGAGATCCTTCCCATTTCCAATGGGGATAAATCCGTGCCCTTCATTCAGGTTATCCGCATCAGAAGCATCAATATCAGAAATCTGTATGAAATGTTCGCTTGTATGATTATGGATCTCCTGAAGCTGCTCAAGCGTTGCAATTTCATATGGGTCCATTATGGTACCGGAACCACCGGAAAATTGGCCTTGATCAGCGAAATTAGCAAAACCTATGATAAGAATACTCAGTACAAGCTGTGTCATCTGAGTTACATGCTTTGATCATCAACCATACATCCGTATTCCCTGTTCAGATTCAGTATGTTACCGTATCTGCGAATAGGAAGTGGCTTTCATAAATACCGATTCCACATTTCTTACAAGAGGCCCGTCTGTGCGGGACGCCTGATAAGCTTGTTGCCAATCGGGATCACTTCTGAAATCCGCCCAGCTCTTTTCTGCTGCCTCTTTACAATTATGCGACAGGATATATACCAGGGTATTGTCTTTCTCCTCAGGAACCCAGTATCCCACACTGACCATGCCGTATTTACCAAATATTGGAATGGTATGATTGATAAACCGCTCGTGGAGGTCATCCAGTTTCCCCGGATGAGTGGTATAGGTTCTCATCTCATAGATCCGCCCTTCGGACGATGAATTACATTCGGCAGTTTGGCCTATCCCGGTTGCTTCTTTTTCCAGAATGGTGAAATTCAGTGTAAAAATAGCCGCTATAAGACACGCATAGAAATCTATATGTTTCATTAGTTTAAATTTGGCTGTTTCATAAGTACATCATAAGTAGATACAGTGCAACTATGAGTTTAAAACTTAATGATAGAAACCATAATACACAGCCGTGTGTAATGTTGCAATAACCGGATGGATCTCAACCGGACACTTCGCTTATTTTTAATTTTAAATTATAAAACATATTTACATATATTACTTCCGATGGAGCAAGGTTGCATCGAGTCGAGGGCATTCCCAATGGCTTGTACACTAAATATTATTGATCTCCATGAATCTTGAAATAGCTTGACCAGTCACATCTGTTCTATAATTATTTCCTTAGTTGCATTATTTCCCTGGGTATTATGAAAACAATTTCCCTAATAGGAGGGCGGAACCATGAAAAATATTGGTAGACGAGAGTTTCTTAAAAGAACATCGGCAACAGCTTTGGGTGCCTCCATGTTTG
>JBBDQZ010000070.1:0-15785 GCA_040905705.1 Balneolales bacterium
TCCCTTTTTACCCCCCTGGCATAGATCCATAACCCATCAACAAAAGGAAAAGAAAGGCACCGCTCACTACACGTTTAATTTAAATCGCTTTTATCCCTTCCCTAATCCAGTCTACTTCCCGGACAAACTCTTACGAGTTTTTGGAATCAGCGTCTCCTGATTTTTTAGCTTTGGTTTTATCCGGTTTTCCGGTGTCTTCCATTTTTGATTTTTTATCGGCAGATTCTTTAGAGACGGTTCCGGATGACTGTTTGGTTTCCTTCTTACTGGTTTTTTTCTTAGATACAGACTGTTCTACACTTTCTTCAGACAGCTTTTCTGCTTTTCTGCCGGAAGATTTATTCGAATCATCAGATTCATCCACCTTTTTTGAAGCAGCTGCTTTTTCTTTATCGGTATCTCCGGACTTCTCGTCTTTCGTTTTTTCAGGCGATTTTTCCGAAGCTTTTGTAGCTGATTTTTTTGCTTCCGCCTTTTCGGCAGCGAGCTCACCTTCTGTTTCAGCGTTCGATTTTTCCGAAGCTTTTTCCTTTGCCACCTCTATGGCCTTCTTTTTCTGATCTGATGGCGTTGACGGCTTTACCTCCACAGGTTGATCCGCTGCATCGGCTTTAGACGTCTTTTCAGGTTGTTTCGTATGAGACGATTCCTGTACGGCATCGCTGGCTTTCTTTTTGCCTCCGGATCCCGCCCGGCGTGTGCGACGCTTCTTCTTCCCGGACTTCTCGGGTTGAGAGTCATTAAAGTCCACCAATTCAATCAGTGCCTTTTCTGTCCCATCACCAGGTCGTGCCCCCAGTTTGACAATTCGCGTATATCCACCAGGTCGCTCAGCGATCATCGGCCCGATTTCGTCAAACAACCGCGAGGTCGCCTGATTGTCTCTCAGGTGACGAAATACCTGGCTTCGATTGTGGGTGCTGTCCTTCTTGGCACGCGACAGAATGGGTTCAACATAACTTCTAAGCGCCTTGGCTTTGGCCAGAGTTGTGATGATTCGTTCATGTTTGATCAATGCAACAGATAAAGCTTGCAAAGTCGCTTTTCTATGAGAGGCTGTCCGGCCGAGTTTTCGCCCTCTTACTAAATGACGCATGGCTTTCTAAAATTTCTTCGTTATTACGTAATTATTCATTCAAATATTTATCCACATCCATTCCGAACTGCAGATTTTTCTCCTCAATCACCTCCAGTAGTTCAGCAAGTGATTTTCGTCCGAAATTCCGGAATTTCAACAATTCGGTTTCATCTTTCGATACCAGTTCTGCGATGGTATTGATGTTGGCCGACTTTAAGCAGTTATAGGCACGCACACTAAGGTTCAAATCTTCTATGCTTGTTTTCAACAAATTGATTATACGCAGTTTTTCAGCGTCAACTTCATCTTCTTCCTGGGCAAACGGTTCCTCAATCTGTTCGGTAATAAATTTTTCAATATGATCTTTGAGAATTTTCCCGGCAATGGTAAAGGCCTCTTTCGGGTTAATAGAACCGTCGGTGTACACCTCCATAGAGAGTTTTTCATAGTCGGTGCGCTGGCCGACCCTGACATTATCTACATCAAATTTCACCGATTTGATGGGGGTAAAAACGGCATCCACAGGAATCAGGTCAATATCGGTATCAGATTCCAGGGTCATTTCTTCGGAAGTTACATAACCTTTTCCCCTGCCCATTCGGAGTTCCATCTCAATACTGGCTCCTTCGGAAAGTGTAGCAATGACCTTGTCGGTATTCAGTACCGTATATTCGGACGTGGATTCATTAATATCATTTGCTGTCAAGTCACCGGGCCCTTCTTTGGCGACATGAATGACTCCACTGCTCTGTTCCACCTGCTTGAAACGCACTTCTTTGAGATTCAAGATGATGTCATATACATCTTCCGAAATTCCTTCGATGCTGGAATACTCATGCTTGACATCACGGATTTTCACAGCTGTAATGGCAATTCCAGGTAAAGAGGAAAGGAGTACACGACGAAATGAATTACCGATCGTTACTCCAAAACCACGTTCCAGGGGTTGAAGAACAAATTTACCGAATGTATCTGTGGTTTCTTCTACCACCAGACTGTCGGGCATTAACAAGTTATTAGTGCTCATAAGGCAAGCGATTTACAATGATTACGATATTCAGAAAATTTCATTTTTGGTATGATCGAGATTGAATAATGCATCTCGAAAACAGTTTGCAATTTCTCAAAAAATGGCTCTTGTTCTTGAGAGGGTTGCTATTACTTAGAATACAACTCGATGATGAGCTGTACATTGATATTTTCCGGGATATCCTCCATATCAGGATAATGCAGAAATTTCCCGGTAAGCGACTTTTTGTCAACCTCCAGCCATTTGAATTTACGACGGGAGGTATTTTTAATGGTATCGTCGATAATATTCAGATTCCTGGATTTTGGTCGAATCGAAATGACATCACCGGCACGCACTGAATAGGAAGGAATGCTTACAACATTACCATTAACTACCACATGGCGGTGCGTCACCAATTGACGTGCCTGACGGCGCGTCCGCGAAAAACCCATACGGAACAATGTATTATCCAGACGTGCTTCCAGATACTTCATCAGGTTGTCACCGGTAACCCCTTCCCTGGCATTCGCTTTTTTAAACAGATTGCGAAACTGTCGTTCCAGCATACCATAGGTATACTTGGCTTTCTGTTTTTCATCAAGCTGGATGGCGTATTCCGATTTTTTCATCCGGCGGGATCGGCCATGCTCCCCGGGGCCATAGGGCTTTCTCTCGAGCGCCTTGCTCGGACCGAATATCGGTTCTTTAAATCTTCTTGCTTTTTTTTGCTTAGGTCCAGTATATCTTGCCATATTGTAAATAGACTATCGGTGTTAGACTCTTCTGCGCTTGGGGGGACGACACCCGTTGTGCGGAATCGGTGTTATATCTGTGATAACCTGTACTTCCAATCCGGAAGTTGACAGTGCCCTGATAGCAGCTTCCCGTCCGGATCCCGGTCCTTTGACATAGACATCTACTTTTCTGAGCCCCATGTCATAGGCCGCTTTAGCTGCTGTTTGTGAACTCATTTGTGCCGCATAAGGAGTGTTTTTTCGTGATCCTTTAAATCCTTCCCTTCCGGAAGTAGACCACGAGACCACGTTCCCGTCTCCATCAGTAATGGTGACGGTGACATTATTAAAGGTAGCCTTGATATAGGCTCGCCCCGAAGGATCGGTCAATTGTTTCTTCTTCTTTTTGGAAGCTGCTGCTTTTACTTGCTTTTTTGCCATAATTTAACTCAAAATTCACTCTGTTATTTTCTGAGAGCCAGTTTTTTACCTGCAACGGTGCGTCGTTTGCCTTTTCTGGTTCGCGCGTTGGTTTTGGTGCGCTGACCGCGCGCCGGTAATCCTCGCCGGTGCCTGAGTCCACGGTACGACCCGATATCCATCAATCGTTTGATATTTGCATTTACTTCAGCACGCAAGGCACCTTCAACCTTGAACGCGTTCTCAACTTCTTTTCGAATACTGGCGACTTCCTCCTCATCCCAGTCATTGACCTTCTTGTTAACATCAATCCCGAGTTTTTCCAGGATCAACAGGGAACGTGATTTTCCTACACCAAAAATATAGGTAAGTCCGATGACGCCACGTTTGTTTTTTGGTAAATCTATACCTGCAATTCGAGCCATATGTCTAATTTCTCACTTTTACCCTTGTCGCTGCTTGTTGCGCGGGTTCCTTTTGTTGATAATAAATACACGGCCTTTTCGACGAACAATTTTATCGCCGGGCCCTCTTTTACGAACGGATGCTTTCGTTTTCATGTGTTTAAAAATTAGGAATCATATTGTCACATAGAATATCCATGAGATTCAAATCATACACCTGTGTTTTGAAACCTCCATATGGTTATTTCATAATCCTTATTTATAACGGTAAGTAATTCTTCCTTTACTCAAGTCATAAGGTGACATTTCAACAGTCACCTTGTCACCAGGTAATATTTTGATATAGTACATTCTCATTTTTCCGGATACATGCGCAAGAATTTCGTGCCCGTTTTCGAGTTCCACCCGAAATTGCGCATTGGGCAATGCTTCAAGAATCGTTCCTTCCTGCTTAATAGGCTCTTGTTTAGCCATGCGTTAAAAGAGTGTCGATTTGAATTTTGGTTATCTCCTCAATATAGTCAAAAGTGCTCAAAATTTCAGCTTCACCTTCTCTGATTACTATATCATGCTCATAATGAGCGGCATTTCGACCATCCGCTGTGGTAATTGACCAGCCATCATTTAATGTCTTGATTTCACGACTTCCCATGGTGATCATCGGCTCTACCGCAAGTGTTGTCCCGCTTCGGAGTCGTTTCCCGTAACCCGGTTTACCGAAATTGGGAACTGCCGGCGCTTCATGCAATTGACGACCCAGGCCGTGGCCAACCAGTTCGCGAATCACACCGTAACCTGCCGATTCACAATGTGTCTGAATTGCAGAGCTGATGTCTCCGATTTTGTTGCCATGAACCGCCTGTTCAATGCCCAGATAAAGCGAGGTCATGGTCGTTTTAAGCAGCTCCATCGTCTCATCATCACACTCATTGACAATAAATGTATATGCGGAGTCACCAACAAACCCATCTTTAATAATTCCACAATCAACAGAAACAATGTCTCCGGATTGAAGCGTGTAGTCGCCCGGTATTCCGTGTACCACCACATTATTCACTGAAATACATAGTGCAGCAGGAAATGGATTTTTACGCGGTCCATATCCCTTGAACGCCGGTATCCCGTTGTTTTTACTGATATGCTCTTCGGCAATCTCATTAAGTTTACCCGTAGTTATGCCAGGCCGGATATGGCCGGCAACCGTTGCCAGTGTCCGGGAAACCAGCTGTGCGCTTACACGCATCTTGGAAATTTCATTTTCGCTTTTCAGATAGATCACAAATATTCCTTTATCTTCTTCTGCTGCGCATACGCCCTGTTTTCATAAATCCATCATAATGACGCATCATTAAATGACTTTCAATTTGCTGTAACGTATCCAGTGAAACGCTTACAATAATCAACAAACTGGTGCCTCCATAAAACATGGCAAATCCGGGAGTAACTCCAAAATTTGCCGCCACAGCAGGTAGAATAGCTACTATAGCAATAAAAATAGATCCCGGAAGCGTGATGCGTGACAATATATTATCAATAAAATCAACCGTTTGTTTGCCTGGACGCACCCCGGGGATGAATCCACCCTGTTGCTTCATGGTGTCAGCCATCTGTTTTGGATTGATCACTATTGCGGTGTAAAAGAACGTGAAGAAAACCACAATAATTGCAAAAATAATCGAGTAAGCCACTCCGGTAAAATCGCCGGACCAGGCTGTCAACATCTGGACTGTTTCATTACCGGGAAAAAATGTACCGATGGTACTCGGAATGAACATGATGGACTGGGCAAAGATGATCGGCATAACGCCGGCAGCATTCACACGTAACGGCAAATACTGGGTAGTGCCCCCGTACACTTTGCGACCTATCACCCGTTTGGCGTATTGAACCGGAATACGCCGTTGCCCCTGGGTAAGAAGCACTACTGAGGCCACAACCAACACCAGTACACCAAGCTCGAACAAGACAATAATGATATTGGCTTTTGTCTGGATCTCATTAAGCAGACTGGTTGGAAGTGCTGCTATAATACCAATCATGATCAGTAAAGAAATCCCATTCCCGATTCCCCGTTCAGTGATTCGTTCACCCAGCCACATTACAAATACGGTCCCGGCAGTAAGAACGATCATCCCGGTAATGATGAAGGCGGTATTACTTACCACAATAGCTTCCGGCGAGGAGTTCATTAAATTGATCGAAAAACCGACAGACTGCACCAATGTGATGAGAACCGTACCATAACGGGTTAACTGGTTGATTTTTCTTCTTCCATCTTCCCCTTCCCGTTGTAATTTTTGAAAATAGGGAACAACCGCACCCATTAACTGGATAATAATAGACGCTGTAATGTAGGGCATAATACCCAGTGCAAAAACACCGGCACGGGCAAACGCACCCCCGACAAACAGGTCAAACAGCCCAAGAAGGTCGGTGGCGGCACCGGTGGTCGCCGTCAGCTGAGTAGCATCCACCCCCGGCATAGTAATGTAGGTTCCCACCCGATAGATGAGCAGGATGCCAACCACATACAAGATCCGCTTGCGCAGCTCCTCAATTTTAAAAATATTCTGGAAGTTTTGAATCAAACTCATTCGGATTCAGTAATCATTGTGCATTCAAATTTTAGTTACGGAACCACCGGCTTTTTCAATTTTATCTATTGCCGTTTTGCTGAAACCGTGTGCTTCAATTTTCAGAGACGTGTTCACTTCTCCACGTCCCAGAATCTTCACCAACTCCTTTTTTCGAATGATCCCGGCAGTAATCAGATCACTGATCGTAATAATCTCCCCAAGTTTACCGCGCTCTCTGAAGTCTGCAATAACATCAAGATTAAGTGCCACATACTCCTTTCGGAACGGATTTTTAAACCCAAACTTGGGAATTCGGCGTTGAAGTGGCATTTGTCCACCTTCAAAACCACGTTGATTTGAAAATCCACTTCCGGATTTTTGACCCTTATGTCCTCTTCCGGACTGTTTACCCAGGCCCGAGCCTTCTCCGCGTCCAATGCGTTTACGGGTTTTTTTGTTAGGTTCCGGTGCTACAAGCGTGTTTAATTTCATGGGTGATACCTTGCGTTTAATATTTACTGCTCAACCTTGAAACACTTTTTTCAGGGATACACCCCTTCTCTGAGCAATCTCAACAGGGTCCTGCAGCTGTTTCAGTGCATCAAAAGTTGCCTTGACCACATTATGAGGATTGGAAGATCCTAATGACTTGGTAAGTATGTTATGAATACCTGCATTCTCAAGAACTGCTTTCACCGCTCCACCGGCGATTACACCGGTACCTTCCGATGCCGGGCGAAGTAATACCCGGCCTGCTCCGCACTTGCCAACAACCGGATGTGGGACGGAGCTGCCTTTGGTAAGAGGAATACGAATCAGATTCTTTTTCGCATCATCAATACCTTTTTGAATGGCATCCGAAACTTCATTTGCTTTGCCCAGACCGTGACCAACAATTCCTTCCTTATTACCCACGACAACGATGGCATTAAAACTGAAACGCCGGCCGCCTTTCACTACTTTAGCAACCCGGTTAATATGTACAAGCCGCTCTTCAAGATTGAGCTCGCTGGCTTTAATGTTATACTGTTTTCTTTTTATTTTTGGCATATTCTAAATGGATTAAAACTGCAAACCTCCTTTACGTGCACCTTCAGCTAAGTTCTTGACAACCCCGTGGTATCGATATCCGCTGCGATCGAAAATCACCTTCTTAACGCCTTGTTCTACCGCTTTTTTACCGAGATATTCACCGATTATTTCGGCTTGTTCCTGTTTCGCTTTGCCTTTCAAATCACCTTGAATATCTTTGGAAAGACTGGATGCGGAGACAAGGGTGGTCTGAGCCTGGTCATCAATGACCTGGGCATAGAGATGCTTCGAACTCTTAAAGACACTGATCCTTGGTTTTTCCGCCGTTCCTGAAATTTTGGATCGGACTCTTTGCCTGATTTTGGTTCTTCTTGCCGTTTTTGCAAAATTACTCATTATTCAAACTCCTGAATTATTTACCGGCCGATTTCCCGGCTTTCTTGCGTACGAATTCATCTACATATCTTACCCCTTTTCCCTTATAGGGCTCCGGCGGTCGTAGCGATCTTATTTTGGCAGCCACCTGCCCGACCAGTTCTTTATCAATTCCCGAGATAATAATACGTGCATTTTTTGATGTTTTGGTATCGACATCAAGATTGATTCCATCCGGGGGTACAAAAAAGAAGGGATGTGAAAAACCAAGTGTAAGTTCAAGCACATTACCATTTACCATTGCCCGGTAACCGACACCGATAACTTCAAGTTCTTTCTTGAAACCATCGGTTACACCGGTGACAAGATTGGAAATCAATACTCGATACAAACCATGTATCGATTTGATTTTTTTTTCTTCAGAGTCCCGGACTAAAAAAATTTCATCATCCTTCTTTTCCACTTTTAAGCGTGGGTCAATCTGTAAGGAGAGCTCGCCCTTCGCACCTTTGACAGTCACCCTGTTGGCCGGATCAATGGAGAATTCAACACCTTTGGCCAGTACTACTGGCATTTTACCAATTCGAGACATAATTACTAATTATATTTTAATAGACATAACAAAGTATTTCGCCACCAACACCCACCTTGCGGGCTTCCTTGTCGGTCATAACTCCCCGGGAGGTTGTCAGAATAGCGACACCAAGTCCATTGTGAACTCGCGGAATGTCATCCGCACTGCAATATTTACGGAGGCCCGGTCTGGATACACGAATCATTTTTTTGATAACCGGCTGGCCATAATGATCGTATTTGAGAAAAACACGAAGTCGGCCCTGCAGATTGTCATCGATATCCAGATATCGCTGTATATACCCTTTATCCTGCAAAATCTGAGTCAGCGTTCGCTTGATTTTGGAAGCAGGAATATCAACCCGGCGATGGCCGGCTTGTTGGGCATTACGTATACGTGCCAAATAATCGGCAATTGGATCAGTCATGATTTATTTCGGGAATTAATGGTTACCAACTGGCTTTTTTTACACCGGGTATTTTACCGTCGGATGCCAGTTCTCTGAATTTGATTCTGGAAACGCCAAATTTTCCGACATAACCGCGTGCCCTTCCGGTCAGCGAACACCGCTGACGAATGCGTGTCGGGCTGGCGTCTCTGGGAAGTTTTTGCAATGCTTCATAATCGCCGGCTTCTTTCAGCTCTTTCCTTTTCTGAGCATATTTTTCAACTGTTCTTTTTCGTTTCTCGTTACGTGCTATCCAGGATTTTTTCGCCATAAGAGGTTTTAATTATTTCGTTTTACAAAAGGCATTCCAAAATGCTTCAGAAGCTGTAAAGCTTGCTCGTCGTTCTTTGCCGTAGTCACAAATGAGATATCCATTCCGTGAATACGATCCAGTTTATCTGTATCAATTTCCGGAAAGATGGACTGTTCGGTGATACCCATTGTATAGTTTCCCCGGCCGTCAAAACCTTTATCAGAAACACCTTGAAAATCACGGGTTCTCGGCAATGCCAGGTTGATAAACCGGTCCAAAAATTCATACATAATCTTGCCGCGCAGAGTCACTTTGCACCCGATAGGCATACCTTCTCGGAGTTTGAAATTTGAAATCGACTTCCTTGACTTTGTTAAAACCGGACGCTGACCGGTTATTGCTGCAATATTTCCAGCAATATCGTCCAATACCTTACGGTCGGCAACTGCTTCACCAACTCCTACATTAACTACAATTTTTGTCAATCTCGGAACGGCCAAATCGTTTTTCAGCTTAAAATCCTTTTTAAGCTTTCCAATAATTTCTTTTCTAAATTCGGTATATAATCTTGCTTCTGCCATAATGATAATTACCTGTCTATTTATCGAGAGTTTCGCCGCTCACTTTGGCGACCCGGACCCAGCGACCTTTTCCACTCTCCTCAACCCTGGTGCGTCCAACTCTCGTAGCTTCGTCACTGACAGAGTCGACCGGGAGAACGTTGGAGACGTGAATCGGCATTTCCTGTTTCATTCTTCCACCTTGCGGATTTTCCTGGGTCGGCTTCTGATGTTTGATATGCATGTTAATACCTTCAATCAAAACCCGTTCCCGCTTCGGGAATACACGTAATATTTTACCGCGTTTTCCCCGTTCATTGCCGCTTATCACTTCGACAAAGTCGCCTTTTTTAACGTGTAACTTTTTTTGCATGTTCTTTTTACGTGGCATAATCCAGCTCAAAAATTAAAGTACTTCAGGTGCCAGAGAAATAATTCTCATGAAATTTTTTTCACGCAGTTCCCGGGCAATAGGACCAAAAATTCGTGTCCCGATCGGCTCCTGCTCTTTATTGATTAATACAGCAGCATTCTCGTCAAACCGGATATAGCTGCCATCCTTCCTCCTGTATTCTTTTTTAGTTCTGACAAGTACGGCCCGAACCACTTCCCCTTTCTTGACGGTACCTCCCGGAATGGCTGACTTGACAGAGCAGATCACCAGGTCACCAACGCGGGCATATCGTCGCTTGGAATCTCCAAGAACTTTAATACACATCACCTTTTTGGCACCGCTGTTATCTGCGACTGTGAGAATGGACTGTGTTTGAATCATGGCTTATTTACTTTCTATGCTTGCGAAGAATAAATTCTGTTACTTGGCTTTTTCAACAATCTCAACCAGTCGCCAGCGCTTGTGCCTGGACATAGGTCGGGTTTCAACAATACGTACCAAATCACCCGATTTGGCTTCATTCATCTCATCATGGACCATATATTTACGGGTCTTGGTAATAAACTTGCCGTAAATCGGATGTTTGATCTGCCGTTCAATAGCAACGGTGATGGACTTTTCCATTTTGTCACTAACGACCTTCCCGGTACGTTGTTTGCGTTGATTACGCGCAGTTGATTCCGTGCTCATGTTTTAATTATCCTCTATGCTTTAACTTCCGCCTGTTCAGCTCGTTCTTTTTCCCTGATAATTGTTTTCAGACGAGCAAGCTCCTTGCGGTGATTCTTGATCGTCGCAGGGCTTTCCACCTGTCCGGCAACAGCTTTGTTGAAGTATAGCTTCTGAATAGCCTCTACTTCATCTTTTATGCGAGCTTCCAGCTCGGTCATTGACAAATCCCTGAGTTCAAATGCTTTCATTCTCGTTTCTCGTTATGATCCATCGTAATTGCGACGAACAATAAATTTTGTTTTAATGGGAAGCTTAAAAGCTGCAAGGCGAAATGCCTCTCTGGCCAGTGATTCCGAAACTCCGCTAATTTCGAACAGGATTCTTCCGGGATGCACTACGGCAATAAAGTATTCCAGTGCTCCTTTGCCGCTTCCCATTCGTGTTTCCGCTGCTTTTTTTGTGATCGGTTTATCCGGAAAAATCCGTATCCAGGTCTGACCTTCACGTTGCAGTTTACGTGTGATAGCCACACGACACGCTTCAATCTGACGGGCGGTAATAAATTTGGGTTCAAGCGCCTTCAAGCCAAAATCGCCAAACGCCAGTTGATGGCCACGACTGGCATTTCCTTTGATTTTGCCTCGATGAACCCTTCTTCTTTTAAGTCGCTTCGGTTCTAACATGATTGGATTGAATTAATTCTTTGTATCAGCTTTTTTTCCTGCGCCGCTGGTTTCCATGCGAGCGCTTGGATCGACGTTTTTCTTGTTGGCCTTCTGCTTCCGGTTTTGCCGTTGCCGACGATGGCGCCAAATCGACATCACCAATGATCTCACCTTTGAAAACCCAGACTTTGACACCAATACTTCCGTAGATGGTCTGTGCTGTAGCTGTTGCATAATCGATATCGGCACGGAAAGTGTGCAGGGGAACCCGGCCCTCTTTGTACTGTTCCACTCGGGCCATTTCAGCTCCTCCAAGTCGACCCGAACATTTGATCTTGATGCCTTTGGCACCCATTCGTAATGCTGAGGCTATGGAAGTTTTCATCGCACGCCGAAATGAGATACGGGATTCCAGCTGTTGGGCAATATTCTGAGCCACCAAACTGGCATCTGTTTCGGGACGTTTAATTTCACTTATGTTGATCTGAACGTCTTTGTTGGTAACTTTGCGAAGTTCTTCCCTCAATAACTCTACTTGTTCACCCCCTTTACCAATGATTACACCTGGTCGACTGGTCATCAGTGTGAGCAAGACCCGCCTGGGTGTCCGTTCAATGATAATGCGCGACAAACCGCCATTACGCAGACGGGCATGCAGATAACTGCGTAGTTGTGCATCTTCCTTAAGGTTTTCCTTTACCTGCACTTCGGAATACCAATTGGAGTCCCAACCACGGATAATACCCAGTCTAAGACTGATTGGATTTACTTTTTGTCCCAAACTTATTCCTCGTTTCCTTGGTGTTCATTTTCAATTTCAACATCCTTCTTGCCGACAACCACCGTTACATGGCTTGTACGCTTATGTATAGGATGTGCACGACCCTGCGGAGCCGGTTGAATGCGTTTCAGGGTCGGGCCTTCATCAACATAGATTTCCCGAACTATAAGTTCATTATTATCAAGTGCTTCGTCCTCAAAACGGTCTCTGAGATTAGCTGCAGCAGAGGTAATGACTTTGGCCACATGGACAGATGCCGCTTTGTTTGTAAATTTCAATTTGGACAGTGCAACATCAACCTGGTTTCCCCTGACCGTGTCCACTACCAGGCGAACTTTTCTCGGTGAAATACGGAGAAACCGTTGAACAGCTCTGGCTTCATGTGTAACTGTATCTTCCATTATCTGTTATTTTTTTTCGCCTTTTTTAAGGGGGTGCCCTTTGAATGTTCTGGTTGGTGAAAATTCACCAAGTTTGTGACCCACCATATTCTCTGTTACATACACAGGAATGAATTGTTTACCGTTGTGTACCGCAAAGGTAAGGCCGACAAAGTCCGGCGATATCAAGGAACTGCGAGACCATGTTTTAATCACCTTTTTGCTGCCGCTTTCATTGGCCTGATCGACCTTTTTCTGCAACTTATAATGGATAAACGGGCCTTTTTTTAGAGATCTTGGCATACCTGATTACTGTTTTTGGTTTTTTCTGCGAACAATAAATTTGGAAGAAAGTTTCTTCTTCTTTCTGGTTTTGTACCCTTTGGCAATCTGCCCCCAGGGTGAGCGCGGGTGCCCTCCAGACGACTTGCCTTCTCCACCGCCCATTGGGTGATCGACCGGGTTCATTACGGTCCCTCGTACTGTCGGCCGAACTCCTTTCCAACGGTTTCTTCCCGCTTTTCCAAGTGTCACATTAAAATGATCCGGATTACTGACAACGCCGACGGTAGCCATGCACTTTCCATTGATCATACGAATTTCACCGGACGGCATTTTAAGGGTAACATACTTGTCCGTCTTGGCAATCAGCTGGGCAGAAGAACCTGCGCTGCGCACCAGCTTGCCCCCTTCACCCGGACGATATTCCACATTATGTATCATCGTACCAAGTGGTATGTTTTCCAACGGCATCGCATTTCCCGTATCAGGAGCAACGGCATTCCCACTGATTACTTTCAAACCAATCGCTAATTTGTCCGGTGCAATTATATATCGTTTTTCTCCATCAGCATAAGCCAAAAGAGCGATCCGCGCTGTTCTGTTTGGATCATATTCAATGGTTTTGACAACAGCAGGGATATCGTGTTTATCCCGCTTGAAATCAATGATGCGATATCGTTTTTTGTGACCTCCTCCAATATGGCGTGTCGTCATTTTCCCACGATGATTCCGGCCACCGGTGCGATGAAGCTTGACGACCAGGGATTTTTCCGGCTTGTCGGTTGTCACATCCGAGAAATCCGGCGCAATACGGTGTCGTGTTCCGGGAGTAACAGGTTTGACTTTACGTGTTGGCATGGGTTTTCTACTTTAAATTTCTGTAAAGAAGTCTATTTCCTGGCCTTCTTTGATCGAGATGATTGCTTTTTTTGTTGCTGTTGTCTTACCGGAAATAAACCCTCTGCGTGTATGTCGTCCTTTAGGTTTGCCGGGGTTGGTCATAGTATTGACCTTTGTAACATTGATTTCCGGGTACAACTCCTCAATAGCTTTTTTAATATCGGTTTTGGCAGCAGTCCGTACCACTTCAAAAGCATATTTATTTTCTTTCTCCTGGATTCCGGTCAGTTTTTCAGTTATTAATGGTTTGATCAAAACACGTTTCATACTTCCGCCTCCACAGTCACTCCGTTTATACTATTTTCCAGCTGTTTCACAGCACTTTCCTGAAGCACCACCACATCAGCATGCAGGATCTGATACGTGGACGGCTTGTCGCCTTCCAACACACCTACATGAGGGAGATTGCGACTCGACTTGTAGACATGCGTCCGGTAGCCTCCGGTCAGAATCAGTACTTTTTTATCAGCCAACTTCAGTGCCTGGAGCAGTTCATTAACAGATTTGGTTTTCGGTACTTCATAATCAAAATCTTCGACCACGATCAATGCCTTATCCTTTATTTTATAAGCAAGAGCTGACATTCTCGCCAGTCTTCTCATTTTTTTTGTAAGCTTGACCTGGTAGTCACGTGGTTGCGGTCCAAACACCGTACCCCCTCCTTTGAGCAGCGGGGAACGGATAGTGCCCCTGCGTGCCATACCGGTTCCTTTCTGTCGATAAGCCTTCCGGCCACCACCACGGACCTGGGAACGACCTTTTGTACTGGCTGTGCCTTTGCGTTGATTAGCCAGATAGGAACGAACATCCTCGTAGATTACGTGATCATTCGGCTCAATTCCGAAAATATCACTATCCAAAGTGATTTTACGGCCACTATCCGATCCGTCTGTTTTTAATACTTTGAGTTTCATCTGTACAATTTAATTTGATTCACAAAGCCAGATGGAGCATCCATGTATTCAATCATGCACTTGTAGGCCGAATTCATTCGCCATGGATGTTTCATCTGTACAATTTAATTTGATTCACAAAGCCAGATGGAGCATCCATGTATTCAATCATGCACTTGTAGGCCGAATTCATTCGCCATGGATGTTTCATCTGTACAATTTAATTTGATTCACAATGTCAAACAGCATAACCATGAGATAATCATCAAACTCCTGTATGTTGAACCCTCTGCATGGGTATTTCATAGCCAAATGTTGATACACTTATCCGTGATTATATACTTCAATTATTCTGTTTTTAGGACCCGGTATCGCACCTTTGATCAAAATCAGGTTAGATTCGGGCAAAATTTTCAGCAGTTCCAGGCGCTTTACTTTTACCCGACTGTTTCCGGATCTACCGGCCATTTTGACGCCCTTGAATACCTTGGAGGGATCGGAAGCCTGTCCAATGGAACCGGGTGCCCGCTCCCTATTGTGTTGTCCGTGTGTTTGCCCGCCAACACCCCTGAAGCCATGTCGCTTTACAACTCCTTGAAATCCTTTACCTTTGGATATTCCCACCACATCAACGTATGTTTTTTCACGAAAAATATCCTCTATTTTCAGGATATCCCCGATTTTGGCTCCTTCAGGAACAAAATCACGCATTTCCCTGACATAGCGTTTCGGATCGGTGTTTGCTTTGGCAAAATGACCTCTAAGAGCTTTGCTTACTCTTTTTTCGCGTTTGTCAACAGTGGCAATCTGTGTGGCATCGTATCCATCCGATTCCATCGATTTGATTTGCGTAATCACACATGGTTCGATTTCAATCACCGTTACGGGAACGTGACGGCCATCGTCATCAAAAACGCTGGTCATTCCTACTTTTTTTCCAATTAATCCAGTCATTTCGTTAAGGAACTGATTTCCTGATTATACTTTAATTTCTACATCAACACCGGAAGGTAATTCCAGCTTCATCAACGCATCCACTGTCTGGGAGCCCGTCGACAAAATGTCGATAAGACGTTTGTGTGAACGCGACTCGAATTGCTCACGTGATTTTTTGTCCACATGAGGAGAGCGGTTCACTGTAAAAATACTCTTTGCTGTCGGAAGCGGAATAGGACCCGAGACAACAGCACCTGTAGATTTAACCGTTTTGATGATCTTTTCAGCCGATTTGTCAATCAGACTATGATCGTATGATTTCAGCTTGATTCGAATTTTTTGTTGAGTAGCCACGTATGCCTCGGTTATTAGTCCAGAATTTTACTTACCACACCGGCGCCTACCGTTCGGCCTCC
>JBBDQZ010000071.1:0-72111 GCA_040905705.1 Balneolales bacterium
ACCCCGCAGCGATTCCGGGTATTGGCGGAGCGTTTTTTAGGCCGGAAGTTGCCCCATGTAGAAAATATCCGCCTGAAAGAAACCGAAAGTTCCATCTTGTAATCAGCTCCCTTCTGTATATTAATTCATTAAAAAAATGATGATCAGCACTTCCGGCCATGATCGCCAAACATACAAGAAGTTTTTTTGCCGCGTTTTTTTATCTGCAGAAATGTGCCATAACAATAGCTGAAGCAACAGATACATTGAGGCTTTCAACGGGCACTTCCGTATTCCCCTTCATCTGTCCGGATGATTGAACAGGGTCAATTCGCAATAATGTGTCCGCATATCCTTTTAATTCAAGCGAAACTCCCTGTGCTTCATTGCCGGCAACAAGAAGGTCTTTGCCACAAGGCCTGAGCTCACGAAAAGATTTTGTATTGGAACCGGAATCCAGCACATGTATTCGCCAGTCCAAGCGCTGTGCCTTTTCAAAAAATACAGCCAGATCCGTTTCCATCCATGGCAGCACACCGGTTGCTCCAGCCGTGCTGCGCACTACTTTGGGATGAAACAGGTCCACTGTTCCCGGTGCGAAGACAAGGCCGCACAATCCAAACCAGGCGGCTGTTCTTATAATCGTTCCAAGGTTTCCCGGGTCCTGTAAGCGATCAGCTACGAAAATGACACCGTTACGGGCCAGTAACTCCGCCTCAGTGACCGGGTCCGGCATATGACAAACAGCCATCGCTCCCTGCGACGACTCAGTGTCGCTCAATTGTCGAAACGTCGATGTTGTCACCGTAAAAAAAGGTATATCACGAACTTTCTCATACCACGAGTCCGGAATACCGTCCTTCAATTGCTGTTCATCCACGATGATCGCCACGATATCCAGGATACCATTGTCGATGATTTGTTCCACCGTTCTCAACCCTTCGGCGATAAACTGCTTCTGTTTGTAACGATCCGTTCGTTTTCGAAGCAATCCAATCGATTTGATGCGGTTGCGGGAGAGTTGGGAAAATTTATTCATGATGCAGAGTATAACAATTAATAAGCCTCAAATTAATCCGGTGACTCTTTTATTCCGAAAAGATATTTTAAGACACCCATGTCAGCACCATCTGGCACCTATAATCAGATTAAACCCATGGATGCTCTGTGTGTTCTTATGAATCAGCAAGATGCAGTTGTAGATCGATCCCCGGGATGATAGATTAACCGAATGCCGACAACTATTTGCAAAAATAAAAAATATGGCCTGTTTACTTCCGGTAAACAACGTACAATAATACCGGGACTGAAGATACATGGTTTGGTAATCTTCCTGTTAACGGCCTGCACCGGAACTGTTTCGGCCCAGTTCCCCTCTGCGTTTCTCGGTGGAGAATCTTTTTTTTATCGACAATTAGATGCCATGCAGTGGCAGTATGGGAGTAATCTGGGAATCACTGAAGGAAAATTTTCCATGGACCTCGACCATATGTTTCACTCCCGGTTCTATCTTATTGATGGTGATCCTCAAAATATCCAGGATGAAAATCAGTTGAATTTCTCACTTCAACAATGGCTCACCAACAAATGGGCATTAACCGGCGACGTGCAAACATACAGTTTCACAACAACCAGCTTGCGTCAGGATTTAGGACATGCCGGTATACTCTATAATCCACATGAAGAAATCCGGCTTTTTTTAAAGGGGGGATTCATGAGTGACCGTCGAAGCAATAATCTTGACCAGGGATGGTCCGGCCGTTTTCATGCTCAAAGCCTTCCAATTCAAACCGGTGACTTTGTTTTTCATCCCCATGCTGAAGCGCATTACGCAAAAATAAGCCCAAGAGAATATGCTACCCTTCGGTTCCGGACCGATAGCGAATACCGATTCAATGACTTTCTGATGAGGGCAAACCTCCAGCTTGCTTCAGGTACCCGTGAGAGCTATCAACCAAGCAGCTTTTTCAATCGAGGCCTTAGCAATATCATAGAATCGATCCAAAATGACTCGACTCTGCTCGATATGCAGATCCGCATGCCTCTCACCGGCAATATCGGGCTCTCTATCGATCTCCTCACACTTGGCAATACACGGACCGTTGAAGGCCGGCCGGTTTCAGATGATTTTGATGATCCCATATTTAATACCAGGTCTCGACGACGGGAATTGCAACTGCGAGCAACTACAGACTATGCCTTCAATAAAAACCAAATCGCACTGGGATTTCAATACAGCTACATAAACAGGGGAACACGATTAATAAACACCCGCGAAATTCCTGAAGATCAGACAAACCGCCGGAATGAAATTCTGCGTAGCTCCAACTTTGACCAAAGCCGTTTTGAACTTTTTACACAAAACCGTTTCTCGCTATCTGACCGCAATGAACTGATTCTTCAGGCTCAATCGGGAATACTGAGATACGATACACCGGAAATTAATCTCGACGATCGTGACGAACTGAATTACCTTGTACTGATTACTGACCGCCATGAGTTTTCTCCTTACTTTGATTTAACCGTCCGGGCTGGTGGAGAAGCAACACATTACGTCTATCTTTCCACTACACGAAGTATTGAAAACAACTGGCGGCGCATTATCCGCTTGTCTCCTGAGATCAACTGGCAGCCACATAATCGGATACAACTTCGTCAGTCTTTCCAGGTACGGGCCAACTATACCATAGAAGACTTCCAGCTTGAGGGCCGGCCCAAAAACGACCAGTCATCACGGGAATACGCTGTTCAATCAAATGTAGATATCGTACTGGCCCAAAACTGGCAGCTTGAAATAAATGGCTCTCGCAGTGAATTACGTATTGGCCGACTCTATTGGAATACCTTCCAGGAAACGCCGACAGACACGCTTATCACTTACAATACAGAATTGATGATTGTACACCAAACCGCACAACACAGGATCGGGATTGGTGGCCGGTACTACTTAAGAAGAGACTATCTGCCTCAAACCACACTGCGTACGGAAGTAA
Organism: Balneolales bacterium; assembly: GCA_040905705.1. Taxonomy (GTDB): domain Bacteria; phylum Bacteroidota; class Rhodothermia; order Balneolales; family Natronogracilivirgulaceae; genus JBBDQZ01. The sequence continues at coordinate 2,973 of JBBDQZ010000071.1, forward strand.
CGAATGAAGAAGGTGGCCAGGTTCCGGTTAGCAGAACCGCACCCGGTGTGCAATACACACGTCAGATGGGACCATCTGTTGATATTGACCTGAATTTCTTGTCAGGCAACCACCTGGTTATAAGCGGGTGGTTGCAGCGTCAAAGCGTTCGTCGGCGATTATATACTACATATCCGGATGATGTAGCAACAGCCTTTCAAAAGGAAGAACGGCAACGTTCACGCCGGACCTATCCCAATCTTGAAATACGGGCTGTTTTCAGCTTTTAATGTCTGGTACTTGAAATCATTGGAGCTCCATTTCTTTTGGTATCCAGCTCCTCAGGATCGATTTGTAAACAACGATTTTCAGAGGCATGCCCATGTCCAAAACGCAGTTCCAATTCTTTCAGCAGTTCAGGAATACGATTTGTATAAATTTCGGGGATCATGGGAGGAGGCCAAAACTACAAACTGCGTTTACATGAACCTGTAATTTAACCCTACAGACAGAATCTGTTTGATCTGCAACTCTTTGGAGATGTCGTCATTGTATTGAAGGGCAAATTCAAAATTAGTGGAAAGATAGTTATTGATACGCCCCTCAAGCTCATTAATAAACACAAAATCGGTATTCAATAAACTTTTCTGGAGGTTACTAAAAGTTTCAAGAAACCCGGAATAATTAACATTCTCCCATATTTCACGTTCATATCTTAAAATAATGGTAAAACCGGCCTCATTGCGAAACCAGTCCCCCTGTGCAAGGCCGTATCCATCGGAGAGTGAAGTATCCCTCATAAATGTTTGTCGCAGTGACATCCCTACGAGCGTCTCCAGGTAGCGATCGGGATCATAAGAAAAACCGGCGGTTTCGATAAGTGTTCCAGGGGTCAGAAAACGCGACCGCACATTTTCAAAATCTGAATCATATCCCTTGTCGAACTGCGTTTCAAAATTAACATTCAACGTAAAACTGAATCGTTCATCTGAAAAGCGTCTGCGAAACTGATTTCGAAATCGAATAACATCTTCACTTTTACGGAAAGCCCCACGATTCAACCTTGTCTGGCCGTACCTAAGATCAATCCTTGATCCGAATTGATAAGGATCTTCTGTATATATGGCTATAAACAAAGTATTTGCTACGACCGCAATACGATCTACCCCACCCTTTGCCCATGCCCGGTAATAAGCTTGTGAACCGTTCAGCCCTGTTCGCAGAGTATAATTCCAGGAACCTTTCTCTTCGGCTTCAGTTGCCGAGAGAATATCATCGGTAGGCATAGGCAGTTTTTGCGCCATGGTTGGTGAAATCCATACTGACACAAGCAGCCCTGTCAATAAAATTACCTGCCAACGGCGCATAACCCAAAAAATTCTAATTATTGATAAGTATAGACAAATTGCCGAACGCCCAATGAGATGATCCAATTACATCCGGTAGTAATGGGGTATGACAAAATATAATTTATCAGGATGCCACACGAATTAATTCCGTCAGCTGTTCAATAAGGCAAATCGGAGCCATCCATCAGATCAGGCTTATTGGCTTAATATAAGGATTCCAGATTCTACTTGTCAGGATTAGTTTTTTGAGTGGCACACTTGTCCAACCCGGATCAAGCCTGTAACCAGACGCCATCAGGGTCACCGTTTTTTTTAAAACGACACCGAACATGCTCTTTAAGTTTTGTGGGGCTATACAAACCGAGGTAATGAATATTAATCGGGTAGCGACGGTGACCACGGTCAATCAATGCGGCGAGTTTTATCTCTTCGGGTTTCTCCTTATCGGTAACAATTTGCAACGCCTGATACATGGTTCGCCCACTATACATGACATCATCCATGATCACGACTTTTTTGTTAAGAACCGTTGGGAACTTTTCAGGATGTTCTGATTGATTTTTTTTTAATGAAGAAGTGTCGCTATCGGGAGAATGGCCCGGATTATTTTGATCTGCACCATTCCCGGATGTCCCCGCAAGGGGGATGCGGAAAGCACGGATTTGTGTATGATAGATATGCGAAAGTTTGGCGGCCAATATAGTGGCCAGTCTGTATCCTCGATCTGACACACCGAAAATAACAAGCTGGTCAGAACCATGGGTATCCTCGTAGATCTGAAAGGCTATCCGGGTGATAGTCCGGTCGATCCGGGCAGGATTCATCAACAGGTGATTGGAAGAGTCGGAGTCGGACACGGCAGTCTACTGAAACAATGCTTTTATGCTGCCCCAGGTACGTCGAACAGCATTGGTGGTGTACTCGAGTCGGGTATCGTCACAACGAACTTTGCCGCTGCCGGAGCTATTGGAATAAAGTTCATACATCACACTTTCTACACTGGCAAACTCTTCAGAGTAACCTTTATACAGATCCATATCCGTACAGGAAAGCAAATTTCCGTTTTGTCTTATACATCCCGTGTTAACACTTTGGAAGCTGCCATCGCTTCCCATTTTTCGCTGCAGTTCAAAAGCACCTGCATTCACATTACCGGAATCATGTACCTCCCACTCAAGAAGAATATTAAAGGATTTCTCAACAGGAGAGGCTTTAAAACTGCCATCCACATAATTAGAACACAATTCTGTTTCCATAGCAACAAGAAACAGGATGGATATAAATGAGATACAAACTAATTGTAATGATTTCATCCCTTGCTAATCCATAACATAAATGATCTATAAACAACCTTTGCAACATGCAAGGTAAACAATTTTTCTTGTATTATACAAACAGGATTTTATCATAATAACATGGATATTATTCGTGAAGATTTTTTTCATTTTCTGTGGAAAAATCTTCATTTCTCACAAAATAACTTAATAACGACAACCGGTATCCGGCTGAAGATTTTGCATCCCGGTTACTACAATAAAGGAGACGGGCCTGATTACCGATACGCTAAAATCCGATTTAATGACATATTGATGGTCGGGGATGTCGAATTACACAAATATTCCGGAGAGTGGAACCGTCATGGGCATCAGAACGATTCCCGGTATGAGTGTGTGATTTTACATGTTGTAGTGCATGATAATCTTCATAAACGGGAAGTAAGAGCTTCTGACGGGCACGGGGTACCGACCCTGGAACTTCGTTCATCCTTGCCAACCCGGCTTGCAAATCTTTGGCGTGCGTATCATCGCCCGGTTGACCTGCCCTGTTCCGGCCTGCTTCAGGAAATCCCTGAATATATTTTTATGGAAATTACCAAGAAGTGGGACCGTGCCTATTTCCATTACAGGCTCGACCGTATCCTGTCCTTATTTCCTGCAGGAAAACCAATGAAAACGGCCTGGAAACACATGCTGATATCAGGTGTATTTCAGGGGCTCGGATATCATCACAATCAGGAAAATATGTTGCTATTGGCTGATTACTTGTTATCGACTTGCACGCCGTCGCAATATTCCGGCCCCACTTCATCACACAATCTTGGCAAACAGCTTCTTCGAAAAGCGGGATTTTCAGGTTCTACTCATTTGAAAATTAATAAAAAACATCATAAAGCATACAAAACCGGATCGAAGACAGAGGCCGGAACAATCATATACCGGTCCGAATGGGATTTCAGCGGATCCCGTCCGGCTAACCGTCCTCAAATCCGGATCATGCAAGGCGCCGAACTCTTTATGCGAATAAATCAACTGCCCGTCTCAGAATGGATGAAACAACCGGTAGAAGATCAGTGGACTCAAATCTGTCGTATGAGCAGGGCTCCATCAATAGGGAAAAACAGGAGGGAAATTATTTTCCATAATATCATTCTTCCCTCCGTCTATTTGTTAGGTCAATGGATGAATCATAAAAACCTGTGTAGCCGGATTGCATTTCTCTGGGCCCGCCAACATATTCCCCTCCCTGACAAAGTACATATGAAACTCAATTCCAGTGGTATACCCTCCGGAAAACATTATTTCAGGTTGGCTACATTACATCATTATAAACATTATTGCCGTGAGAAACGGTGCAATGAATGTGAAGTCATGAAGTATCTGGCACGTCCTTGACTTGAAATAGAACAATGCCTAAATTTGGCGTCTGTCAAATATCCGACTTTTGCCCGGTCGTCTAAAGGTAGGACAGCGGGTTTTGGTCCCGTAAGTGGGGGTTCGATTCCTCCCCGGGCAACTGTTGCACGACCGTTTTCACTTATTATAATTTAAAAGGATGAACATGCCGGTTTCATCCTTTTTAGTATTCACCGAACTTTAGCTGCTGTACAACCATCTTGGACAAACCATTAGCCATATTTGCCGGGAGGAGTAATCTGGCACTTGCCCGTGCCATTGCTGAAAAATACGGGACAAAATTGGGTGCGGTTACGATCAAATCCTTTTCCGACGGTGAACTCTATATAAAATATCAGCAAAGTATTCGAGGTGCGGATGTTTTTATCGTTCAGTCAACGCCCCCACCCGGCGACAATATCATAGAGCTGCTGCTGATGATTGATGCCGCAAAACGCGCATCGGCTGATCGTGTCACAGCGGTCATTCCATACTTTGGTTATGCCCGTCAGGACCGGAAAGACCAGCCACGAGTTTCCATTGCATCAAAATTATTTGCCAATCTGCTCTCGGAAGCCGGTGCAGACCGGGTGTTGACAATGGATCTTCACGCACCGCAGATTCAGGGGTTCTTTGATATACCGCTGGATCATCTCTACGCCAGTTCCATATTTGTGGACTATTTTAAAAAAAATGCTATCGAAGATCTTGTCGTTGTAGCTCCGGATGTAGGCAGTTTGAAAATGGCCCGATCCTATTCCAAACGCCTTAATGCCGGACTGGCTTTCGTAGACAAACGACGACCCACGCAAAATATCGCAGAAGTCATGAACATTATTGGGGAAGTGAAGGATAAAAATATCTTGCTTGTCGATGATCTGATTGACACGGCCGGCACCATCACTAATGCCGCCGGTGCCCTGAAAGAACGAGGAGCAAAAAAAATCATGGCTTCCAGTACCCACCCCATTTTATCAGGCCCGGCTTTTCAACGTATAGAAGACTCACCAATCGACAAATTTTTGGTCACTGATACGGTTCCTCTGAAAAAGCCGTCGGATAAAATTCTCGTCCTGAGTGTCTCCGGCCTGTTCGCCGAATCCATACGTCGAATCTATACCGATGATTCCATTAGTACATTATTTGACGATTAACCTTTAAGTGTTGTTTTCTGAATTATGGAAAAACCAAATGTAATAACTGTAGAAGCAAACGATCGTGAGATATCTAAATCCGCATTAAAAAATATGCGGGAAAACATGATGGTCCCGGCGGTTGCATACGGTCCGAAAATAAAAAAAAACCTGCATGTATATCTACCCGAGCTTGAGCTTGAGAAAGTCCTTCGAACCAATAAAAAGGTCATAATCAAATTGGTGCATGGAGGCAAAGAGTACAACACCCTCCTCCAGAAAGTCGAATATGATCCGGTAACCGACAGGCCCATTCATGTGGACCTGTTCGCACTGGAAGAAAAGACACAGGTAACGCTGACCATCCCGATTCGCCTGACAGGTACACCCCAGGGCGTAACCGAGGGGGGTGGCCGACTTTATCAGCCGCTTCGCAGTTTGCAGGTAAAATGTTTTCCCAAAGACATTCCGGCGGAAATAGTGCTGGATGTCTCCGAACTCACAATCGGTGACACAATCGACGTCTCCAGCATAGATGTTGAAGGTATTGAGCCTTTACGCGCTTCCTTCAGAACCATCGCTGTTATTCGTCCGCCCAAAGGCGGCCTTGCTGAACTCCTCGGACTCGAAGAAGAGGAAGAAACAGAAGAAGGTGAAGAAGAAGCGGAAGGAGCTGAAAAAGAGGAACGCACTGATAGTGATGAAGGCGGCGAAGCGGAAGCTTCTTCCAAATCCAAAGACGAAAGCTAAATGATATCGTCATGCCGCTAATTGTGGGTTTGGGCAACCTTGGGGAAGCGTATCAGAAGACACGCCACAACATTGGATTTACCATTGTGGATCGTCTCGCCCAATCACTTTCTGCTGGTATGGAAAAGGCCGATGAGCCTTATATTCTGGGAATCGGCCGTTTCAAGGGGGTCAAAACCGTTCTCATTAAACCCACCACTTATATGAATAACAGTGGTAAAGCTGTTTTGAAAGCTTGCCGAATGTTTCATTATCTTCCCAGTGACATCCTGGTTTGTTACGATGATATTAATCTTCCAACAGGAAAGATCCGGTTGCGAAAAGAAGGCAGTGCCGGTGGTCACAACGGGATGCAAAGTATTGTTGATCACCTGGGAACACATCACTTCCCCCGATTACGATTCGGAATAGACAACCAATATCAACGTGGTCAACAATCCGATTATGTTTTGTCTCCATTCGATGAGGATGAATTTCCGGTCGTCGAAGAGGGGCTGAAAACGGCGCACGATGCCGTATTGGTTTTTATCAGGGAAGGCATCGATCGTGCCATGAATGCATGCAACTGATCCACTTTTTCTTTTTCCAACGCAACATTACCGATTCACTAAAACATTAAAAACATGCTTACAATAATTTATTTGATACCTGTTGCCGGTATTATCGCTCTGCTATTCACCTATATTAAATCCAACTGGGTGGCCAGGCAGGAGGCCGGAACAGAGAAGATGTCCGTGATCTCCGGACATATTTATGAAGGCGCGATGGCTTTTCTGAAAGCTGAGTACCGTGTCCTGGCGGTTTTTGTAGTGATTATTGCCATACTATTAGGCCTTCACGGCTCAATAACAGAGGGCTCCTCACCATTAGTTGCACTGTCATTTGTTGTAGGAGCATTATGCTCCGGTTTGGCCGGATTTATCGGGATGAGAGTAGCTACCAAGGCCAATGTCCGAACAGCACATGCGGCACGGACCAGCCTCAATAAAGCACTCAGTGTTGCCTTTACCGGCGGTTCCGTCATGGGCCTCGGCGTTGTCGGGCTCGGCATTCTCGGCCTGGGACTTCTTTTATGGTTATATACAAGCGTTTTCGGTTTTATCCCCGCCCATGAAACCGGTGCAGATATTCAAGCCACACTCACTCAGATTATTACCGTAATCACCGGGTTTTCTTTCGGTGCTTCGTCTATTGCCCTTTTTGCCCGTGTCGGTGGCGGCATTTACACCAAAGCAGCTGATGTCGGGGCTGATCTTGTAGGGAAAGTGGAAGCAGGAATCCCCGAGGACCACCACCTTAATCCAGCCACTATCGCCGATAATGTAGGGGATAATGTGGGGGACGTCGCCGGAATGGGAGCCGATCTTTTTGAGTCTTTTGTTGGATCTATTATTGCCGCCATGGTACTGGGTGTTGTATTCATGTCGTCGCAAACCTTTGTAGATGAATCGGTATTCGGTAATTTGAGCGGGGTGATTCTTCCCCTTGTATTGGCCGGAACCGGAATCATTATTTCCATCATCGGAACCTATTTTGTTCGTGTGAAAGAAGGCGGAAATCCACAAACAGCTCTTAATACCGGTGAAATAGTTGCTGCGGGCCTGCTGGTAGTCACGTTCTACTTCCTGATCACCTGGATCATGCCGGCGAGCTGGACCTATACAGATGTACTTTACGGTGTGGAAAGGACCATTTCATCCCACGGTATCTTTTTTGCCTCCACGATCGGCTTGATTGCCGGTCTTCTGATCGGATTTATTACCGAATACTTTACCGGAGTGGGTAAAAAACCGGTGATCAATATCGCAAGACAATCGATTACCGGGCCTGCCACCAATATTATCGCCGGCCTAGGCGTAGGAATGATGTCTACCGCTCTGCCCATTCTTATTATCGCCATTGCCATCATGACCACCTTCGAATTTGCCGGACTTTATGGCATTGCCATCGCCGCTGTCGGCATGCTATCTACTCTGGGTATACAGCTTGCTGTGGATGCATACGGCCCGATTGCCGACAATGCCGGCGGTATAGCTGAAATGGCGGAATTACCGCCAGAGGTGCGTAACAGAACTGATCAGCTGGATGCTGTCGGTAATACGACCGCCGCTATCGGAAAAGGATTTGCCATCGGATCGGCAGCACTTACCGCCCTTGCCTTGTTTGGCGCATTTATGACCTCCGCCAACATCCAGGTAATCGACATCTCCCAGGCCGGAGTAATCGCTGGACTTTTTGTGGGGGCTATGCTGGCATTCGTCTTTTCCGCGCTCTCTATGGGAGCTGTCGGACGTGCCGCCATGTCGATGATCCAGGAAGTGAGACGTCAGTTTAATGATATCCCGGCATTGAAAAATGCACTGGAAGTGATGCGTAAAAACGCCGGAAAAGAACAAAGTGAATGGACTGACAAAGATAAGAAGACCTTTGTAAAAGCGGAAAATGCAGCTCAATACGGGCGATGTGTTGAAATTTCGACGAAAGCAGCTATAAAAGAGATGGTCCTTCCGGGCCTTATGGCGATTGCTGTACCTGTATTGGTAGGTTTTTTATTTGGAGCCGAGGCACTTGGCGGGCTTCTTGCCGGGGTAACGGTTTCAGGTGTGTTGATGGCGCTTTTTCAGGCTAATGCAGGCGGAGCCTGGGATAATGCCAAAAAAATGATCGAAGCCGATATTGAGTTTGATGGAACGGTTTACAGCAAAGGCTCAGAAGCCCATAAAGCAGCGGTTACCGGTGACACAGTGGGTGATCCGCTGAAAGATACGTCGGGCCCTTCACTGAATATTCTGATCAAGCTGATCTCTATTGTAGCTTTGGTGATCGCCACCGCTATATAACAGAACGGCAAAGATCCTTCATGATGATGGCACCGGCTTTTCTGTCGTCATTATGATCATGGATTGATGTGGTTTTTTCTAACGCTGTCACAAGGCCCCGGAATGAAATGATTCCGGGGCTTTTTTGTTATTTTTAGAAGTGATGTCTGGAATTAATATGATTTCCGGCAAAGCAAATAGTAATAAACCCATGTGGACTGGATGGATATTTTCAAGATTATATTTGAGCATGACATAACTATAGAGCAACTCCCCGGCGAGAATACCCCTGGGCACAGGGATGCCAGTGAAACTCAAGCCGAAGAGCAGATAGACCGGGAAACACGACTGAAAGCGTATTTTCATCCGGAAAAAACCTACAACCGATATTACTTCACAGGGACTCGTATACCGGATCAACTGTCAGATTCATCGTTTTCTTCCGCCGGCCAGCGTCAAAACCCGGAGTCCCATGTTGATGGCAGAAGAGATATTGAGTTTGGGCTTACCTGTTTGAGCCGGTTTCCGGAGACCCTCAAAACCTTGAATATAATTACAGGCGATGCCAGGAAGTGGCACTCTTCCGATGGTTCGAAAACCGGAAATCTTCTTGCTCTGTTAAAAAATACAGCCCCTTTTCAAATTCTCATCAGCGGCCACAGGTCCGATCCGGATTTGCGTCCTGATCTCAGGCTGGACGATCATACCGGTATTAACGAACTCTTCGGCCCCCTTACACACCTGCTGGATAAAGATCACATGGTATTAATCACGGAGAAATCTCATCACGGATCAGATTTTCAACTCTTTTCCCGGCATAATCTGTTCGAAAAGATTTTTATCGAATATCAAAAAATGGTTCGGCCGGAATTTCGCTGTTTCAGCATAAACGGAAAGCGTGTTCAGAACGAGCGTTATTTTTATTTTGAGACCTGGACACTGGATCGTCCACCCCACGGCTTTCAGGAGATTACCCCGGACGCCAGGATCAGGTGATGACATTCAGAGAGGAAAATCGAACTGTCTTTCTGATGGCCAGTTATGAGACCGCGGTTATACTTGCATGGACTCGAACCCGGCCACCGTTGACCCCTGAAAACAAAATTTCCGGATCATCCGCGTACAGTCATCAATAATCTTGGACTGGCAACCGGGTCAAACTCACCCCCCTCATAGTCTCCGAAAAACGCCATTTCAGTCAGCCCAAACCCCTCAAAAACTTTTTGAAACCAATTGCGGTCATACATTTTAACACGCTCTTGGTATTGACGTTGCTCTCCGCTGGCCCCGTCTGAAAAAGAGATGGTTTTTACAACCATATCCCCCTCTATAAAACGTCTGATGCGGCATATATGATTTCCGACATCAAGCGTCTCTTCCGGCACCAGGTTCTTGCGTACGTACTCCGGGTTCAGATAATCCATCACCAGATAACTATCATTTCCAAGATGGGATTTCATGTTTTTGATCACTGAAATATTATCGGCATCGGTATTGAAATATCCAAAACTGGTAAACAGGTTACAGACCAGGTCAAAAATACCATTGCGCCAGTTTCGCATATCACCAATATCAAAAACAACACACGATATATGTTTGTCCTGTGCTTTTTGTCGCGCTTTTTTAATCGCATACGGGGAGAGATCCACACCGGTAACCGAGTACCCCTGAAGAGCCATCAAAATAGCATGGCGTCCGCGCCCGCATCCCATATCAAGCACTTGCGGATACTTTCCGGGTGGAACATATTTCGTCAACCAGGAAACCAGTTTTGATGCCTCGGCATCGTCTCTGCTTTTATAAAGCAAATCATATAATGGACTGTCAAACCACGACTCATACCACTCTTTGGGTGTCATACGATTTTATTACTTTTAGTATGGAAATAATGCTGATCTTCTAATTATGCAAAAAAGCCTGCAGATGACTATGTTGCCATGGGTGCACCATCTGACATAAAGATCAGAAAAAAACAGATGAAATATATAGAAAAACTTAATGTCTCAATCCGCAATTCCAGATCGGTTTTGTGTGCAGGGCTGGATCCTGTTCCCGAGCATTTCCCGCCGGAAATCACAAATCAATACCCGTCAGAGGGGGATCAGACCATCACATTTTGCCGGCGTATTATCGAACAGTCTAAAACCGGTGTGGCTGCTTACAAAATCAACCTGGCCTATTTCGAGGCTTTGGGTTCAGAAGCTTATGATGTACTTGATGATGTACTTGACGCTATTCCTTCAGGTAAAATTATTATCGCCGATGCCAAAAGGAGCGATGTTTCCCATACAGCCGCACGCTATAAGATCGCCTTTTTTGATCGCTTCGGTTTTGATGCGATCACTTTGTCTCCTTTTATGGGAATGGAAACGATGGTTCCGTTCCTTCAGGATGAAGATCACGCTGTCTATGCACTGACCCTGACCTCCAATCCCGGTGCCGGTGATTTTATGACCCGGCCATTTGAAGGCGCTCCCACACTGAGTATGCATGTTGCCGGCCTGTTAAGGGAGCTGGACAGGCATCATCCCGGTTCCGCAGGGATGGTCATCGGTGCTACACAAAGTGACCTTTACGGCCCGGTTTTGAAAGCATATCCGAAAGCTCCCCTGCTGATACCGGGAATTGGCGCCCAAGGGGGCTCTGTAGCGGAATTGCAAAAACATTTGGCCGAACACCAGGGAATCCCTCTGATCAATGTCAGCCGCAGCCTCTCTGACTATGACCCGACAAGTAATGATCCCTGGGATGTACAGATTGCACTACATACCGGCCGGCTGAATAAAGCTCTGCAGACCATTTCAGATCGGTATCTTCCCGATTCATCCAGTTTTGTCAATCCTTCCGGGTAACAGGTACCGGCAATGCGCTCGTCCCATGCAATGTTTAGTAGAGTTGAATATAAATTCATTCGTATAAAAACCGGTTGTCACCCATGATCAAACCAAGTGTTACCATCTATACCGACGGCGCTTGCAGCGGAAATCCGGGGCCGGGGGGATGGGGAGCCTTGCTGCAATGGCAGGGCAAAGAGAAGACTCTGAGCGGAGGAGAACCAGACACAACCAATAACCGGATGGAACTTACAGCTGTGGTGCAGGCTCTTAACTCATTAAAAAAACCGTGCAGCGTCGCTATCCATAGCGACTCCGCATTGATCATCAATGCGTTTACACAGGGGTGGGTGGAAAACTGGCTTCGACGCGGATGGAAAAAATCCGACAAAAAACCCGTAGAAAATCGTGATTTATGGGAACAATTATTGAAAGCCATGAACCCGCATGATGTGACCTGGATAAAAGTCAGGGGCCATGCTGACGACAAACGCAACAACCGGGTAGACCGCCTGGCTGTTGATGCCTGCAAAAAAATACAACAAGGTTAATTATTCAAAAAATGTTTAGCATGGCTTGTTAAATCACTGTGCTCTTATTCCAATGGTGTCGGGCATACGGCTTTAAATGAAGATCGTCAAACAGCCCCATTTGTGCTTTGAACCATCCGGTCACTGCGATCATAGCCGCATTATCGGTACAATATTTCGGATGAGGAATGTGCAGGGACACTCCCAGTTTATCAGCCATTTTTTGTGCTTTTTCCCTCAACATGGAATTAGCCGAAACCCCTCCGGCAATAATCACGCTTCTGACGCCTGTTTTGCGAACCGCCTCACTCAGCTTGTGAATCAGCACATCTGTAATTGCCGCTGAAATACTGGCACACAAATCAGTTTGGTGTTCTTCCAGAAAATGATCCCGCTCATGATCCGGTAAATCCTGCAAATAATACAACACGGAAGTTTTAAGTCCGGAAAAACTGAAGTCAAGCCCTTTTTTCATCATGGCGCGGGGGAAGTTGTAAAAATCAGGATCGCCCCGTTGCGCCAACTGGTCGATACGCGGCCCGGCCGGATAATCCAGTCCTAACAGCTTACCGATCTTGTCGAACGCCTCCCCGGCCGCATCATCTCGTGTTTGCCCCATCAATGTGTGTTCGAGCGGACGGGTGACATGAAAAATCTGGGTATGCCCGCCCGAGACAATCAAACTCACAGAGGGAAATATCGGTTTCCCTTCAATAAACGTGGCGTAGATATGCGCATCGATGTGATTGACCCCTATAACCGGTTTGTTCCATCGGATTGCCAGCCCTTTGGCAAAGCATAGCCCAACAAGCAATGAGCCCATCAGGCCGGGCCCTTCTGTCACGGCAATGGCATCGATATTCGCTTCGGTCACATCGGCGTTCAACAGCGCCCGGGCTACCGTGTCACAAATCACCCGTTCGTGCGCACGTGAAGCCAGTTCCGGGACAATCCCTCCAAAATCGATGTGATCATTTTGTGAAGCGATAATGCTCGACAGCAACTGCTCACCGTCATATACCGCTGCTGCCGTTTCGTCACAAGAAGACTCGATTCCGAGGATGATCATTTATAAAAAGTTCGTTTATAAGAAGTCCGTTCCGGGTTAATCCGCTGAAATTTCTATTAAATAAAATCGTTTGGGCAAACCACACAAACAGGAGTATCTTGGGTTTCAGATATCTCTGAACAAGCCGTGATGAATGGATACAGCATGAATATAAAACAAACTGCATTCACCAGGATCCGAAAAGATAAGATTAACAGCAAAATATTTCGAATGAGCCCATCAGGGATTCCGGTTTAATTATTGAGTGCAACGTAATACCTTTACCCATTCATCTGCTAATCGAACACAACATTCATGGCATCAGCATCTATTGTCATCCGGGGCGCCCGGGAACACAATCTGAAAAACATTGATCTGGACCTTCCACGAGATCGTTTTGTGGTGATTACTGGTATTTCGGGGTCGGGAAAAACCTCCCTTGCATTCGATACCATATATGCGGAAGGGCAGCGCAGGTTCATGGAGTCTCTATCTGCCTATGCCCGCCAGTTTTTGGGAATGATGGAGCGTCCGGATACCGATTTCATCGACGGACTGTCACCGGTGATCTCTATCGACCAGAAAACGACCAGCCGTAATCCGCGTTCAACGGTTGGAACCGTAACCGAAATATACGACTATCTTCGCCTGCTTTTCGCACGTGCGGGCACGCCATACTCTTATATCACCGGCAATCCCATGATAAAGCAGACTCCGGATGAGGTCGTAGCGGGAATCCTGCAGTTTCCACCGGGCACACGGGCGTATTGTCTGGCACCGGTGGTGCGCGGGCGTAAAGGCCACTACCGGGACCTGTTTGAGCAGACCCTGAAACAGGGTTTTATCCGGGTACGCATCGACGGGGAATTTTGTGAGCTGGAACAGGGAATGCAGGCCGACCGCTACAAAACACACAACATAGAAGTGGTGGTCGACCGGTTTGTAATCTCAGAAAACAGTCGCAACCGGATTGAACAGAGCGTTCAGGTAGCGCTCGATTTGGCGGACGGAAACCTGATCCTGGCTATTGAAGAAGAGAACACAAACAGCGGTTTTCGTGACATTCTGTTCTCACAAAATCTGTTCGACCCGGAAAGCGGCCTCTCTTACGACGATCCTGCACCAAATATGTTCTCTTTTAATTCCCCGTACGGGGCCTGTCCGGACTGCGACGGGCTGGGTTACCGGTATGATGTGGATCCGGAACTGATCATCCCGAACCATTCCCTTAGTATCCGGGACGGTGCCATCCGTTATCTTGGGAAACCACGAGGAATTTTCGCCTTCAAACAATTGGAAACCATATTCAATGCCTGGAATTCCACATTCGATACCCCGGTGTCCCACCTGCCTGATGAGCTCGTCCATATTTTACTGCATGGGAGCGGTGACGAAAAATTTGACATTTCTTATGATTTTCAGGGCAGCAGCATAACCTACAAACACACCTTCCCGGGCCTGGTCGCACTCATTCGCGAGCAATATGAAGAATCGAAATCACCCAAACAGCACGATAAGGCAAAAGCCTTTATGAATCGTGTTGCCTGTAACACCTGTGAGGGTGGCCGATTGAAAAAAGAGGCCCTATCATACAGAATTGGCGAGTATAACATCCACGACCTGGTCCGGATGGATATCCGCACACTCCGCAAAAGCATTGATTCATTTACACTGACCGACCGGCAACGCATTATCGCCTCCCAGGTGATCAAGGAAATTCGTGACCGGCTCGATTTTTTACTTAACGTCGGCCTCTACTATCTATCTCTTGACCGCGAAGCTCAGACTATCAGTGGCGGGGAAGCCCAGCGCATACGGCTGGCTACACAAATCGGAACCCAGCTCGTAGGGGTGTTGTATATCCTGGATGAACCAAGCATCGGTCTGCATCAGCGCGATAATTTAAAACTCATCAAATCTTTGAAACTCCTGCGTGACCTCGGCAACAGTGTGATTGTCGTTGAACACGACCGGGAAACCATTGAGCATGCGGATCATGTAGTCGACCTGGGCCCCGGTGCCGGGCGATTCGGCGGACAAGTAGTAACACAGGGGCCACCGGACAAGCTGGATCCCGGCTCCATGACCGCACAATATCTGCACTATAAAAAGAGCATTCCGCTTCCTGAAAAACGCCGGAAAGGCAACGGGCATGAACTGGTAATCACAGGAGCCCGGGGACACAATCTGAAAACCGTGGATCTGCACCTGCCCCTCGGCAGGTTTGTATGCGTTACAGGAGTCAGTGGCAGTGGAAAAAGTTCACTGATTAACCAGACACTTGTTCCTCTCCTCAGTGCTCATTTCTATCATTCCCGGGACGTTCCACTTCCTTACGACGATGTCAAAGGTTTGGAACATCTCAACAAAATCATATCCATTGACCAGAGTCCGATCGGCCGTACCCCCCGCTCCAATCCCGGTACCTATACCAAAGTTTTTGACGTGATTCGTTCGTTGTTTGCTGAGCTTCCGGATGCTAAAATCCGGGGTTATGGACAGGGGCGATTTTCCTTCAACGTAAAAGGCGGCCGTTGCGAGAGCTGTAACGGGGACGGCGTCAAGAAGATTGAAATGAACTTTCTGCCGGATGTGTACGTCACCTGTGAAACCTGTAAAGGAAAGCGATACAATCGGGAAACACTGGAAATCCACTACAAGGGAAAGAATATTTCCGACATCCTTGAAATGCAGATAGAAGAGGCCGCCCTGTTTTTTGACTCAGTTCCGCGTATCAAGCGAATCCTGGAGACGATGAATTCCGTCGGACTGGGATATCTGACACTCGGCCAACCCAGCACTACTATTTCAGGAGGGGAAGCTCAGCGGATTAAACTTGCCCGTGAACTTTCAAAAATCGGCACCGGTGACACCCTGTATGTGATGGATGAACCTACGACGGGCCTTCATTTTCAGGATGTAAACCAGTTGGTAAATGTTATTCAGCAATTGGTTAATAAAGGCAATACGGTCGTAGTAATCGAGCATAATCTGGACTTGATCCTGGCGGCCGACTATCTTATTGATATGGGCCCCGAGGGAGGTTCTGAAGGAGGAGAAATTATTGCCGCCGGAACACCCGAGGAACTCATACAGACGGCTTCTTCATACACCGGACAATATCTTGGAGAAGAGCTGAAACACTACCGGAAAAAAGCAACCGAACACAGCAGATAAAATCTACCGGATTAGCGATCATGAAATCACCCCTCGTCCCCTTCCAGCACCGTAAAATTCCATTGTCTGACTCCCGTTAATTGTGTATATTTTCCCCCAATGTTATTTTTTCGCTCATATATTCTCAGGATCTCCGTAATATTTTTCTTTATAGCGGGTATGTTAATGTTTACATGGCCCGTTAAAAAAATGGAGCATACAGGCGAAAGCATATCCGCCTGGCTGCTTGATCTGCGCACCGATACGGAAAATCCTCAAGTACATAAAAAAATCTTTTCGTTGAAAACAGAACGAGGGGATGTACCCGGGCTTCTGAGGAAAGCTTCGGCCATTATCAGCGAACATACGGATGACTTCAAACTACCACTTAATAAAACCAGCAAGACGGGTGATGAAATCTATAACACTCTTCTTCTGAAGTGGACACTGCATCAACAAAGCAGTCAGGCTGATTCATTTACGGTTACTGAAAGACAGACACCGTTTCCAAAGAATATCGAGCAGGAAGGCTCAACTGTATGGAATCCATTCATTCATTTGAACCACATAGTGGCCGGAGCGCATTCAAAGAACAATAAAGCCTGGAACTACCTCCAAGTGATATTAATTCCGCTGAAAGGCGGTATTGCCATCGGAGCTCCATAATACCCGGCCGGGTTACACACCGCGCGGATACCCTTCTTCTTACGGAACCGATCATTGCGAATGTATTGATGCACACGGCAAGTTTGTCCACAATCATTCAGGCAAATAGGCACCCACGGCATAACACTCGATATTCTCGTACCAGGCCGTCTCCGATTTTTCAAACACCTACACCCTAACATTACATTTTATGAAAGGCAACGGAACCAAATTGACATTCATCGTCGCTTTCCTGGCTATGACCATCTATTATCTGTTTCCCTCATTTCAATATTGGCTGGAAATGCGGCAGGCAGATCAGATGCCTGAAGCGGAGCGCATTTCCTATCTTCAGGAAAACGAGGTCAGACATGCGAACATGCGTGCAAAAACACTGACACTCGGCCTGGATCTCCAGGGTGGAATGCACGTAACGCTCGAGCTGGCCACCCATCAGCTGATCCGGGAACTCGCCGGTGAATATGCCGATGATGAATTTAACGAAGTTTTGAGCACAGCTACGCAACAAGCGCGGGATAACAATACCGATGTATTAATCGAATTTGTAAACATCTTCCAGGAGCGGGATTCCGATGCCAGACTCAGCAGGTATTTCCGATCCGATGCCGACAACATCTCCCGGCGATCCTCCAATGCTGAAATTCAAGAATGGCTTCAGGAACAGCGTGATGCCGCCGTCGACCGTGCCATTGAAATTGTCAGGAACCGGGTCGACCGTTACGGAGTTACTGAGCCCTCCATTGTCAGACAGGGAAACAACCGCCTGGTAGTAGAACTTCCAGGTGTAACCGATGAGGATCGGGTGCGTGACCTTTTACGGGGTACAGCACGCCTGGAATTCCGCCTTACCGCCGACCCCGAAGATCTGCGTCATTCCCTGGAACAGATTGTTGCCTGGTACGACCCCGACGATCAAGATGAAATTGAACTCGAACAGCAGTTACAGGATATCAATCAGGAACAGCAAGACAATCGATTGCTGCAGTACCTTATACCACAGGGCCAGGGCGTAACATTCGGATCGGCTGCCGGCGCTGATACCGCCGATGTAAACCGCCTGCTTGGCGACCCGGAAATACAGCGGCTGCTTCCCCGTGACATCGAACTCATGTGGACCGCCAATCCGCAGTTTGAAGCCGAGGGTCAAAGCTACTATACGCTTATAGGCGTACGACGACAGGTTGAACTCACCGGAGACGTAATTACCGAGGCACGTCCGACATTCGACCAGCATACCAACCGCCCGGAAGTGTCCATGAATATGAATAGACAAGGATCACGAATCTGGGCCCGTGTGACCGGTGCAAATATCGGCCGGCCGATCGCTATTGCCCTCGATGGCGTCATCTATTCTTACCCGGTTGTGCAGGGACAGATCACCGGTGGACGATCTTCTATCACCGGCCTGGCAAGCAGCGCCGAAGCAGAAGACCTGGTCAATATTTTGATGTCCGGAGCCCTTCCGGCTCCACTGGACATTGTACAGGAACGCACGGTCGGGCCAAGTCTCGGGGAAGCATCCATCCGCTCCGGTTTTAATTCTGCTCTTTTCGGGCTGACTGTGGTTGTTATCTTTATGTTGATCTATTATCGTACCGGTGGTGCCATTGCCGACATCGCCCTGTTACTGAATATTATTTTCATTATGGGCATTCTCGCGGCATTCAACGCAACGCTTACTCTTCCGGGTATTGCCGGGATCGTACTGACGATCGGTATGGCGGTGGACGCCAATGTACTGATCTTTGATCGCATCCGAGAAGAATTACGGGCCGGGAAGAGTCTCATTTCCGCCATAGATAGTGGTTATTCCAACTCCATGAGTGCGATCCTCGACGCCAACATCACGACTTTTCTGACGGCTGTGATTCTTTTCAGTTTTGGTGTGGGGCCCATAAAAGGATTTGCCATAACCTTGATGATCGGTATTGCCGCGTCTCTCTTCAGTGCGATTATCATCACCCGTGTGATCGTCGACTGGATGACCAAAGATAAAAAATGGAATATCAGCTACGGCTGATCCCGATTGATTCGTTTCTTTTTAACACCAATTATTTCTTACCATGAGACTCTTTGAAACTGCCAATTACACTATCATCCCGCATCGCAAGATTGCATACTTTATTTCAGGGGCATTGATTGTTATCTCCCTGATTGCCATTTTCGGCCGCGGGCTCCAGTACGGTATTGATTTCCGTGGTGGTATCGAAATTATCCTTGAGTTTGAAGAGCCGGTATCGGTTGAAGAGATGCGCACCGAACTTATGGATCCACTCGGAACCATGCCGGATATTCGCCGGTTCGGGGACGGACGCGACATGTTGATTCGCACTGATACCGAGAGATCGACTTCGGAACTACAAGAGATCGTTCTGACCACGGCGGCCTCTCTTTATCCGGACAACCCCTCTTCTATCATACAGACCGAACTTGTCGGGCCGAGTTTTGCCGACGACCTGCGCAATGCCGCACTTATGTCGATTATTTTCGCTATGATCGTGATCTTTTTATATGTATTGATCCGATTCAAGAAATGGTCTTACTCCGCGGGCGCGGTAGCTGCTCTGATCCATGATGTGATCATCACCCTTGGTATTTTTACGATTTTGCATGGTCTGGTCCCGTTCAGTCTGGACATTAATCAATCGTTGATTGCAGCATTCCTGACGATTGTTGGATACTCACTTAATGACACGGTAGTCGTGTTTGACCGGATCCGTGAAAACTCACTGATTTTTAAAACCGAAAGTTTTGACAAGATGGTTAACCGAAGCGTAAACAACACGTTGAGCCGTACGGTCATAACATCACTGACCACCTTGTTTGTAGTCACAATACTGTTTACTTTTGGAGGTGATGTACTGAAAGGGCTGTCGTTCGCGCTTATTGTCGGTGTAATACTTGGTACATATAGTTCTATTTTCGTGGCTAGTTCGCTTCTGGTGGATTTGCAACTGAAAACACGTAAAAATGTAGCCTGATTTTACGGTTTACCAACTTTTCAACTAAGAACGAGTAAAACATACCTGAACCAATCCTGAGATCATTACTTGCCATCCAAATTGAAAGAAAAGGGTGTTGCGGCACCTCTTATTTGTGTAGCTATCTAAAACAACATGTCTGTACGTATAATTATCGGTGCCCAGTGGGGCGATGAGGGGAAAGGGAAAATCGTAGATCTGCTGAGTGACCGGGCTGATTATGTGGTCCGTTATCAAGGTGGTGCAAACGCCGGCCATACATTGAATTTTGACGGCCAAACTCACATCCTGCATCTGATCCCCTCCGGAATCTTTCACAGTAACACCACTTGTATTATTGCAAACGGTGTCGTCATTGATCCTCTCACTTTGCTGGATGAAATTGATTTTGTAAAAAAGGCCGGTGTGGATATCACAGGCCGGCTTCTGATCAGCGAATCCGCCCATATGATACTGCCGTATCACAAAAGCCTGGACAAGGTCGGAGAACATGCCCTTGGCCAGCAAAAGATTGGTACCACCGGCCGGGGTATCGGCCCGGCTTACGTACATAAAATCGCACGTGTCGGAATCCGGATGATGGATCTGCTGGATCCCGATCTCCTCAAAGCGAAAATGGAAGCCAACCTTTCTGAAATCAACGGAATCCTTACCGGAAGTTACCATTCGGCTCCGCTTGATCTCGACAAGATGTACAAAGAAATCCTGGCTTGTGCCGAACAACTTGAACCCCTTATTTGTAATACTACCCATCGGATCCACAAGGCTCTTTCAGCCGGAAGTGAAATTCTTCTTGAAGGTGCCCAGGGCGCGCTCCTGGATGTCGACCACGGTACTTACCCCTTCGTTACTTCCTCCTCTCCCACATCGGGTGGCGCCTGCACCGGTACCGGCATTCCGCCTAATGCCATTGACAATATAATGGGTATTACCAAAGCATACTGTACCCGCGTAGGTAACGGGCCTTTTCCGACCGAGCAACACGATAAAACAGGCGATGACCTCCGGGATGCCGGCCATGAATTCGGCTCCACAACCGGGCGTCCACGGCGATGTGGATGGATCGATCTGGTAGCTCTCAAATACGCTGCGAAAATAAACGGTTTCAATGAACTGACCATCACCAAACTTGATGTACTCGACCGGTTTGACACCATCAAAGCCTGTACTTCCTATAAATTAAATGGACGGCAGACGACCGAATTCCCGTTACAGCTCCGTGACCTCGACCGCATCGAGCCTGTTTATACCACGTTCCCGGGATGGAAACAATCCACACGTGAATCCAGGTCGCTTGACGAATTACCTCAGAGAACAAGGGAATATCTCGACGGAATTTCGGAATATCTCGAAATTCCTGTGAGTATTGTCTCCACCGGCCCCGGCCGTAAAGAGACGGTAAAAATAGCCGGTTTGTGAGCTTTCTGGATTATGGTTCTTCAGATTGTGATATATACCGGAAACAGGGAATACCCGGCAATCGGAAGTTTCTCTATTCCTGAATAAAGATTTCGGTTTTTCATTCAACCTGTACCGTCATGCAGCCGACATTTCATGTATCCTATTTACTTGCTATTCGGAAAAATGAAACCATCACCGGACGTATCAGAGACTTGCAACTTGAACAAAGCGCTGAACTGCCGGATAATCTAGTTGCCTCAACAGGCATGGAATGGGTAACCGGGGATGTCACGCACATCGAAGAGCTGGACGAACGTCATGTACTTGTCCGCATTGACTGGCCCTGCCATAACCATGGAAATGAAATCACCCAATTCCTGAATATTCTGTTCGGAAATATCTCTCTGAAATCGGGAATAGCTATCGTCGATATCAACTGGACCCCTCTTTTTCCGGATCTGTTTGAAGGCCCTTCCTTCGGGATACAAAACATTCGCAACAAGTGGGGAATTCATGGACGTGCACTGAGTTGTTCGGCCGTCAAACCAATGGGCCACAATGTAAAGCATCTTTCCGACTGCGCATACCGGTTTGCTCTTGGAGGGATCGATATCATCAAAGACGATCACGGACTGGCCAGCCAGGATACCGCACCCTTCAAAGTACGAGTGGAACAGTGTGTTCGCGCAATTGACCGGGCGGCACAAAAAACCGGACACCGATCACATTATTTCCCAAATATCACCACGGACGCTTATCGGCTATTCGAGCGATTTGAAATGGCCGCTGAGCTGGGTGCCGACGGGGTGTTGATCGCACCTATGTTGACAGGCCCCGCAATGCTGCATCACCTTGCACGATCCCCTGTCGATCTTCCGGTAATGGCACACCCTGCCTTCAGTGGCACATATATAGCGGACGGTGGCGATCATCAGAGTATCGCGTCCACACTATCCGGTTCCAGGCACAACATAACAGGCGATTATCATGGTTTCGAGGCCGGGCTTTTTTATGGCGCCCTCTGGCGGGCACTCGGGGCGGATTTTATAATTTATCCCAATGCCGGCGGTCGTTTTGCATATACAGCAGAAGCATGTGCATCCATCAACCAAAATGCACGGAGTACCGATTTGCCGTTTCCCTCGGCTTTTCCCACTCCGGGCGGCGGAATGCAACAAGGCCAAATGGCTTCCTGGCTTGATACATATGGAATCGATACCACCTTTCTTATAGGAGGGAGTTTGTACGAACATCCGGACGGAATAGAAGCAGCTTCGCGCGCGTTTATGAAAACAATCAGATAAATTACTCCTGAAGCCGTATTATTAGCGGCGAATGATAACTGTCTGCCCAAATAATTCGAATACAAACAAATTATGCCTGATCATTCCAGAATCGTACGATCCGTTGATTTTACCTGGCCGGATCTGAAACAAAAAAAGTACAAAGAGCAAAACACCGGGTTCAAGGATATCTCCCGGTTTATCCTTCTCGGTGAGGAGGAAGATGACCGGGAATTAACCATTCAAACCCGTTATTTCGAGATTGCAAATCAAGGGTATTCGTCCATTGAGCGTCACCGGCATACCCATACGGTTATTATAGTGAAAGGTAAAGGAAGCATGATTCTCGGAAACCGGATAATAAATCTGGACTTTATGGACACGATATATGTCGCCCCGAATACCGTTCATCAATTTCATGCCGACCGCGGTGAACCCCTGGGCTTCCTCTGTATAGTAAACCGGGACCGGGACCGGCCGGAAATTCCCTATGATGAAAAAACACTCGAATCCTGGCTGCCTGATCCCGAAATCCGGAGAAAAGCCAAAATATAAAATATAAACCGTGCCTCAACAACAGCTCTGATCCATTCCCGTAAATTCCAAGACAAACGGTTAGTTTTTTTGTTTTTACTTGCAGTAAACGCCATTTTCTTCCTATCTTTGCTTTCTTTCAAGCGAGAATAGCTCAGCTGGTAGAGCACAACCTTGCCAAGGTTGGGGTCGCGGGTTCGAGTCCCGTTTCTCGCTCAGCCCCAAGAACGAATTCATCCATATATGAGGCCCGAGACTCTTGCTTCACCCGTATGTAATGTGTCATATGGCTGCCTGCACCGGCATTTTTTTAATCCCCGCCTGTAATTTACCGATGCAATACCTTTAAAAGATGACATTTTGTGAATATTTTATTATTTTATGTCCATGTTTTTTCTGCAAATTGCTGATTTGAATAATCCTGAAAAAGTATTTATTTATGCAGAATAATCGAATTAAAAAGGGTGGTGTAAATGAAGGGGAGACTTTGGTGGTATGAATAAATTTCTATTTTTGTCGCCGTGCTATTGACATTTAATCGCGCTTAATTAAATTTTTGAGCAGATTTACTTTATCATATTACATTAGCATCGTGTTCTTGCTGTATGCAAATGTGGCATGGGCCACGACCGGATATCACCGATATACCTCGATTGATGGCCTCCCCTCTCCTTTGATAAAGCACGTCAATCAACTGGAAAACGGATATATAGTTATTTCCACAGACAACGGCCTTGCCGTATTTGACGGGTATGAATTTTATTCACATTTTGTGAATACCGGGCTTCCTGACCATTTCATTCATAAAACACTGGTTGACCACAATGGCCGCCTGATTGTGGCTACCGACAGAGGTATTGCTGTAGCTGATTCATTTCAAATTCCGCTTTCGTTCCGTACACTGGATTTTAACCCCGTTGATAACAATTTAAAAATTCGCAGCCTGTTTGAATCCGGCAATGGAATCCTTTACGCTGCCGGTCAAAACCACATATATACCATCGATAGCCGGGATTGGATATCCTCCGTCCCGTTTGCATTCGACCCTGTCCACCAATCTGATTTTGTACGGTCATTTTGTTTGATTGAAGATGCATCCGGTGGTATCCTCATCACATCGGCGGGCAATGGTTTGCTGTATTTGCCGCATGAAAGTGAACAAATTCACTCGCTTTCAGATACAGGACTGCCAGACCGCCTCTTTAATATCATAAAAAAAGATGATCGTCATTTCTGGATCAGCAGCGATGAAGGACTTTTCGAAATTGAATGGGATCCCATGCAACAACAGGTGCTTCAAACGCATCTAATTCCGGGCAGCGAGTCGCTGGAGGTGGATGCCATCACCCCGGTTAACGAGAACGAACTTCTGATTGGTACCAATGGCACAGGTTTGCACAAATGGACTTCCAATGACAGCAAATTGCGTTTATTCAGGGAATTCCAATCAAATATCATCCGGCATATCTTTATCGACCGCCAGAAAAATCAATGGATCAGTACCGATGACGGCATCAACATTATACCCAATATGCCTTTTAACAACATTGGCCTGGAGCATGAATGGTCACAACGCCAGGTAACCGGTATCTCCGCAGATCAGGAAAACGGGTTGTGGATCAGCACCCATGACGGCATTTATAAACGTGATAACGAAACCGGTCATATGCAAAAAATCACCTATCTGGATGATGAGGAAGTCCGTTCCCTCCGGTATAGTGAAAGTGAAAATGTTATTTATGCTTTTGGAATGCATGCTATTCACGAAATTGATGTCCGTACACATTCCGGAAGAATGATCAAAAATTTTCCTTCATCGATGAGTATTTCAAAAGTGGCAGTGACTTCTGCCCCGGACTTCTGGCTGATTGATGATTCCGGAATCTTGACCCGTTACAACCACCAAAACGAACAGACCAACGTGTTTGGAAAAGATCACGGTGTTTCGCTGCCGGTTCTGGGAATTACCCTGTCTGATGAGGATCGCGTCTGGATCGGGGGTGAATCCGGTTTCCTTGCGAATTTATCTGATACCGGTGAGATGTTCCTCCCGGTTGAGTTTAAATCGGATATATATCCGGATTCCATCCTCAATATTACTTATCTCGAATCGGGATCTGATAACAATTTGATCATCGGAACAACGCATGGCGTTTTCCAATACAATCACCTTGCCGGACGCGCCGATCTGACTCCACTGCTGACTCAGGACATCAACGATATCCGATGGATCCGGAATTTATCGGATCAAATCTGGATCGGCACCAGCCGTTTTCTATTTGCGGTAACCACCGACGACCAGGGCCGTCCGGATTTCAATCGCCGTTTTTCAACAGTAAACGGCCTTGTTTCCACCCATTTCAGTTATGATGCCGCCCGGGTGGACCACCATGATAACCTCTGGATGGGAACCAATATTGGAATATTCAATTATAATGGCGGTGAACTTCAGGGGAGATCATCCTACATTCAGCTCCGATACTGGACCGCGGACGATCAGAGGTTTTATGATACCCGGGAGAGAACACTGCCGCCGGGTACCCGGCAACTGTCCTTTGCCTTTAGCACACTGGACTTTCCTGCCGATGATGTCGTCTATCAGGTACGTCTTGCCAATGCTAACGGATCGGGTTCGTGGTCGGCCCCTTCACCAGACCCTGTAACTACCCGGCATTTTCAGGGATCGGGTAGTTACACTTTTGAAGTAAGGGCATCCCGACAATCTTCTCTTTGGTCTGAGCCCTTGAGTATCCGCTTCACCATTTTGCGTCCATGGTGGTGGCAGATTCATATGATCATACTCTATATCTTGTTGATATTCATCCTTGTCGCCGGTTACATCGAACGAAGATCCCGGAAATTGAGACAACAAAACAAAGAACTTGCCGACGGAATTCGCAAGAGAACCGAGCACTTGTCGCTTATGGTAAACAAACTGGAGAAAGAAATTAAACAGCGGGTGAACGTAGAAAAACAACTTCAGGAAACCAATTTCACACATAAAAAACTGATCAAAGTCGTATCACATGATCTGCGGTCACCCTTTCAAGGCATTATGGGGTACGCCTCCATGCTTCGTGATCAATACCATGATTTCGACGATGAAGAACGCCGGGAAATGATCGGACATATTATCGGTTCTTCCAATAAAGCGGTTACGCTGCTCAACCAATTATTGGAATGGACCTCCTTTCAGAGCGGGAAAATGCCCTTTAATCCGGTTATTCACAATCTGAATGAAAGTGTCTCGGAAGTTATCGGACTACTAAAAAGTTTGGCCGGAAGCAAGAATATTCATATTAAGAAACTTATCCCGGAATCAATGAATGTAAATGCAGACAAACAGATGCTGCAGTCTGTTTTGAGAAATCTGTTGAGTAATGCAATTAAATTCACCAACATGAATGGTGAGATCATTATGAAGTCGAAAAATTATGCCAAGTATATCGAGATCAGTATTTCCGATAACGGTGTGGGCATGGATCAGAAAACACTGGAACAAATACTTGAGAAAAACAAATCGGTTAGCACAAGAGGGACAGAAAAGGAAGCCGGAAGCGGGCTGGGGCTGGTTATGTGTAAAGAGATGATCGAACTTCATGGAGGAAAGCTGACCGGGAAAAGCCAATTGGATCAGGGCACCACGTTTACGTTTACTCTGCCCATAGAGGTTAGTAATAAAGGCCGTGCACCAACACAGGATCAATCGTAGATCATATACAACGACCGAAGCCGACGGAATGCGTCCACATCCTCTTTCCATGCGGCAATCACCTCTTCAGCGCTTGCGCCTTTTGCCAGTAAATCGAACATACGGTCGGTTCCCGCAAGCCGTCCGAAACGAACCTTGTCCAATAGCGCTTCTCGTTCTTGTTCCGGAGCTTGTGAGTAAAACACTTCAATCAGATGCATGGCGGCGGCTACCGGCTCAACCTCAGAAGGTTCTTCAACGATATATTGCACACCCTGAAGTTCCTCACCCCGCCATTTTGGATCCGTCACCATACCTTCAATGCTTTCCGGAATAAAGGAGGCCGACTCAAAGCGCAATCCCGGCAAATTTCGGCTGTTCAACTTATCGGCTATCGTCTTGCCATCGGCCCATGGAGCCCCCACTTGTAAAAAAGGCTTAGATGTAGCGCGGCCCCCGCTTATACCGGCAGCCTCCAGGTAGCATGCTCCAGCATATGCCAGGGCCGACTCAAAATCCGGAAAGTCCGGGCCCGGCGGGATCCACTCCAAGCCGGTATCGCTCCAAAGACGGTCACGGGTCCACCCCCTCACTTCCACAACATGAAGATCAACCTGAGCAATATTTTCCAGCAAAGCTTCCGACCGGATCATAAGGGCAAGTTCGCCCATCGTCATCCCATGTATGGCCGGGATGGGATAAAGTCCAACAAATGAGCCAAATCCCGGCTCCGGAATAAATCCCTCCACCCGCTCTCCTCCAAACGGATTGATGCGGTCCAGGACTACAAACCGGATATCGTGTCGGGCGGCAGCCTGCATCGTCAACCCCAGTGTGCTGATGGAAGCGAACGAACTCGTCCCTGTATCCTGGATATCGAATACAAGGGCGTCGATCCCTTCCAGCATATCCGATGCAGGTGCAGGAACTTCGCTGTTGAGACTGTAAACCGGCACACCGGCGAATTCATCTATATCGTTGGTAATACGGTTGCCCGCTTCGGTATCACCGCACATGCCGTACCCGGCGGTGAAAAGCGCCGCCAATTCCACATTTTCCGCTTCATGCAGTACCTCTGCCAGGTGATGTTCCCCCGCCACAGCACTTTGATGGGTAATTACACCGACACGCATTCCGTCCATCACGCCAAAATCCTGTTCAATAAGTCGTTCCGCACCGGTCAATATCGCTTCCGGTTCCGTCGTTTCCGGAGCACAGGATCGCAGGATAAGCAGAAGAAATGCAATAACAATAAATACAGCAGCCGGAATAAATCGATTCATAAAATTTCACTGTAAAAATATTATTTAACAGGCCTTCTCTACTATAGAGCATGATAAGAAAACACATCCCCCTCCCTGACAGCCCGTATGGCCGCCGGTTCGCTTTCAATACTGTTGCGGCTCACCGCCGTCACAATGTATATCGCCTCACCGCGATGATCAGGCCAGTGATCCACAAATTGTTTTGGCCCGGTGACATCGGCCATATTTCGTGCTTGTAATATGGCCTTGCGCAGACCGGCATCTGCCAAAGCTCCGGCCTCCAGCACCTTTTCATACTGCTCAAAGGAGTCTACCAGACGGTAAACGGCATATCGTGCTGTATTGGATGTTTCATTGCCGGTTTCGCGATCAGCCCAGGTCAGGACCACCCGGCCATCCCCGCTCCAGGACGCGGCAAGCCGATCAATTTGCATGGGCGCCTCCTGGTTTTTCCAGGGCATAGAAGGTGTCAATGCCGGATAACGATACAATTCGTCCCTGAGCACATCGGTATATCCCTTTGGATTGGACAGAAGGTGTTCGGTGCGAAAGTATATATTACCCTGAAGAAATGGATGCTCAACATTCATACGGAGCTGACTGACGGCTTGCTCGAGAGTCCAGTCATGCGGCGGAAGAAGTTTGTAAGGCGACAAACCGGCGTAAATATAACGCCGGTTGTTGTATGCCGCTTCGGTCCAGTAGGCCAGCATCGATGCATAATCGGCCTGGTCGTTACCGATTTCAAAATAAAGTTGCGGATTGATATAGTCGATAGACTGTGCTTCAAGCCAGGCCTGCCCGTCGGCATAAAGTGTGTAATAACTTTCCAGCCCGTTTGTACCGGCATCATCGTTTTTTCGGATGGGAAACGGACTGATCCCATACGAAACATGCGGGGCCAGGGCCTGCAGGCTGTCGTGAATCTGTGCCATCAGCCGGTTGATATTGTCACGCCGCCAGTCCCCGATATCTCCGGTATCGTTGTCATACGCACGCCATGCCAGTGAATCCTCATTGGATACCGGCGAAGCGGGATAAAAATAATCGTCGAAATGAATGCCGTCGACATCATACCGGCGAATGATATCCACCACGACATTGGTGACATAATCACGTACACCCGGCAGGCCCGGATTCAACATGGTGTAGTATTCGCCGGGACGGCTTTCGAATTCGAGAATCCACCCCGGTTCGCGGAGGCTCACATTATTGCCTGCCAAATCATATTGGCCTTTCTTCCGTTCCACACGAAAGGGATTGAGCCAGGCATGCAATTCCATACCACGTTTGTGCGCTTCCCGAACCATGAAAAAAAGCGGATCATAAAACGGATCCGGGGCACGGCCCTGCTCACCGGTCAGCCAGAACGACCACGGGTCGTAAGACGAAGCATAAAGTGCGTCGGATTCAGCCCGGACCTGGAACAGGACGGCGTTGATACCTATGCCCTTCAGGCTGTCGAGTATGGCGACAGCATCCGCCTTTTGTTCTTCGACGGTTTGTTCATTGGAAACAGGCCAGTCAAGATTGCCGATGGAAGCCAGCCATACCCCGCGGAAATCCTCCCTGGGATATTGCGAGTCGACCCGGATGCCAATTGTCGTTTCAACAGATTTACATCCTGACAGCACAGGCATCCACAAGACAGAGGCAAGTATCAAAGAGAAAAATTTCATTATATACAGTAATGGTTAGCATGACACGAACAGCTATCCTGCCATTAAATGATATTTTGCGTCCAAATGCCCGGTATCGGACAATCCCGTCGACCTATTGACGTGCGGGGATCAACGGGAAATATAAAACAAATTCTCCTTTGTGAGTTGTATATTTACCTGTATGTTCTCAACTTTTTACGGGGGGGCATGATTAAACCTGCAATTGCCATGAAGATACTACTTGCCGACAGCGGTTCCACAATCACAGAATGGTGCCTCATCAGCCCGGAAACAGATTCCGGGTTCGGCGCTGTTACCACTTTTTCAGCCGGCCTCAACCCTTTCTATCACACCACCGATTCCATAGCGGTCGAGATCACAAAAGAGGTCACTCCCGAGATTGCCTCTGCGGACCGGATCTGCTTCTATGGTGCCGGCTGCATCGGTGAGGAAGCTACCGGCACTGTGGTTACTGCGCTTAAAAAAGTATTCGGTGAGATCCCGGTGGAAGTGCATTCCGACCTGCTCGGTGCCGCCCGCGCACTGTGCGGAAATGCGGAGGGTGTGGCATGTATCCTGGGTACCGGATCCAATTCCTGCTATTACGACGGAAAACAGATCATCGACCAGATTCCTGTGCTCGGATTTACTCTGGGTGACGAAGGAAGCGCGGGTGCTTTCGGACGAAAAATCCTGCAGGGTTATTTTTACCGGGAAATGCCCAATGAATTACGGGAATGGCTGGAGCGTCATTATGATATGAACCGTTCCACCATTCTTGATACAGTCTACAATAAATCACATTACAATACCTTCGTTGCCTCATTCACCAAGCTGTTTGCGGAGTTCCGGGAGCACCCCTACGTGATTTATATGTTAGGGGAAGGCCTCAGCGAGTTTCTGGAACGGCATGTCATTAAATATCACATCGGCCCGGAAGTCCCGGTAGGATTTGTAGGGTCGCTGGCCTGGCACAACAGGGAAGTTGTCAAAACCGCCCTTGCCCGCAAAGGGCTTCAACCCGGCTTATTCCTGAAAACTCCCATGGAAGGCCTGCGCAAATACCATTATCCGTAAGAGCTAAAGAGCCGCAAACGGATAGCCGGCTCATACAACCGGGGCGACGGCCATCGATTAGAGAAAAGGCTGACAAAATATGAATATGGCGTAACAAAGCGCCCTCCTGGAGCAATACATCCATATATGAGTATAGTGCAGGACAGACATTGGATATGGTTAGAGCAATGAATACAGGTTTGTTTATACCAGCCGTTTCTTCAGATCCAGAATTCGCTCAACCGAAGCATTGATCCGTCCCATCGTTATCACCCCGTGATCAAGCATGTTTTTGACGACACGGACAAATCTGGCGGAAATGCCGGGATCAAATTCCAGGTTATTACCAAAGACGAGAATATCCACACCGGCCATTAAAGCCCGTTCCATGGCGGCCTCCTGCCCAAAATGAGAAGTAATAGCTTTCATCTGGAGGTCATCACTGATAACCACTCCTTCAAAACCGAGCCGTTCACGAAGCATACCGGTGATCATATTTGCCGACAGCGTAGCCGGGTAAGTGATATCAAGATTTCGGTTAAAAACGTGTGTGGTCATAATCATATCGCAAAGCCCGGCTTCCAGAATGCGCTCATAAGGCCATAGCTCATATTCCCGCCAGCTTTTCGTAACATCAGCCATGCCCAGATGCGTATCATCAAGGGCACTTCCATGTCCCGGAAAATGCTTCAGCGCTGTAAGGACACCGGCTTCGCGATGCCCCTGAATATAAGCGGCAGCGTGAAGCGCCACCACCTCCGGATCATCTGAAAAACAACGATCACGCCCGAAAATAGCTTTATTTTTTTTATTAATGCCTAAATCCACACAAGGGGCAAAATTCACATTATGTCCGGATGTACGAACCGTTTCTGCGATTTCACGTCCATGTTGCAACGTCAGCGCCGGATCATTTTTTTCACCAAGCTCCTTATGTGACATGGTCGCCGGAAACCCGTATTCGGGTTTGAGCCGGTTCACCGTCCCTCCTTCCTGATCGATCGAAATAAGCAGGGGAATCTCTGAACAGGATGCAAGTCCGGTATTCAACCGCTTCACCTGCTCCGGAGAGACGATGTTGCGGCCATGTGATTTTCTCATCGTATCGTAATCATACAAAATAACCCCGCCGATATAATGATCGCGGATGTCGGTAACAACAGGATGGTCGTCGGTAATCCGGGTTCCGTGAAAACCAAGCAGCAGTAATTGTCCGAGTTTCTGCTCAAGGGTCAGATCACCGGCTTTCGGAATACGTGAGGAAGTGAAAGAGGGCATGAACAGTAGTCAATAGATTTATCTGTGAACAGACTATTAAAAATCCTTAGAGTCCTGCAAGTCGTTTACCACGGTGTCCAGCATTTCCGGAGTAGCCGAAACCTCCTCAAACATTTCCGTAAGCTCCTCCGCCGTCAGTTTTTCAAAATCCCGTTCAACCGGCAGAATACATATCCCTCCGAAATCGGCCGAAGCCGGACTAAACAGGATCTGATCCATCCCTTCAAGAAAATACCGGGCCGGGCGGTGTCTCCTTCGCAGGAAGATAATGATACGCCAGCGATTGTTTTCAAAGGAAGACAGTATATTGATCATCGGCTCATCCTCTTCAGCGCCTGTTATTCCACTTTGTAAAGACACCGCTTTAAAGCCGGCAATCAACTTTGCGAATTGACGCATAAGCAACAGCTTGTCATCCGTATCCATGATCACATACCGGCGTAACCCGTCATCCACCCGGGCCGCCCGAAAACGATCCTCATCCACAACCCATTTTCCGTGGCCATCGATCAATGTCCGCCAGTTTGAGTCTACCGGCATAGCTCCACGTTCTCCTGCCTGAAAATGGAGGTGATCCGGCGCTGACGCTCCGCACTGCGGGCCGTTGTAAAGCAGCGTATAAGACGGAGCCATCGTTTTGGTGATATCCAGCAACGACTCAAATGCACCGCCAATCAGCTGGGGAATGTGATTCACATGAGTAATGGTGAAATGCTCGTTAAAAATGGGGAAGGGATTCCCCAGAATCATATAGTCCCTGTAAAGCAGTCCTTTCTGCTCCGGTGGAAGATTGTTCCGGCAAAGAAAGCACTTCCTTTCCCTGATTGATTTTTTGTCCACTTTCGCCGAAGCGGACACGATCCGGCCCGGGTTGAACTGTAGCTTCATCCTGAATCCGTCAAACTCAATTTCCCGTTCCCGAATCGAATCCAGGCTTTGAAACCCGCTGGATAACATAGGCCAGTGTTCCCGCTGATGCCTCAACAACAGCCGGGCGCTTTCCGCGAGCTCGCCGCCACCCGCAGGCTTTCCAGCCTGCGGGGAATCCCCGTAGTGCCCGCCTCGTGTGTCAGAAAATGCCGTCATGAATATTTCCTGTTTCATGCGTAGATTGGAAAGCAAATATAAACACATGAATATACAATCGGCGTTATTTCTTTTTTTTATCGTAACGGGGCTTGCGCAACCTGCGTTCCGGAACGAACAAAACCACTCTGAAGAACGGGTAAAAACCGGCCTCGAAAGACTCATTGACCAGGAATTCGACATACTTCAGGGCAAGCGGGTCGGACTGATTACAAACCCTACCGGCGTAGACGGTAACCTTGTTTCCATCGTGGATATTTTCCATGAGTCGGATCATGTAAATCTTGTGGCACTCTTCGGCCCGGAGCACGGTGTTCGCGGGGATTATGATGCAGGTGCTTATGTGGAAACGTATAAGGATGAGTCCACCGGTATCCCGGTCTATTCGCTGTATGGCCCTGTCCGGAAACCGACGGCAGAAATGCTTGAAGGCATTGATGTGCTGGTCTATGACATTCAGGATATCGGGGTGCGGTCCTACACCTATATAAGCACCCTGGGACTGACTATGGAAGCGGCAACGGAACAGGGGATTGAATATGTGGTTCTTGACCGGCCCAATCCTCTGGGCGGCAACCGTATTGAAGGGAATGTCGCTGAGCAGGGGTATTTCTCTTTTGTAAGCCCATACCCCATTCCCTATGTTCACGGGCTGACCGTAGCCGAACTTGCACTGATGCTCAATGGCGAGAAAATGCTGGGAGACAGCATCCAGGCGGATTTGGCCGTGGTAAGGATGGATAACTGGAAACGGGAAATGGCCTTCAGTGATACCGGGCTGAAATGGGTACCCAGTTCGCCGCATATACCCGACGCCACCTCCCCGGCCTTTTATGTTGCTACCGGCATTTTGGGCGAACTTCAAATCCTTTCGGAGGGTGTCGGCTACACGCTTCCCTTCGAGCTCTTCGGAGCCGGGTGGATCAATGCCGGCGAACTGGCGGCGCATCTGAATGCACAGGATATCCCCGGCGTTATTTTCCGTCCGGTGTCATGGCGGCCATATTACGGGCGGGACGAAGGCAAACGGTTGCAAGGTGTACAGATCCACTTCACCGATTACCGTGAGACAAACCTGACATCGCTGGGATTCCGCCTCCTGGAAGCACATCATGAATTGCATCCTGACAAAAACCCTTTTGAAATGGCGACCGACGCACGTATCGGGATGTTCGACCGTGTAACGGGGTCCTCGAAGGTCCGTGGCCTCTTTATGAAAAATATGCAATATGACGACGTGCAAGCGTTCCTGGACAAGGATGTGGAACCTTTCCGGGAACGCTCAAAAAACTACTACCTTTATGACTAAGCGGCTGTGATGGCCTTTCATGAAGCCTCCGGTCTGATTCCCGACAAGCCGCCCTACCCGTCTCCATTGCCTTTTTTCCCAAAATCATTATCCAGCGGAATAAAATACGTGGCAATAAAAGCCGGAATCGTAGCGATCATCACCCAGAGGAAAAAGTTGGGGTAACCTGTCATCTCCTGGATCCAGCCGCTGAACATCCCGGGAAGCATCATTCCCAACGCCATGAAACCGGTCGTGATCGCAAAATGCGACGTTTTGTGCTCCCCTTCCGAAACATAAATCATAAAGAGCATGTATGCGGTAAAACCAAAACCGTAGCCAAACTGTTCAACGGCAATGGCCGAGCCGATCATCAGAAAACTGTCCGGCAGTGCCTGTGAAAGATAGACATAAACCAGATTCGGGACATTCATCGCTATGACCATAGGCCAGAGCCAGAATTTGAGGCCATGACGCGCGGCCATAAAGCCACCGAGAATCCCGCCAATCGTCAGCGCAATGAGCCCGACGGTGCCATATGCGATTCCGAGTTGCCCGGTCGTCAAAGCCAGCCCTCCTGTTTCCTGGGCGTCCAGCAGAAAAGGAGAGGCCAGGCGCACAAGCTGAGCTTCGGAAAAACGATAAAGCAATAGAAAGGCAAGGATCGCTCCTATTCTTTTCTTTCTGAAGAACAGGACAAAAGTCTTCAGGAACTCGCTATAAATGGACTGTCCCGATTCATGTACAGCCGCCTGGTCGGTGGAGGGATAGGGTAGCATAAACCTGTGATAGACAAAAAATATCAGGAACATGCCGGCAAGGAGGAAAAAAGTGATGGACCAGGCCAGCGGGATATTTCCGGCCCGCACCTGAAAATGTGCAGAACTGGCAAAATCGAGTTGATCGTCGAGTTGGATGACTGCCATGCCGGGTATGTTCCAGTTCTTTTCTGTAAACCGAAAGTAGCCGCCTTCCACCAATGAGATACTGTTATCGCCGCCAACCCTTCCAAAATTCATCACCACTTCATCCCCGGGAGCGGGTGGGCCGGAGAGATGGAAATAGATCACGCCGATATTACCGGTAAGCTCGGAATCAGGATCAGCTTCCTCCGGGCCAAAACGCGATTCAATAAATTCTTCGAATGGATGGATGATGTTCCGCCGAATCCAGCCCGGCTCTTGCCTCTCCCCGGCTTCTGCCTCCGCCAGGTCCTGTTCCAGTGCCGGATTGAATCCATTTTCCAGGTTCCATGCACTGGCAAAACCGATAATCGAGTCCACTTCGCTGCGAGAGCGCCGGTGGGTACCTATCACCAGCTCACCCGGCTCGGCGACAATTTGATGAGGCCCGTCCAGTGCGCTAACCACGATAGAATCGGGATGAGTGACCCCGGCCAGTTCGATATCCGGGCTGGCCCGTACCTGCAGATTGATATCGTCAAGGCCGGTCCTGCTTTCGATAGTTCCGGCGACAATCACCAGTGCGCCCTGGCCGGTAATCATCGCAACCCTGTAGAAGGTGCTGCGAACGCCGACAAACCATGCCTGTTCATGCCTGGAGAGGCCAAGCATGTAGAGGCCGTCGGCGGCGATATCATGGGTCGCCGAACTGAATGCCATGATCCAGAAAAAAGCCAGTGTAAGCTGAAGGAATCCCGGCAGCGGTATAGTAAATGCCACGCTTGCCATGGAGGCGCCGATAAGCAGCTGCATGGCGACAATCCACCAGCGTTTGGTTTTCAGCAGGTCGACAATCGGGCTCCAAAGTGGTTTGATCACCCAGGGCAGATAAAGCCAACTGGTGTAAAGTGCAATTTCGGTATTGGAAACTCCGAGGCGGTTGTACATCACAACCGTCACGAACATCACAATTACATAGGGAATCCCTTGTGTAAAATAGAGCGTCGGTATCCAGGACCATGGATTCCGGTAGATCGGCTTTTTATCTGGCATGCTAAATCGGTAAGTTATCGGGTCAAAGTATTAAAGGATCACTCACGAAGCAACCGGTTTAAAAGCGTTGCCGGGGTTCGGGTCCGTTATAGGAAAGCTGTCGATACTTTCGAGGCTGTCGGTGCTGTAATAAACCGTTCCGGGGTATCTGCATCTATTTGCGAAATCGATATATTATCGGAAACCATGTACATATATGAATAAAATCAGGTACATTTTCTCCGAAATTGGCATAGTGATCCGCGACACCCTCCATGACTGGGTAAGAGACAATATGCCGACTTACGGTGCCGCCCTGGCTTTCTATGCCATTTTTTCCATTGCCCCGCTGCTCATCATTCTGGTTGCTGTAACCGGATTTATTTTTGGAGAGGCGGCCTCGGCCGGACAACTTGAGGAGTATATGTCGCAAATAATGGGAGCGGAACTGGCCATGACACTCCAGAATTTTGTCGCCAATGCCTACCGTCCGGCTTCCGGTATCATTGCCACCATGATCAGTCTGATAATTATTCTGTTCACCTCGACGACGATCATCACACAGCTGAAAGAGTCTCTTAACAATATCTGGAATGTGGCCATACGTAAAGAAGAAAGCAGCATCAAACGGTTTTTGATCGATCGCATGATGGCCTTTGCGCTCATTTTGATTTTTGCCGGGATCTTCATTCTCTCCATGATATTTGAAATCACATTGTCCACTCTGAGTACGTATCTCGATCCGGTCATTCCGGGAGGGGTAGATCTCTGGTCCACTATCAATTCTGTTTTTATCTTTCTGGTACAGATTGTGCTTTTCGGAATCATCTTCAAAATGTTGCCTGATATTCGTGTGCAATGGTCAGATGTGGCCGTTGGAGCAGTCGTGACGGCACTGCTGTTTCTGCTGGGGCGCTATCTGATCAGTATCTATATGGGGATGGCAGCCACCTCCACCTACGGTGCAGCCGGATCGTTTGTCGTGTTTCTGATCTGGGTCTATTACAACGCCATGGTTTTCTTTCTGGGCGCCGAGTTTACCTATATTTATACCATGCGGTATGGCTCCCGTGTAGAACCGGCCGACCATGCCCGGTTTACCACTTATTACCTCGATGACCCCGACGACGACACGTATGGCTCCTTTTGAAAGCATATTGTTTCATAAATATGAACAAAGTTCATCCGGATGATGTTATAAATGTCAACATGGTGGTAATCAACCTGATGGTGACAGGACAAAAAATTATTTCGCTAACATGAACGTCCTGTATAATTATATTACTGTGATACCCAAGTTTTGACATCAACACAAAAGAACACGATCAAACCATTTATGTTTTGAAGAAATCCAATACAAAAAAATCAAAACCGGCAAAAAGCCGTCTTCATTTACAACTTTTTAGTATTCACGGATTGATTCGCGGGGAAAATATGGAGCTGGGCCGGGACGCCGACACCGGTGGCCAGGTAAAGTATGTGGTGGAACTGGCGAGAGCTTTGGGCAATTTGCCGCAAGTCAGCCAGGTCGACCTGTTCACCCGTCTTGTGGACGACAAACGGGTTAGCTCCCGCTACAAAAAGGAGATCGAACCGCTAGGCAAGTGTGCACGCATCGTACGGATTCGTTGTGGAGGAAAGCGGTATATACGCAAGGAACTCCTCTGGCCCCATCTGTCGGAATTTGTGGACAATGTAATCCGCTTTAACAAGAAGGAGCAAATCACGCCCGATTTACTTCACGGCCATTATGCGGATGGCGGATTTGTCGTTAATCAGCTCTCCAAAATGCTCGGCATTCCTTATGTCTTTACCGGCCATTCGCTTGGCCGCTCGAAAAAGAACTCTTTGTCCAACAAGGGAATGACCGAAAAACAGATGAACGAGAAGTTCAATCTCAATCATCGAATTCAGGTTGAAGAAGATGTATTGAAGACCGCTTCCCATGTAATCGTCAGTACGAACCACGAGATCGTGCAACAGTACAAACTGTACAGTAATTTTGACAAGGCCGTCTTTACCGTTATTCCACCGGGTATCGACATAGATGTTTTTTATCCCTATTACTACGATCACGACGCGAAACGGACGAAACCGGAACCTTATCTCCAGGCAAGGGATAAAATGAGTCGTGAATTCGAACGCTTTTTTTACAACAAGGACAAACCACTGATCCTGACCATCTGCCGCCCGGACAGCCGGAAAAACATTCAGGGCCTGGTCACGGCCTTCGGCGAGAACAAGGAGCTCCAGGCTATTGCCAACCTGGCTATTTTTGCCGGTATCCGCAAGGATATAGATAACCTGGATGATAATGAGCGGGAAGTGCTTACCGAGATGCTTCTGCTTATGGACAAATACGATCTCTATGGCAAGATGGCTCTTCCAAAAAAGCACAATCCAACGACGGAAGTCCCGGAATTGTATCGCG
Source organism: Balneolales bacterium (assembly GCA_040905705.1). Lineage (GTDB taxonomy): Bacteria > Bacteroidota > Rhodothermia > Balneolales > Natronogracilivirgulaceae > JBBDQZ01. The sequence goes on from JBBDQZ010000071.1 coordinate 41,798, forward strand.
TGGCGGCCGACCTGCAGGGAGTTTTTGTCAACTCCGCTTTTTCCGAACCATTCGGGATTACGCTGATTGAAGCGGCCTCCGCAGGAGTGCCGATTGTAGGGCCCGATGACGGCGGCCCGCAGGATATTGTTAAGAACTGCAAAAATGGTGTTTTGGTGGATACCACGGATACCAATGCCCTGGGTGATGCCATCAAATCGGTATTGATCGATCAGGATAAATGGCGGGAGTATTCCAATAACGGGGTTATCGGGGTGCGTAAACACTATTCCTGGACGGCACATGCCAAATCGTTCCTCGAACAGGTGGACGATGTCATCGGGGATTTCAAAAAAGCCACCGGCATTCACGGTGTTACCGAGGCCCCGGCATGGCGATTCACCGGACTGGATCGAATATTGATTACCGACATCGACGACACCCTGATCGGTGACGATAAAGCCCTTAAAACGTTTTTGAAAACCCTTCAGGAACATCGCGAAACAGTCGGATTCGGGGTAGCCACGGGACGGAGCCTGGAACTTGTCGAAGAAATACTGAAAGAGAAGCATATTCCTACACCCGATGTCATCATCACTTCGGTGGGCACCGAGATATACTACGGCACCGACCTGAACAACCTCCACCTGGATTCCGGCTGGCGGGCACATATCTCCTATCAATGGCATCCGCAACGGATCAAAAAGGCCTTGTCGAAGTTTGACTTTTTGGAACTGCAGGATCGTGACGGGGAACGTGATTTCAAGCTCAGCTATGTCATGAAACCCAATGAAGAACATTTGGCGATGATCCATCAACAGCTGACGGAGAAAAAACTCCGTTATCAGCTGGTCTACTCACACGGAGCGTACCTCGACGTGCTTCCCCAACGGGCTTCCAAAGGGCGTGCCATCGATTACCTGGCAAAGAAATGGGATATTACACCGGAAAATATTCTTGTCTCCGGAGATTCCGGCAATGATTACGAAATGTTGTACGGAAAACGACTGGCTGTGGTGGTTGGAAACCACGCTCCGGAAATCGAGCAACTGCGTGGCAATCGCCGGGTTTATTTTGCCGAAAGCAACTATGCCGCCGGTATTATCGAGGGTATCCGGTACTACCAGTTTCTGGATCTTTGAATATTCCCGGCATGGCTCGTTTCCGTTTTTGAGAGATAGCCGGATTGCTGCCAGGAAGCGTTCCTTTATTTAAAGTGTAGCTCCTATGGCCATAGGATACTATTTCACAATCGTCATCCGTCGCATAAGTATCTGGTCATCCACCTGTAACCGGCCAAGATAGATTCCACTGGAAAGCCCCTCCGCGTTGAACGTATGGGTGTGCTGCCCTGCCGGCATCGTTCCGTCAATCAGCGTTCCGACGTGCCTGCCGTTGATGTCGAACACCTCAAGAAGGACATGGGCCGCATGTGGCAAAGCAAACTGCAATTGTGTAGCCGGATTGAAAGGATTCGGATAATTTTGCTCCAATCGTATCCGGTCCGGCACCACCAAAGCTTCCTCCGGGTCAACAGAGGTACTCATAGGCCTTGCATCGAGCGTAATGTGGTTGAATCGCTGGTTTCCATCCGGATTATCTGTTTCGGAGCCCTCACCTGTAGCAAGGATCCGTATAGTGAATTCGGGATTATCATTCACTTCTTCCATATCGCTGAAATCCAGCACATGGAGCACATACTTTTCCCCCACCTGAACGGTACTGTAATCCAGCCCGTCGGTAACAAATACGCTGCCGTCGGCGGACCAGTTGATTCTCTGGCCCATCGCACCACTGGGTGATCGTTTCACGGCATAGCGGAAAATCACCTCATCATAACCCGTTGTGGGCAGCCGCAGCGTGAAATCGCCGGTAGGATTTCTCATACGCATCGCCCGGTCATCTTCTTCGTCGTAGGAGTTGGCCCGCGCATTGAACGGTGTCGGGTCGTTGACGCGGTCCCAGCTATCGCCGTCATACCGGATCCAGGCGTCGTCTACCGTACTTTCTCCTCCCGTAATACCACCTGAACTGATATTCCATCCGGTCGGAAAATTCACATCATTCGGGATATTATTGAAATCCCAGTGATGGATCAGGTCTCTGCTGGTCTCCTCCTCAATCACATCACCTTCCAGTGTAACATGATTGAAACGTTGATTTCCGCTCTCATTCTCCGGCTCGGAACCTGTGCCGGACAGGGTAAGACGAACCTGGAAATCCGGGTTGTCGTCCACCTCTTCCACACCGGAAAAATCAAACTCCACCAATTGATAATCTGCTTCATTCACCGTCACAACCGTGTCCGGCAAACCGTCAGTACGATAAGTCGCCCCGCCATCCGTAGAATAGGCTATGTCGTGCTGATGGGCTCCATTGAATGTCCGGGTAACCGCATAGCGCAGCACCACATTACGAAACCCTCTTGTCGGAAGCGCGACAGTAAAAGTTCCGGAGGGGTTGCGCAGCCTCAAAGCCCGGTCATCTTCCTCCACGTAGGGTGTTTCCCGGGCATTCAGCGGGGTAGGATCGTTGACACGGTCCCAGTCTCCCCCGTCATAGGAAAGTAATGCACCGTACAAACGGCTGGAAATATTCAGTAATTCCGGCCATGATTTAGAAAAATAGACATCATTGGGAATATCGTTGAAATTCCAGTGATGGATCAGGATATGTTCACCGCTCGTTTGTACCGGGGCGGCCGGCCTTTCAGCTTGTGCGAAGGCTGAAAGGCTCCCTGAAATCAATAAGACACTTAATAAAAAAACCGGCAAATATTGAAAAAAAGAGGGGTTGGGCCTGAGAAATACTTTCATAAAAATTACATTCAATGAAAACTGGATCGCATCGGCAACATTACAAATATCCGCCCTGACTATCAAGGCAAAACAAACCTGCTCTACCCTTTCCGTTTACGTTCGTTGGGATCGAGATATTTCTTCCGGATCCGCATGCTCACCGGCGTGATTTCCAGAAGCTCGTCGTCGTCGATAAATTCAATAAACTGTTCGAGGCTCAATTTTTTTGCCGTCGAAAGTTTTACCGCATCCGCGCTTTGCGACGCCCGGTGATTGGTCAGGTTTTTCTTTTTGACCACGTTGATGACCATGTCGTCAGTACGGTTGTTGATACCAACAACCTGGCCCATATAGACCGGGTCACCCGGTTCTATGATAAACTGCCCCCGATCCTGCAGCCCTTCCAGCGCATAATGGGTTACGTTGCCGTTTTCCAGGGCGATCAGTACCCCGTTTGTGCGGCCGGCAATGTCCCCTTTGTAAGGTTCGTAACTGTCGAATTGTTGATGGATCATCGCTGTTCCGCGGGTTTCTGTCAGCACGTCACCGCGAAAACCGATCAGCCCCCGTGAGGGTACCCTGAAGGTGAGGCGTGACATCTCCATCTCCTGTGTCATACCGGTCAGGGTTCCTTTCCGCATCATGAGAATTTCGATCACCCGGCTGCTGAAGGCCTCTTCCACGGTGATGATGACCTCTTCCACCGGTTCACACATCGCACCGTCGATTTCCTGCATCAGTACTTCGGGACGGGAAACAGAGAATTCGTATCCTTCCCGGCGCATGGTTTCAATCAGAATGGCCAGCTGTAATTCCCCCCGGCCCGATACTTTGAAGACATCGGGGTTTTCGGTCGGATCCACCCGGAGCGAGACGTTGGTTCGCAATTCGCGCATCAGGCGATCCTTAATCATGTTCGAAGTCACATACTTTCCTTCCAGGCCGGCAAACGGCGAGTCGTTCACCCGGAAATACATAGCGATCGTCGGTTTGTCAATATCGTAATAGGGCACAGGTACCGGATCGATCTCATCCGTAAGCGAATCCCCAATATCGGCATCATTGTATCCTGCAAGAGCGATAATATCCCCGGCTTCACAATGGTCAACCGGTAATTTTTCGAGTCCCGCGAAGGTAAACAGTTTGGTAATGCGCGATTTTTCCTTTATGGCGCCATTGCGATCCATCAGCAGGATCGGCTGATTACGGGAAACCGCACCCTGTTCCACCCGCCCGATGGCGATACGCCCGACATAGTCGTTCCACTCCACATTGGATATCAACATCTTGAACGGTTTGCCGGCCGGCCGCTCGGGCTCCGGCACATGGCTCATGATCAGGTCAAACAACGGAGAAAGGTCTTCGCTGGTGCTGTTAAGCTCCTTTTTCGCAAAGCCTTTCAGCCCCACAGCATAGAGTACGGGAAAATCAAGCTGTTCATCGGTGGCGTCAAGACTCACAAACAGGTCAAACACCTCATTCACGACCTCGTCCGGACGGGCGTCCTTGCGGTCGATTTTATTGATGACCACAATCGGCCTGTAACCGAGAGCCAGTGATTTACGCAGCACAAAGCGGGTTTGGGGCAGCGGGCCTTCGGCAGCATCCACCAGCAGAATCACTCCATTCACCATCTTGAGGATGCGTTCCACCTCTCCACCGAAATCGGCGTGGCCGGGGGTGTCGACGATGTTGATCTTGGCTCCTTTCCAGTTCACGGCCGTGTTTTTAGCCATGATAGTAATCCCGCGTTCACGTTCCAGGACGTTGGAGTCCATTACCCGTTCGGCTATTTCCTGGTTTTCGCGGAAAGTTCCGCTTTGGCGAAGCATCTGGTCGACGAGTGTGGTCTTGCCGTGGTCGACATGAGCGATAATGGCAATATTGCGAATCGGTTGTTGCATGAAAAAGGATTGGAAGGACGGGTAAGCGGCCGGTGAGATGGAAATTCAGGGGAGTTCGGAGAATCGGGGTAAAGAAATCGAAACAACGATCACAGACAGACTGAAAAAGCCTGTAATCTTGTAAGATATGGAATTTCCCGTTAAAACAGAAGCCGTCAGACTGTACCCGCTCCCGGCATAGAGTTTATACTAAGGTGGTCCGTATAAAAGGTATTCAACAGATTTTCGACTCCGGATTGCCGTGATACAGCTTGAGACAACCGGATGGATATGGAATGCCGGAATAACCGTATCCGGATTGCGTAATCCCAGGCCTGGTAGTGGGAATCCATATGGCCTGGAAAATTTCCTTATTTAATCAGGACAAGTTTTTTATTCAGAATTTGTCCGCCAGCCTCCAGGCGGTAAACATATAAACCGGAGGAAAGGCTGCTTGCATCAAACCGCACAGAATGATTGCCGGCTGTTCTATATTCATTATTTAAAAGAACAGCCACTTTTCGGCCAAGTATGTTAAACACTTCAAGAGACACGGGTGAGTCGGAGGAAATCGAGAATGGGATGGTGGTGAACGGGTTAAACGGATTCGGGTAATTTTGAAGCAGGGCTACGCTTCCGGGTACGGCAATATACTCTTCGGAGCTTACCAAAATCTTATCTGAATTGAGCAGAACGTATATCTCGCCTGCTGAATTTTTATCATCCGGATCGGCATCGGGAGCTCCGATAATAAGATCGTAATTTGTATCCCCGTCAATATCTCCGGATGCGATTACTGTCCCGCTGCCGTCATTATTGCTGCGTCCGATCACGGTAATTCCGTTCTCTCCGACAGCGGTCCCAAGGTTTTCAGTCGCCGAAAAAGTGCCGCCATCGTCACCGAATATCACATAGGAAGTACCCGCACCGTTGTTAGAAAAAGGCTCTCCGATAATGATATCATCCAGTCCGTCGCTGTTTATATCAGAAGATGAAACAAAAAAACCGCTTTGATAGGAGGGGTTATCCCCTTCGATGGTAAAACCATTGGTTCCGTTCAGTTCGTCCGCTTTAAGAGTGTCGGGCAGGCCCGTACTGTTTCCAAAAACGACAAAAGTTTTACCGGCAAAAGGCGCTCCTATAATGATATCCTCCCATTCATCTCCGTTGATATTGCCTGATGAAACAGACGCTCCTGTTACCATTTCCGAACTGACACCCATAAATACAGAGAAATGCTCCTGTCCCGGGTCTGCAAGGTCAATAGTTGCCGGGAATGCGGTATTTCTGCCGGGAAGAACATATACTTCTCCGGCGCTGGTTAAATGATCCGGATCAGCTAATTGAGCACCCATAATCAGATCATCAAACCCGTCGCCGTTTATGTCACCGCCACGAATGGTACTGAGCCTATCCTCTTCATCTATTCCGAAAACAGTAAAACCGATGTCCCCGTCCAGTTGCGAAAGGCCTGTATCGGCAAATCCGTCCTCTTTTCCAAAAACGACATAAATAGCTCCGGTATCCGTTTTATCGTCGTGATCAACACCGTAAGCACTCAGGATTACATCATCAAACCCGTCTCCGTTGATATCGGCACTGGCAACCCGGCTGCCGCTGGCGTCAAAATCGTTGATACCACCTATCGTAAACCCATTGGTTCCATCAAGATCTGCAATGGCCAGGACCTCATCAAAATTGCCGTCTTTGCCGAAAACCACATAGGTTTCACCGGCTGAAACTTCTCCATCAGGATCCGCATCACTCGCACTGATAATGAGATCGTCGAATCCGTCCCCGTTTATATCACCCGTTGATACATCCCTGCCGATACGGTCGGCAACGCCTTTACCGGCAATCATAAATCCATTGTTTCCGTCAAGGGTATTCAAATCGAAATTAAAGGGGGAGTCATTTATACTGCCAAAAAGAACATAGACGATGCCGGCTTCCTCTTCCCCGTCAAAGTCGGCTCTGGGATGGGAAATAATGAGATCATCAAAACCATCTCCGTTAATATCGCCGGTTGCAACGGCGGTTGACAACCGGTCGTTTGCATTCAGACCGGGAATGATAAAACCCGCATCGTTTTCGTCGAAACCGGATAAGTCAATGGTTCTTTGAGCAATTATTTCATTAGATATGAAAAACGTAAAAAAGCTCAAAAAAATGACGAGAGGTTGGAATGGATATGTCATAATAGTTCCTCCCCAAGAAAATTATGATTGGCCTATAATATTGATAAAGTTTAAATAACAATCCACTATTTATTGTTGGATAGGGGTGGTTGTACCTGCAGGTAAAGCACCGGACACGTACCGGATCCAGTTTTAATTAAATTTTTTAAAAAAAAATAAGAGTTATTTCAAAGACCCGTCTGCATTTTTATGTCAAATCTACTACATTAAGTTAGATGGCAGTCATCATGACAGCTGGAAACAAAAAGGCCATGAACCCTGAAATTATTTAATCCAGCTGATCTGCGATATTATTTTGATGTACAGGATGCCATGAATAATTACAAAGGGAGATTATGATGCCTAATTATATAGTATTAGTCAAACAGGTGCCGGATGTAAGCCAGATCACCGATAATGCCTTTGATCCTGAGACCGGCAATCTTATACGCAACAAATTAGCCAACACCATAAATGAGCTGGATACCAAAGCACTTGCCTTTGCTCATGATATGCGCAGTAAATCTGAGGATAATAATGGAATAATAATAGCCTTGAGCATGGGCCCACCGATGGCGGAGGATGTTTTAAGGTATTCTCTGAGCAGATGTGCAGACCAGGCCATATTGTTAACCGATCGTTCTCTCGGCGGGGCCGACACATTTGCAACCGCCAACCCGCTTGCCTGTTCGATCAGAAAAATAGTAAAGGATATTTTTAAAGGTGACGAGAATTATTATGTCATTGCCGGTATGCAGTCTGTGGATGGTGATACCGCACAGGTTCCTGCCCAGGTGGCCGAGGAGCTTAAAATCAGCTGTGTGGCATGTGTAACCGACTGCCGTTATGATAACGGAGCGTTTATTTTTACAAAAATCATTTCCGGCGGAAGTCAAAAGGTGAGCCTGAAAAGTACACCTGCGATGCTGACCGTGGCCGACTTTGAATATCCGCTTTATGCTACTTTCAAAAAAACAAGGTGGGCAAGAGGTTTTAAACTTATTGAATGGTCAAATGACGATATACAAGCACCCAACATCGGTGCGAAAGGTTCGAAAACAAGAGTTATACAGGTTTTTCCTCCTGAAAAAACGAGCCGGAAACAGCAAAAAGTCGAAGATGTCCGGGAACTTGCTAAAATTATTTCGGAGAAACTTACCGGCAAAGATCAGAACGCGTCTGAAAAACAGGACCGTGAGCAAAATGCCTATATTTTACCCGTTCATCGGGCCAGCCTTCTTGACCGAAGCTATGAGGGCAAGCAGAAAGAGATTAAGGATTTCAATCTTCTTGCGGAAAAATTGAAGCGTGAGGGTATAAATCATCCTGATAAAATCACCGATGAGCTTGCAGAAAAGCTTATTGAGGATTGTAAAGATACCTTACCGACGAAAGCTCTTAAAGAGCTTATCCAGGGTTTTAAGTGCTTCAAACCCATGTATGAGGGTGATGTATGGGTCGTTGCCGAGAAAACAGAGGGCGGCCTTCATGCCGGTACACTGGAACTTACCGGGGAAGCCCGTAAACTCGCGGACTCGCTTGATGTGAATGTCGGTGTTGTTCTTGCGGGCAATCATGTGGATCCATTGAAAGAGGATCTGTTTGCTGCCGGAGCCGATAAGGTGTACCTGATTGAAGATCCGCTCCTGGTTGAATCCGATCCTTGTGCCAGTAGAAAAGTGATATCCTCCTGCATAGAAGCGTACCGGCCCCAAATAGTGCTTTTCGCTGCAACCCCCCAGGGCAGGGTACTTGCACCCATGATCTCTTACCGCCTCGGCTGCGGATTGACAGCCGACTGTACCGAACTTGAAATCAAAGACAGATCAAGGAAAGGAGAAATTGCGATACTGATGCAGACCCGGCCTGCTCTGGGCGGCAATATCATGGCTACCATCTGCACGAAAGATTCGAACTTTCAAATGGCAACGGTAAGGCCGGGTGTTATGAAAAAACCCGTGATGGACTATTCCAGAAAAGGTGAGGTCATACCATTCAAAATCGAATTGAGCAAAGATGATGTCGGTTTGAACATCATCAGCACGGAATATGGCGGCAGCGGGGCTGATTTCGAAGCTGATGTTATTGTTAGTGGAGGTAAGGGGATGCAAAGCAGGGATAATTACGAGCATTATATCGGAGCCATGTGCTCCACGCTGCATGAATGTTTCGATATCCCGGTAGAACGTGGCGCGTCCAGATCCGCGGTGGAACAGGGTTTTATTGACAGGGGATATCAGGTGGGACAGACCGGAACCTCTGTGGGGCCCAGGCTTTATTTGGCTTTCTGTATATCTGGAGCCATTCAACATATGATAGGAGTGGCAAATTCCGAAACGATCATAGCTGTCAACAGCGACCCCGGGGCACCCATATTTGGACAATGCGATTATTATATGGTGGCTAAAGCAGAGAAAGTAATACCTCAGTTGACAGAAGAACTTAATAATATTTCAAAAAGCGTAGAGGTATGACGAATTATGACAGATAAAGATTATTCCAAAACCAATGTACTGATCGTGGGCGCCGGTCCGGCCGGGCTTGCCGCCGGCATTAAAATTAAAATTGAAAATCCGAATCTGGAGGTCTGTATTATTGACAAAGGGGCAGAACCCGGGAACCATAATCTATCCGGTGCCGTCCTCGAAATCAATGCGCTTAAAACACTGCTGGACCAGGCCTCCCCCGGCTGGGAAGAAACCAAAGCGGCGAAAAATGTTCTCGGCACGCCGATTGAAGACGATGACATGATGCTGTTCATGGGAGATACATTTTCCCTCAATGTCATATCTGCCATAAAACTGGCAAAAATCTTCCATCTCGGTTTCGGCCAGATGATCCATAAAGGAGATTATTCTGTATCCATCAGTCAGTTGTGCTCCTGGCTCAGCGGAATCGCTAAAGAGAAAGGGGTGGAAGTTTTAACAGGATTTGCCGCGGAAGAAATTATCCTGGCGGAGGATCACCGTGTTGAAGGGATAAAACTGGTTGATCATGGAAGGGATCATGAACGTAACAGACAACCCAATTTTGTCGAAGGTGAATACATAAAAGCGGATTTCGTACTGCTTGCCGAAGGCGCTGACGGATTGATCACCGAAAAATTCATCAAAAGAGCGGGGCTGAAAAGAAAAAATCCTCAGTTGTACTCGGTCGGTGTCAAGGAGCTGATCAGGGTCAGTGATGAACAGTATGAACAATTCGGTGCCAACAGGGTAGTACATGCAATGGGATACCCTTTGTGGTCTCCATTAGCAGGTCCGGATATGTTTGGAGGCGGAATTATGTATGCCGGCGAGAAGAACCATATCTCCGTGGCGATCATTGTCGGTGTCGACTGGAAGTATTATGATTTTTCCCCCCAGCAGGCTCTTGCTAATTTCAAAAAGCACAAATTTGTGCGAACGTACATTGAAAACGGAACCATTGTCGAAGCAGGTGCCAAAATGATACCCGAAGGCGGATTGTCTTCGATTCCCAGGGCTGAAAATGGAGAAATCGGGAAAAACAACTGTATGATACTGGGTGACGGTGCGGGTTTTGTGAATATGCTTAAAATCAAAGGCCTGCATAATGCCATCGAATCCGGAATCCTCTCGGCACAAGCCATACTTGAAAACACCCGTCAACCGTCAAAAGCGGCCGGGCACTATACGGAACTTGTGGATCATGGTAACATCGGGAAGGAAATGCGATCAGCCAAAAACTACCGCCAGATGATTGCAAAATTTGGATTGCTGATGGGAGCCCCTCTCAGTTCACTTGGGAAAATACTGCCGTATCTTGACGTGGAAGACGACTCCAGGGCATTGAAGCATGTAAATTATAAATATAAACCCGAAAAGGATTTTGACAGAGACACCTTTGTGGCAATGGCCGGCACCGGGCACCGTGAAGAACAGCCCAACCATGTGCAAATACTAAACCCCGATATCTGCATTCAGGAATGTCGGGAAAATTATGAGATCCCTTGTCTTACATTCTGTCCTGCCGGAGTTTATGAAATCATTAATGGAAAACTCAAAGCTGCGAATCCTTCAAACTGCCTGCATTGCAAGTGCTGCCAACGAAAATGCCCATATCATAATGTCCTATGGACCGTACCGGAAGGAAGCGACGGCCCAAGATATAAAAGAATGTAAAACAGGCCCTTAATTAACAAATGACCTAACCATCGAAATTCTTTGCTTTTTTCCAATACCAGGCATGTAGGATGAAAATATGGCAATCGTATTTGGATCAGGGAAAAACAGCGAGGCGGTGTTATCGGGCGTATGGCCCAAGCTGAACTCCATACGCCGCTTTTTTTAAATATTGAGGCCTTGATCCATTACCTCTTACGGAGTCATTCCTCGCGGGCGCTCCTTTCCCGCCCGGGTACGTCGTCCCGTTCTCAATATGTTAGGAACCCTTCCCCCCCTATTATCTAAATACAGCCTACCGTTAGCTGCGTTTGTATGGGCAACTACTCCAGTGTGACCCCTGGGGGCATAAATGTGCTTTCCTGATGGCCCTTGATATAGTATAGTTTTTCCGGTGTCTCCCCAGGCACGAAGGAAGTAGTGGCAGCTAAAACACGGATCGAATCTGCCATACAATTTTATTGTCGCCCCCGTCATCACAACGCCCTGAGCTTCCAATTGCTCAAACCAGGCTCGTGCCTGCGGTTCGGTATGGTAGCGCCCTCGAACAACAAAAGCGGGAATGTTCTCACCAAATTTGGTTTCTGCAGAAGCCTTCCCTGACCGAAAACTCTGGCCCCTTATTTCTCCGCTCCGCAGTATTACCTCGGCGTATAGAGGATGGCCGGTTTCTTCCAGAGCTTTTGCATTCGTTTGATTCTTTGTGCCATTTAGTGTGCCTGGTTTTCCGCGTACCCCGATGTATCCAGCGGCTGCAGCACTGGCAATGTCAAATATTCCCGTGGCAATATTCCCTTGAGCCAGATTGTAAGCACCTTCCGTGCCGCCCGCAATGGCGATATAAATGCCCAAGCTCGGTGCCAGGTATAATGCAGGACCCGCAACAGCGCCAAATGCCGCCCCCCACGCCAATTGAGACAGGTCGAATTCATCTCTTGTGCCGTCAATTATTTCGGCGATTTGGCGACCGGCCGCAAAAGTAGCTCCGATAGCAGAGCCAACTGCTGCCCAATACAAGAGAACAGCCACTGGATGGCGGCCATTGGGGTCTGAAAAAGCGTGAGTATTATTATTTGCAAAATTATATAGATTCCAGTCGTTATCCGGCCCCGCGGGATCAATCTGCAGCATTCGTTTGAATTTGGGGTGATAAAACCGCGCGCCCAAACAATAGAGTCCGGTCTCATAATCGTAATACATTCCCTGGAATAAAAACGGATTGCCGATGGGCAGGCCCAGCGGGTCGCCATTGCTATCGAAAAGGGAGGGTTTTCCTGTTAGGTTATGATGTCCATACACTTCCACCACATCACCTGAAGGGTTGCTCATGAACTTCGCCGTGCCCGAACGATCGGTATGAATGTAGAGTCGATAACGGGAGTTACCCACGGCACGTCCATCGTTTTCCATCATACATACACCGTTGGGACCATGGAAGAAACGGCGAATCCAGGCATTGTGAAAAGGCCGTTCTTCAATCAGTTTGTTTTGGTAGTAAAGAAAACGAACGCCCTTTTTCAATATACGCCGATCATATGTATCATAATAACAATCCAACTTCAGGTTTTGAGTACCTTTGTCATAGATGGCCACCAAACGGTTGAACGCGTCATAGCGATAATCGTACTGATGATCCTGAATCATATTCCCGCGTCGGTCATGAAAGATATCGTGCGTATCTTGTTGTAAATTTCCGTTGTCATCCACATACATTTCAGAACTGCGGCCAATTTGATTGGCCGAATTGTAGGTGTACAGCAATGCAACTGGATTTACCAATAACCATTCGTTGTTGGCGCTTTTTTTGTTTTTAAGGGGACCTTCTTCACGGCTTATTGTGTTGCCATGGGAATCATATAAATGCCATAACCCATAATCGGGTTTGGAAGTTAAGTTGTTGGCATCTATTCCACCTTTTGTCACCATTAAGTGACCGAGACTGTCAAAATCATTCAAACTCGCCTTGTTTTTTTTCAGGTCTTTAATAACACTGGGATAGCCTCTTTTTTCCAGAACGTATTCTTCCGCCACGACCGTTTTTTGGTTTGCCGTAAGTCCGGGAACCATACCTAAAGAATCGGTTCCGGCGACCGTAGAGAGGTATAAGCTGCGCTCCAGAACACCTTCATTATTGTGATCCACCCGGGTTACATGGTTGTTCTCCGTATGAATGTGTTTGAGGTATGAATGCTCATAATCAAAAGACAGTATTCGCTGATTTAATACATTTTCATAAATATGCGAGTAATTGCCCAGTGGGTCGTAAACATAACGAATCGCCGCATTACCTGAACCCGGGTGGCTGATAAGAGCAAGTTCTCCCTGATCGCGATAAATACCTGTAGCCGCCAAATCCTGATGGTCAGAAAAAATAGTTTGCTTTTGCCTGTCTTCCCAAACCTGGTTTAATGAGTCGTAATGTTGCTCCACGTCAATTGACTTATTGGCCACTCCATTGTTGTCGCTGGTCGCAACACACCGTCCCAGTCCGTCGTATTTGAATGTCTGCTTCGTGCTCCCGTATATCGTGGGGGCCGGGCTTGCACCAGGTGCAGCAGAAACAGAGCGCTCTATTAATCGCCCCGCAGAATTGTAATTGTAATCGATTTTGATCTGGTCCGGTGTAGTCATCGATTTGAGCAGTCCGTCTTCCCAGTAATCGAAAATGAGCTGATTCTTTGCGGTGGGCCCTGTACCTGCGGTGCTGGGACGATTAAGCATCGGGAAAGCATCATCAGCCATCGTGGTTGTCAGCCGTTCATTTCGGGGGCCGTAACTATGTTTGATTATATGTCGATTGAGCTGATCTTTAATTTCCAATACGTTGCCGTTTTCGTCGTATTCATATTGAACGACTTGCTCCGTCTCCACAGGATTTTGATGGAGAGCTCCGGGAAATTGTAGACGGCCGCCAACCCTGACTTCGCGACGTGTCTTCACTCGCCGGCCTGTTGCATCGTATTCATGGTAGGTTCGATTACCCAGGTCATCCTGGATAATGCGTAAATTTCCCATCGTGTCGTAACCAAGCAGTACGGGTCCTTTACCAGATTCGTGAGAAGACGTAATTTTACTGGCGGCATTATAAGTATAGAGGCCAACCGTTACTTGTGAGCCATTCGGAGAGCGTTTCGAAACTGCAGTTGTATTGCCCAAGCCATCATATTGGGTATTGGATTGTCCGCTGACTGTGTTAGCCGAACTACCTAAATTACCTCGGCTGTCATATCGATACTCCGTTCTAAAATTGGTTGGATTGATATTCGCTACGCTATGCACACCGCCGTCATACTCAAGTTGCGATATCTGCTTACCTGAATCAATCCATTCCTGTTGCCAGGTTGCACCTTGCTTTTTCCATCTGAAAACTTTGTTATGAAAGGCTGTGGGATTCCCTGCTTCGTTCAAAAAAGTGATACTTTCAGCCAGAATTTTTACCGTGATGGTTTGAGTGTTACCGTCTACACTTCCCTCAGCCGCATGATAAGTAACCCGGCCCAGCGCATCGTAAAGTCGCTTTTGGGCATTTCCATAAGCATCCAGAGTGGTTATTGGATTGCCCCATGCATCGTAAATATATTGAGTTTCCCGGTCTCCACTGTTCACATAGCCGGCGGATTCACTAACTAATTGTAAACTCCCGTCTTCATCATAGTCATAACCTTTCTCCCACCGGGCGGGGAGGCCTGGAGCTATTTTTTCTTTATTAAGGCGGTTTTGGGGATCATAAATAAATTCAGAATAATTGTTGCTATCCGGATTGACACTCCGATTGGCATTTGGTGAGTGTTTTTTCCACACGTTATCTTCTTCATCGTATTCATATCTCGTTGTCAGCGCCAGTCCGGCACTGTCGGCAATTTCCTTAATCAAAAGCCCGCGACGATTGTAATCATAGTCGTGATACACGGTTTTTGTCGGAGCCGTATCGGCCCCCTGTGGAAAATTAATATCCTTGATCAACTCAGAACGTTTCTCAAGACGATGATTCACGTCATACCAAAACTGTTCCACAAGACCATCGGGCCAACGATTTTCAATCAATTCCCCGATTTCATTGTGTTTATAAATTATGACATCGCCATTCAGATTGGTTTCTTCCTTGATGTTTCCCCAAGCGTCGTAGCTCCGTTTGTTAATGATGGTGTGAACCGGCTCCAAGAGAGAAGAGCGGCTTACGGATGAGTCATCGGCATCGATTATTTCTTTCGCTTGACGACTGGTGGGAATGTCAACACCTGTAACTACCGGGGCAGCCAATCCTCCTTGGGGATTGGCTAAGGCATAATATTCAATATCGATTACCACTCCCAGTTCGTTGACGTATTTGATAGGCTGTCCATAGTTATTGTACTTCCAGGTTTTAACGCGTGTGCTCCGGCCCTGTGCGTGAACGCCGGTAGTTAATGCGTTTTCTTCCATTTTATACAAGTTGCCCTGTTCCGTTTCCAGCTGTGCCGTTTCGTAATCATAGGTGTATGTTGTCAGATGACCCAGAGGGTCATTACTGGCCTTGACATGCTGGTAGCGGGGTTCGTATGTCCACGTCCATTCTAATTGAGTTGGCTCTGAAATCGAGGGATTCTGCGCGTAATCAGAAAGGCCTACCGTATTAAGCAATTGCTTGCTTTGCCCGGCTCGTGGATATTTAATCATATGTGTCATGTTCACCCACTCACGGGGGTCCTGAGACGCGCTCTGATAACGGTATTGTACATCCATCCCCAAAGGAGTTTCGGTACGTGTGGTCAGCCCATCATCATTATAATGTTGTTTGGAGATTTCAGGCGTGCTGTTGGAAGGCTGATGTATTTCTAATGCAAGCGTTGCTAAATGAGATTTTCCGGGTTGAGAAGGGAATTTATAAACAGTACTGTGATTTCGACGATTTGTGATGGTGGTATCGCCACCACTATAGGCAAAAACATAATCGCCATTGCCGAAGGACTGTCTATCAACACGTCCGTCGCTGTTGTATGTCATGGATACCAATGGATCGATACCCGGAGCACCACCGATACGGCTGACGGATCCCTGAGGATCCTGAATAGCCATCAATTTATTGTGTGTTGCAGGCACCGCAGGCGTGTTATGATAATCATATTGTTTTTCCCGGCCTGCAGGATAACTGTTATGAGAGGCTGTAACGACAGGATTTCGCACACTCTTGAATCCGCCTTCAGCACCCCGTTGACTGCTGGCGTCGTGATAGGAATATTGCCAGTCACGGCCCGTTAGATCACCCATGTTTTTGAGACGTTCTTTGTCGTCATAGCGCAGCAGTATTTTCTGTTTGATCACATCAGAAACATGGGCTAATAGTCCTGTCTGATCGCTAATACAATCAACTTTGTTCCGGCTACGATCTTGAATAGCTCTTAAAGGGAAAACCGGCTGCCCGCGATCCTGCCTCAGAAAAATTTCCTCGTTTCCGCCTGACCATTGTAACTTAACCAGACTTTGACCTTGCAAGATTAACTTCGCGAATAATCCGCGAGGAGAAACAAAATCATTGCTTCCAGCCTGACGAATAAATGAATAGTGCAATCCCTTGCCATTTATATAAAGATATTCGTCGTCATTGATTTTTTGTATCCAGCTGTTAAACCCGTGATTCCATCCCAACCCGACCGGCCCATCATAGTCGTTAAAACTCAAATAATTTCTTTTCCAAACAGCATGAAGCTTTCGACCTGCCAAGGTTAGATCTGTTTCTTCCAGGCTGATTTCACCTGTACCCACTATTACCATATCATCGGCTCCACCTCTTGTGCCTTTACGATGTTCAGGAGCGGAAGGGACCTCTTTATTATTTATTTGTTGTCGACGGGGATTATGTGTGACCGGCCATACCTGATAAATCACATCGCTCAAAAATTCATCGATCCTTACGCAGCCATGGCCTTGCATTCTCAGCGTCGCGGTGTTTGCAAATTCGGCAGCATGATTCCCTGACAATGTGATGGTGGTGGCGTTTACCAAATTTCCCTGCTCATCGATATATCCCGTCATCGGTAACCAGCCGGTTGCACCGGGAGACCCAACCTCGATTTGCAGGATGCGGTCATCTCCCGACAATATTTGTCCTAACCGGTCGCAGGTGGCTACGGTAATCATCATGGGAGAATAAGTGAAGGCCTCATTGATTTTAGCCTCAACCCTGAATTCGTCTCCCACGTTGAGCGTATCACGTTCTTCAAAGTTCCCCGAATCGTTCTGAACCATCACCCGGAAATTCAGTTCGCGGCTGTTGATAAAATTCTGCAATTCAATCGGGCCGTTTAAATGGGGGAATGTATTTCCTGTCGCGTGCAGGCGGGCTCCTCCGCTATGTTTGACTATCGGCGCGCCGGCTTGTTGCAAGGCTTGAAGCTTTTGAGTATCGACACCCGGGGGTACTGCCAGGAACAGGCCTTCATATCCGTTTTCCGCTCCGGGCGAAGAATGGAGTTTAACGGACACACGGTCTTCTTCGGCAATGCCAGGATATTTTTCAATCGATCGGACATCCAGCGTAATGTTTTGAGGCAACGACATGGCCTGGCGTGTAGACGGCAAGCGATAATTCATAGTGCATAACCCTCTACGATTATCCAATACGACATCCGTCAGGATTTTTACGACGGCTTTCATCTCGCTGGCGTCAGGATTGGCAAAATTGTTACGAGTATCCGTCAGTTCGACTTGTACACGGAGCATGGCCTTCTCACCAAGAGCATTTTCAACTTCAAATTCAAGAACCTGAAGGCCAGGTAACAATTCCACCTTGTAATCGAACATTCCTTTCCAGGCATAAGGGCGCAGAATGGAGGCGGTTTCATTTTCGCTAACCAGGTTTTCGGCGACACCGTTAATCTTGATTTCACTGATGTTCGCAGCTGTGCCATCGGTAATGTCGGCGACGACGTCTCGCACTTCACCCTGAATCCGAAGTTTGGCTTTATTGTTCTCCACCAAAATAGCGTATTCAGGGTCACGCGCTTTCAAGTTTGTAAAAGTAATACTCGGCTTAGGACTATGCGGAGAAAGCACATCATAGTAAACAGGCAAGAGATTAAAAAAGGTAAAGGGCCTGGCCGCGGAAAAATAATTGGCATTCTGCGTATTATTGGCAATCGCATTCTTTGCGTTGGCATAAAAAAATTCAGGTTGAATCAAACCCACATATTCATGGTCTGCCGGCAGGTTGTTAAATTGCCCTCCGAAGTTCTGGGAGGATTCCAGATGCATTGTGATCGGTTTGGAACGGTACAGTGTATATTGTGGATTGGTGCTTGCTCTTTCCAGGTCAATGTCACCACCCCCGCTGAGACGAACAGATACGGTACTGCCGTAATCCTGTGAACGAAGTTCCAAATAATATTCTTTGTCCGGATCCGGAGGCAAAGGGGCACCGGATTCATTGACTAAAGGAGTAGGCACCAGGCCTTCCTCACCGACCGGGAAATAATCGCTGCCCGATTTTTTGGCCAAACTTATACGTGGCGCAAAAAACATTGCCCTTGCCAGGATTTTGGAACGGGCTGTAGCTCTATGCCAGATATTATTACTGTCCTTCCACTCATAGGTAACCTCTGCGGTGACTTCGATGAAGTTTTCATAATTCACATCGGAAGCTGTGAAATAAACTGTGACAGGATGAACAGCAGGGGCTCCAAAAAATTCAATTTCAATTTCGTCTGAACCGGTGCCCGGGGAGGTTCCCACTATTCCAGGCGTCACGTTAAAATTTGCCGGATCATCAATGGCTGACGAAGATGGGGCGGTCCGAATCTTGAAAAATAACTTGGCACTGATAAAACGCCGATCGGCAGCGGGGGCAAGTTCTCTTGTAATCAAATTAAAACTAAAAGGGTGCGTGGCCTGGGCATTTGGGCCTACATATTGAAGATCACCACTGACCGATTGCAGCTCGACCCCCATGTAATCATCTCTTGTCCCCCCAGCGTGTGATTCCACGAACCATGGAGGGTTTAAAGTCTGACCCAGAAATGATTCAAGCCGGTTTTCTGCGATCGTGTATAAATTGTGCTTGGGATCATCCACCATATCCGGCATATACAGTTCGTAATTAATCAGGCCGGGTGCTGAAGGGCGTATTTCAAGCGTGCTTATCCCCTGCCAACCTGTTCGGTTTCCCGGTTCAAGATCACTTTGACCGGCCGTCTGTTCGGCAAGAATTTCAAACCCGGTCCAGGCAGGTACGTTTTGACTCCCAGTACCCGCATTCTGATCATTTGTTACAACCCATCGGGATACCATGCTCAACCAGCCGACAGAGCTTTTCCCCAAATCTTCGTCATTACCATTACCATGTCTATAGGTCAGAAGCCTCAGGCGCTTAACGTCCATCGTAAAATCATAGATAGGGCCCATTGGGTAATCTATTAATGCGAGCCTCACGGTCGTTTGCTCTTCCCTTATAGAAAGCAGACAACTGAATTGTACCGTGCCCGGCATCAGGCTGGAAGAGCTTAGTATAAAATTATCACCCGTTTCTTTCATGGCACTGCGGCTAAAGCCATTGATTAATCTCAACCATCCACCGCCGCTTACAATGTCAATGGCTACCCGCAATTTCTCAATACGGGCGCCTGGAAAATTTGAATCCTGAAGTTGTGCCGTCATTGACACCGTTTGTGCCACCATGTCTTCAACCAATCCGCTGGCCGGATCGATGGGTTGCCACGCAACATTCGTAAAACTACCCATCACCGTTACTACCTTGCTGGCGTGATCACTCTGAACCAATAACCGGTTGGCACCTTCGCCATTGCCCAATACGAATTCAGGAAGTTGTATTTGGCCATCCGCATCGGTCGATAAGTTGATGTGACTGCGCAATTGATCCGCTGCCGGTGGGCGGCCTTCAGGAAAGCCACCTCCCCCTTCAATTACAAAAACCATCACGTCTGCATTTGCGACTTTTTCACCGTGATCTTTCAATTCCAGCTTGATTGAATTCGATGGCAACCGCAATTGAGGACAAGCTTCCAGATTTGCACCTTCCGTAATCGTCCAGACTTCATTATGAACATCTACTCCGATATTCACTGCGCCCGTTTGAGAGGTGACACTGAAACCACTGGCAATGGTTACGCGCATACGGATGATGACATTGGTGACGCTATTAGAGGCAATGTCACTTAACCAATCCCAAACGAAGCCATGTTGAATTCCGGAGGGGCCAGTCACCACCCCCTGTGTACCACTATGTCGCGGATCCGATGACCCGGGCGTTGCTGTTTGAAAACTACCGCCGTTCACGGAATACTCTACATCTACCGAGACCGGTTCACTGTCAGGTTCTGCCACTTCATAATCCAGCAATACATCGGTACCTGATAAATTTGTGGGGACGGAAAGTAAATGGAGAGTCAATTGGCCGGGGGCTGTACTCGGAGGTAGCGTTGGCAACACGGTCATTGAAAAAATTCGGGAGAATGCCGGGAAACTTAGGCCGTTGTTGTTTGAGACACGCGCTCTTAATATAATTCGTAACGCTTCCCCACCGCCCAAGTCTGATTGTTTGTCCCAGACGAAAGTATATTGGTTACCGGCCGGGGCAGCCGCCAGCGCATTGACACCACTGTGGGCAGGATCGGACGTTAACGGCGTCGCTGCCTGAAACGCGCTTCCATTGATGGAATAATCCATGGTGACGTCTACTGGCAGGGCATTCGGATCACTGCAAAAAAAGTCGACGGCAATAGACGGTGCAATTGCGATATCGCCATCCGGGCTCAAAATAGTCACATCGGGCAAATTTGATGGCGCGGTAACAGGTGGGGTGAGGTCAATCGAAAAACTACCTGTTGATGAAACAGAGCCTGGCCCCACGGAATCCGATCCCACTATTTGTATCACCACGTCACGGGCAAAATTTCCCAAAATGTCGGACTGCCAATCCCAAACAAATTGGTGGGCTTCACCGGCAGCGGAACTGGATAAACCAGTTGACCCCTGGTGACGCGGATCACTGGCCTTGGGCGTAGCTAATTGAAACGGTCCCCCAATTGAAAAGGCCACTGTTACATCCACCGGGTCACCAGTGGCATCGATGATGTCATAGTCCAACAATACGACAGCCCCCACAACATTTTGCAAAGGCCCGGTAATATTGATGGCTGGCCGTACTCCAATGGGGGGCGCTGGAGTAGGAGTTGGAGTTGGTGTAGGAGTTGGAGTAGGTGTAGACGTTGGGCCGGGAGTAGGTGGAGTTCCTCCAAACAATCGGATCAAGGAATTGTATATTGCCCGGAAAATTTGGATTAAAAATTGAAGCATAAAATGTTTCTAGTAATGCAGCGTGTCCAAAAGTATAATGGCCCTGTGTTTATGCTGTGAGCTTATGGAGTTAAGTTAATGTATCTGCACGTTTTAGCCAACGTCAAATGTTAAATGCCAAACGCCATGGCCTACCCTCTTCCGAGCCGATAAATCTTGGATTGGCAATGTAAGCGCCCCGCGAATTCAGAGAAATTCTTTATAGAAATATAATTCCATCACTGTCTGCAAGGATTGTTCTTGTAAGAATCTTATCCCTAAACGGTACTTAAAACCACCAGCCGTGTTTGTTCAGATATAGATATGCTTTGATGGCGTGGCAAATTCAGCTTCAGGTCTGTGTTACCATTCCCATTTACAGAATACACCCCAAGAGCGGTATCCTGATATCCAGCAACATGACTTTCAAGTTCGGCAAATGTCATAGAACCGGGTTTCAGGTTATATTCGTTGAGATTACGAAAAATGATTTCAGCACCGCCTACCGTAAAAAGTTCGTTATATACGCTGTGCAATTCACGGCGCATGGCTATGGTTGCCAAAAGGTTACTCAGAATAAGCGGCCCAATGATGGTTTCGCTCCGAAAATTTTTGATGAGGATCTCATTGTTCGGGTCCGAAAGCTCCATCATGATATGAGGCCTTTTTGGGACAGATTCCAGCACCTCTTCAAGCAAAGTATATCCCACAATAGTACGGGCATCGGCTTCTTCTTCATCGGCCATCCTGTCGCTGCTAACCAGTAGAATATGATCATAATTTCCGGGTTCAATGGCTCTCAATCCGGATTCGCGAAGGTAATCGATAACCATATGCTCACAGGTAAAATTGTCAGCAGCCGTCAGAATATGGTTAATATCGGCATACCGGGCCTCTAACGGTCGAAGAGAAGCCAGGGTAAGATGAAATTTTTCGTTTTGATATGTTCCAAGCTCCTTGATAAGTGAAGGAATGTGATGGTTCCATCCCAGTACCAGTATTCGTGAAGAACCGGAGTAATTATCGGCTTTGGGCCTCTCTTTTAAGTTCTCCTCAGGACAGGATTCAGGAATTTGCTTAACTGAATCGGCCGATATTTCCGCATCTTCCATTCTTCCGGCAAGCAGAATGATCCGGTCGGTTTTTTCGAGTACCAGCCCTTTTTCAGGATTCAGGACCGGCATGAATGTACCGTCCTGTTCTCTCACTATCCCAAATAAAATGGCTGCCGGGAAAAAACTGAGCAGTGCGCCAATAGGTTTCCCGGCCGCTTCGGGCAATTCAAGTACATACAGGTTGTTGTTAATACTGTGGGAAAGCATCTCGTTGAACACGGCGGAAAGCCCATCGTGATGTAAATTCTGGGCGATCAGGCGGCTGATAATAGTGTCACTGGAAATAACTTCCATTGGCCCCCGGTATGCCCGGTAAGCGGCATTTAATTTATTTTCATCCTGAATTTCCGCCACCACGTAAGGCCAATGTTCATTGTTGTTGACAGAGCCCGCCTCAGCGTTCAGGGAGAGCAGCGTTTTGATCGTCTGCACATCCGCAGTGATGAGTTCCGTGCTGGTAACGGAAGGGCTCGGAATGATAATGGCCGACGCGTGCATACAGTCAACCCGGCGCAGGTGTTCGCGGTCAATGGATTCACCGGAGCGCAGAATGATCTCTTTTGCCCGTTTTCCTATGGATTGATTATCCTTAAGCTCCTGAAGCCGGAATGGAGTTACGTCATCGGATAAAATAATAAGTTTTAATACACGGGCTCCATGGCGTTTCAGGAATCTTTTTATACGCTTGCTTGACTGAAACAGTTCTGCAGCAATATGAACGGTACGGTTGGTCCAGCCTAATATTACCACATGATTATTGGCGGTTACGGGGGTCAGCCCCTGCTCGAGGCTTCTTATTTTGCGATTCAGCCAGGAGGTTATAATAGCAACCATAGACCCCAGGAAAACCACATATCCGGCTACGGTAAGAAATGTAGACACTATTCTGCGCCAGGTTCCCTCATCATCCCCCAGATAACCGGGATCTGACAAACGCAGAAAAGCCCACCAAATGGACTCTCCGACGGTTGAATCAGGGCCTCCCGCTGACAGAACCAATAATCCTCCGACAACGGATATTAAACCGATCAGGACAATGACAAAAAACAGCTGAATAAGCGTGCCTTTTACAAATTGCCGCTCAAGAAAAAAATTCAGCCATTCGGTTATGCGTCGTGTCAATCTTCTCATTCATGCAGCTATTATGGTGTTATACCCATACCCGGGGACATAATACGAACCATGCAAAAACAGACACGGCTGATATTTAATTAGCTATGAAATAATTGTTCATAGTCCTCTACTGATCCATTATCAAGGCAGCATTCTATGATTTTCTTGCCAAGATCATCCAGTTCCGGTTGCATGAATTGCTTCAGCATTCTGTGGAAGAATTCAAGTAAAATAGCCGCACCTTTATCGTACCCTTCATCTCCTACTTCTCTTTGCAGCTCCACTTGCAATAACCATGGTGGAATGGTACGGCCTTCAAAAGTCATAAATTTCAGGGCATATCCCAATACATTACACCTGGCAGGTGTAATTTGCTCCCGGCCAAAGGTAGCATTGCCTTTTCTGGCCAGATAATCCCGGACAATCCACTGTGGCATAAAACCCGTTTTCCATGCGCCGATGTTTTGATTGGGAGTCAGAATATATTGTACTTTTGGAGTTTGCACAATTTGCTCCAACAACAGATTGGCTTGTATCACCTTTTTACCGGTAGCAAATGGCCAATAACTGCCTACACCTTCACTACTTATTCCCGAGGTTTGAATAATGCTCGGATTTGCATGACCACGCGGGGCAACCAATCGCCATAGCCAGGCAAGAGCAGGAGGCAATACATGCATAAGTCCTACAACGCCATAATTGGGCTCTTCAGAAGTACAGGGGGGAGTACGCAATCCAAGGCTTCTGATATCAATACTTACCGGTTCTGAAATAATACCTGGCACTATATCCCGGGGCAAAATAACCCTCGGATTGGGGCATGGCTTACCGGGTTCATCATAAATATGATCCCATATCATGGCCCTGCCTCCCGGTACTGATTCAATATTTAAGAAAAGCAGTGGTTTTGGGGGAACGGCCGTTATTTTTTCCAGTTCCGGATCCGTACCATATTCTTTGATATGATCGACCCGGACAAACCAGGCATCTTCCGCATCTTCCAGCCACAGCTTTTGGTCATCACGTTGCAAAGAAGGATGACAAAGCGCCATATCATCGGTAACAGGCAGCAAATCACAGGTTTTTGATAGCTCTAAAAACCGTTTGTCCTCTTTGTATAAATTATCCCCCAATAATAACCGTCCATCCGGGAGCCTGTGAGGCTGTTGCAGCATTTCACTTTTCCCCCCTCCGCTGGCGCCCTCATGCATAATGGTAAGAACATTGTCATACGGAGTTTTTACCTTCACAGTAGAACAATGGGCTGTTATCCATCCTTCAGATTCTCCCTTTCCTATCAACATTCCATACACGCCTTTTTTGGCACTGGGCCCCGGATATAAATTATAGCTAAACATTTCATAATTATCGGGTTGCCTGTTGTGAACCACCACCTGTTTGCCATCAAAATGTGTATGCCTGAATGGCGGAGCGGTATAGATAAAAGCCGTAGGTTTAAAATTTTCGTCAAGCTCATCCGGATTAAGAATGCCCTGTAAAAGCGCCAATCCAAAACCAAAAAATCCGGCATTAGCAGGAATAACAGCCACGGCATTATAACCCATACCCGGTTTGCCCGCATAAAAGAAAAACATAGCCAGATCCTGAGATTTCATCCATTCAAAAGTCTCCTTGCGCAACTGTTCAAAATCATAATTGAATCGCTTATTGAAAGTAGTTTTATCCGTAGGAAAATCATCAGCAATAACCATACAATTGGGATCTCTCCGCCGCATGTATACATCGTGATAATTGGCAGCAATTCCATTTCTCACTCTATGGACGATCACTTCGTTTTTCCTCTCACCGTTAGGAAGGTCATAAAATACTTCATGTGACATCCCATCTTCACCTTCGACAGACAGATTGACGAGATCGTTAATATTTTTTGCGACCGTCAGGCTGGGAGCTTCATTGATTAACTCCATAAACTCAGCGGGGAGCTCAAAATTAAAAACAGGTTTAGTTGATGAATTCATAGCTTGGCATTTATAGGAAAAATATTTAATTCGATCCTAAAGGTAGTGTATTTTCAGATGGCTTTGCAAATCCTGATTCGTGATTAAAGGTAGTAAGATTCGCAGCTTTCTGGTGTTCATACCCATTACTATATGAGATACTTCCCAAAAAAGTATGTCTGAGGCAGGATAACAAAGCCTACTTGCGCAGGTTTGGCAAGTCGTCTAAAGCAACCAAAAACAACGAGACAAACATAAACGGCCTGCAATTAAAATGGCATGCTGATGAGCATAAAATTAGACCGTGTTCATTTGAAATTGCATGTTATGTACACATTTCAACTTCCGATTTTTTGATAGGCTTTTTCAATATACGATTTCGCAATCTCAAAATCCTTTTCTGACTTAATGGTAAATTCTAAGTCACCAGTACCGTAATGTCCAATTTTTCTGACATCCCGGGCAATTTCCGGAAGATTATCGAATTCTTCAGGATTTAACTTTAAATACAGAATTAGTCGTTTTTTTTGCAACTCAACACAGGCAATATTTTGTGAAATCCTGTAAGCGATATAATACTTTTTGGGAACTTCTTCGATGGATGGGTCTAAACCCATCATGAATTCCTGGATTTGCTCAGCTAACTCTTTAATCTTCTCAGGTTTGTTTTCGAGATGTTGATCATAAGTATATGTCGCAGTTGCACGAGTTGCTGCAGCTTTACGACCAGCCTCGACCATAACCGGGTTCTTATCATTAGAAGTTGCTTTTGTAGGCAAAGTTGTTGAATACGATTTTTGTCGAACTTCTTCGAAATAAATAGAACCATTATTAAAAAGACGATATGTCCAAAGCTCAATATTAGCCCCCATGACTTGAACGGCATGTAAATCGTATTTTTTATAGTTCGGAGCAATACAAATGACCCTCACATCTGACCATTCGACTTCAATATCATTACCAAGAGCTTTCTGTACAGCAATTTCATAATCTCCACGATGATCATTGATCCACGACAAATAGTAAAGGCTTTGATTAATAAGTTCAGATGATTCAACTTTTTTGTATTCAATGATGACCGGATTCAAATCTTCTGAAAGTGCAAGCGTGTCGATTCTGCCGGAATGGACCGAACCTGTCGGAAACTCAGTTGCAACAAAATGACAATTGAATACTGTTTCTACATTTCGCTCAATAAGTTCTTGTAACTCTTTCTCGGTTGGAAAATTAGACTGTTCAACTGAGGATAGTTCTTTTCCAGAAATTTCAAATAGTGGCATTATTTATGATTCAAAATGTGAGATTGAATTGTGTACATAACGGATCACGATATAACCAGCGGAGATAACGCGTTCTGCCTAAGCTCAAAAAGAGTCCCCCCCCTCTAATTGATTTCATTGTAATGTGCTATTCATTGCGATCTAATCAAGATTCATTTCCAACTGACTTAACCACTTCATCCTGCTTGGACTCTTTTTTCTCTTTGTCAGATGCTTCTTTTTCAGTACGTCGAATTTTAGGTGGAGGTGCAATCCAGGCACGAAGTTTCTGACCGGCTTGCTCATAGAAATGTGGGACAGCCCGCTCCAGCTCTTCTATAAATACTTTACTTCCAGAAAACTTACCTGCCAAATCCACCATATAAAATACTTCGAATGATTTTGGCACAACATCGGTTGTTTCAGAGGAGAGTGCTTCCGGGTTATTTAATATATCCTCTAATGTTGCTTGAGTTTCTTCAGCCCGGCCGGGACGTAATGCTTTGATATAAATGTCATTGAATTCAATGCCACTCAATTGACGTGTAAGCCAATTTACCCTCGCACTTGTTCGCTTTTTATCTTGTGGGGCATCAAGATGCATAGAACATACAATGGTTCGTGTTGCCAAATCGGCAGTGACATTTAAAACTGCAGCTGCATGAGGAATCTCCAACTCACAGTTTAATATCTTACTCCTAACCAATACATCTATATCATCGCGTAAGCGTTTCTGCGGATCGGTTCTGTGAGATCGAGAAAGTCGCAATTTCACTGTTCGACCAAGTTCACGACTCATCACAAGACACAAATCGCGTTGTTCCTGATGCCAACTCGAAACAGTATTTGCAACCTCCTCAGATGTCTTATTTAATGGAGCATTACTTTTAACCTTTCCCACAACATCCTTCCATTTTCGGTTCATACTATCGAATCGAGAAATTCCACTAGAATCGTTACTCAGATAACGAACTACCTCTTCGAGGAGAAATTGCTGATCCTGTGATTCGATTTCATCGCCCTCAAGCAATAAAGTTGCCTGAGTAAGAATATATGTCCAGGACCAGTGGAATAGCTTAATACCTCTGGTGAGGTTTTTCTGAACTTTAACAGGATGATGAGTAGGAAGTGCGACAAACTGGTTAGTAATTGTGATGACAGCATCGATTTTATGATGTTTTGCTTGTTTTAAATACTCCTTCAACTGTTCATCTCCTACTTCAGCATTTCCCACCTTTGCCTCGATAAGTGCCGTCCATTTTTTCTTGCCTGTTTCAAGTACTAATAATCCATCTGGACGGTCTTTCTTGGCAATTTTATCCCTTCCCTTTGGACCCTCTACAAATGTAACCTCAGTCCATGCATGGAGATTTGCACGATTACCAACTCTTATACCGAGTGATCCAAGCATGGTTTGACGAAACTCATAGACTCCTATCATTGCTGCTAATACTACAGAAGTAGTACGTTGTTCCTTCTTAGAATCAGCAACTACGGGAATAAGTCTAGCTGTTTCACCTGATTGAAGAAATTCAGGCCATTTACTCATGAGCTATATATTCGTTCTTAGTTGATGTCGAAGAGTGTTTACAAACTGCGATATTCTTTAGGCAATGACAAAGTTTTAAATTTCAGATCCATCAATCTATCAGTATTGAGATTAAATTGTATGGTATTCATTACTTGCGCAGGATATTCTCCATCTTCTTACCTTTTGCCAATTCGTCAACCAACTTGTCCTAATACCTTACTTTTTGTGTAAGGGGGTTTTCAATCTCTTCCACCCGGTATCCACAAATTACTCCTGTAATAAGGTGAGCATTAGGATTCAAGCTGGCATTTTGAAAGAACGTTTCAAATGTCGCTTTTTCTTCAATGAGTTCATTCAGCTTTTTGTCGTCAAATCCGCTCAACCATTCTATCACTTGATGCAATTCTTCTTTCGTTCTGCCTTTATTCTGAATTTTTATGACATAGTGCGGATACACAGATGCAAAAGTCAGTTTTGCCATGCGTTCATTGTGTTCAGGAGTTGTTTTCATATTCATATAGTACCTGTCTTGACTTTTCCGGCTCGCTTGTCATTGGCAATCATCACTCCGCTGGTTTCATCTCTTTTTCCACGACCCTGCCATAACAACGTCACCATAAGGCGCAACCCAGCCGTCATATTTGAAACCTTCTGATGCATCTTCCCTGGATCCACCAGGTGCTTGCATTACTCCATCTAATGTAATCATTGATAAAATGATTATTTTTCTCATTATTATTTATTCGTCAATTTTTTTAATAATGCTTCTTTTTCAATAATCTTCAGTTGGCGGATCGTTGTTTTTTCTTTGTCATTTTTTGGTTGGCTCATAGTAAAAACTTACCGCGCCACATTCAAAGGTTTTCGCCTTTAAGAGTCTAAGATTCATTCTATCGTTTATGTTCTTAAATAGTGGTAAACCGTTTCCTGCTATCACCGGGTGAACACAGAACTGGTATTCGTCAATCAAATTAAGTTTCATTAGCTGTATGATTAAACTCCGACTTCCAACTAAAATGTCTTTACCTGATTGTTGCTTGAGTTCTAAAACTTCTTCTTCAATCGCTCGGTTTGTCAACTTCGCACTTTCCCATTCTACATTTTTCAGCTTATGAGAAAAAACAATTTTTGGAATGTTGTCTATTATTACTGCAAACTCGTCCTCCGATTTGTTACCTGTAGGATTTTCCACCACAGTACGCCAATATTCCATAAGTTGGTATGTTATCCTCCCATATAGAATGATGTCTGCGTTATTTAACAAGTCAGCGTAGTGTTGATGTATTTCATCATCGGGAATTATTGCTGTATGGTCGCAAAACTGGATATTCCGGACCATACTGACCCCCCTCAACTGAGTCTGGAATAACGCAATCCAGGCACTGTCATTCCGGCAGATACTGACCCCCATTGAATCCCAACTCGCTGAACTTCGTCTGCAAGGAATGAACCGCAGCTGGCAATCACTCACCGAAACCCGCCGTCATTTGGAACTGAACCTGAGCGAGGGTCTGGAGCTGCTCTTGCAGGCAGAAACCGAAGACCGCGAAAATCGACGTTTCCAGCGTCTGAGCAAAAATGCCCGATTCCGTTATCAGGCCAGTATCTCCGAGCTTCATCTGGACTCATCCAAAGGAATGGACAAGGCTCTGGTATCGCGCCTTGCCACCGCAGATTATCTAACCAACGGGGAATCCGTTCTGATCACCGGAGCTACCGGGTGTGGCAAGAGCTTTCTGGCCTCAGCCCTGGGACATCAAGCCTGCAATCAAGGCTACAAAGTGGCCTACTTCAACCTTCAAAAGCTGTTGATAAAGATAAAAATGGCACGTGTGGAAGGCACCCTGCTCAAATTCTTCGACAAATTGGCCAAAACCGATCTTCTCATACTCGACGACTTCGGACTGACTCCTCTGGGCCAGCAACATTGTCTGGATCTTATGGAACTCACCGAAGATCGCCATGGCCGAAGAAGTACGATTATTGCCAGTCAATTGCCTGTAGCCAGCTGGTATGATATTTTTGCCGAAGAGACCATTGCTGATTATCCTCACTTTTTTATTATGCGAAGTAATCAGACTGCATCTGTTGTA
>JBBDQZ010000072.1:0-2413 GCA_040905705.1 Balneolales bacterium
CAACTTTCGTATTTGATCCGCCGGCCGGCGGATTGAAAATGCGCTGTTTGTCTATTTGCCTCAAACCTGCAGTCTCTTGTGACAATCTTTTGAGTCTGACAGACTCCTTGCGGCTCTATAAATCCCGAACATCTGGCACCGGATGGACCGCTATTTCAGAAACATCACTTGATCGATTCGAAATTAAACCGCTTCTATTATATTTAATTCATTTTATATGAATTTTAACTTTTAACTTATTTCATCAGTTCTTATCTTTGCAGGAATTTGAAAATGAGTCAGATCATCATTGTTCGAGAATAGAATAACGACACATATAAAACGACTTGCCGAAAGAAAATCCGACACGGTTTCCGTTGTCGGATTTTTTTTGATCTATATTTTCGATCTCCAATCAACCAGAACCGAAAACCCGCTCAATGACGATGTATCCCAACAATAAAGCCATCCTCGCACTGTCAGACGGAACCCTGGCACACGGAACCTCTATTGGTATTGAAGGCACCACCGGAGGGGAACTCTGCTTTAACACCAGTATGACCGGCTACCAGGAAATTTTCACCGACCCCAGCTATTATGGCCAGTTGATGATGATGACCTATCCTCACATCGGAAACTATGGCACCATGGCGATCGATGATGAAGCTCACAAGGTGATGATAGCCGGATTAATCGTACGATCCTTTTCATGGGAATTCAGCAATCCGGTTGCCGATGGGAGCCTCCAGAAGTATCTCGAACGCAATAACGTGATTGGTATTACCGGGGTCGACACAAGAAAGCTGGTCAAACATATCCGGGCCAAAGGGGTGATGAACGCTGTGATATCGTCCGAGATTACCGACGAAGACCGGCTCATCAAGCTTGCCAAAGAGTGGGACCCGATGGAAGGCCTGGAACTCGCCACCCACGTTACCCGAAAAGAAGCTCAAACCGTTTCGTCCGAAGGGCCTTTCAAAATTGCCGCCTTCGACTATGGAATCAAACAGAGTATCATTGATAATTTTGTAAAACGGGGATGCACTTTGCGAATCTTTCCGGCTGAAACCTCGGTCGAGAAAGTCAAAGCCTGGAAAGCCGACGGATTTTTCTTCAGCAATGGCCCGGGCGACCCCAACGCTTCTTCCCACTATGGCCTCCCCATTGTGGAATATGCCAAATCGACTGGGAAACCTCTTTTTGGAATCTGCCTGGGCCACCAGTTGATGGCACTTTCTGAAGGCATTTCGGTCCGGAAAATGTATGTGGGTCACCGGGGTGCCAATCAACCGGTAAAAAATACGGCTACGGGACTTGTAGAAATCACTACTCAAAATCACGGCTTTGCCGTTGACGAAGAAAAAATCGACACCTCCAAGGTTGAAGTAACACATTTGAATCTGAATGACCAATCCATTGAAGGGTTGCGCTTCAAGAATTTTTCCGGGATCTCGATTCAGTATCACCCGGAAGCCTCCCCGGGGCCGCACGACTCGCAGTATCTGTTCGACCAATTCCTGGATATGGTAAAGGAATCCAAAGGTGAGTTGGTGGAATAGGGAACAAGTGACAAAGATTTGATGAAAGTGCTCAGGCCAGGACCCAAATGACAGGCACCGTACGTAAAACAGGAACCTTATAAACAAACTCGCCAAACATTTGACGAACCTCCGCTATCCGCCATGCAAAAACTTTGCAAACATGTTCAAACTCACTTTACAAACATATTATTTCTGCCATGATGAATATTGACGCATAATTTTTTTTAACGACCAAATGAACTACATCTAACAATCAATCCGCTATCCGGCGGAAAAAATCAAAATATCTCACATGCCACGTCGCGACGACATCAATAAAATTCTTATCATCGGATCCGGTCCGATCGTAATCGGGCAAGCCTGTGAATTTGACTATTCCGGTACGCAAGCCTGCCGCTCTCTCAAAGAAGAAGGGTATGAAGTCATCCTGATCAATTCGAATCCTGCAACGATCATGACGGACCCTTTGATAGCCGATAAAATCTATCTAAAACCCTTGACGACCGACTCCATCCGGGAGATTGTCGAGATTGAAAAACCGGACGCCGTCCTGCCGACTATGGGAGGACAAACAGCCCTGAATCTGGCCCGCGACCTCCAACAGGAAAATTTCTGGAAAAATAACAACATCGAGATTATCGGGGTTGATATCTCGGCGGTCGATATTACCGAAGATCGCCAGAAGTTCCGTGATCTCATGGATACCATCGGCATCGAACAATGTAAAAGCCGTACCGCCCAGTCTCTTCTGGACGCCAAGGAAATTGCCCTTGAACTCGGAGGTCTCCCGATTGTCATCCGGCCTTCCTTTACCCTGGGAGGTACCGGAGGCGGAATCGTCTGGAACGAAGATGAATTTGAACGCAAAGTACTGAGAGGGCTGGAAATGAGTC
>JBBDQZ010000073.1:0-14751 GCA_040905705.1 Balneolales bacterium
TAGGAGACTTTCACTCCCAGGTGAATGCGCCCTGCCGGGCGCACATAAAAAAAAGCCGGACCCGTCAATACGGATCCGGCTGGAAAGTTAAACTGCGGATACATCAAGCGACTCCGGCAAACGCCGGTTGATCGGTTCATCATCCGGATAACAGATCAACTTTGTTTATACCCTACTTTTTCCCCCGTTCCTTAAGCCACAGGCCAAGGAAAACCAGTAAGAGGATAACCGCAAGGCCGAGGAAAATAAACGCTGTGTAAGAAGTCGGCTGAGCATGAAGCTTCCAATCAGCCAGTTTCTCATCTATGGTGTTAAAGTTCGAATGAGTCATAAGATTTGCTGAGACCAGATGCTCCTGCCAGCGCGGTTTTACATCATTAAACCACATATCTGCAAAACGCTGATAACGGGCAACTTCTTCTTCGCTTCCGGACTCCTCTGCACGGGCTACGGCTTCATCAAGATAGGTGTTGAGCGCTGTATAGAACTGAAGAGAATTGCTAAATGATGCCAGTTGAATTTCATTCTGGCGGAATGCATCGGCAAGAGTTGCCCATGCCGCATCATCAATCAACATTTCCCATTCGTCTATTTTTTCAACGATATCACCCAGTCGAGCCTGCCGGTTGGTTTCGGACAGATAGATACGGGAGAGGTCATAACCCATATTCTCCCACATACGTTTAAATTCAGCCTGAACACTGTAAAGCTTCAGAAAATCCTGGGTACTGAGCTCCGTATGTGTATTAAGAAATGCGATGTTGTTATCCACAACAGATTCGATATGTCCAAACACATTCTGAGCATCAATTTGAAGTGCTATCTCCTGTCTTTCCGCCGGTGAAAGCGACTCCAGATCCACGTTTTCGTAAGCGATAAATGTCGAGTCTACCATCTTGATGATGAACTCGTCACGTTGGTTCAGTTGCTGGCGCAATCGGCGAGCCTGGGCGGCATTGGCGTCACGTGAACGCCTCATGGCATTCAGCTCATTAGCCAGTGAATCGGCGCGTTCCTGATAGCGGGTAGCATCGGTGGTAAGTTCAGCGATCCTCTCTTCCAGAACGACAACGGTATCTCCGGTCTCGCCAAGTCTCGCAATACGAGCAGCGGTTACCCGGGAAAGGTCACGGAGATTGGTCATCCGTTCATTCAAAGTTTCCGGATAGAGTACCCTGTTCAACAGATTTTGATGATCTGAATATCGTTCTTCCATCTCGGCAACTACATCGACAAGAGAATCTGCCTCCTCGGAAGTTTGTATGGTTTTCAGTGCCTCCAGTACTTCAGCGTGATCAAGATCGAAGTTACGTTTGATCTGAAAATCTGACTGAAACTGAGCCTGTGCCTGACCGGTAACTCCCAAAGCAAATAAAAGCAATGTTGCCAGTACAGTATTTAAATTTAGTTTTTCCATGAGTCTGTATGCTTAATCGTAGCTTAAAAATTTCGGTTTAGTTTGCAAGGCCGTCTTTTGTCAGACGATATTCTGATGACCCGTCGACCAGCTGAATATACGGAGCACGCTGGTTGAACGCAGGTTCTGCGAGGCCGGCTTCAGATACGGGAATGGTTGCATGCAACTCAAGCGATCCTTCAGCTGATGTAAAGACATAGACATTGCTATATCCGGGTGCCGTAACAAAATAGTACCCTTCATTGCTACGTATCAGCCGTACTTCATCAGGAAGTGATGCATTCTCACCGCGTTCTTCAACGTTGAGCGGTGTGATATCGAAGCTGATTCCCATACGGGGATCTTCCACATTTCCATTGGCATCAGGTGACATTACTGATTCCATGGGCTGGGAATAATCCACATTGGTGAGTGTCAGGGAGGGGCCGCAAGCAACCATAAAAACCAGTATAGCAGCTATTGACAATTTCCCCGGTAATCCGAGATGTTTCATTGAGACCATTTTTTTGACCGTTAAATTATAATTGATCTTGGTTTATTTGTTGTTTGATTTGTAAAAACAGTAAATACTTAAACAAATTTGGTACTGTCGGAACATATAACACATTTCAGATGAAAATATCAAAAAAAACCATGGAATGAAATTACACACCATATATTAATAGATATTCTTTTCCCTTACCCTTCTTATTAAAATGTAATGGAGCAACCCGACAAGCGGTATACTACACTTTTATTAAAGAATGAACAGCGATATCGGATTCCAGGACGCTCCTGCCATTCAAATATGTCAATTCTATGATAAATGAATATCCGACAATCACTCCACCAAGTTTTTTTACCAGTTCGGAGGCCGCACGGGCCGATCCGCCGGTAGCCAATAAATCATCATGGATAACCACACGATCTCCTGCAAGGATAGCATCCTCATGAACTTCCAATTGACCTTTCCCATATTCCAGTTCGTATTCCATCGTGATTTTTTTTGTTGGAAGCTTCCCGAATTTTCGCACCGGCACAAACCCCGCACCGAGATGGGTTGCTATATGCGACCCGAAAATAAAACCACGGGATTCAATCCCGGCAATGATATTCACTTCCAACCCCTGAAAGGGTACAACCAGCAACTTTGACACCAGTTGCAATGATTCAGGATCATTTAAAACCGGTGTTATATCTTTATATATAACCCCCTTTTTTGGAAAATCAGGAACATTTCGAATCCTGTCAATGATCGTTGCTAGTTCACCTGTTTTTTCATTGCCCATAGTCATCTTAACATATTGCAAAACGGCTATGATAACAAATAATAAAATATCTAAAAATTATTCTTGATTTGAAATAACGCAATTCCCGATTTTCTGCTTTAGCTTTCAATACACATTTGATTATCCATATGACTACCGACCCGGTTTCTTCTATTATTTCATCAGAAAACGATCACTACCGATTTATGAAACAGGCCATTAATGAAGCCCGTTACGCGTCAGAAATCGGTGAAATACCTGTAGGCGCCGTGATTACTTACAAAAACCGCATTATTGCCAGGGGGCATAACCAGGTGGAACTTTTGTCCGATCCGACTGCACATGCCGAAATGATCGCTCTTACTGCCGCTTTTGAGCATCTCCAGGAAAAATACCTGCAATCGTGTACTATGTATGTTACATTGGAACCATGTCCCATGTGTGCCGGAGCTTTGGTATGGGCCAAGCTGGATAAACTGGTCATTGCCGCCCAGGATGAGCACTCCGGCGCCTGCGGCAGTCTCTTTAATATCGCATCGAACCGCAAATTAAACCATCAGATAGAGATCGTTCAGGGAATATTAGAACAGGAGAGCGAGGATCTGTTAACCCGTTTTTTCCGTCAGTTGAGGCAATAACCCGAAAGTCGGCTGTATACCGCGCTGCACCCTGGTCCGTTATTTTACTTTACCGGCCCCGCGGACCCATAAAGCCGGTGTTCCCTGATATAATGCCGGACTTCCGGGTGCAGCATGTTCTGACCGGGTTCTCTTCCTTCACTGATCGATTTCCGAATTTGTGTGGATGAAATATCCGTTTCCTCGTGTTTGCATTGATGCACGACAAACGGTTGCATTTCCGAAGGGACGGCGACGGAGGATCCGGGACGACCGGCAACCAGCAATTCCACTTTTGAAACCATTTTTTCAACTTCATACCAGGATGCCATGGTCTGCAGCGTATCGGCTCCGATGCAAAGATAAAAATGGCGGTCCGGATAACTGTTTTTAAGAAATGTTATGGTTTTAACCGTATAATGCGGCGATGGAATACGTTGCTCAATATCGGACAGGTGCAACTTCGGATACCCGGAAAAGACCAGCTTCAGCATGTTCCAGCGATCATCAAACGGTGCCAGCGTGGGCACATGTTTATGCGGGGGAGATGGAGTAAGAATAACCCAGAGTTCTTCCAGTACGCCACTGGATAAAAAAGAAGAAGCCAGCGCTTCATGGCCACGGTGGACGGGATTAAATGTTCCGAAGAATAGGCCCGTACTCATATGTTTATCGTCCGGCCGTTACGGTTGAGACTTCCGCAAGGCCGTCCATTGCACGGTTGTAATATTGTTCCGCAAGCGGCCTGTTTTCTCCATTCGGAAATATCTGTACATATTGCTGATAGCTCTCAATCGCTTGCTCAAAGCGCTCCTGCTGACGGTCCCGGATACTGTTTTCGGCATATTGCACATGGGCAAGAATTTGTTTGACCATCGCCTGTTCCGCCCACCGGCTTTCGGGATGTTCTTCAACAGTAAGGCCATAATATAATGCAGCGGAACGATACTCTCTGATACGCATATACATTTCCGCGGCGTTGAATTTCTTTTTGGCAAGTTTATCGCGCAGCTCATCTATATGTTCGATTGCTTCTCGGGCCAGGTCTGTTCCCGGATAACGTGAAACGAACAGCTGAAACCGTTCAATCGCATTGTGGGTTTCGCTCTGGTCCAGATTATATCTCGGACTCAACATATAGTGAGCATAAGCCTCCATGAATTCAGCATCCTGCCGCCTTTCATCCCTGGTATAGTTTCTGGCAAAGCGGCTAAATTCACTGGCCGCCATTAAATATGATTCATTTTGGAAATAGCTTTGGGCCAGATAATACTGTGCGTCTGCTGCCAGATCCGTACCTCGCGCAATAGACAATACGGTTTCAAAGGCGTTGGCCGCCTGTGAATAGCGTTCACGCTCGTAGTAACTCATGGCTTTTTCAAACGCCACCTCTACCGTATCTCCCAGCTGAATGGCATAACGTGACCCGCAGGCGGCCATTGTTAGAAGTATCAGAATGATGGATATGATTTTACCGAATTGCTGCATACGAACAATTTCCTTTACAATAAGTATATTTAAAAATGAGTGTACGATTACAGAACCCTTAGTTTTCCCGTACCTTTAACTTCTCAAACAGTGCTTTTATTTCTTTTCGGTATGAAGTTTCTTCAAATAAGGACAATTTCTCCATAGCCTGGTTGTAATGAGAGTTAATCCGGGTAATCGCATCATCGATTACCCCAAGATCATGATAGATACGAATAACCCGAAGAATATCGGATTCACCTGCATTACTGTTTCCAAGTATCTCCTCAAGCAGCAGGCGGTCGGTGTCATCAGCGCGTTCCATGGCCCGGATCGAGAGATAGGTTTTTTTACCCTCCAGAATATCCCCGCCCACTTTCTTGCCAAAATGTTCGGACGCTCCGATAGCATCAAGCAAATCGTCCTGAATCTGGAAGGCTAAACCGGCATGCATTCCGATCTCGCCACATTGTTCCCGGGTTCGGTCGTCCACCCCGGCAACAAAGGCTCCCATTTCCATTGAGCAGCGAATCAAGGCAGCCGTTTTAGCCCGGATCATTTCCATGTACTCATGGATGGCAACCACCTTGCGCTCTTCAAATTCCATATCCATAGCCTGGCCATCACACACTGTCTGAATCGTATCCAGAAAGAGCGAGATCAACCTTGAACTGTCAGGGTGCCCGTCTCCTTCCAATGTGCCAAAATGGTTAAGCTGCCTGATCGCCAACACAAAGAGAACGTCGCCCGACAATATGGCACTCGCATCATTCCATTTCGCGTATACACTCGGCTTGCCTCTTCTTGTCTCGGCCCGATCCATAATATCGTCATGAACAAGAGTGAAATTATGCAAAAGTTCTACAGCGACGGCTGCAGGCAGAGCTTGCTCCGGATCCCCTTTACACAACCCGTTTGTCAGTAACAGTAATCTGGGGCGCAAACGCTTTCCACCAAGAGCAAGTGCATATCTCACAGGATCGTATAGCCCGGCCGGTGTCCCCGGAAGGGCAAGTGATTCAAGGGCCTTGTTCAAAAGCTGATCAAGTTGAGATGTATTGGGTTGCACGCGTAAAGAGATTATAGCGGATGTGAAAAATTTTTTGCAATAAAAGTGAATACTTCGGTATGGTCACAAAATGACTACAGATACGGGTTGCAAATATACAAAAAAAGTGGATAGCTCATCGAACAGTAACTTCTCTGAGATGAACCATATCCAGATCGGTGGGCTTTTCACATCCCAGCAGGCAGAGTATCAGCCGAAAATCCACTTCCCATTGATGGTAGAGCGACTCAAGAGCACCGTATCCACCTTGCTGGATAGCTTGCATGACCGGCTGAGCTGTTCCTGTAATGGCCGCACCCATACAAAGGCTCTTGACGATGTCCTGGCTGCTTCGTATGCCTCCGGAGGCAATCACCTCGCATTGCCCGTTTTCCAGTTTTCCTGCAGCCAGCAGGCAATCCACTGTGGGCAGGCCCCAGTCATCGGAAAAGTGTCCCGGTTCCAGCCCGTTACGCAGGTTCTCGACTTTTCCCCAACTGGTTCCGCCGGCTCCGGCTATATCGACGGCGGCAACTCCGCAATCTATCAATTGATGAATGACTTGTTGAGACAGACCGGCACCTGTCTCCTTAACGATGACAGGAATCTCCACATCTTTGGCCAGGGAACGAATGCCTTCCCTGATACCGCTGAAATTTCTGTCGCCATTTTTTTGTCTTAGCTCCTGGAGAGGATTGAGATGTACAATCACGGCATCAGCCCGGATAGTGTCGATGATCGTATGTACTGCTGATTTTTCCAGGCCGCCGGCCAGCTGGACCCCGCCAATATTGGAGGCAATAAAAGCGGAGGGTGCCTCTTCCCGGACTATGGAAAAGGTGGATTTCAGAGACGGGTCTTCCAGCATAACCCGCTGACTGCCCACCCCGAAAGGCAGATTATGCTGTTCACAAAATGCTGCAATGATGGCATTAACCGGAATACTGTCATGATGTCCGCCCGTCATTGAGGAAATAAAAAGAGGAAAACCAAACCAGCGGTTCAGAAATCGGGTTTCGCAGGTTATATCGTGATAGTCAATCTCGGGAAGGGCATTATGAATAAAATCAAACCGTTCAAACCCGGCCGATTTTTGGTAATGCGTCTTGCCGGCCCGGATGATTTCAAGGTGCTCCTTTTTTCGCTTTTCTGTTTCGTTCATGGATAAGTTTTTACGCTTAATGCCGTAAAAATGGCCGGATTGATCTCCAGACGTACCCGAGTGATTTACGGGCTGTACGAGCTGTTTCCCCTGCTTTCATGTCACTCCCGTTTTTTCTTC
Organism: Balneolales bacterium; assembly: GCA_040905705.1. Lineage (GTDB taxonomy): Bacteria > Bacteroidota > Rhodothermia > Balneolales > Natronogracilivirgulaceae > JBBDQZ01. Next base: position 7,079 of record JBBDQZ010000073.1, read on the forward strand.
GGCGCACGATAAACCGGTACAAACGAACAGGCCTCACCATACATCAAGCGTTCAACATGGGGAAGAAGTTTTTGTGTAGCATAGAGATAGGCTGACGGTGGGATATCCACACCGGCACAACCTTTTAACAGAACCCTCCGGCCGGAATATTGTGACCAGTCCACCCGGTCCATACGGCTTCGAAACCGCTCAAAAGAGACGTCCCCAGGTGTTCCATAGGCCACCTCATTTACAAAGTCGTGAGCATGAGCTGCCACCAGCATGAAAGCCCAGGAAGCAATAATAGCATCGGTGGAGCAATATACAGCAAGAATTTTCCCTTCATACCGGGACCAGTCGTGCGCATTCAATGACTCACGAAATTCTTTTTCCTTCAGGATCAGCTCCATATGCAGGAAATCCTTGAGGTCAAATGCAACAATTTCGTCCCCGGTATACCACTTTTCCAAATCCAGGGTAATGAGTCCCGATTGGGCTACTTTATTCGTAACTACTGCCGCTTGTTGTGCCATACTTTCTGCTCATCCATGATCATCCGCAATACCGGTTTGTTAAAATACGCGTTACCTGAATGTATAGCTATGCTGAAACAAGGTGCCGGATCCACACCAGTTAGACGGAAAACGACTCTCCGCAAGAGCAGGTACGTGCGGCATTGGGATTAATAAAATGAAATCCTTTGCCTTCCAGGCCGTCTGTATAGTCCAGTTCTGTTCCGGCGATATAAAGAAAACTGCGCATATCAATAACGATACGTAATCCGCTCACTTCAAACTCTTTGTCTTTTTGATCTGCGAAGTCCTTTGTGTCATCGAAATCCAGCTTGTAGGTCAGGCCGGAACATCCGCCACCGACTACACCAATGCGCAGAGCCGTCTCCTCACCGGCACCGGCGTTCATGCGGATTTCGTTGATACGTTCGAGTGCACGATCACTGATTTTAATAGCCATAAGATCAGACAGATTCTATCCGGATGTTCGGATCAATTCGTTTTGCCATACTTTCAATTGCATAAAGGGTACCGCTTGTAGCTGTGGGACAAGTACCACATGCCCCCTGATAGTGGACTTTCAGCACATCACCGTTTAGTCCGAGCACTTTAAGGCCACCTCCGTCGGCCAGCAGATACGGACGCACCTGTTCATCCAGCATTTTGTTGATTTCGATAAAGCGCGGGTCATCCGATCCTTGCGCTTCTTCACTGACATGGATATTGGGATCATCTGTATCCAGCCGTTCGATCGCTTCGGCCTCCCGGATTGGCGGAGCCAGCTGGCGCAATAACGTGTTCCAGTCGATACCGCCATCCTGCGTAATGGTAACGTATCTGTCGACATAATAGACGGAAATGACGTGCGGAATATTGAATAACTCCGTTGCAAACGGATCGGCAACAGCCTCTTCAGGAGACTCGTATGAACGGGTCACGCCCTGGGAAATGGGATCCCTGAGTACAAACCGCATGGCATCCGGGTTTGGAGTTCGTTCTATTTCGGCAATTTTAGGCATAGCGTTTGAATTTATATATCACAAAGTACCTTTAAAGCAAACCGGCAATCATGGCAGTTTCCGTAACATCTCCGGCCGCCATTAAAACAACGAATCTGCTTGCAGGGTATTACAAATAGATCAGGAGGACTCATTCGGTGGAAACCTCATTCTTTCCTCTGATCGCCGCCTGAAGCGTATGCCACGATAACGTAGCGCATTTTACGCGTGCAGGCAAGTTCCGGACACCGGCAAAAATACGCAGCCGGCCCAACTCATTCGGATCCTTCTCCGGATCCAGTTTGCCCCGGGTCATGTCATGAAACTGATGAAAAAGGGTTTCAATTTCACTGATATGCTTCCCTTTCACCACAGTGGTCATCATGGATGCAGAGGCTTTGGATATCGCACATCCTTCACCGATAAATGTGACATCGGTAACGACATCCTGTTCATCTATATTAACAAAAACCTTGTATTTATCACCACAAAGCGGATTATGCCCCAAAGCTTCGAAATCGGCCGGATCCAGCACTTTATAGTTTCTCGGAGTTTTGTTATGGTCTAACATAACCTCCTGGTAAAGATGACCGGTTTTATCGTTCATGGGCTGAACCTGCTGCATTTCCACCTTTGTATTGTTATTCGTTTAATTTTTTCCAGAGATAATTTGCTATGTCCTCATACGGCACGAAAACCCGTCTTTCCGCTGCAGGCGGTCTTCTGCATGCATATGAATACATATTGGCTGTTACCTGAAAATTTCTACGGCCTTGTGCAGCGCCGATACGAGCTGATCGATCTCTTCCTTGCGGTTATACATAGCCATGGATGCACGGGTCGTCGCCACCACCCCCAGCCGCTTCATTAAAGGCTGTGTACAGTGATGGCCGGTACGTACCGCCACTCCTTCCAGATCCAGAATCGTTCCGATATCGTGCGGATGGATGCCGTCCATAACAAAAGAGATCACCGCCGATTTTTCCGGGGCCTTGCCCGTGATACGTAGCCCGTCGACAGCCGACAGCTGATCGGTCGCGTAGTGCAAGAGTTCAGCCTCTTTTTTGTGGATAGCATCATAACCTACCGCCTGTATGTATTCGGCCGCTTTACCCATTCCTATCGCACCGGAGACATTGGGTGTACCTGCTTCAAATTTGTAGGGCAGTTCATTATAAAGGACTTCATCAAAAGAGACGCTCAGAATCATGTCACCGCCTCCGCGATATGGAGGCATTCCGGAGAGCCATTTCTCCTTGCCGTAAAGGATTCCGATACCGGTCGGGCCAAACATTTTGTGACCGGATGTTGCGAAAAAGTCACAATCCAAATCCTGCACGTCCACCTCCAGGTGCGAGATGGCCTGTGCTCCGTCAATCAGTACAGGAACCCCGTGTTTGTGGGCAATACGTGTGATTTCCTTGGCCGGGTTGATCGTACCGAGTGTATTGGAAACATAGACAACCCCGACGAGTTTGGTGCGCCCGGTGATCATGGATGCAAATGCATCGAGATCTAGCACGCCGTCGTCACTGATTGGAACCACCTTCAGCACCGCCTTCTTTTCATCACACAGCATTCTCCATGGAACAATATTGGAGTGATGTTCCATGGTGCTGATGAGAATCTCGTCTCCTTCACCGATGTTTGAACGGCCATAAGCCTGCATAACCAGGTTGATGGCATCGGTGGTACCGGAGGTAAAAATGATCTCGTGGCTGTATTCGGCATGGATCAGCTGTTGCAACGTTATGCGTGCGGTTTCCATTGCTTCGGTAGCTTCCTGGCTCATCAGATGCACACCCCGATGCACATTGGCATGATACCGGCTGTGATAGTCGGTATAGGCATGGATCACCGGTTCCGGCATCTGGCTGGATGCCGCATTGTCCAGATACGCCAGAGGTTTGCCGTGAACTTTCCGGTGCAATGCCGGGAAATCGTCACGACAGGTCTCAATATTGATCCGGTTGGTTTTTTCCTTCAGGGATGTAGTTGCTTCTGCCATCAGGCATATTGCTTAATGGATTTGCTTTCTTTGGTAAAGTTCTCCACTTCTTTACTGAGGCGCTTCCGGATAGAAGCGACCGGGATGGATTTGATCACATCCAGGGCAAATCCGTAGGTGAGTATTTCACGGGTCTGGGCTTCGCGAAGGCCCCGGGTTTTCAAATAGAAAACTTCATCAGGATTTAACTGACCAATCGTTGCGCCGTGGCTGCAGGAGACGTCGTCCGCAAAGATCTCCAGCTGCGGTTTGGTGTAGGCTGTGGCCGTATTGGATAACTGCAGATTCCGGTTCTCCTGAAACGCATCCGTTTTCTGAGCGTCCTGGCGTACGAAGATCTTGCCATTGAAGACCGATGTCCCTTCACCGTCAATAATGCATTTGTGTAACTGGTGGCTCGTACAATTGGGCATGGTGTGATCCATAACACTGTGCGTGTCGGAAAGCTGGGTTTCATTGACCATAACCAGGCCGTCCAGCGTAGCGTGTGTGTTCTCATCGGTCAGCACCGCCTTGACGTCGCTGCGGGAAAGCCGGGAGCCCAGCTGAACCGCATAGGATTTGTAGTCGCTGTCCCGGCTTATATCGGCCGCCAGACGGGAAATGTGGTACGCATTTTTGCTGTCACGCTGCAATTTTACATGGATCATGTGAGAATTTTCACCCAGCTTGATCTCGGACACGGGACAGTTGAAGTACACATTTTCACCCAGTCCAATATGATCCTCGACAACGGTCATCTCGCTGGATTGATCTCCTACAATCAGACACCGGGGTGTCATTACAAACTGCTGCTGTTCATCCGTGTTGAGGAACAGCAGCTGAATCGGTTCCTCTATTTTTACCGATTTGGGGACGTAAATAAACGCACCGTCACGGAAAACCGAGGTATTAAACGGAGCAAACGGGTCATCTTCCCATTTTGCATACCTGCCGATATGTTCCAGTGCCACCGGATGACCTTCCCTCAACACATCGGCAAGATTGGCCACAATAACACCTTCCGGAAGGCGGTCTGTTTTGGACCAGGCTTCATTGTACACGCCGTTGAGAAAAGTCAGGTGATGATGTTCGGCCTCCGGATATATGTGGTCGATGGCGTTCTCCGGCAGGTTCGGAGAGGCCATACTCCCGGCAGGGATAAAGGATTCTTTGCTCAGCGATTTGAGCGGGCAGTATTTCCACTCCTCGTGCTTGACCGTCGGAAGTTCTTTCCCGGCAATTTGACTCCTGGCTTCGGATTGAAGCGTTGCAACCCGTTTATGAACCGGTTGCTCCCTGTCATAATTGTCAGTAAGTCTGTCTAAAAAAAGATTTTCTTTCGAAATATCTGTCATTATCTGGCCTCTCCATTTACTTCCGTGCTCGCTGTCACCCACTCGTATCCGTGCTTTTCAAGCTCCAGCGCAAGCTCTTTGCCACCGGACTTATAAATGCGGCCACTCACCAGCACATGGACGTAATCCGGGGTAATATAGTTCAAAATACGCTGATAGTGGGTGACCAGCATGATGGCGTTCTCTTTTCCGGATATCTTGTTGATCCCTTCGGAGACTACTCTCAAGGCATCAATATCCAACCCGGAGTCAGTTTCATCAAGCAGCGCCAGTTTCGGATTTAATGCGGCAAGCTGGAGAATTTCATTGCGCTTTTTTTCGCCGCCGGAAAATCCGACATTGACATTACGATCCAGGAATTTGGGGTCCATTTCAACCAGTTTGAGCTTGTCCAGAATATAATCTTCAAACTCGAGCGGGTCGAGCGGATCCATCCCCTGCTCCTTCCGGATCTCATTGTAACCTTCGCGCATCAGCATGCTGTTGCTGACACCGGGAATTTCGACCGGATATTGAAAGGCCATAAAAACGCCTTTCCGGGCTCGTTCGTCCGGCTCCATCTCGATAAGATCTTCCCCCTGATACAGAATCTCTCCCTGTGTCACTTCATAAGACGGATGCCCGGCTATAACTTTCGCGAGGGTGCTTTTTCCGCTGCCGTTCGGACCCATAATGGCGTGTACTTCGCCCGCATTGATTTCAAGATTGATTCCTTTGAGAATTTCTTCGCCTTCCACTTCAGCGTGGAGATTTTTAATGATCAGCATGTATATATTGGAATGTTAGATATGTTATAGTTTTCTATTGCAAAATGAATGCGTCGCCAGAAGAGTTATCTGCAGCAGATAACCGGAAATGGTTTAGCCGACACTTCCTTCAAGCTTGATACCCAGGAGTTTGATCGCCTCGACGGCAAACTCCATAGGAAGCTCTTTGAAGACTTCCTTGCAGAATCCGTTGATAATCAGGGAAACCGCATTTTCTTCGTCCAGACCCCGCTGTTGCAGATAGAAAATCTGATCTTCCCCGATTTTTGATGTTGTGGCCTCATGTTCGACACTGGAAGTATTGTTTTTGGTTTCCAGATACGGGAAGGTGTGGGCGCCGCAACGATCACCGATCAGCATGGAATCACAAACGGAGTAATTACGCGAATAGTCGGCTTTCGGGCCTACCTTGACCAGTCCGCGATAGCTGTTTTGCGAATTTCCGGCCGCAATCCCTTTCGAAATGATGGTACTGTTGGTGTGTTTGCCCAGATGGATCATCTTGGTTCCGGTGTCCGCCTCCATTTTGTTGTTGGTAACCGCCACGGAGTAAAACTCACCGGTGGAGTGGTCCCCTTTCATAATGACGCTGGGATACTTCCAGGTAATGGCGGAGCCTGTCTCCACCTGCGTCCAGGATATTTTAGAATGATGTCCCTTGCACAGCCCGCGCTTGGTCACAAAATTGAATATCCCGCCGACCCCCTCTTCGTTGCCGGAGTACCAGTTCTGGACCGTGGAGTACCTGATTTGGGCGTTGTCCAGTGCCACCAATTCAACTACCGCGGCATGCAACTGGTTTTTGCTGAACATGGGAGCGGTACACCCTTCGAGATAACTGACATAGCTGTCTTCCTCGGCGATGATCAGCGTACGTTCGAACTGACCTGACTCTTCGTTGTTAATCCGGAAATAGGTAGAGAGCTCCATCGGGCTTACCACCCCCTTCGGTACATAGCAGAACGATCCGTCGGAAAAGACAGCCGAGTTCATTGCAGCAAAATAATTATCGTTATAAGGGACGACTGATCCCATATATTTCTTGACCAGCTCGGGGTATTCCCTGATCGCCTCGGATATGGAACAAAAAACCACTCCTGCCTCGGAGAGCTTTTCCTTGAACGTAGTAGCCACCGATACACTGTCAAATACCGCATCCACAGCCACCCCGGCAAGCATTTTTTGTTCGGAAATGGGAATACCGAGCTTTTCGTACGTTTCCAGAATCTCCGGGTCCACCTCGTCGAGGCTGTCCAGTTGTGGCTTTTTCTTGGGAGCCGAGTAGAACTGGATATCATCGTAGTTGATCTTCGGGTAATGAATATTCGACCAGAGGGGGTCCTTCATGGTTTTCCAGTTCCGATACGCTTTCAGGCGAAACTCTCTAATGAAGTCGGGGTCACCCTTGATATCCGAAATCAGGTTGACAATATCCTCGTTGAGTCCCTTGGGAAAATCATCATACTCGATATTTGTCGTAAATCCGTATTTGTACGGCTGTTTTACCAGGCTTTCGATGGTTTGCATATCACTCATAATGTATAAAAACCGTGTTTTGTGTTGAATGTTCCGCGCCGGGACGGATCGAATCGTACCGGTTAAAGCAAGCAGGCTATGTTTTCGGAATAAATCCCGGCTGCCATGGGAAAAAGAATATGATCTTGCTTCTTCCGGTAAATCATCAGAGGCAACAGTCACAAATGATAACCATCTTGCCCCTTTGGAAGTTCCTTATTTATATATGATCTAAATATAAGGAAAATCCAGCCCGGAATCGAATGAAAATGTGTTCCCTTTATGTGCGGTAAGTGGCGGTATAAATACCTTTTTCATTACGGTAAACCGACGTCTCTCCACTCACTGAGCCGGGAAAACCGGCCATTTGGCCTGAGTTCCGGATTGCATGCTTGTGCTTGTCTCCGGGGTAACGAATGGGCTTCCGGATTCTTGCCCCCGTCTACCCCGATTAAACCGGTAAAACAGGGACTTAAAGGGAATTTGATTAACAGAATCCGTCTTTCCTACTTGATCAATGTCATACGCCGGGTTTGCACATAATCGCCGGCCCGCAA
>JBBDQZ010000074.1:0-2393 GCA_040905705.1 Balneolales bacterium
ATTTTAAGTGAGGCAACCATTAATCGAAAGTAAGGTTTTACATGAGGCAATACGTATATTGTACCTACAAGATAATATCAGTCGGTTGTATCCAGGTGGAATAATCTCTATATACGCTGCGTTCTGAATTCACCAATAACAAAATCTGTTCATTTTCAGTTTTTTTATTCAGTTATGCTTTCACCTCTGATGGGCAGAAGGCCCCAACACAAACGTTTCCATTATCAGTATCGATATTATAAACCAGACCCATTAAGACCGGACCGGATCAAATTCAAGCGGATTACGCGAAGGGGCAACGCTGGATCCATTTTACTGTATGCACTGCTCCTGTTTCTTATTCTCTGGATAATTACATAGTTTTATTTGAACCATATGAAACTTGTAAGAAGTAAAATACAATTTTGACGGACACTGAAAATTCAGCTTCGATAATAAAAGTTTTACCACCGGAAGTCGCTAACAAAATTGCCGCTGGAGAAGTTATTCAGCGTCCCGCATCGATTGTCAAGGAGTTGTTGGACAACTCCATCGATTCCGGTGCAGATCGTATTACTATCACTATTCAAAATGCGGGACGCACGATGATCCAGGTCAGTGACAACGGCTGTGGCATGTCCGAGACCGATATTAAACTTTGCTTTCTTCGACATGCAACATCAAAGCTGCAGGATATTGAGGATTTATATAATATTCGTACGCTCGGCTTTCGTGGAGAAGCAATGGCCTCCGTGGCTTCTGTTTCTCATGTGACGGTAACTACAAAACGACTTGAAGATAATAATGGAATCGAGTATGAAATCAGAGGTGGGGAAGAGAATAAACTGGATCCGGCTGCTACAGAAAACGGAACGACTGTAACGGTTCGAAACCTTTTTTATAACGTCCCTGCACGGCGCGCTTTTCTGAAAACCGATGCCACCGAATTTCGCCACATTTTACTTGCTATTCAACAGGCAGCTATTGCTTACCCCGAAATTTCTTTCCACGTTGATGCAGACGGGGAAATCATCTACAGACTGCCATCAGATGAACTTGCGAACAGAATTTCAGAGCTATTCGGCCATACTTATAAAGCCAGTCTGATTCCATTTTCTGAAGAGACCAGCCTTGTTCGTATGCAAGGATACCTCTCCGATCCCAAACTTGCAAAAAAAACAAGAGGTGAACAGTTCCTGTTCGTCAACAAGCGTCCAATTATGCATCGTCATATAAATTATATCATACAGGAAATTTATAGAGATTGGATAAAGGAAGGACAGTATCCATTCTACGCTTTATTTTTTGAAGTAGATCCGGACCAAGTCGATGTAAATGTTCACCCGGCGAAACAAGAGATCAAGTTTGAGGACGAACGGTCCATTTCCACATTTACCCGTTCAGTGATTAAAAAAATGCTCAATGATCACATGAAGGTACCTATGTGGGATCCGGAAAGAGAGGATAAATGGACAGACAGAAGGCGTTTCCAGGGTGGGTTTAAAAGTCAAAGTAGCCATATTCCCAATCATATCACGAGAAATTTGTACGAAACAATTCAAGGGCATGATCTTTCAGAGAAAATACATTCTGAAAAGGATAACAAGTTTGTAACAAATGAAATTCATGCAATATCCGCCGGACGTTCATCAGAAGATATAGCTAAACAGGCTGATAAAGGAGGGAAGCAGGCTGCCGGAACCGGCTTCTGGCAAATTCATAACCAGTTTATTCTTTCACAAACCCGCAGCGGAATTTTTATTATGGATCAACATGCCGCTCATAAAAGGATCATCTATGAAAAAGTACTAAGTGAAGCCGACAGCGGATTACCCAGCACCCAACAGCTGTTGTTTCCTCAAACAGTGAATTTTTCAGCGACTGATTTTAGCCTTCTTAAGGAGTTACATCCTGTCATCACTCGAATGGGTTTCAATGTACAACTCCTCAGCGGTAATTCTGCAATGATGCTGGGTGTACCATCTGATATACGACTCGATAACGAACATCATGTTCTCGAGTCCATTATGGAACAATATAAACGAATGGCGAAGTCGATTACACTTAATGAAAAAGAGCGAATTGCCCTTGCACTTGCCAATAAAGCGGCTATCCCAAGAGGGAAAAGACTCTCACCAGAAGAGATGGAAGCCCTGGTTGATCAGTTATTTGCCTGCAATGAGCCGTTCAGAGATCCGGTTGGAAAACTTACCGTTCGCTCCTTGTCGGTTGAAGAGCTTCAAAACTTTTTTTATTAAATTCCGAATTTGACGAGCCCCTTCGGTTTAATATGGCTGTTTGAAGTAATTGCTATGAAGGATTCTACAATTCCCAGACAACGCATGCTAAACAGGTATTGTGTAATACTCCCCAAAATTCGGACCACTGGTTAAGTTTGTATATTACAATCAGAA
>JBBDQZ010000075.1:0-2363 GCA_040905705.1 Balneolales bacterium
GAGTGAATCGAATAGTGAAGACCGACAATACCGAATCATGATCAACGGCAATGTGCTTACGGTCGAGTTGCTGGACGAAGAGGGCAATAGGTACGAAATTGAGATAGAGAATTTCTTCCGGGTTGAGGAAGGGAATAATAGTATCCAGCCCCAGGCCTCCCATTCGGGAAACCCTCCAGAAAATCTTTATTCGAGTGGTTTGACCCTTCAGAATCAACAAAATGAATTGCAATTTTTTTGGACACATATCTCGCTTGTTGTGGATCCGGACAATGAATTAATACAGTTCTATCGTAACGGGTTTGAAGTGAAAAGATTACAGCTGTTCGCCCCTCTGCAGTCATCGCAGGCTAATTTCGAGGTAGGCCGCGGATTTGGATTTGATGGCGAATTACATGAGATACGGTTATGGGATCGCCCGCGCACGAGAACAGAGATCCAAGCCGCGAAGGATCTGATTTTGAATGGAACCGAGAATAATCTGGTTATGTACCACACATTCGATGATGTTACTGATTTGGAGAAAGCTACGGATCTGACACAGAATGGCAACCATTTTTATTTAGGTCCGGATGTGGAACGTAGATCCAGCCTTCGGAACAGGACACGCGTGACTGTGCAACAAGATGAGGATTTCATCATCCTGATGGCTACTATTGACGAAACCGGAGGACCGATCGCTGCTGAAATGATTCGTTTACCGGAGCATGGGCAGATTTTCCAGATCAATGAGCAGACCGATCCGGCCGGGGTAATTTCGCGTCCGGGTACCTTCATAACGGATCCAAAGAATAGATCTCTTTACAAGCCTGATCCGGAATTCATAGGGCAAGACAGTATTCGCTACAAGTTGTATGACCAGCACGGGAATTTCAGAGAAGCGATCATGGAATTCGAGATTCTTAAAGTAAACCGCCCTCCTGTACTCTCTCTGATCGGGGATCCAACATTGGAGCCGCATACCGGACGCCTGGTCTTCGATCAGCGCGACTCCATTCGATTCGGACTGGATACACTAGTCACAGACAATATGTACACGCCTGACCAAATGACCTGGGAGCTGCAGGTAGTAGATTCCAGACAAGAAAAAGTCTGTCTGACGCCTGCTCCGGGATCAACATCGACCGGAACGATTAAATTTGATCATTGCGACAGATTAGAATCTCAAAATGGAGCATCCGGCACCGGTTCGGAACAGTTTTTGGTGGTTAAAGTGGATGAGATTTCCCGGATCATCACTCTGACCACCACTCCGCTCTTTCATGATACCGATTTACGACTTAGACTAACAGTATTTGATCCTGAGGAATTGTCGGGCCGCAGAGATTTCCTTGTGACAGTTAATGAGGTCAACGACCCGCCTGAACCATTCGATTTGCTTCAACCTGCAGATAATGACAGGGTTCCGATCAACTTTTTAAGTTTCAGTTGGATGAAAACGTCCACTTTCGAGGAAGAGCCGATCGATTATTCTATACATTGGCTGAGGGATGATGGTGCCTCACATAGTGAGGAAATGCTGCCTGATACAACCTACACCGTTGAGGACCCAGCCGGTTTCTTCGAATCCGGCCGCAGCTACACCTGGTGGGTGATTGCCAGCGATGGAACGGCCGAAACGGAGAGCCGTTCCCGGCATACCATGCATATAACGGAAAAAGTTATAGAGTATAATTTAAAACAGAACTTCCCGAATCCTTTTCGTGGTAGTACGACAATCGAGTACTGGCTACCGGTCCGTTCCCAGCTGGTAATAACAATCTATGACGTACTTGGCCGACCGGTGGAAACCGTTATTGACGATGCAACCCTCGATCCTGGCATCTATCGCCGTACGTTCCAGGGAGGACATCTGGCCAGCGGGGTCTATTTTATTCGAATGGTTGCGAAGGGAGAGGACGGGTCCCGATCCCTGATAGTAAGACAGATGACTTACATCCGGTAATAAATAGGTTGTCGGATGTAGATCAGAAAACGAAGCAGCAAGCATTGACAGCCGTATTTTATATGTTGCCCAATTACAAAAGTCACATAGACTTAGGTTTTAACAAAGTGACACGTTTATATTACCTAAGTGCTTAAATTCCAGGGTGAATAATCCCTTCAAGTTTTTTAGTAGATGTTTGGAACTCATCCGATGACGGCAAGTGTTCTAAATTATAATTTAGACCCTTTCTGAATAAGCATCTATTCGAAAGTGAGACGCATTTACCTTGCCTTTTAAGGCAAAAGAAGCGAATTTAGAGCGATACCCATAACTCTGATTTTATAGAAAGTGACGGCACTTTCACAAACTTGATTTAACTATCGGAGGCTTTGAAAAACACAAAGATACTTCGACTGCATTCGTCGCTCTGCTCCTC
>JBBDQZ010000076.1:0-67347 GCA_040905705.1 Balneolales bacterium
AAGTCCTAAAGAATTTTAGCGTACCAGGAGTTAGAAATAGGAGTGGCTCCATAACTATTTATTAACGCAGAGAAATTTCGATATGTAATTTTTCATAAAATGTTGACTAAGGTGGAGAATTCCAACTTATTTGGCTATTCATGTCACATAAGAGAGAGAAAAAATTCCTTATCAAGCTGTAAGGATTACAGGGTATAAGAATCTTATGTAAAGACAAGCTTGCATAAATCCTAACTCGTATCCTTTCATATCAACTTCCCATGTCATCTTCATTCACATAATGGACGGCGTTCGCTATGACCCACCCAAGACACAATCCGCATAAACCAAAACTGATGTCTTGCATGCGTAATGAAATTCGTCTGAAAGGCTATAGCTATAGCACCGAAAAAAGCTATATTAAATGGGCTCGGGAGTTTATTTTCTTTCATAACAAAATGCACCCCGGCGAAATGAGTGAAAAGGAAGTAAAAAATTTTCTGACCCACCTCGTCAATAAACGGCATGTCGCCCCGTCCACCCAAAATCAGGCACTGTGTGCTTTACTTTTTCTGTATCGGGACGTACTCGGACAAACCGATTTTTATGTTAATAATGTCGAATGGTCCAAAAAACACCAGCACGTTCCTGTCGTCCTGAGCGTCAACGAAGTCCAAAATCTGCTGAATGCTGTGCAGGGTAGAGCCGAACTTCCTCTTAAATTGATGTACGGAACCGGACTCCGAATTTCCGAATGCATCCGGCTTCGTATCATGGACCTGGATATCGAATACAAACAATTAACCGTCCACTCCGGAAAAGGACTCAAAGATCGCACTACCGTTTTACCCGCATCTCTTATCCAAAGGCTTCAACAACAAATCAAGAACGTTCATAACCTGCATCGCTTTGATCTCAAAAAGGGCTATGGTGCCGTCCAGCTACCGCATGCACTGCAAAAGAAATATCCTTCGGCAAATACCGAATTTCGATGGCAATTCCTGTTTCCTTCCCATAAAATCGGCCGGGATCCAAGAACCGGCAGACGCTCACGCTTTCACATATCCCGCGAAACGCTTCACCGGGAACTGCGTCAAGCTGTGAAAATCGCCGGTATATCAAAAAAAGTATCCTCTCATACTCTTCGCCATTCGTTTGCCACGCACTTGCTTAAGGCCGGTTATGATATCCGCACCGTCCAGGAACTGCTGGGACATAATGATGTTGCTACGACAATGATCTATACACATGTACTTAAAACCGGTGGACACGCTGTCAAAAGCCCGCTTGACTCGACTTCTTTTTCGCCCAAATGATGCCATATGAAGCAGTTAAAAGAAGTTTCAAGCATAGCTCCGCCTTGTGATTCACATTCAGAAATTCCCCCGAAATATGTGTTATGTGCCCACACTACATCACTCGTTGTGTTTTCCCAAAACTCACGCTATCGCACACAGGTTTAATCCCCTTATTCCGCCACTCCAATCATCATCGGTGGTCGACCGGGATTCATAGGTAATTGTCGAACGAGCCAGCCGGGTTATTTTACTGGCCTGGAGAACCGACATGCCATGCTCATCAATTAATGCATAGCTGTTGATTATTCATTTCGAACCCGTTATAAAATACAGCATTGACTAATAATACCAGCTGCATATCGAAACGGACTATAGGCGGACTCAAATCGATTTTTTTGGGTATGTAATCATAAAAAACAAACCCTTGCCACGCTAATATGTTACGCAACAAGGGTTTATATAAGTACGCACGGGAGGATTCGAACCCCCGGCCTTCTGATCCGTAGTCAGACGCTCTATCCAGCTGAGCTACGTGCGCATTCATTTAATGCCCTCAAAAATAAGGTTTTCCCGTCTTGAGAACAAGCTCGTGGTTAAATCTTGCACACCGTGTTGACGATCATTATGATCACCGGAGTAAAATAAATTTGGGCGGATAAACACTCCGGATCCGAGGTTGTTCCGGGAAAAAATGGACAATTCAGCGGGTGGACGAACACGGCTGAGATTACACATACAAGTGAAAAAAAACGCATCCTGCCGGCGCGGGCAGGATGCGTTTTCCGCTTTATGATACCAGGTGGTCTGATAGCATGCGGCTTCTGTTTACTTCATCGCTTGTGCCAATACGATCACCCCGGCAAGCAGCCCCGGCCTCAACGATAATGGCGGTCCCGACTTCGAACGCACTCTGATCACCGGAATTTATCGCAGAAGCAACCTGGGTATTTACATATGTGAAGACGTCGCCCGTGGTGGTACCATCTTCATGGTATTCTCCTTGTATAGTTTTCTTGATTGTTTGGATTTGACAATAGGGGGAATCAATGCTTATAGATTTATACAGTCTGTTGTTACTCAATGACTAAGGGATATTTTTCAACGATTCCGCAAATCCAATGGAAGGTTTTTGTACTTCATCCTGTTTGTTATATCGCTGCTCCGGTTTTTACCATTGCAGGTTACCTGGTAAGACGGTCATATAAATGAAGGGTTACAACATTTCTGCCTGGTGGGGGGAGTAATTAAATACACACGGGATTTATTGACAAGGTGTTCGTCGGAAAGGAACAGTGTGAACACAAATCAACGGTGAGGCAGGGTAAGCTTACAGCAGGAAAACCGATCCTCTTTTGATCTTCTTGATGTAATCAAATCCCCGCCTCCTCCCATTCAGAAAGGGGTATTGAAGGCAGGGATCTGATAAGATCGTTAAGGCCGTGCTCTGTTAGTACCGGTACGATTCAGTCTTGAACGGGCCGGTTTTAGGAACACCAATGTATTCTGATTGTTCGTCGCTCAGTTCATCGATTTCCACACCGATTTTCTTCAGGTGCAGGCGTGCCACTTTTTCATCCAGATCTTTGGGCAGTACGTGTACGCCCACCTCGAAATCATCAGGACGTTGCCAGAGGGCCATCTGGGCCAGTGTCTGGTTGGTGAAACTGTTGCTCATCACAAAACTCGGATGCCCCGTGGCGTTGCCGAGGTTCATAAGACGCCCTTGTGAAAGCAGAATAATCTCGCGGCCGTCAGCAAACCGGAACATATCCACCTGGGGCTTGATGTTGATTTCCTCGGCATGGTCTTTCAGCCATTGAACATCAATCTCGTTATCGAAATGGCCGATATTGCCCACAATGGCCTTGTCCTTCATGTTCATGAAATGCTCTTTGGTGAGGATATTGCAGTTGCCGGTTGCTGTAACCACTATATCAGCCTCTTTGACAGCATCACTCATTTTTTTCACATCATGGCCGTCCATCGCGGCCTGAAGCGCACAAATCGGATCAATTTCAGTTACCATTACCCGTGCTCCGGCGCCGCGCAGCGAGGCGGATGAGCCTTTACCCACGTCTCCATATCCTGCGACGACAGCCACTTTTCCGGCCAGCATCACATCGGTTGCACGACGAATGGCATCCACGCAGGATTCGCGGCATCCGTATTTGTTGTCAAACTTCGATTTGGTAACCGAGTCGTTCACGTTGATCGCGGGAACGGGAAGGGTTCCCTCCCTCATTCGATCATAAAGGCGATGTACTCCGGTAGTGGTTTCCTCGGAAATTCCGTATAGATTTTTTGCCAATTCAGGATAGTTGTCGAGGACCATGTTGGTCAGGTCTCCTCCATCATCCAGGATCAGACTCAACGGCTGTCCGTCATCAAAAAACAGGGTCTGTTCAATACACCAGTTGTATTCCTCTTCGGTCAGGCCTTTCCATGCATATACCGGAACACCCGTTTTGGCGATGGCGGCGGCGGCATGATCCTGGGTCGAATAGATGTTGCAGGAGGACCACTGCACCTTTGCCCCCAGTTCTATCAGGGTTTCAATCAGGACCGCTGTCTGGATAGTCATGTGAAGACAACCGGCAATCCGGGCTCCTTTCAAGGGTTTTTGAGCACCATATTCCTCGCGCAAAGCCATCAATCCGGGCATTTCAGCCTCGGCAAGATGGATTTCCTTGCGGCCGTACTCATGCAGGGATATATCGGCTACTTTGTAGGGCAATTTTTTCTCTTTAACTGTAGACATACACAACGATATTTTTTAATTCATCTTTCAGTTTTGATCCAGTTCCTGGATTATAGATATCAATAAATAAAAATGGATAAAAAAGCATTCATATGGTCGCACAAGGTCTTTTTTTGTACCTCCAAATGCAACCCCTGTTTATGAAACACTTAACGAGACCCCCGGAGGCTGCTTACAGGTGATTTTCTATGATTTCCCGGGTGTTTTCATAGTCGGCATCCGGCCCCTGGCTTCCCAAAACAGATTTAATATGCTGGCCGTTCGGATTCACATACACTTTATATGGAAGACTATGAACACCAAGATCGCGGGCAAGATCTTCGCCAAAAGCAAACACAAAATCGTAATTGTTGTTGTCGACAAACTTCTGCACTTGTTCAGGTGTATCCATGTAGCCGGGAGAAACGGCGAGTACAACGAAATCATCAGGATAGTCATCCATCAGTTTTTGAAGGGTTGGCATGCTGATGAGGCATGGAGTGCACCATGTTTCCCAAATATCAATTAAAATGGTTTTACCCTCAAAATCTTTCAGTGTCAATTCCTCACCCTCAAGATCTCTTAAAACGGCATTAAAGAGAATCTGGTCGACTTCGGATACTTCCGAGGTATCGCTTTTTGATGTATTTGCCAGATGAATACCCGCGATAATCAATAAAAGGAAGAGGATGGATAAAGCAGCTCGTGTCATAACAGAACAATCCTTAATATGAAAAATGTAACCAGGGAGCACCCTGAATGTTCAAAGATAACTAACTTTCAGAAATAAATATTGTAAAAGGCTATGGCTGTAATCGAAGTCATTGCGAAATCAGGCATTTTATGCCTATCTTACGGATTCCGTTTATGGCCAGTTGCCAATGTTTACGGGAATTTTGATGATTCCTTTAATGACTCCGGAATAGCTATTAATCAACGGTGTGTTTAACTAACCGGCGGTCTGTTGAAATATTATTTATGAGTATCGATACCATTCAAAAGCAGCGTTTTGAGCACAAATATGTGATCCCTGAAAAGGTCTCTTCGGGCATCCGTGATTTTATTTCGTGCTATTTGGATCTCGACTCGTATGGGGCCACGCAGCCCAATTTGTCCTATCCCGTGCATAGTATTTATCTGGACTCCCCCACCATGCGGACCTACCAGGAAACGGTAAATGGCGACCGCAATCGTTATAAACTGCGTATTCGATACTATGAAATGTCGGATGAGGCGCCGGTCTATTTTGAGATAAAGCGCAGACATGACAGGATAATTGCGAAGAAGCGGGCCATCGTACATCGGCGTTTTGCCCGCGATCTGGTTAGAGGATTTATTCCAGGCACGGCCGGGCTGGTAGACCCTTCTTCAGAACAACTGGATGCACTTTTGGATTTCACACGCTTTGTCTATCAGCTTAATGCAGAGCCCAAAGCACATGTCTCCTACTTGCGTGAAGCTTGGATGGCAGATGGTGCCAATAAAATACGTGTGACCATGGATCGTAAAGTGATTATCGAACCACAAAAACGGCTGAATTTTTCAACGGATTTACAGAATTCCCAACCGGTGTTCGGCAGGAATGTAATTCTGGAACTGAAGTTTACCAATCGATTTCCCATCTGGTTCAGAGAGATGGTTCAGATTTTTGGCCTTCAGCCGGGTGCCGCGGCAAAATACGTGGATGGGGTTTCCAATACGGGAGAATTTCGTTTTATACGCTCCAGTGTCTGATTAAAAAATATAAACCATGCAAGACTGGATTTATTTTGGAGATGTGGCGCCGGTGCCAACGGATTTTACAGCGCTGTTTATGGCTCTGCTTCTCGCTTTTTTGTGCGGACAAATCCTGGCATGGGTGTACATGTATACCCATACGGGCCTTTCCTATTCCCGTACGTATGTCAGTTCACTCATTTTGATTCCCATCACCGTTTCATTAGTGATGATGGTGCTGGATAATAACCTGGTCACAGCATTCAGCCTGATGGCGGTATTTGCCATTGTCCGTTTCCGTAACATTGTCCGGGATACCCTTGATACCGTTTACATCCTGAGCCTCATTGTCATAGGAATGGCATGCGGAACGCAGCGGTTTTCTACTGCGCTGATCGGTACGTTTGTGGCATCCGGTGTGCTGATGTACATCTGGTTCACGTCATTCGGCAGTCGGCAACGATATGACCTTATTGTAAACCTTCATTGGTCGGAATCAATGAAGAAGCTCACGGATTTGCAGCATATGCTGGAACGACATGCACTGAAAGTTCATATGGCAAGCCAGCGGTCTGCTGATGAAGAAGAGGGGGCGGATCTTTCGTACAGGCTGCTCCTCCGGGATCCGAACAGAGTGCAGGATCTGCTGAACGACCTTCAGGAAAACACAGCCATCACACGCGTAACCACGATAAGAGCCGAAGAGGAGTCTGAAGTTTGATTTGAAAAATATTATGTCTGATAATCTGGATAAAATACCGGTACCCCTCTCTCAGAGATGGAGAGAAATCAGGGTAAAATTATTTCCGCTGCTTGTTTTTGTCCTGGTAGCGGGCGTCGTTGCCTGGCTATGGAAAGACAGGGTGGATACGGCCAATATGGTTGGAAAGGTGGTTGGGAAACAGGCCGAGGTACGTAGTCCCCGTTCCGGATCGCTGGCAGATATTGTGGTGCGGGCATTTGATACGGTTTCCGCCGGTGATCCGATTGGAAGACTTATCACAACGGATCCAAAAATTGTGGAAGCAGAACTGGCGGTTGTCCTGGCAGAAATCGAGCTGCTTCGTCTATCCATGGCCCCGTTTGCTGATCAGCAGCGTAATCTGATGGATTATGAGTCGATGCAAATAGAATTTATGGAAAACCGTGCACGGCTTGGGATGGCAAGAATTCGCTTACTCCAGTCGGAACGAGAGTATGATCGCATCAAGAGAATTTATGAAGATGGATTGACTTCGGTGGAAGCATATGAGCAGGTGGAGACGGATTATCTTGAGCTTGAAGAAGAAGTCAAAATTGTAGAGGAACTTGTGGAACGGCTCCAAAATCGGCTGGAGGCTGTTGATCTTAGTGAAATGATCAAGTTGTGGCAGGAAACAAATCCAAGAGCAGCAGCTATTGAGGTACATCAAAGGACACTGGACAAAATCAAAGCTGAAATGATGCCGATTGTACTTGAGGCTCCAATGAGCGGACAAATTGCGAGCGTTCAAAAAATGAGTGGAGAGTTCGTCAATGAGGGAGAGGTTGTTTTTCAGATCTATTCCTCTCAGCCCGATTACATAATTGCTCATTTGCCTCATCCCGTGATGTTCGAACCGGAACCGGGAATGGAAGTGCTTGTACGCAAGCAAAATCGATCCGGTGAGGAAGCGATTATGCAGATCACCGAGGTCGGAGTACAGCTGGAAGCTATTGCAGATACATCAGAGCCCGTGTCATTGTTTCCCAATCAATTATTCGGCGCCACCGGACTGCCCCTTCGCATCCGTATCAATCCGGTGCTGGATTTGAGGCCGGGCGAAATGGTTGACATGAGATTGTTGGCCCGATAAACACTTTTTTGCTTTGTTGTTACCACATCGTTATTGTCATGCCGGATTGGAATACATACACCTATATATCGTTATTGTTACCGTTATTTCGGTTTATGGTTATTAATAACGATTTATCGGTGCTTGTTGGCAACATGTTCCCTGTTAAACGTTTATATTTAATTTTTGGAAACGCAAATATGTATTGTTGATATTGCGTTGATGAATCATCTTATCCTGATAACGAGACTTTTCAATTTTTATAAGTGAGCAAATTTTTTTGCAAAAACGATCCAGCAAGCAGCAGTCAAATTAAAGTCATAACGGCGGTCTGGTGTCTGGCATGGTCGTTAATGGGGGCCTCACCTGCAATCCAGGAGGCCGGTGCGCAAGGCACATCCGGATTGTTTCCGTTACATCCGGAACGCCTGGAAGTATTGACTCATCAGGAACATTTGTTTTTTGAAACCCTTTGGGAAGCTGAAAATGAACGTGGAGGGCTGTGGGCGCCAGAGCAGGAAGCCGGGGACGGCCGATTTCAGGTTGGGTTAGGGCATGAGCCTGCCCGACATGAGGATAAGATCATTCATCTTACAGATTATCTCTATCGGATTCCGCAAATCAGGGATGCGCACAAAGCCTACCTTGAAATGCGTCGCCATCGACCGGATGAGTTACGGCAAATGCAGGATATGGCAAGTTATGAAGTAGGGGATACCCGGGATTTCCATGTTTATAACGTGGATGAAAGCAACGGATCCAACCAGGTCTATGATCGTATTGCGTTTGAATTGAGAGAAATAGGGGTTAGATCCGAGATATGGGTGGAGCGGGATGAGTACGTAACCGGCAAAGTGGATGATGATGTGGTCTCGGCCATGATGGAGGCATTTGAAAACAGTACCCCCAGTCGTTCTATTGATCCGGAACAGGGCATTATTACGAATAATATTGATATTTTTGCAAAAGGTAATCCGGAATTGGTACCGGATCCGGATGGCAGCGGCAAGGTCAAAATCCTGATTGTAGATATTCAGGATGGGTGGGATTCGGAAGAAGGAGGAGGGTATGTGGCCGGTTTTTTCAATCCGGGCGATTTAAGCCCGGCCACCTCTAATCCCAACAGCAATCAGGCCGCGGTACTCTATATTGATTCTTATCCCGGTATATATTCTGAAAATCGATCGCCGAATCCCAACCGTCCACTGAATACGGTAGCACATGAATTCCAGCATCTCATTCAGGCCGAACATGGTTATCTGATCACATTTATGGACGAAGGTCAATCCGAGATTGCTGAAATTTTCAATGGATTCGATGCCCGGGTGATGAGTTTCCTGGACAATCCCGATGAAGTGAGCGGGGACGTGGAGGAGGAAGATGCAGACGGTTTTCTGCGGTGGCGGTCGAATAAGAATGAGGTATCAAGGGACTATGAAAGAGCCCAGTTATTTCACAGTTATCTCTATGAAAGGGTGGGCGTGGAGATTATCGGAAGTCTGACCCAGAGCAGTTCGGGTGCGCCCTGGACCCAGTATCAAAGGATTCTGGATAAGTCAGATCAGAATTTGGAATTACGTAATATCCTTGCGGAGTTTTATGTAGCAAACTGGTTGAACAACCGGGATATCGGAACGGAAATTTATGGGTATTCCCTGCCGCAACTTGCCGGGGTTCGCGTATCAATACCAGGCCGGCGATTCGCGAATTCCGATGAACGGCCGTGGATAAGCAACGAGCAAGTTCATTTGAGGTATGGAAGTGCCATGTACACTCATTGGCCGGATATTGAAGACCTTTCGATATATCTTGATACTTCGTCCGAAATACTTCATTATGCCATTGTTGAAGATGACACGGGTAACATTCATGTTGTTAACATAGATGAACCGGAGTTCCATCTTGCAGGGAAGTTTAATTCGGTCGTTTTGGTTTCGGTTAATTCCGTTGTTGTATTGAATAGTGATGGTTATGGCAGCAGAGCGTTCAGCTATTCGGCCGAGTGGACGACACGCGCGTTTCGGGTGGTGGATCTCAATTATGCCAAAGCTCCGATTGCCGGTTATTATCCTGTTCCGAGGGCCGAAAATGAATCGACCACAATTCAGGGAGTTTCATTGCGGGTGGACCCTGAATATGACGGAGAACTGGTGGGTATAGAAGTTCGGCTGGCACCTGGTGAAGAAGCGGTCCAGGGCACCGGCACTCTTCGTGTCAGTGTTACCAATTCAACGCAGAGTGGCGGGACGAGTGATGATGAAAGGGATGCCGTTTTTGTGCCTGCGGGTCTGATAGCTTACAAGGATATCGATTTTGAGGACTTGAATACCTCATTGAACAGCATTGACTTAAGCGATCTTGATGTTAGCCTGGAAGCCGGACAGAATTATCATTTGGTACTTCATGTGATGGATGAGTCTGAAGATGCTGAACTCAGGTTCCTTCTGGATCAGGGATCGGATGATAAGGCTAATAATAACTACTATCCGGTTCGGACGTTACTTGCCGTCGTTAATCAGGACGGGGATGACGGTTGGGCACGATTTTCAGGTAAAGAGGGAGACCCAAATGACAATGACAATAAAAACCTGGACATGACGATACGGCTGCGGAGCTATATCCCTGTTACTGACGAATTCCCGGGTTTGGCGGTATCGAAAAGATTCAAGCTCCTTTCCAATTATCCCAATCCTTTTAATACAGGAACCATGATCCCGGTTAATATCCCTGTAAGTGTGCAGGGGAATGCCCCGGTTCGAATCGATTTGTATGATATCACCGGTCGACATGTCACCACACTGTTAGATGGACATCTTGATGCCGGGGTGCACCATGTACCATTCGAGGCTGAGAATCTGGCCAGTGGAATTTATATCGTGCGATTGCAGGCAGAAGGAAGCATCGATGCCCGGCAAATCACGTTAATTAAATAAAGAGCTGTATCATCGATATTTTGGACGGCCGGTTCATGGGCGTTTCCGGAAGTTTTCTTCCAAAACATTCTGTTTCCAGGGCACATATTTATACATCCGTCCGTCACTTTTATAGATAACGGCTCCCTCAAGGCTTGTAAATCTGGTTGACACCCCTGATTCCTTTAGCCTCCGTATGGTGCTTTGATGTGGATGGTTATAGCGATTGCTCCAGGCGAGTGAAGCCACCCCCTTCTCAGGGCGGACCCTGTTTAAATAATCCGTAGTTGAACTGGTACGGCTTGCGTGATGGCCAATTTTTAACAAATTAGCTTGCAGAAGATCCCCGAAGGTTTTAACCATGAACGTTTCGGCCTCCCTTTCCGCATCGCCAGAGAGAATCAATCGGGTATCTCCAAATATGACCATCAATACTACGGACCGGTTATTAGGATCCGTTGCAGATATTTCATTCGATGGAGCTAATACGAGCATGGGCATCAAGGGATCGGTGTCAATTCTGTCGCCGGTGGAAAGCATTCGAACCGGGATATTTTTTTGATACGCGCGCTTCATATATTGATGGTATAAATTGGTCTCATGCCCGTATGGGGACTGGTATATCGTATCTATGGGAATATGATCCATAAGTGAGACCATACCTCCGATATGATCGGCATGGGGATGTGAAAGGATCACTCCGTCCAGTTTGTGAATTCCCATGGCTTTGAATTCAGGTAGGAGAATTCGATCAGCGGAATCAGATCGGGGAGTCCAGACACCAGTATCGTATAAATAGTGAAACCCTGCCGGAGTTTGCAACAGTACAGCATCCCCTTGTCCGACGTCAAAAAAAGTGACTTGTAATAGAGGTCGATGCCATTTGGGAAACATTCGATCCACTTGAAAAGCCAGGAGGCAGGCGATCAGTGCGCAAGCCATTTTCCAGCGAAGGGCTGGTAAACGAAGCGATGCAAACAGAGCCAAACCGCATATCCAGATAGCAAAGATCCAGTTACTGGTTAGCGTTCCCTCAATCCAGGAAAAAGTACTCGATCCAATCCATAATACATAAGAAGTCAACCCGGTTAAAATATAGTCACCGGGGGTATTCAGTAATAACGCAATACCCGGATCCAAGACGGCAAGGATCAGGCAGATAAAGGTCCAAAGAAACATAAGCTGAACAAACGGTATGGCCAGTGTATTGCTTAGCGGCCCTGCGATGGAAAACTCGTTAAAATGATAAATCAACAACGGGTAGAGTCCGCCTTGTACCAACACACTGACTATGACAAGCTGGAATAAAGCACCGGTTTTCGTGTATCGGTAGGCCGTTGGCAGCAAAAAACGAACGGCGGGTAGCGAAGTCAGGATAATGGAAACGGCAATAAATGAAAGTTGGAAACCGACATCGAAAAGCATGACGGGGTCGATGATCAGCAGTATGAATGCTACTAATCCCAGAATATTTACAGAGGAACCGGCTTTGTGAAATATTCGAGCGAATATCATAAAAAAAGCCATGAGGGACGCCCTGGAAACAGAAACAGAAAATCCGGTAATACCGGCATAAAACAAAAGCAGTAACCCACTACTGATGAGCCCGGTAAACCGACTTGTTTGTGATTGCCGGAACCAGGGGAGGATCATCCAGAGTGGAATCAGGATAAAACCAACATGCATACCGGAGACTGCCATCAGATGGGCAAGGCCGGCACGGGAAAAAGAGGAGCGGAGATGAGGGTCAAGGCCAGAACGATCTCCGAGTATGATCGCTTTTGCCAGGTCTGAATTTTTATGTGAAAACAGGTTTGTAACCGCCTCCGTGAAGGTTGCCTGACGATGGATCCAGAAGGTTGCCGGACGGCTGGTTTCAAAGTAAGAGATATCGGTAATATAAATGATCGAATAAATATCCTGTCGTGCCAGAAAACCGGCATAGTCAAATTCATTAGGATTTCGACGTTTTTGCGGTTGTTGCAGATCACCATGGAAATGAATATACGTGCCCTTACTCAGCGTATGCGATTCCCCATTGGGAATGATGGTTTCTATGAGATCTTCCCTTATAAACGCCTCTGTTTTGAAGGACTGCAACCATGTGGGCAAACCATGGATATGTGCGGAGTCGATTCGTACGGTAAACAGGAGACTTCCGGATATGGTCGTTCTGGCGGAGGTCACCATGCCATAAAAAGTAAGGTCATCATCATCAAATAAAGCAAGCAGGTGTTCATCCGGCGGATTTGATTGAGTCTGTTTTTGAAGATGAAACAAGCCAAAACCTGTCAGAATGAACAGATACAGCAAAGGAATAATATACATACGAACAAAGGCCGTTCGTGTGCGTGACAGTATGAGATATGTACAAACTGCCACAGTAAGAGCGATTCCTATCCATTCAGTGGGTACATCCAACCGAAACTCATGACCCAAAACAATTCCGGATGAAAAAAGGATAGCTATCCGGAGGGCAGGATATGCACTCAGGTTGACGGATACCGGTCTTCCTACAGACATAATTTTCCATACGTTCTCTTAATGCGATCTTTTACAGTTGGACATAAGAGCAGGCAAAGCAAAGATCCTTACAGATCAACCGGTATGGATGGGTCTAATATTACAAAAAAGAAAAAAGTATCGGGCAAGATACAAACCGGGTGGGATAAAGACGGGCATCAAGGCCTTAAGGATTCTGGGATCGGATTTAGAAACAACGTTGGCTGGTCCGTTGATCAGAGCATACTGTTGAAAAAATCCCGGGTATCCTGGATATGAATGGCGATATTGTTTCTAAGCTCGAATAGACGTCGGTGTAATTCAAAATAATCTGATTCTTTGATCGGATGACCTTTCAGTTTCTGAAGCAGTTCCATCGTCTCATTGGATTTTTTAAGCGCCTTTTTACAATAGGCAATATTGGCACCGAGGACTTCCACGTCAAATCCCATGGAATAAGCCGCTGCAAGTTTTGAGCTGATAAGCAAGGTTTCAGAAACAAACCGAATAAAACCGGCATGATTCATGTACTCGGGATTACTGTCGTTGAAGATCAGCAAATCGGCAGCAAAATCCCGGACATCTGTATAGATGGCGATGTTTTCAAGTGAATCATAATCATAGCCGGATTCATCCTCGTCCTCATCCGGATCTTCAAAAAATACGTCCTCATCCGGATTATCTTCGAAAAGTTCACCCTCCTCTTCCTCTTCCCATTCTTCATCGTTTTCGTCCTCATCAGGTTCAATGAACAGGGATTCATCCTCATAATGGTCATCATTTTCGTAGAGGGGGAAATGGGACTCTTCAATCAGTAATTCCTCTTCGATAAAAGCATCCACCGCATCCAGTTTGGTTGGAAAATCCTGAAGGTGGTTAAGCCAGCGTGGTTTTTTGTCGCTATCGGATTGAATAAGGTGCCGAAGGTGTTCGTGGCGACGGGCCATCTCATTGATATGAGATTCCCATTCATGTTCACTCCAAATATTATGATTATCATGAAAGAGCATAAACAGAATCCTTGAGAAAGAGATCATGTGTGAGAATCAGACCACCACACGTCGCATCTGTCCGAATAAGAAGAACTCATTGCAAAGATAAATGCTTTACACATCTGATACGAATATAATTCAAAAAATAATGGATTCATTATTCTGAAAATGTATCCGCTTGACAACGATCCGGGATCACGAATTATTTTAACAGAGTGAAATCAGTTACGGACCGGAATCACATTCGTTCAAGGACTCCTTTAAAGACCCGGGTCATTTTCGGTTCGGCCACATTGGCGGCTTCAAGAATGTCTTTCATAATGACCGGTTGCAGGGTATCCGGAAAGCATTCATCTGTAATTACGGAGATACCAAGTATCTTCATGCCCATATGAACGGCTGCGATCACTTCGGGTATTGTGCTCATCCCCACGACATCGGCTCCGATGTATCGTAAAAACCGGTACTCGGCACGGGTTTCCAGTATCGGTCCGCTCACAGCCACATATATGCCCTGGTGCATTTTTATTCTGTTTTGTAATGCCACCTCTTCTGCCAGCGCAATCAGTGCCGGGCTGTACGGGGCGCTCATATCGGGAAAACGAACACCCAGTTCATCGTCGTTGGGTCCAATGAGCGGATTGTCACCAAGAAGGTTAATGTGGTCGGTGATGCACATGATATCACCTCTTTTGAAGAGTGGATTCATCCCGCCGCAGGCATTGGATACCAACAGGGTGGTGGCGCCGATCGTCTTCAAGACCCGGACGGGGAATACAATCTGATGCATGGTGTATCCCTCGTAGTAATGAAACCGGCCCTGCATGGCCACCACTTTTTTCCCGCTTAGAGTACCGAATAGAAGTCTGCCACTGTGGCTTTCAACCGTGGACGTCGGAAAATGCGGGATGTCTGCATAAGAAATGACTGCTTCAACCTCGATTTCTTCGGCAAGGCGGCCCAGTCCTGTGCCGAGAATGATCAGGTATTGCGGACGAATGGGGGTTTGTTTCTCAATAAAGGCAAGTGCTTCTTTGCGTTTGGTACGATACTCCTCAACAGAATAAAAACCGGGCATATGATAAATTCAGTTTATTCGTCCAGATCTTCCAAAAGATGGTCCAGATCATCTGTATTGGGCGCAGTTGGAGAACTTTTGGATTTGCTGTCGGTGTTTGATTTTTTATGGTCGTTTTTGGAAGAGGAGGAGCTTTTATCATCTTTTTGAGTGGCCTGTTCTTCCTGGGGAAGGGAGTATGTTGAGGAAGCATTCTGCTTGAAAGATTCCAGCGACTCGGTGGCGAGATCCAGATAGGATTTCATCCCCCGGATGATCTCCTGGCGGCGCTCCAGCAACCGCTGAATGCTTTGACGAATGGCCTGTCGCTCCTGTTGTGATTCGCGGATTATTTTTTCTGCTTCCAGGTCGGCCTTGGCAATACGGTTTTGTGCATCCTGTTTGGAACTGTTGATACGTTCTTCAGACGACAACTTGGCGGCTTGCAGTGTTTCATGTAACGCTTCTTCCACTTTTTGATAGTGCTGCAGTTTATCGTTGAGACGCTGTAATTCACCTTCCTGATCTTTGAGCTTGTTGGAAAGATGTTCCCATTCACTGGATACAACATTCAGAAAAGACTGTACTTCGGCAACATCGTATCCGCGCAGGGATTTGGCAAAAGTCTGTTGCTTGATTTCAAGAGCGGTTAATTTCATACGGTCATCCTGTATATAATGTGATGACTCAATTTAATAGTGTATGACCAGCAATACAACAGGCGACCTCATGATTTGGCAATCCGGTGAAAGTATGGCAATCAACACAGCGCCAGGAACAGGAGCCCGGAAAGGGTATACGCAAGGAGGTATTACCGATCGTAATCCCGGCTGCCAAACAGTTTTGTGCCCAGTCGAATGATGGTAGCCCCTTCTTCTATAGCGATATCGTAATCCCCGCTCATTCCCATCGAAAGTTCATCGAGTTGGATGTTCCGGGTTTCATGCATACGGTGTTTATCACGAATGGTTCGCAGAAAGCGGAATTGATGACGAATGAGTTCCCGGTCGTCAGTAAGTTCCGCCATTCCCATCAGCCCGTGTACCGTGACCCGTTTTAATGTGGAAGCGTATTCCAGTATACCGGCCAAATCCGCCGGATCGCATCCACTCTTTTGTGCTTCTTCGCTGATATTCACCTGAATCAGTATACGTATGCTTCTATCTGCAAGAGCCGCTCTCTTCTCAATTTCTTTCAGATATTTCCTCTTTGATATGGAGTGAATCCAGTCGACCCGATGAATCATATCCTTGATCTTGTTCGTCTGAATCGTACCGACCATATGCCAGATGATATCGGAGGGTAGTTGATCTATTTTTGTCACCAGCTCCTGAACCCGGTTTTCGCCGAAATCACGGATTCCGGCCTGGTATGCTTCCTGTATGGTTTCTGCCGGATGCGTTTTTGAGATAGCCACCAGCCGAATTTGATCAGGATCACGTCCACACCGATTGCAGACTTCCTGAATTTGCCGATTCAATTGTTCAATATTTTCCTTGATTACAGTCAACCACCTTTGATTTTTATCTGAAAATGGATTTTTGTACCTGCAAGATAAGGTATTTGATTTTAGCGGGATAAAACAATCAAAACTTTTATCTGAGAAGTAAAAATCATATATTCATGATCTGACTAAAAATCGCTTACAGCGTTGTTTATTATCGTGTACTTTAGCCGATACACCATTTATCTCTTCTTTCCCTCCCATGTTGGAAGAAAATACGGGCAGACCGGGGGCTGCACATCGAGAATATGAGCTATACCAACAATCATATTCTCGAGTTTCTGGAAGAATGGGCACCCCAAAGCACCAAGCTCGATTTTGATAACGTTGGTTTACTTGTCGGAGACGATCATCAGGAGGTCGGAAAGGTCATAACTTGTCTCGATGTGACATCAGAGGTTGTCGATGAAGCGATTTCCGTAGAGGCCGATCTAATTATTGCCCATCATCCCCTGATCTTCAAAAAGCTCTCCCGTATTACCCCTTCTGATATAACAGGATCCCTTCTTTATCGCCTTATTCAAAATAATATAAGCCTTATAGCTGTTCACACAAATCTTGACGCTGCATATGGAGGGGTTTCTTTTGTGATGGCTGAACGGCTGGGGCTGCAAAATACCCGTTTTTTGAAGGTAGAGGAGGCAGCGGAAACGGCTGGTTTTGGAGCGATAGGTGAATTACCGGAAACGCTTGACGTGGATGAATTTCTGGAACTTGTGAGAGAGAAATTGGACAGTCGCGGAATTCGCTACAGCGGTTATTCAGAGTCTATACGACGTGTTGCCGTGTGTGGAGGTGCGGGGGCCTTTCTTGCGGAGGAAGCGATCCGGAGCCAGGCCGATGCTTATGTCACAGCGGATCTTAAATACCACGACTTTTTTACGGAGTCCCCATCATCATTTTTGCTTGTGGATGCGGGACATTATGAAAGTGAAGTGCCCATTGTTGGGACATTGTGTAACAAGTTGAAAAACCGGTTTCCGGAGGTAGAGGTGCTTGCTACAAAAGCGAATACCAATCCGGTAGTCTATTATTCAAAAACAACAAATAGCATAAAAACAGCCAGGAGTAATCTGAAATCCTATGATAGACGTACTTCAAAATCTTACTAATCTGCAATATATTGATAATCGTATTGACGAACTCAAACGGTTGCGGGGTGACCTGCCGGAAGAGATTCTGGACATTGAAACAGAAATCACCCGATTGGAAACCCGTATTAAGCGCGCGAAAGCGGAGATAAAAGATCTTTCGGTTGAAAAAGGAACACTTGAACTGGAGATTACTGATGCGGACAGTCTCATTACTAAATATGAGGAGCAGCAACTGTCGGTCCGCAACAATCGTGAATACGATGCATTGACCAAAGAGATAGAGTCCCAGAAACAGATCAAGGAGAATGACCAGTCCCGTCTCGAGGAAATTGCACTTCAGGTGACCGAACTTGAGAACTCGGTTGAAGAAAATGAGTCCGTGCTGGAAGAAACCAGCAAGCTTCTTGATGACAAGAAAAATAATCTGGACAAACTGATTGAAAACACCCGAAAGGAAGAAGAGGAGTTGATAAAAAAGCGCAATGAAGCGGTTAAAAATCTCGACTCCCGTTATCTCAGAAGTTATGAGCGATTGCGTAAAGGATTGAACAACGGAATGGCTGTAGTGGCCATGGAAAAGGGCTCCAGCTTGGGGATGATGCTCCCGCCACAGGTACAGGTGGAAGTACGAAGAAAGAACAAGATTATTTTTGACGAAAATTCAGGACGCATTGTTGTTGATCCCAGCTTTTTTGAAGAGGCCCGTAAACAACTGAATATCAGTTAGGGAAATAAAGATACAAAATCTTTGTCTCCGGTCGTTATTATGGTGAACAGGATTGCCGGGTAATCGCCTTTCCCGTTTGTTTTCAATCGGGAAGGGAGGAAAGTCCGAACACCTGCGGACACCGCGCCCCGGGAATTCCGGGGAGTTTCACTTTGTGAAACATGGATAGTGCCACAGAAAGCAAACCGCTTCGACGGCTTCTACGGAGGCTTCCGGAGTAAGGGTGAAAAGGTGGGGTAAGAGCCCACCGCCTGTTTTGGTAACAGAACAGGGCAGGGTAAACCCCGCGGGGTGCAAGGCCAAGTATGGTAGTGTGTTGTCCGTCACTATACTACCGGGTAGGCCGCTTGATCTCATCAGTAATGATGAGACCAGATAAATGATTACCGGTTTGTTTTTCGGCTTGCCGGAAGCAAACTACAGAATTCGGCTTACAGGCAATCCTGATCTTTTATTTTTTGATGTGAAACCGGGCCCGGTATAATCCGCCAAAACCCACATTAACCACCCATTCGTGCTTTTTTGATCTCCCGATCCATATCCCGGCGCACATCTTTTTCTGCAATACTCGCCCTTTTGTCATATTTCTTTTTCCCCTTGGCCAGACCCAGTTCCATTTTGGCCAGCCCTCTTGTAAAATAAAGCTTTAGCGGAACCAGAGTGATTCCTTTTTGTGATATTGCCCGGTCTATTTTCCGAATTTCATCTTTGTGAAGCAATAATTTGCGTTCTCTGCGAGGTTCATGGTTATTATATGAGCCCTGGTCAAAAGGTTTAATATAAAAGTCCTTCAGCCACACCTCCCCGTTTTTCATATAGGCGAAAGCATCACCGAAGCTCGCGTTACCGAGTCGTAGCGATTTAACCTCTGTTCCTGTTAGTGCAATACCGGTTTCAACCGAATTCAGTATGGTGAATTCATGCCGGGCTTTGCGGTTTTGGATGGAGGGGGTTCCTGATTTTTGAGTATTGTTGGAGGTCATGAGATAGAATCTGACTAAAGGTGATATATGGATTTGTAAATTCCGGTTGGATGGCCCGGAACCCGGTTACTCTGCCACTCCTTCAGGTATATCCCGGCCCATTTGTCGATAGATGCCTTCAATCAAATCGATATGTTCCTGAGCCTGGGTGTTATCATCGTCCAGTTCGAGTACTCGTCGAAAGTGCCGCAGGGCGCTTGCCATTCGATCACTCATAGCCAGGTGATCTGCTTCGTGGGTCAGATAATGGCCATAAGCAAGATGAGCCTGTACTTTCAAGCGGTGTGTTATCAGGGAGTCCTGGTCAGATTTCCGAAGGGTATTAATGGCTTCTTCGTATTGGTTTTCGTCTAATAGACGATTAATGTTGGCCTCGTAACTTTCCGGCTCCGTATCGGAGCATGAGAAAAGAAGAACAGACATCAGTAACGGAGCAGAAAAACGGAGTAACTTCATATTCATATCATGTAAAATATATTGGGTTTGGGCTAATACAAAGAAAAAAGATAATCATACATAACCAGCCGAGGATTTTCCTTCCAGGCGTGAGTGGGTGTTCATCTATAACGGGCGGATGTTCTATTCTGACCAGGAAGACAATAAACAATGCCCAAAATATCCAGATAGTGAATCCAGAAAAACGGTTGGAATCAAATAATGCCAGAAGGAACATAGTCAGAAATAATACAATAGCCCACCCGCTGAAAGTCCATGTTTTTTGCCTCTGAAATCCGCGATCCATGAGAATCAATGAAAGCAAAGCCCAGATTATCCATGTTGTAAGATTCAACGGCACATCATAACCGGCAAGAATAGTCTTGATCAATGGCACTGCTCCGAGTCCGGCCAGTATCATAACGGCAATGAAAAAAATACGTGCAATAAGACGGTGTCGACGGTACCCTGTCAAAGTGTACAGAATGTGTCCACCATCGAGTTGTCCCACGGGAAGCAGGTTTAAAGCAGTAAAAAACAGTCCGAGCCAACCCGCAAAAAGAAAGGGGTAATGGTAGAGTTCCCACATCGGGGGGACGTTGTCGAAAAACGATGCTAACAGTGAAAAAAGCAGTGTGTTTCCAAGGACCATGACCTCTTGCTGGTTGTTATTTTCATCGGATACCAGCTTGTCGGGAAAAGATCCGTGCTCTGAGATATATTCATTCAGTGTTTCATGCCCGGTGAAATTTTGCATGTAATCCGGATCAGGGAGCGTGATAAAACCGTAAAGCAAAATGATGAGTGCGATAATGAACCCACTGATGGGCCCGGCCGCACCCACGTCAAACATCTTAATGGAATCCTGTATCTGGCTTTTAATTCGAATAATGGCACCCAGTGTGCCAATGGGGGAAAGAGGAAAAGGAATAAAAAAGGGAAGTGTCGCGGTAATACGGTGTCGAACCGCAGCAAAATAGTGGCCAAATTCGTGGACCGTTAAAAAGCCAAGTAAAAGTATTGCAAACAAGACCCCTTCCCAAAATACCATCTCTTTGAGATGGTAAAATCCGGTGCCTGATAACAGGTCAACCCCCTCTGGTAATGCCGCTGTGTGGCCGACAAATAATGTACCGGCAACAGATACCGAGATGAAAGTTAATAGAAAGAGTAACGTATGGCGAAAAATGATCCATAAGCTTAATTCATTATGCACAAATTACCTCCGGTTATTCAAACTGGTTCAAGATGACGGTTAATGGGAAGAGTCATGCATCGGGCACCACCCCGGCCACGGCATAGCTCGTTTCCCTGAAATGAAATGGCGATCTTTCCGGAAGAATCCGGATCAAATGGACGGTCATTGTATATGTCGTTAAACTCATGTTGATTCATAATGCGGTATCCATGCCTGGCAAGTGCGTCAAAGGTGTTCGTGTTGCGATCGTAACCGACCACTATCCCGGGAGCCAATGCAAAAATGTTGGCACCATCGGTCCACTGTTCCCGGAATTGGTTGGTTATATTATCCCCACCACAGTTTATGAAAGTAAGTGAACGTTCCAGTAACTCTTCCAGTGTTTGTTTCAGGGACTTTTTCTGTTCAACTACTATTCGCCCGTTCAAGTGGGAAAATATCGATATGTTGTCGGTTCGGTCTGTGATGGCCGGAGGAAAGACAATGCATTCATCCGGACTTGCGAAGGTAAAAATGGTATCCAGATGCATGGATGATCGATGTTTGGGGATATCTACAGCGATCACGTGGTGAACTCCACGCTTAAGAAGCTGATGGGTGATGCTCATCAGGCCGCTGAAAGTGGTACGTTCACTCATGCCGATCATCACAATCTCCGGAGATACGACCAGTATGTCTCCGCCCTCCACACTATCCTGTTTGCCAATGCGGATGATGTTGTGCGGCCCGGCGGGACGGTGGATTTGCGTACCATCCGGACCGGTTTTTTGTTCGATGCCCTCTGTATTGTTCGGCAAAAGAAAATACCTGACTACTGTTTCCATCAGCAGGAACTCACGGATTCTTGCCGGCTTGGCGGCTCTGGAAATGATGAACAGTTCGTTGACAACAGCGGCCAGGTCACGGGTGAATAGCAGGTTGGGTGCCGGATCAAGAGAGATGTTTGAGATTTCCGGTGTTGAACCGGTGATGATGAAGTCAAGCAGGGACGCCGGCTCCAGGTGCAACAGTTGATCGTGGAGCAGGGAAAGGCCGCTTGCCGGGAAAGAACGGATCAGTTCATCGATATAAAACCGGCGGGCCTGGTCATTGGTAAAAGTTTCCAGTGCGAGATCACAGATCTCAAAAACCTGACTTCGATCGGGCAGAGAAGTACGGATGATCTCGATCAAATCGAGATGTTCCTGTTGGGCATCCGCTTCGAAAATGATGTCGTCAAACAGAAGCTGTTCTCGAATCTCCGGATTGACGAGAGAGACTTCTTTTCCCGGAGTGTGAACAATGACGGCTTCCAGCCGGCCCGTTTCAGAATGAACCTGTATTTTCATGGTTGTTTGGGTAGGCTCCTACGGCATATGGCACCTGTAATTCCAGACGGATCATAAATCAGGTTTGCAAATACGGATTGAATGTTTTGGCAAGTGAGATAAATTGGTTCGATTGATCACGGTTTCCGTTCCGACGATGAATTTCCGCAGCGGACAGGAGGACTTCCGGATGGGTTGGTATGCGTTCGGTCATTTTTGTCAGTAATTCTGCAGCCCATTTGTAGTCTTTTTCGCCGATAGCGATCTTCAATCGGTAAAGTTCAAAATCTGCCGGCAATTCCGTTACGTCAGGTCGGGTACCTTGACCGGATGCGCTGTGTTCATCAAACCGGCCAGAGTCCATAGGCTGTTCAATTTCGATTGCCTGTATGTTGTCGTCCAATTTCTTCAAATACAACTTGCATCGCGAATAAATCGTCCGTTCAAAGTAAAAAGCGATGAGATCATGATAAAGCTGGATATCGGGCGGATGGGAATCCAGTTGCTGCTCCAGGTGCCGTAGCGTCTCCCGCTGATTAGCGGCCATCATCAGGCGAATCAGTGCCTTCAGATCATCATAAGGAA
Organism: Balneolales bacterium; assembly: GCA_040905705.1. GTDB lineage: Bacteria > Bacteroidota > Rhodothermia > Balneolales > Natronogracilivirgulaceae > JBBDQZ01. The sequence continues at coordinate 22,841 of JBBDQZ010000076.1, forward strand.
ACGCTGAATGGAATATTCGCGTTTTTTGCTCACTGGTGAACAGCTCATGAAAATAATCCAGCAAATGTTTTTCAGGATAGAACAGGTTGATGATGTTACCGAGCAATACAAGTTGTCGTAGCGGATCATCTTCGACGTGCTCAGCTGGAAATGGTGGCTCGAGATTCCAGTGTTTGTGAAATCGGGCGGCATTATGCCAGTATGCCTTGCTTCGCATGGAAAGTCCGAGATCACCGGTTGTTTGTCCGGAATAGTGTGTAACCTGTTGCTGTTCGTCAACGACAATGCGGAATCCCTTTTTTTGTAGTCGACAGCAAAAATCGGCATCATCAAAGTAGGCCAACCCGTATTCTTTACTCATGGTCAGCCCGGGTTCATTCCGGAATGCCATGCAATATCCATCAACAAAATCGACTTCTTTGTAAAGATCGTTATGATTTTGATGGTTCTCCACCCGAATGGAGGAACCTTCATCTATATCCTGGGGCTCGTCGGCATAAGTATGTGAAGATGCAATGCGCTCGATTAATTGGGCACGATGCCAGGTACGATCGGCTTTGGGCGTGACAAGTCCGATATCGGGATTTTTTTCAATGATTTGGGCTAAACGTGCAGGAACAGGATTTTTCAGTATTACATCGTTATGCATAACGACTACGCAACCTTTACCGGCTTTGGCTAGCCCCTGATTAACGGCAGCGGCAAATCCGAGATTTTGATCATTGGTCAATACGGTCAAAGGCAGTTTCTTGCGCAACAATTGATCAAGGTATTCCGGGGTGTCGTCGACCGAGCCGTTATCTATGACAATCACTTGCGTGTGACCGGGAGAGGTAAAACGGAAGACAGAAGTCAGGCACTCTTCAAGAAGGGGACGACGGTTGGTTGCCGTCGGAATGATGATGGTTATATGTGGCTGGTTGTGAATTTCCTCATCTGAAGCGTCGGATAAGGCTTCAGGTTCACGGGTTGTAGGTTCGGGTTCAGGAGAAATGATGTTGGGCCCGGGAATGGATGATTCAGCATCCGGATCGCCTTCAGAAAGTTGAGCGTCTGATTCAGGTTGTGTTCCGGACGGAGTTTTATCGGGGTCAACGGGGATGGCAACTGTAGTGTTAAGAGAAGACTCTGCATTATCTGATGACGCTGAAAATGGCAAAGAATCTTCATAATAATCATCACGATCGGTATAATCATAGGAGCGAAGCATTTCCAATGCCTGTTCGATCACTACTTCAGACAGTCCAGAGGTCCGGAGCAGTGTCAAAACAAGTTCGGATTTCTCATAACCGGTTAAAATCCGGGGGCTGTTGTCCCCGGTTGAAAAAGGCTTGACAATTAGTGCCGGGCCGGAAAATTCGTTCAAACGAAGTGCCCATTCAAAAGCATGATGCGATGTATGATGCGGATCTATAAAAAATTGGTCAGGCTGGATTTTTTCAAGATCGAAAATAAAATTTCGCTCGAAAGGCAGCCCCCCTTCTTCGATCTGTTTCAGCCATCCGGTGGCCGATTCCGTGCTCCATTTTGAGATGGTCTGCAAGCGCTGTGTCTTATCCGAATTTGGGCCGGTTTCCGGGACTGATAAGTTGGATTTGCCATCAAAATCGGTGGCCACAACGGCATCGGATGAAGAAAGGGCAGTTAATGTATCGGATAATTGATCTGCATCAACCGTTTCAAGGGATTCCGGAATCCATAAAAATCTTCCATGTACCTGTTCGAGAATAGCATTAATACTATTGCCACGACCCCTTGCCGGTTGCTGTTCGTAATACCAGGATTGATTGTGCTGATAATGCTCAATCATGGAACGAATAGTCTCCGCGCTACCATCCGTAGAATGATCATCAATAAAAATGAATTCACAAGGAATGCGATGGATAGCATAAAGAGCTCTGAGTGTTGGTTTAATCCACTCTATCTTGTTGTGAAACACACAAATGACAGATAATGTCGGGGCTGGCGTATGCACGATGGAAAATTTGTAACTGATTTGTAATGTTCAACAGGCAATATACTATGATATTTCGCCGTAGTCGAGAACCGTGTTCATTTTGAGTGGACAATGAAAGGGATATATAACGGGAGGAATATTCTATATGGACAGCATAAAAGTTGAATTTTTTGTAAATTGCAGGAGTATATTAAATCTAAATTTAGAATGATTTCTGTGCAAAATAATGGAATTGCTACGGCGGTAACTTCCAGACGTACGTTCGCCATCATATCCCATCCCGATGCCGGTAAAACCACGTTGACCGAAAAACTTTTGCTCTATGGAGGCGCGATTCATGAGGCCGGTTCCATCAAGCAAAGAAAAGCGACCCGGCATGCCGCCTCAGACTGGATGGCGATTGAACAGGAGCGTGGTATTTCCGTGACCTCATCTGTTCTGCGGTTTGAGAAAGACGGTATCCGGTACAATCTGCTGGATACGCCTGGCCACAAAGATTTTTCTGAAGATACTTTTCGGACTCTCATTGCAGCCGATTCTGCCCTGATGGTGATCGACGTCGCTAAAGGAGTTGAAGAACAGACCGAAAAATTATTTGAAGTATGCCGGCTGCGGAAAATTCCGGTGATCACTTTTGTGAATAAATGCGACCGCCCCGGTATGGATCCGCTGGAAGTGCTGAGTAATATTGAAAGCAAGCTTGGAATCACGGCGATTCCGGCAAGCTGGCCGCTCGGCTATGCCGCTGACTTTCAGGGAGTTTATGATCTGATTGGCAAGGAACTTCATTTGTACAAAAAGAACAGACACGGAGTGCATAAAGCCGATGCTGAATTGATGTTGCTTGAAGAAGGGCTGAAAAAGAGTACGCTGGGAGATGGGTTCAGAAATGAGTATATGGAAGAAGTATCTCTTATCAGTGATGAGTTTGATAACATGGACAAAGAAAAGTTCGGGAAAGGGGAAGCTACTCCCGTCTTTTTTGGATCGGCATTAAACAATTTCGGGCTCGATCTTTTTTTGAACTATTTTTCCCGGCTGGCTCCGCCTCCGCAGTCCTATATGGCAGACCATGGGGAGATGCATCAACTTGAAAAAGACTTTTCCGGTTTTGTGTTCAAGCTTCAGGCTAACATGAATCCCGACCATCGGGATTGTACGGCATTTGTACGGGTGGCTTCCGGAATATTCAAGCGGGGGATGGAAGTAACACTTGCAGATAATGGCCGAAAAATTCGTATGACGACACCGCATAGCCTGATGGGAGAGGAACGAACGCTGCTGGATGTTGCCTACCCCGGCGATATTGTTGCACTGTTCAATCCCGGCGATTTCCGTATCGGGAGCACACTGTATGCTGAGGACCCCGTAAATTTTGATGTGATTCCATTGTTTTCACCGGAGCATTTTCGCAAGGCGTCCTCCATGGATCCGTTCAAGAGAAAACAATTGAGAGAAGGACTCAAGCAGCTTTCTGAAGAGGGTGTGGTCAATGTATTTGAAATGCCGCATGGTGTAGGCAATGAATTGTTGTTGGGAACGGTCGGGGCGCTACAGTTTGAAGTGGTGGAACATCGTATGAAGACCGAGTACAAAGCTGATATATCTCTGAGCCCTACTTCCTACATGGCGGCACGCTGGCTTCCGGAAGACAAGGAAGTCATTGCGAAACTGAAATCGGCGTATTCGACCAGTGTGACATTTGATATTGAGGGCAATCCGATAGTACTGTTTGAAAGTATGTATGCATTGAATTCAGCTATCGAATCGGTCGGAGAAGAGAATTTACTTAAATTCAAAAAGTAAGAGCTCATCTGGTCACATGATGTTCGGTTTTGTAGAGACGCAGGTGTTACTCCGGACGGGTAGCTCTATCGAAAAACGAGACCATTTCTGTTCTGTACATGTAAGGATTCCACAGTTACCTGATCTTGTGTAATATGTAATATTTCGATGTGGATGAACTCATGGATGAACAATTATGTGGAAAAGGAAATGGTTTTTCTGGTTGGAGACGTTGCAGATTACACCGGGAGAAAGGCGTGTATTAATCACCCTCATCTCCATTTCATTGATTGTGTCTGGTGTAAATCTCTGTTGGCCATCAGCTACGGTATACAATTCCGATTATTACAAGCCGATAATTTATGAATTTGAGCGACTTTCCAATATCAGGCAAAAAGAACGAGAGGTGGTACTGGCCCGTTACGATCCTCCGGCTGAAACGGACAGGGGGCTTTTTGCCGTATTGTTCGAACAGCACCGATTTTCAGGTTCGTCACGAATAATGTACCGATTGAGCGGGAGCGGTTTAAATAATAAAGCGGGTTACCGGCGTGTTGATTTGCATAGGGAGCCTGCTGCAGGTAAGAGCCCTCGTCAAGAAAAAGTACAAGTCCCGGGAACATCAGGGCAGTATCATGGTAAATCCGGTGACCATTCCAACGGTCCTGAACCGGTAGATTTACATAAAGCCGGGAAGGAAGAGTTGATAACGCTTCCAGGTATCGGTCCGGTTATCGCTGAGCGAATCATTGCCTATCGTAAAGAAAACGGTTGTTTTAAAAAGCCGGAGGATTTGCTGAACGTGTCGGGAATTGGACCCGTTACATTGGAGCATCTCAGGCCGTATATTCTGATTGAGTGATGGGCTGTACCATCGCATCTTAACCTATATGTCAGATGGAAGGTATTTGGCAAGTGCACTGTTGCCGGATATCATGCGTTATAAATATTCACGGTCACGGAATGTGTATAGATAATATGGCTGTTATTCATATGTAGGTCATGAAGCTTCCATAGCAATGCCCTTGACACACTAGCAAATGATTAATGCATGGATATGCGATCTGCATTATGCGTCAGTATGTTTTAATCAGAGGAAACACATTTAAATAATGAATAAACATTACTGTAAATATTAATGAGTATAAACATTTTATGGGTGGACGATGAGATAGATCAGCTGAAGCCTCACATGATTTTTTTGGAAAAAAAAGGGTATGAGGTAACGCCTGTAACGAATGGCGAAGACGCTGTGGCGCTGGTTGGTGAGCGGAAATTTGATATTATTTTCCTGGATGAGCAGATGCCCGGAATGGACGGTATAGCTACGTTGAATAAACTAAAAACACGGCAACCCGGCATTCCGGTTATCATGATTACCAAGAGTGAGGAAGAGGAAATCATGGAAGATGCTATCGGTGCCAGAATTTCAGACTATCTCATCAAGCCTGTCAATCCCAATCAGATACTTTTAACTGTCAAACGAATTCTGGACCGGCGTAGAATCCGTGATGAAAAATCAGCTCAATCCTACCTCCAAAGCTTTAACGAGATTACAATGATGATCAATGATCAGCCGGAGTGGAGGGACTGGATCAAAATATATCGTCTATTGACTAATTGGAATTTGGAGCTGAAAGATAGTGAGGAAGGCCTTCAGCAGGTATTACAAGACCAGTTTCAAACGGCCAATGCAGAGTTTGGCAAGTTTATTGAAAATGAATACTACGACTGGTTACGAGCCAGCCGGGATGAACGACCCATGCTTTCTCCCGATATTGTAAATGAGGCGGTTATACCAGTTATAAAGCAAGGGAAAAGTACTTTTTTATTCCTGATTGATTGTATGAGGTATGATCAATGGCTGGTTTTTGAACAGATGTTAGCACCATATTACCAAATAGAGACAGATTTTTATTATTCCATTCTGCCTACGGCAACCCCTTACTCAAGAAATGCAATATTTGCCGGATTGTATCCATCTCAGATAGAGCAGCACTATCCCAATCTCTGGATGCAAAGCGATGAAAACGAATTGTCTTTGAATCAATACGAAGAGGAACTGCTTGAGGATCAGTTTAAAAGAAAAAAAACAGGCATCAAACCAAAGTACGAAAAAATACTGCAAACGATTGAAGGTCGGAGAATATCTGACAAAATTCTTAATTATGTTCAATTGCCGTTTAGTGCATTTGTTTTCAATTTTGTAGACACCCTGGTCCACTCCCGTTCCGATTCCCGGGTTCTCAAAGAAATTGCTCCCGATGTACCTGCCTTTCGTGAATTAACACGCACCTGGTTTGCCCATTCGTCATTATTCCAGATGTTGCAAAAACTCTCCAAGCAGGATGTCCATATAATCATCACAACAGATCACGGTTCCATACGAGCCATGCGCGATACCAAAGTTCTGGGCGATCGCGATACATCGACCGGTCTGAGATACAAGTATGGCCGACATCTTCGCGGTGATGAATCAGCTGCTATTTATATCGATAACCCGGCCGACTATTTTTTGCCGAGGTCGAATATGAACTCCAACTATATAATTGCAAAAGAGGATTATTATTTTGTGTATCCCACCAATTACAACAAATTTCAAAACAAATATAGAGATTCTTTTCAGCATGGAGGGGCTTCCATGGAAGAAATGATTCTGCCATTGGCAAATCTGCGTCCCATACAATCCTGAAAGTGACTCAAGTATATATATTCTTATGACAAGAATGGCTACAATTGATTATTTCTGCTGAGATGGGAATCGATTTATTTAACCAGGGGTTACGGCGCGCGTGATTTGCACATGGGTGCTCCATCTGACATTATGAATCTGGAAAATTTAGACAGATGAATTCAGAATCTGACGAGTTGTCGGGTTTATTGTCCGGCGAACAAACAACTATCTCAGGAATTCGTTCGGTATCGGAGCAGGAAACCCTCCGGATTGCTGAAAAATTTGCCGTTTGTCTGAAGCCGGGAGACGTTGTACTGTTGAAGGGGGATTTAGGTGCGGGAAAAACCCATTTCATTAAAGGGGTAGCCTGCTATTTTGGAATTTTGCCTGAAGAAGTTTTGTCCCCGACGTTCTCCCTTATCCATGAATATCAGGGGAAAGTGCCAATCTATCATCTTGACTGTTATAGATTACTTCAATCTCATCAAGCTCTGGAAATGGGTATTGAAGAGTATCTTTATGGGGATGGCATATCCCTGATTGAATGGCCGGAGAAAATAGCTTCGATGTTACCGGAAAACTACTGGGTCGTTGAATTGAAACATATTGATGAACAAATCCGGGAGATATCAATTTATCTACAGGTCTGAATTTTGTATCTTCTGCTTTCTGTTGGAGAATGGAAACAAAACATTTGCCATACCGCATTGACCGGCTACCGGTCATTCTTCCTTTTCATCGCCGTGCTCTGAATGAATTGAGTACAGGAGACTTGGTATACTACGGTCCATGTCCGGAGTTCTACGGGATAGGTGAAGTGCTCAGGGTTATAGAAAGATATTGTATTGTGGACTTTCGGGGGACCGGTGAATACAGTGTACACAAAGATGCTTTTGAGTCCCGATACCTTATTCCTATTCACAAGTTAAATCTCTCACATTTGCTTAAGAACATTTAAGACGATTTCGACCTGCCATCCAAAGTGCCATAGCGGTAAATAGCCCGGGATAAAAAGGCTCCCATCCCAAAAACGCATATTGGTAAAGATCGTCGGAGGTTAAGGTGCCAAGCATCATCCATATTGCAGAAATGGTGCAGGGTATAATCAGAGTCCAAAAGGCGAATGATTCTTTCAAGCGAAACATTGGCAGATAAACACCAAGTACAGGGATAAGTAAACCGGGAATAATTACCGATCCAATTACATACCAGAGTGCTATGACACTCGGATAAATGATGATCAATAAAATTCCCAGCAAAGCGGAGACAACCATTCCCCAGCGTGTAAACCTGACGCTTTTCACCGGCTCTCCGCCCCACCATTTTTTGGCAATAAGGTCACGGCCGAGGGTTTGTCCGGACAGAAACAGGTAGCTGTCAAGTGTAGACATGATGGTTGCCAGAAGCGCCAGAAAAAAAAGTCCGGCCAATCCTGCCGGAAGCAACGTGGCACCCAGTTCCGGATAAACCAGGACGGGGTTTGCTATATCACCAAGTATAATTAGACCGTAAAGACCGGCAAATACGGTAAACATATCAAATATGAACCATAAGCCGACAGACCAGAAAACTCCTCTTCTTGCTGTTTGTGGTGTTTTGGCAGCAGCAGCACGTTGATGAAACGCCGGATCGACAAAGGTCCATAATGCAATAAAAAACCAGACAAGAAGATATTGAACACCATGGCCACCAAGCGGCAAGGTATGTGTTTCGGGGAGTTGACTCCAGATTTGTAAAGGTGATCCGGCCGACCGGATTGCAAAAAAAAGCAATACGGCAAATCCTGCATACATTAGAAAAAACTGCAGAATATCGGTACGGATAACGGCACGAAATCCGGAGTAACTGACATAAATGACTGAATAAAGGGCCGTCAGTGAAGCAAATATTAACACATGAGAATCCGACCCTGTTAAAAACTGAATCAGCAATCCAAGCATCAAAATATAGGGTGCCGGACTAACCAGGATAAAAATGGCAATGGCAGATGCCGTTCCGGTTTGTGCATTATAGGTTTGACTGAGTGCTTCCGGAATGGTAAGCGCCCGGTTTTCCCTAATACGTCCGGCCAGAAATACTGCAAATAATATGGCAAATATATAATAAGGCAATCCGAATAACACCCACTGTGAGATCCCGAACTGATAGCTATATTCTCCCACTCCAAGAATACCTCCATACCAGGTGGAGACGAGCGTAGCGACAAAAGCGGGCAGTGATATAGCACGCCCTGAAAGCAGATAGCTGTCCTCTGCCCCGGATCGAGTCCGTTTATAGAAGCCTATAAAGATCAGGACAATGAAATATGTGGCAATGATAATCCAGTCGAGCTGTTGCACGGGCAAGCGGTCAAAGGAGGTGGTCGGTTAAGGCTGTCATAAACAGCAGAGTACCGGATCGATGCCGGATTCTGATAAATCCGTCGAGTGTCTCATTGGACGAGCCGTCTCTTTGGCCATTTTCAAGAAACTCGTTGTTGAGCGGGTATTTCAAACCATCGGTGATTATGCCATCCACTTTGCCGGAGAGCGGAAATAGTGAAACCGGATGTTTTTCCGGTAGTGTGATAGAAAAATCATGTGGCAAGATGCAGGAATAAAGATAATCGTCGTACATGGCTATACGGTCGAAAGTTGAAAAAAACTGCTGCAAAACGGACAAATTTTTCAGTGTGTGATCAAGACGTTTTCCTGTGGCAGCAAGAATATCCACACGGTCGGCCCGTTTGGCATGTGCCAGGACAAGTGCTTTTTCAAGATCGTTTGTCTCCTGGTTTTTGTCCAGAATCACTTCGCCGGAATAAGACTCATCAGGATAAAAACTATCCAGGTCTCCGATCACGGTATCGGGAGGAATACCAAGCCGTACGGCGATATTTCCACCACCGTCAGCAGCAATAAAAACATGACATCGGCTTCTTAATTTTTTAAGGAGATCCGTAGAAGGTTCACTCCCGTTTGCTAGTATTAGAATTCTCATAGACAAAAAATATTATTCATATAATGTATGGAAGTATATATGGCTTGATGGGATTTATTACGCATTAGTGTTTAAAAAAACAATTCATATAACGCTTTGAAATGAGAAAAGAAAACATGATAATATTCCGTTCAATTAAATGGAAAAATACGGCTATATGATTAAAAAATTTACAGATGCATTGGTTCGACACAATAAAATCGGTTTGATATCTCACATTAGGCCGGATGGTGATGCCATCGGTTCACAGTTGGCGCTGTATTACTGGCTGCATGAGCAGGGAGTCGAGTCCCTGTTATTCAATGACGATCCGGTTCCTGCCAATCTTATATGGTTGAATGATCACCATCTTATCCAGGTGCCGACGGTGGAATTACTCGATCAGTGTGATGCGTATTTGTTTATAGATGGAAATCATCCAGACCGTTTTGGAAAGATGGCGGAATACTTCAAAAAAACAGAAAAACCGGTGTATCTGATTGATCACCACCTGGATCCGCCCGACGGATATTTTAGCGCCATGATCAGCGATACCCGGGCCAGTTCAACGGCTTTTCTGGTATATACATTGTTTGAGTTATCGGGATTGCATGGGATTCATTATGACGTGGCGGAAGCGTTGTATTGTGGCATTGTCACTGACACGGATTCATTCCGGTTCGATTCGGTTACGGCCGATACGCATTTTGCCGTAGCCGAGATTATTAAAAAGGGCAAAATCAAGCCGAGTCAAATTTATGAAAAGATTTTTGATGACAAATCCATTTCTGAATTCCATTTATTAGGCGAGGTTTTGCGGACCGTTACTATTTTTTGTAACAATCAGATTGCTATTACACACGTTACTCAAAAAATGCTTTCCGAAACCGGGTGCACCAATGACGATCTCGAAGGTTTTGTTAATTATCCGTTGAGTTTAAAAGGTGTTAAGGTTTCCGGATTATTTTTAGAGCAGGATGATCAGATTAAAATCAGCCTTCGCGGAAAATCTCTGATTGACCTGAATAAAATTGCGAAAAAATTTCAAGGTGGCGGACATTTCAATGCAGCCGGAGCAAGGCATCCTGGTCCGTTACAAAAAGCCGTTGATGATCTTGTCAACGTAATGGCGTCATATATTCATGACGGAAGCGAAAGGTGAATTTTCCAGCGACACCGGTAATTTTCGGGAAACGAAACCTTTTAGGGTCTTCATGACATGAACAGAAAGTACTGGGTCAAAATTTTATGATGCTTTTTTTGAAGTTACAGGCAGGAATACTGGTTTCTGTGGTTGTTTCTCTGTTGTTATCGGCTTGTATGAAGCATGGTGAAGTGAGGCCCGAAGAGAGTGCGATACATCAGGGTTTAATCCACTTTGCTCCAAATTCAATCGACAATGGCCAATCGGTTGCAATAAATCAAAACAGAGAGAATGCAATCACAACTGTGGTACAAGACGTCCGTGAAACCGTGGTCTATGTAAAAGTGAAACCAGATTCACAGCAATTCAGGATCCAGGAAGACGTTGACGATTCCGGACATGTAGAGCGATCCGGTTTTATTGTATCGGAGGAAGGCCATATCGTTACAAATTTCAACTTCAGTCCCGATAAAATGTCCGACATTATGATTACGGATATCAACGGGACGACTTATACAGCAAAATTAGTTGGTATGGATACTTATTCGGGGATTTCTTTGTTGCAAATAGATTCCGTAGAGGAGTTCCCTTTCGTAATTTTTGGTGATTCAGATGCGCTTATGGTCGGTGAATGGAGTATTGCCATGGGTGTTACGGGTTCAATGAGCCGTTATGATACCGAACCGGCAGTCAGTGCAGGAGTGATCAGTTCGAAGGACAATTTTGTCAATTTCCCAGCAGATCATGGCGAAACGGTTTACCCGGACCTGATTCGAACCGATGCCATGATCACACCGCTATTATCGGGAGGTCCAATGTTGAATGCAAACGGCCATGTTGTCGGACTGAACATTCATCTCCCCGTGTCGGATCATGCGAATGAAGAACTTGGCTATTACGGATATGCTATTCCAGGGAATAAAGTAACCAAAATGATTAATTACCTGGCCAATGATACAAAAAAGACTTTAAGTTATAGTATGGGACTTGAAATGGTACCGGTTTCAGGACAGTTGGCCAGACAATACCGGCTGCCTGTGGAGTATGGCTTGTTCGTCCTGGGCGTGAACCGTGACGGACCTGCATTTCAGGGAGGGGTGATGCCGGGAGATATAATTATTCGGATTGGAAATGAAATGATTACTGGTGACACCCATGCGTGGTCGGTACTCAGTGAATTCAAAACGGGAGATCAAATGCCGATGACCTTATTACGCAGTGGGATGGAAATGCATATCAATTTGATGCTTCGAAAGCGACAGAAAGAAGAATAGCACAAACAGGAATAAGATAAAATCGGTCAGACGTGATTATCTCTTCGGCCGATTCAAGAATTCGGTTACTTTCTTTTTATGTTGTGGAGTAGCCCAGAATCGTGCAAAGGAATCCAGTTCCCTGCTGAAAGAGTCTTGTCTGGGGTTGTCCAATGCTCTTTTTGCACCAAGTTTCAACTCTTCGATCAGTGCAGGTTCAACCCGTGACAATTCCAGGGCCCATTCCCAGGTGTTTCTGCGAAGTTCTGAGGTGATGGACAATTTGTTGATCAGGCCTGTTTGCAGTGCATCCTCAGAACTGATAAACTGATTACTGCCAAGCCACTCTAATGAACGGGATCGCCCGACTCGTTCAACCAATCGGGTGATTCCTCCCCATGCGGGCGGCAATCCGAAACGTGCCTGTGAAAAAGAGAAAGTGGCGGTTTTACTTGCGATGACAAAGTCGAATGCCAATAGAAGTTCACAACCACCACCGTAGACCTCACCATTAATACATGCCATAGTCCAGAAACGGCTTGTCTCCAGTCTATTAAGAATGGAGGCCATACGTGTTGCCATATTTCGGCCATCCTCTTCCGTTTTGAGATTTGCAAAGTCTTTGATGTTGCCACCGGATACAAAATAATTATGGCCGGATCCACTCAGCACAAATACCCTGATATGGCTGTTATTTTCGATCTCGTTAAGCAGCTTTTCAAGCTCATCCATAACCTCGAAATCGATAGCGTTATTGGATTCAGGCCTATTGATTTCAGCCCAGTAAATGTGCTTCTTTTTTTTAACTTCGACAACGGCCACAATGGAATGATTTTAGAGGTGAATTAGAAATCGGCTTCGGGTGGATGCCCGGTCTCTTGGTGAATATCGGTAACCGAAGGAGATTCAGGTTTTATGTGATTCTTCGGGATTTGCTGTACTTCTTTATCGATCCAGTCAAGGTACTCCCGATTGCCCATGATGATAGGCAACGCTATAATACACGGACAATCGTAGCTGTGTAGTTCTTTTATACGGGCTTCGAGTAACGGGAATGTTTTGGCAGTGGTTTTAGCAATGAGTATGACTTCCTGTTCTTTTTGCACACTATCTTTCCAATGGAATGATGATGACATGTTTTCGATGATGTTGGTGCAGGCCACCAGATGTTCCTGAATGATAACATTACTTATATTTTTGGCCTCTTTTGTATCCGAGGTAGTGATGTAAACAAATACGTGGCTCATGATCTGTATTGTTGGTTAACCGATGAGACGATTCAAAAATAATCATTCAATGATTAAGAGAAAAACAGTGGTTTTTTGTTCTTGCTCCAAGCATCGTGACTCATTGAAAAAACGCATGTAATTTAGTATATTATCAGGCTAAATCTGCGAATTTTTTACAGGTTTGGTGTGTTGCGAGAGTGGTGAAACTGGTAGACACGCTAGATTTAGGATCTAGTGCCGAAAGGCTTGGGGGTTCGAGTCCCCCCTCTCGTACCATATGCGTAGATGCATTAAGATTAACAGCTACCGGCTTTCCCAGAAGTGTTTTATGCAACTATTTATGAACCTTATACAAAATTGATAAGTGAATATATCCGTACAAGATAAAAGTAACAGTAATGTTGATAAAATTCTTACCATTTCAGCGACACGGGAAGAACTGAAACCCCGGTTTGAAAAAGCGTATCGGGAATACAGGAAAAAAATCAATATGCCGGGTTTTCGTCCCGGTCAAATGCCGGTGTCTATCATTAAAAAGCGTTTTGGCAAAGAGATAGAATCGGAAGAAATCAACAATTATATCCAGGAAGTGTTCAAGGATGAAGTGGTTCCGAAATACGAACCGGTCGGTGAGCCAAGATTCGAAGAACTGAAATGGGAAGATGGAGAGCTGGAGGCAAAAATCGAGATCGGGGTCAAGCCGGACTTACAGCTTGCGGAGATATCTGCCATAACAGTTGATAAAATGGTACATGATGTCACGGAAGAGGAAGTTGAGGAGGAAGTGAAGAAATCACTTGAGCGCGGAGGTACATGGAAGGAGACCGATAAACCCATTCATGCTAAAAACAGGGTTACCGTTGATGCTACTCCGGTTGACAAGAACGGAGAACTACGAAAAGACGGGATCGACACCGATAAGGAAATTGATTTGAATGAGGACGAAAACGAGGTGTTCAGGAAAGCGCTCGAAGGGAAAAAACGCGGCGATGAGGTGGAAGTGTCTCTTGGGGAAGGAAAAGACCGGGAGACTTTCAATCTGGTAGTGAAAAAGGTTACGGAACTTGAAATTCCTGAGCTAAACGAAAGCTTTGTTAAGGAAGCGACCAAGGGGGAAGTATCATCAGTTGAAGATTATCGCAGCCAGATCAAAAGCAGAATCCAGAATTATTATGATCAGGTTTCCGGTGATATGGTACGGCAAGAGATCATGGATGCACTGATCGAAAAACATCCCGATATTGAAGTGCCCGAATTGGTGTTGAAGAAATTTCAGGATGCTTATCTGGAACAAATGAAGCAACAGCAACAGGGCCAGCCCCTTCCGGAGGATTTTGACGAAGAGGCGTACCGTGAGTCGGTTAAAGATGATGCCGAACGGGAAGCCCGCTGGGCGTTTATCATGGATGAGCTGGAAAAGAAATATGAAGATGTGGAAATTACCCCGGAAGATGTGGATGTCAGACTTGCTTCCGAAGCAGCACGATATGGATTACCGGTTGAAATGGTGAAGAACTTTTACTCGCAGTCGGGCGATCAGCTTGAGAATCTCCGACGCAATATCCGAACCGATAAGTTGTTTGATCGTGTGATAGAGGAAATTAAGCTGAACGAACTTGACAAAGAGGCGTATCAGGAAAAAAAGAAAAAAGAACATAACGATAAAAACTAAAAATGAGCTACTGGAACCAACAACCCTTGATTGATCACGAAAGCTTTTCCGGCACGGTGCCCCAAAATAGCCTGATTCCAATGGTTATTGAGACTACCAACCGGGGAGAACGGGCCTACGACATCTATTCCAGGCTATTGAAAGACAGGATTATCATCCTCGGTACACCAATCAATGATGCCGTTGCAAGTTCCATTGTAGCTCAAATGCTATTTCTGGAGTCTGACGACGCTGACAAGGATATTAACCTGTATATTAACAGTCCGGGGGGCGTCGTTTCCTCAGGCATGGCCATATACGATACCATGCAACATGTCCGTTGTGAAGTCTCGACGATTTGTATGGGGATGGCCGCATCCATGGGTGCTGTCCT
The DNA here is from genome assembly GCA_040905705.1 of Balneolales bacterium. Classification (GTDB taxonomy): domain Bacteria; phylum Bacteroidota; class Rhodothermia; order Balneolales; family Natronogracilivirgulaceae; genus JBBDQZ01. The sequence continues at coordinate 37,886 of JBBDQZ010000076.1, forward strand.
GCTGACAGCCGGAACCCAAGGAAAACGGTCTATGCTCCGTCATTCGCGGGTAATGCTTCACCAACCTTTGGGTGGAACGCAGGGTCAGGCCAGCGACATTGAAATTGAGGCCAAGGAAATCATACGAATCAAACAGACACTGAGTGAAATTGTGGCAAAACATTCAGGGAAAAAAGTGGAGCAGATCATCAAGGATTCAGATCGAAACAAGTGGATGGATGCTGATGAAACACTGGAATATGGATTGGTAGACAGGATTTTGGAGCGAACTTCAGATAAAAAGAAATCTTAAATGAGAAATATCCATGGTGTAAGCAAATGATACACAGGGAGATGTTTTAGCCACTGATGCTCCATGTGTTTTTGTGAATCAGAAAAATTTAAATACAGGTAATATCAAATCAGATACCCGGTTGTATGAGTGATCAGGAAAATAAAATTCGCTGTTCTTTTTGCGGAAGATCCAGCCATGAAGTTAACAGCATGGTAGCTGGTCCGAATGTCTATATCTGTGATCAATGTATTACAGATGCTTCCGGCATTGTTAAGAGTGACTTGTCGGTTGAAAGTAAAAAAGAGCATGACTTTCAAATTAATCTCAAGCCGATCGAGATCAAGGCTCACCTGGATGAGTATGTAATTGATCAGGAAGAGCCCAAAAAAACGTTGGCAGTGGCTGTGTATAATCACTATAAACGCATCGCGAGCCCTGAATTCAGTGATGATGATGCCGAGATTGAAAAAAGCAATGTTGTACTTCTGGGACCGACCGGTTCGGGAAAGACATTGCTGGCACGTACTCTGGCCGGAATTATTGATGTACCGTTTTGTATTGCTGATGCAACAGCTCTGACAGAAGCCGGCTATGTCGGAGAAGATGTTGAAAGTATTTTGTCCAATTTGTTGCAAGCAGCCGACTATGATGTCGAACGTGCCGAACGGGGCATTGTTTATATCGACGAAATGGACAAGGTTGCACGGAAAGGGGACAACCCCTCGATTACCAGGGATGTCTCCGGCGAAGGTGTTCAGCAGGCGCTGCTGAAAATTCTGGAAGGCACCACCGCCAATGTTCCACCGAAAGGTGGACGTAAACACCCGGAGCAGAGCTTTATTACCATCGATACCAGGAATATCCTGTTTGTATGTGGCGGCGCCTTTGAAGGATTAAATGAGATCATTTCACGCCGGCTATCCGTCAGCAGTATGGGTTTTACGGCAGACAATCAGAGTAAATTCGATAAGGACGATCCTCACATTTTTACGTATGTAGAGCCGGAAGATCTGCAGAAATACGGTTTGATTCCGGAATTGATCGGTCGGCTTCCTATCATTTCCGGCTTGGAGGAACTGTCTGAAGAGGCCATGATCAATATTTTGATAAAACCAAAAAATGCGATTGTCAAACAGTACAGGAAGCTTTTCCGAATGGAGGGGGTCGAACTTGAATTTGAAGAAGAAGCCCTGAAAGAAGTGGTCAGACAAGCCATGAAACGAAAGACCGGCGCGCGCGGACTTCGTTCGATTATGGAGCGTGCCATGCTCGATATTATGTTTACACTGCCCACCCTGAAGAATATTGAGCGATGCATTATAACAAAAGATACAATCGCTTCATTTATGCCTCCGGTATATAAAAAGCGAAAAGCTTCGGCTTGACAACCCTCCACTTAAATGCACATCAACGATTCGAAATAGAGCATGTGAGCGACTCGTTATATAAAAAAAGTTTCATTAGCTTGATCTGATGGAAATAATTTTTACTAACGAATCAATACCATGCTATTCAACAGCATTTCGAACCGGATCAAGGGGACTCTGGTTCTCCTGTTGATCTTAACTGCGATCAGTTCGTTTGTATACACCCAGTTTTTGATCGAAAAGATCCGTGAAAAAGAAAGATCCAGTGTCGAGTTGTGGGCACGGGCGATGGAGCACAACAGCAAGCCTCATTACCAGGAGACCAGAAATGAGCTTGAAGCGGTAATGATGGAGGTTATGGAGAATAATGCAATCGGAGAGGCGAACAAGATACGATGGGCGCGTACTCTTCAAAGAGCGAATTCCGATCTTGCCAATTCATCTCTGGAATTTGTTGCTTCGGAATTGATCATCAAGAACCGATTTGAAATACCATCGGTGGTGGTGAATGAGGACCGGGAAATTCTCCACTCCCGGAATACGGGAAACCGGCCACTTGATGATAACATCATTGCCGAGTACGCTTCATTAAACGATCCGATCCGGATCGAACTTGGCGCAGGTGACATGATTCAAAACCAATTTGTATATTATGGAGATAGCGGGATCATCCGGACGCTTCAGTTTTTCCCCTATGTCCAGTTCGGTTTATTGGCCCTGTTTCTGGGAATGGGGTATGTGAGTCTCAGTAGCCTCAAAAGGATAGAACAGTCCAGTTTGTGGGTAGGTATGGCAAAAGAAGCAGCGCATCAACTTGGTACCCCTCTGTCGAGTTTGTATGGCTGGATCGCTCTTCTTAGAGATCAGGTCAATGACCAGGAAGCCCTTGCTATCGTACACGAAATTTCCAGTGATCTTCAGCGTATGCAGACGGTAGCTGAACGCTTCAACAAGATCGGATCACAACCGGAGCTCAAACCGAAAAAACCGGTCCCGATTATTCGTCAGGTGATAAATTATCTTGAAAAGCGTATGCCACAGCTTGGAACACATGTTTCTTTAAAGCTTGATGCACGGTCGGATCAACGAATCGCTATCAGTCCGGAGCTTTTTGCCTGGGCTATTGAGAATTTATTGAAAAACGCTCTTGATGCAATTGATCCGGAAAGCAGGGATCCCAGTGTTAATATTGTTACGTATGTTCAAAATAACCAATACGTGATAGACGTCACAGATACCGGAAAGGGGATAGAAAAAAAATACCTTGGTGAAGTATTTACGCCAGGTTACAGCACCAAAAGGCGTGGCTGGGGGCTGGGGCTGAGTCTGACCCGCAGGATTGTGAATGATTACCATAAGGGAAAAATATTTGTATATAAATCCACGCCTGGTCAGGGAACGACCTTCCGGTTGATGTTTCCGGTACCTGATGAAAAAAAAGCCACAGGTCAATTGCCCATATTTTGATGCACATTTGCAATAAACACGCTGGAGCCGGTGAAATCAAGTGCACGAAAAGCGGCACCCGAAAGCAATAAGCGGTTTTCCGTAGTTCGGTCGTTGATCAATACAAAAACACCACGTCCATTTTCAGGATTTTCTACATAGATAACAGATCCAAGGGATAATGAAGGGTGTGCCGCTGTCATAGCGTTAGGGTTATAAAGTTCTCCGCTGGTTGTGGTGCTCCCCCGGGAATCATCGGAATACCTGGAAACACTGAGCTGCTCAGATCCCTGCTCGGAAATATGGGACCTGTAGGGATTTCTTTGCGCGGAAGTGGCCGGAAGTAAAAGGGTTACTTCATCTCCGGGACGTATATTCGAAACGGAAACCCCGGGATTTAAGGACCGAAACTCGGCAATATCCATCTTGTGATACTGAAGAATTTGCTGGATGGTGTCCTGTTCACTGATGACATATCTGACAAATTTACCTTGCGGACTGCTTTCCATGTCCCATTCCGCCGTGACAGAAGGTGGGGGCTGCGGGCTGCGGCGTACGCGAAGCTCCTGGCCAACAAGCAGCTGCATATCATCTATCCCATTTATTTCCTGTAGCTCTTCGACGCTCATATTGAATTGCGAGGCAATCCGGTATAACGTATCTCCGGGCCGTACTTCATATAAAGCCGGACCTCCATCTGTTGTGAAAACGGAATCGTTTTCATCTGTAACTGCGTTAGCCGGGGTTTCCCGATCCGGATCCGGTTGTTCGAGATCATCAGGATCAGCCTGGCCCTGTTCGCTCTGAACATATTCCATAGCCGGTATTCGTATCGTCAATTCCTGGCCAATGGAAATAGAATAGTTTTCAAGATCGTTCCAGGCTTGAATTTCTTCGACCGAAGCACCGTACATACGGGAAATTCGAAAAAGGGTCTGACCGGCTTCAACCGTATGGATGATGACATTAAATTCGGAATCACTATCAGGATCATTGATGGTTTCTGATGGAGTGCCACTTCCCACTACGAGTCGTTGACCTACATGTATGGTATTATCGTCCAGGTTATTCCATTCCCGGAGTTGTTGTACAGAGACATCATATTCCCGGGAGACGCTGAACAGGGTTTCACCAGCCCGTACAGTATGCGTGGGGATCTGGGCGACAGCGATTGTCCCTACCAAAATAAAGCAGACGAATAGAACTATTTTATACATTAACAGATCCTGTTTATATAATTTACTCCTCATTCAAATCCTTTAGTGCCTGTTCCAGCTCCGAGGCAGCGTGTAAGTCATTCTCATTCTGTGCAACAGAAATTCCAGCAATAAACGTAGTGGATGCTTTTTTATGTTCACCCGATTGCTGGTATAGCTTTCCGAGGTGATAGTAAACGCCTACATACCCCGGATGATGATCACGTATATACTCAAAATGCGATCGAGCTGTATTGACATCATCCAATTTCAGGTGCTCCAGTGCAAGCGCGAAACGGGAGAAGCTGTCGTTGGAATCCTCGTTAAGAAATTCCTGTAGTTTAGCGATTCGTTGCTGACTCATCTCTTATCGGTTTTTATAACGTCGAACACGGCAATTTGAGGATCACATGAAAAGGAGTTTTCAACCAACAAGAAGTTATTTATTATAACGAAATACGATTATGATACGTATCGTTCCAAAATTTCTTCCATGGAATCACCGCCGAACTTTTCGAGGAAAGCGTTTGCGAGAACAGGAGCTATGACATTTTCCACAACCACCAGTGCACGTGGTAAAGCGCAGACGTCGGAGCGTTCATAACGGGTATCTTGATTTTTTTTTGTGACAATGTCCACTGTTCCAAGGGGTTTCAACATGGTAGGTATCGGTTTCATCACACCACGGATGATCAACGGCATTCCAGTGGTGACGCCTCCTTCCATACCACCGGCCCGGTTGGTTTTCCGGCCATAATGTTCGTTTTCCCAGGTAATTTCGTCGTGGACTTGATGACCGTGACGTTTTCCCGCTTCAAAACCGATTCCGATCTCAACGCCTTTCATCGCCTGTGTACTCATAACCGCCTGGCACAATAGTCCTTCCAGTTTACGGTCCCAGTGAACATATGAACCAAGTCCGGCCGGAAGCCCGGTCACAATAATTTCGTAAATACCCCCAAGCGAGCTGCCTGCTTTTCTTCGTACTTTGATTTCCTCAATCATCTTTTTCGAGAGGGATTTATCAAGGCAACGTACTTCTGAGGTATCTGCTATTTCCGACAAATTTTCGCCGTTATTATCTTTAACCAGAGGGTCGGCACATGCTCGTACTTCTTCCCATGAAGTGTATCCGCTTTCCCCTATTTGGATTACATGCCCTCCAATCCGGATACCGAATGAGCGGAGAAGCTCTCTTGCCGTTGCGCAACAGGCGACCCTCATAGCCGTTTCTCTGGCGCTTGAACGTTCTATAACAGGCCGAATGTCATCAAATCGATATTTCTGGATTCCGACAAGATCCGCATGACCGGGCCTGGGAACGGTGATTTTTTCGATAGTTTCCGATAAGGGAACGGGCGACATTACTTTTGGCCAGTCTGCCGCATCTTTTTTATATGCTTTGTTCACCATTTTCAGGGCGACAGGGTGGCCCATGGTCTTACCGAATCGCACCCCGGAAATAATCTCGGCAGCATCCTCTTCAAAAACCATGCGTCCTCCCCGGCCGTAGCCTTGCTGACGGCGGGCGAGTTGTTTGGCAATTACTTCCTTTGAAAGGGGTAGCCCGGCCGGTAGTCCCTCTATAATGCCGATAAGTTCAGGTCCGTGTGATTCACCGGCTGTTAAATAACGAATCATCAGAAATAAATTAATGGATGCAGATTGGTGTTATCAGAAAGGAAATATAGGAAATTCCGGCCAGAAGTATGTGCTCGCCGGATCATGGAAATGGATTAACACGAATAAAAATCGAAGAAAATCCATGTCATTATAGCGAAAAAGAGCAATAATGGCGATGGATCCCAGTTGAATGTGAAGATTAACGGGTAGTCACAGATGCCCGCAGACATCAGAAATAGGTACTCATATTCAGCTGCATCAGCCCTCCGGTCTCGCTATAGGAAGTGCGGCTGAAATCAATTCGAATTTCACGAATTACAAAACCGATCCCGAAACTGATTCCGGAGAAATCGATTCGACGATCGGTTTTTAGCTCCTCGTTCATGAGCCGGTCATAACCCAGCCGCAGGGTTACATTTTCAGAAAGCAGAATTTCTCCCCCCAGCCGCAGATGCCGAAAAAAATTTTTGGTAAAACCCGGAGCTTCTTCATCGTCAAAGACGGGTATTTCCCAACGATTCAGGGAATGCATGGCGAGATTAAAGCGTAATGGAAGATGTTGTAGTTGATGAGTTATTCCGACGGTGATGTTAAAAGGCACAGCTTCCGAAGATTCATCAAACTTCGTCAGCTGAATACCAAGATTCCTGAAGGAAGCTCCGGCACGGGTAAAGTCATTATTGAAGCTGTAGTAAAAGCCTCCGAATATAGCTGCAGCTGAAGATCGGTATGTGTCATAACGGCTTATAATAATTTGTGTGCCGATTCCTGCCTGGAGTCCGTTTAAAAGAGGGCGGGAGATGGCCGTTCCCCAGGAAAAATCGTATGCACTAAAGGAGCCTTGCTCATTGCCGTCACTGTTCAATCGTGTGAATTCCCCATAATTGACAAAACGAATGCCTGTTGCAAACGTACCTATTCCATTCATATCATAAGAAAAAGCGGCTATACCGAGATAAATATCCGAGAGATGATTAAGGTAGGATACAGAAAACTGTTTATGAGTTGATTTGTTTAGATATGCCGGATTGGTAGTAAATAACGAGACACCCCCTTCATCCAGTGAAACATGATTGCCCCCGAGTGCGGCAGTACGGGCAGATTCCGTAACATTCAAAAAGCCGAAAACGGTTTCGCTTCCGATTTGTGCTATTGAAACATTGACGAATGAGAATACCAGAAAAACAGGAATAGAAATCTTTTTCACACAACGATATAAAATTTTATTCATTAACTTGAACCTGCAAGACAAGAGGATGTAAACAGAATTAGTTTTTGAAAAAGTTTATTGCCAGTGCGATATTCGATCGTACACGGTCTCCAAATAAAAGGTAAAACGGCATTTTATGCAATTATTTGTCGATGTTGGACGCTATTGCAGGCTAATATACGAAGCAATACGCTCTTCCACCGAATTTGATATGTATCGCAAGAATTTGGTTATGGAGATGGTAAAGACCGGCTACGATTCCCTTCCTATTATTATTCTTGCCGGATTTTTTACTGGTGGTGTGATGACTATTCAGACCTCCTATCAGCTGGTATCCGGATTTATCCCTCCGGAAACCATCGGGTCCATTGTTTCACAATCCCTGCTGATCGAGTTGGGGGCTGTAATCAGTGCACTGGTTTTGGCCGGACGGGTGGGAGCACGTATCGCTACCGAGCTGGGAACGATGTCTGTTAGTGAACAGATTGATGCTCTTGAATCCATGGGCTTTAATTCTGTTACATTTCTGGTGATGCCGCGTGTATTGGCAGGTATATTCATGTTCCCGGTAATCTATATCGCCGCTGTTTTTTCCGGAATTATCGGTGGGTTAGTCGCCGGAATATTGACCGGGTCGGTGCCGGTTGCCGATTTTATGTCAGGATCACGACAGGTATTTACCCCTGCAGATGTCAGTTTCGGGATCATAAAATCTTTCGTATTCGGTTATATCATTACCTCTATTTCATGCTTTAAAGGCTATTTTGCAGCCGGAGGAGCCGAAGGGGTGGGACAGGCCACGACCCAGGCCACTGTTTTGAGTTGTATTTATATTCTGCTGGCAGATTTTATTCTCGCTTTTGTCCTTTTGTAACAGCTTGATCAATTATGATTGAAATTAAAAATCTGACAAAAAGCTTCGGTGATACCCTGGTTTGGCGAAATATCAACCTTGCCATAGATGAGGGAGAAACCCTGGCTGTAATTGGTAAATCGGGTTCGGGAAAATCGGTGCTGTTGAAGCATTTTAACGTATTGCTATATCCGGATGAAGGCCATGTCTATATTGACGGTATCGATGTTTTTGATATGCGATATGCCGCCTTGAGAAAACTTCGACAAAGGTTTGGCGTATTATTTCAGGGCGCTGCACTGTTTGACTCTATTACCGCATTCGAAAATGTCGCATTCCCGCTCCGTTTTTTTTCCAATATGAAGGAAGAGGAAATCACCGACCGGGTTATGGAATCTCTGGAATTGGTTAATCTGCAAAATATCGGTGTGAAAACACCTGCGGAACTTTCAGGAGGCATGAGAAAGAGAATCGGGTTGGCACGGGCAATTGTTCTCAAACCCGATTATCTTCTTTATGATGAACCTACATCCGGGCTGGATCCCCAAACATCGGATGAAATCAATGATCTGATTATCTCTATGGCTGAAACGCTTGACATAACTTCGGTGGTTGTTACCCACGATATGCATAGTGTGCTTCGTGTTGCTGATAAAGTGGCATTTCTGAATGAACAGGAACTTAGCTGGTATGGTACGATCAAAGATCTAAAAAAGTGTGAAAACGAAGAACTGAATGCCTTTATCAAGGCCAGCATTTTTTCTATATGAATATTAAAGCGGAGACCGGTTTTGAAAAAAAAGCAAAATGAATTAAAAATTGGCCTTACAGTAGTTATTGCAATGCTGGTTGCTATTATTGGTTTTCGGTTGATGCAGGATGTACCCCTATTTCGTCCCGGTTTTCAGCTGTATTCGGTATTTGAACAGGCAGATGGCATAAATATCGGTTCCTCCGTCTATATGTCGGGTGTCAAAATCGGTTCTGTCAATCAGGTCGACCTTGAAGGTCCGGACAGTGTAGTGGTCGGTTTGAATATTACTCACATATACGGAATTCCAGTTGGATCCCAGGCACGTATTGAACCTTCAGATTTAATTGGTGGAAAAAGAGTTTCGATTATTCACTCCGGAAAGGATGAGATGATTCCGAATGAAGGATATATTGAAGGTCATTTCGACCAGGGGATGTTTGCAGAATTGGGTGAGTTTACTGATGACTTAAAGCCGGAAATCACTCGATCGACCCATAGCCTGGCAGAAGTGCTGGAACAAATCGACTTCGTTCTTAAAGAGGGAGGAAGAGAGGATATTCTTCAAACCCTGAACGCATTAAACCGTTCGGCCCGGGACGTGAATCTCCTGCTGGACAGACGAAGTTCCGATCTTGAGCAATCGATAATCAGTTTACAGAATATTATGGCCAATCTGGATACACTCAGCTCGGGTCGCGATACACAGCTTGACAGTCTTCTGTACAACCTTGAAGTTACCACGAGAGAGCTGAGTGTGGTATCCGATGAACTGGGAGGGGTGAGTTCCGAATTACACTTGATGATGAGAACGATCAATTCCGGGGAAGGCACACTCGGAAAGTTAATCCAGGACCCCTCACTGTATAATAATCTGGACAGTCTGGCTGTAAACCTGAAGAATGTCTCCCGCATAATGCAAGATGATCCCGGTTACTTTCTGAAATACATGCGTCTGGTTGATTTCTTTTAAGAGGGGTTCTGTTCTCTGCCAGGTTCAATGGTAACATGGGATCTTTCCCAAAACAGGAGGTGGTGGATGCCGGGCGGTTCCTGCATTTACACGAAACCTTTTTTTCCGGCGTTATGGCTATTAGCTTTGTATTTCACAGCGGTTCCCGTATCTTCCAAAGCTATTATTTCGAGTAATCAATTACTTTACATTTAGACGTTTCAGAGGTTTTCCTATGGGTTTAATGCAAAAACTGAGAGCCAGTACGAAATACATAATCTGGCTATTGATTTTGTCATTTGGTCTGCTTTGGGTACTGGCGGACACCCAGGTTTTTGATGCTATGGTATCCGGGCCTCAAAATATGGGGGAAGTGAATCGCGATCCTGTTTCATATGCAGAATTTAACCAGCGGATGAATTTGTATATCGAGCAACATCGCGAACAGACCGGTGCTTCCCCGGATATGGAATTACGTGCCCAATATGAAGATATGGCCTGGGATCAGTTGGTCATTGATAAAATCCTGAAACAGAAAATGCATGATATGGGCATAACGGTTACTGATTCAGAGTTAATAGAGATGGTGACGGGTGAGAATCCTGATCCTTATATCCGCCAACAGTTTATGCGTGAAGATGGGACGATCGACCGAGTGGCTCTGCAAAATGCAATTGAGGCTCCGGAGAATCGTGAAATCTGGATTATGATAGAACGTCAGTTGCGTGAACAACGGCGCCAGCAAAAGCTCAGCCAATATTTGCAAGCATCCCTTCGAGTCAGTGAATTTGAAGTTTTGCAGTATTACAAAAAGCAAAACAGCCGGGTAGATTTTCGTTATGTACGCTTTCCCTATGCGGATGTTCCCGGTGACGAAATTGAAGTTTCCGACGCGGAAATTCGCACCTATTACCAAAATAACAAAAGTCGGTTTCATCGAAATAAGTCCTGGCGGTTTTCTTATGTAACGTTTCCGATCCAACCGACTGAAGAAGATACATTGCGAACCCTCAACCGGCTTTCCGAGCTTCGTGACGAATTTCGCCAGGCGGATGATGTTGAGCAATTTCTTTCCGATCACTATTCGGAAACCAGCTATTTCGAGAACTACCTGAAAGCTTCCGAAATCCGGCGAGAGCATCTTAATGTATTTGAGCTGGATGTCAATGAGGTCAGTGAGCCTTATTTATATCAAAACTGGGTACATATGATCCGGTTACTCGAAGATCGGCCGGCTGAGCAAACCTATGTGCGTATTCGTCAGATCCGGTTGAATGCCGATGAAACCGGACAGGAACTTGCTGAGGAGTTGGTACAGCGTATTGAGGAAGGAGAATCGTTTGAACAACTGGCCGCCGCTTATTCACAGCATAGTGAATCTGTAAATCGTGGCGGTGAATTGGGATACATCGAGCGAAATGACAAGCCGGCGCCAATATCGGATGCCATATTCAGTGCATCCGCCGGCTCCATCATTGGCCCGCTTGCTGGAAATGACGGTATTTATATATTTCAGATTGTAGACCGAACAAACAGGGATGTACGTTTTGCCGATCTGAGCCGGAATATCGAAGCAGATCCTTTTGAGACTGTTCAGCGACTGTCCAATGATGCAGATGATTTTCAATATTTTGCGGCATCGGACGGTTTTCGTGAAGAGGCTGAGCGTAATGGATATACCATTCAGGAAGGATTTGTGTCAGAAGGAAATCCCATTATCCCGGGACTTGGACAAAGCCGGGTGATTTTGAATGCGTTGTCCATAATGCGCAGAGGCAGAGTATCGGATGTGATTGAAACCGAAGATATGTTTATTGTTATCAGGCTGGACGAGGTGATTCCGGAAGGCCCACGTCCACTGGAGGAAGTTCGGTCACAAATTGAATCGCTCGTACGAGATCAGAAACGGCGTGAGGTTGTACTCCGCCAGGTCAGTGATATGCTGGACAGTGTTGCGTCACTGGATGAACTTGCTGAATCGAGTGGAAAAACCGTAGAAATTGCAGAAAGGGTGCGTTTAAATGCTTTCGTTGTACCTGGCGCAGGTCGTGAACCCAAAATCATAGGATCTGCATTCTTCCTTCCCCCGGGAGAATATTCTCCCCCCATTGCCGGGAATAACGCTGTATTTGTAATGGTTGTAGATGAACGCAGTGAAGCCGACCCGTCTCTTATAACCTCCGATGAACGCAGACAGATTAGGGAGGAACTACAACAACAACAAAATAACAGATACGGCCTTGTCTGGATGGACCGCCTGAAATCGGAAGCGGACATTCGTGATTTCCGTACGCAACAGCGCCTGGCAGCGTCTCAGCAATCAGCTATGTAAAGGGCACGGGCAAAATCTGTTATGAGTTTTTCATCGGTTGATCATAAGCGAATGAAACGCGCACTCAAGCTCGCGGAAAAAGGGAAAGGTTATGTTGCACCTAACCCTCTGGTAGGGTGTTTGATTTATTCCAGGGAAGGCGAGTTAATCGGTGAGGGTTATCATGAACGCTATGGCCAGGCTCATGCGGAAATCAATGCATTAAACAAGGTCAGGAATACTTCGGATCTGCAGGATGCCACAGTCTATGTAACACTGGAACCCTGCTCTCATCAGGGGAAAACGCCTCCTTGTGCCCATGAACTGACCAGATACCCGCTTGGCCGGGTGGTGGTGGCCATGCAAGACCCCAATCCCGAGGTCAACGGGAAAGGCATCGCATACCTGAAAGCTCACAATATTATGGTTGAGACCGGGTTGCTCGAAGAAGAGGCAAGAAAACTTAATGAGGTCTTTCTGTTCAACATTCAATACGGTAAACCTTATGTCGTACTGAAAATGGCACAGACACTCGACGGGTATATTGCTGCACCGGACGGGAATTCACAATGGATTTCTGGTGAAAAAGCCAGAAAAAAAGTACATCAGTGGCGGAGTGAGTATGACGCCGTATTGATTGGGCGCAATACGGCTCTTTTGGACAATCCGAGATTGACGGTGCGTCATGTAAGCGGGAGACAACCCAGGCGTATTGTTCTCGACGGGCCTGGAATACTTCCGGAGCATCTCCATCTGTTCAGTGATATCCACGAGGAGAAGACCATCCGGGTTACGTACCGGCAAGGGGGCTTGATGAAGGAACATGATCCTGTACTTAACATGCTTCAACCGGAATATTTCCGGGGACAGACGATTCACGTATCCGAACTTGATGGACATTGCAATATGGAACAGGCGATCAGTAAAATCGGTGACCTGGGATTAACTTCCATACTTGTAGAAGCTGGAAACAGCCTGGCGTCAGCTCTTGTCCGGGATAACATGGTAGATAAACTTCAACTGTTTATCTCCCCAAAATTGCTGGGTGGTGGCACTCGAAGCTTTTTGGGACTCGGAATTGAAAGAATGAGTGAAATTATCGAATTTAAATCAGGTAGCTGGACAAAAACAGGCGAAGACATGCTGTTTACCGGGTATTTCTGATAGCCCTGTTTTTATGGGTACTCCGAGTTAACGGAGATGTTTTAATAACAAAGAATCTAACTTGTAAACGGATCAAACGGATGTTTAACGGAATTATTGAAGAACTGGGGGAAATCACCTCGGTGAGGGATATTGGGGGTGGAAAAGAATTGACGATCGCTTGCCGGCTGGCCGATTCCATGGAGATAGATGACAGTTTGTGCGTCAACGGGGTTTGCCAGACGATTGTTCGCTGTGATCAAAAGTCAGTGACGGTCCAGGCAGTGGAGGAGACCCTGCGTAAAACCACCCTGGGAGGACTGAAATCCGGATCGGAAGTCAACCTGGAGCGCTCACTAACCCTTTCACAGCGTATAGACGGGCATATTGTGCAGGGTCACGTCGATACTACCGGCACGATCAGGCAAGTACATAAAGAAGGGGTTGACTGGCTGTATACCATTGCTATTGACCGGGAATGGAAAGACTTGATTGTCGGGCGCGGAAGCATTGCCGTAGACGGCATCAGCCTGACCGTTGCCCGGGAAGACGGTGATACGTTTACCGTCGCGATCATCCCGTTCACCAGGGAACACACGGTGATCAAAAACGGCAAAAAAGGTGATCATGTAAATCTTGAATTTGATATTCTTGGTAAATATGTAGTGCGATTCCTGCAAAACCGGGAAGAGGGACAAAATGTTCAAGATGTAAGGAATCCATCACGTTTTTCCCTATAAGTGCATCATTGAAACCGGTTGATCGGACTGGAACTTTTCTCAAGATTGTTGAGGCCCGGCAGTTTCTGGAACAGTCCCTGAAGTTGTGAATCGCGGACGGTCAACCGAAAGAGAAAAAACTTGAAATCACCGAATGGATTCCACTGAAAGGTCAAATCCCAACAATGGAGATTCCGGGTAATGTTAAATCGGGAGGGCGTGAGTTCACGGTCGACAAAATCATAACCAAGTTGTGTGCCCATTTGCCATTCCGGTGTTAAACGGATTTGGATATTTTGTGCGTTGACAATAGCTCTGCGTCGTATCTCTCCACCGGACACTAACTGCCAGCTGTAATTGAAATTCAGATTAAAAGACCATGGAACATCAATACGCTGAACCTGTCCGTCATATATAGCCTGGTCGATCGGATGAAAATAGGATTGATCAAACGGATCGTAGTGTTTCGGATAATGCCAGGATGCCTGCGTGGTGCGGCTGTGTGAATTCCCGCCCCCACTAAACTGGGTACTGGCACTGAAACGGAAATTGATTAACCGCATTAACCGATTCGACTCTTCCCAAAGGTACCGGTCTATACGTATGTCGTTTTCATCGGTGTCGTAAAAACTGAATGCGGCATTGGCATTCAAACGTATATTTTGAAAAAAACTGGATGAAATAGAAGTAGTCAGATCAGACAGGTTGAATCTTTCAGCAGCAAAGTTGTAGTTGACGTTGACATTGAGCCGGTCAATCAGTCGAATGGTGCGCTCGCTGCGTTCACCGGTTGTATCTCTGTGTACTTCTTTTGTTTCCAGAATGTTGTTGATAGAAAGGCCCAATGTCTGTTGCCGCCCGGCACCCGGACCACCGATGATACCACCTTCAAATTTTGAGTATATCTGTGTATCGCCATCCAGGCTGGATTGTACATCCCGGTACACCCCCCAATACGGCACGCTGAAATCCGGACGGTAACTAAAACTTATTGAAGGTCTCAGGGTATGCCGGAACCCTTCAAAACGGCCGATTCGAGCCTCGGTGATTCCATAGAGAGTCGTATTGGCACTGAGACTTGTCTGGAAATCGCGACCGGTATCAAATCCCGTTTCCATTCTTGAAACCACCCGGCTCTGATCGGCATCCCACTCCTTTCGCAAAGTTTGAGGATACCAGTATTCGTTCATGTTAATGTTTGTCGAGAGATTGGCAAACGGAGTGCTTAAAAGTTGGGCATTGGCGGATACGGTATGGCGAAGACCGATATTGATATGCCGAAAATCGCCAGTAGCCGCACGGTGTCTGGACGGGCTGAGCAATGCTTCCCAGAAGTCGATCTCCGTATCTTCTGGCCGAAAATTATATCGCGATTGCAGGTTGTTACGGTATTGAATGTTGATGGATTCATACCAGGACTGTCCGGCACGGGTTCCGGTACCTTGAAAAGGTGTTATTCGTCGTAGTGAGAAAGATACATCCGGGCCGGTCAGAGAAGTCAAGTCGGTAGCAAAATTCCGGGAATGTCTACCGGAGATGTTGAATGAGTAGGATCCTGCGGGATGATTGAAGTTATAAGCTACACGCGAGCTTGTACTTGTTTCAGCACGGTCATTGATGTCGTAAGAATTACGGTTATAATAATCTTGTGTTCGAAGATTAATATGGGCTGATACAGACGAATAAGGATTGATCGTTTGACTGTGATTGATTCCGATGCGCCGTTGAATATTGGCTGAAAAATCCGGATCGGTTGGCTCAAGCCCCTGATCTCGGGAATAACCGAATTCGAAAGAACCGTTATACCGGTTGGTTCGACGATAATTCATTCGTGAATCCAGGTAAAACGTTCCCGAAGTGAAGATGTCGAGCGACATTTGGCCGGTCAGGTAATCATTGAAATATTGAAACCAGCCAAGATTCTGTATACCAATTCCTCTGCGTTGCTGATCCTGGTAGGTAAACGACGGCTCGATAATTCCCGATTGTCTCCGGGTCATTCGTGAAGGCACATAACCGAATGGAAATACAAACGGGTAAGGTATATCCAAAATGAAAAGCCGTGCCTGAGTAAAAAAGATTTTATCTTCATCGACAACCTTCATTTTGTGGGCACGGATGTAAAAATGAGGGTGATCCAGATCACAGGTAGAATATATTCCGTCTTCAACAAAAACAACATGTGAATCGATACGCTTTACCTGGGTTCCAATGACATTTCCCTGATCCATATTGAGGCGTGCCACATCAAATTTACCTTTGTCGGTTCGGTAATTATACTGAATCCGTTGACTGCGGATCTGGTCTTCACCACGTTTGAGAATCGGTTGTGAAAGAGTGTCATCCGGTTCTGCAGCACGGGCACTCATCAGGTTTTTGTCAAGATTCAGCAAGACTTCACCCGCTGTCAATTCACCTTCTTCATGATGAACCCGGGCATTTCCATGTAAAGTGATTCTGCGTTCCCCCCGGGTAGTAAAAATCAGGGAATCCGAGGAGGAAAAACGGATCTCGTCGATGCGAGTTTCATTTTGTGTAACATTTCGGAGCGAGTCTGTTTGTCCGGAATGGTCACCGGTTGTGGCTGGATTGTCGATCGTCGATTCCGTCTGTATTACCTCTGACGAATCAGAAGAGATTGAAATTGAATCTGATGGATCGGGGCGGGTGCTGTTCGGCAGAGAATCCGATGCCACTTCCTGGTTTGTTTCTGTAACACCGGAAATAGTTATGTCAGATTTTGAAATCGGAAGATTAAACCGGCCCGCCGGATCGGCATATCCATCCGAAACAGGAAAAAATAATCCTGCCGATATAAAAAGACATGTTATGGTCCAAATATGTGCTGCGGGCACCGGATATGTGTCTTGTCAATGGTGTGCAATATGTTCAAATGCGAGACAGCCTGCACCAAGAAGCGCAGCACTGTTACCCAGTTTTTCATATCGGAGATCAAAACCTTCCAGATAAGGAGGCATCAGGCGTTCCTGTGCTGCTTCCCGGGCAGGATTCAGAATCCATTTGCCAGCTTTTGCAACGCCACCGCTTACCAAAATGTTGCGAATATCCAGTATGTGTATATAGTTAACAATGGCGTAGCCCAGTTTTCGTCCGGCATCATCCAGAATTCGGATGGCCAGTTCATTCCCCCGTTCGGCTTCTTCACTTAAGTGAATGGGCTCAAGTTGATCCGGGTTTTCCAGGTATTTCTGTGCAAGTCGGTTGTCCGGGTGTTTCCTGATAAGCGGGAGTGCATTGCGTATCAAAAAGCGCCGGCCAAGATACGCCTCAATACCACCGCGGGTTTTACTATGGGATTCCGGCCCATTGTAATCGATGATAACATGGCCAAGTTCTGCTGCACCACCGGTCATACCGCGAAAAATTTCGCGATGATATATGATACTGCCACCAACACCTGTACCAAGTGTCAGCATGATGAAACTGTCCATGTCTCTTCCCTCTCCGAAGCGGGAAGAACCCAACGCCATCAAATTGGCATCATTTTCAACAACAACTTCACGACCTGTACGCTTATGAAGTTCCATATTGACGTTGACTGATTTCCAGCCCGGGAAATTAGGTGGATTTGAGACAGAGGTACGATCATAAGAAATTATACCCGGAGTTCCTATTCCGATTCCCTGAGGTTCTTCCGGAGTGTTTTTGATGGCATTTGAAATGGCATCCGCGATGCGATCCATTACATGTGAAGGACCTTTTTGAGCTTCTGTGTGTATGGAAAAGCTGGATAAAATTCCTTTTTCGTGATGGACAACGGCAGATTTAATATTGGTGCCGCCAAGATCAATCCCGATTGCAATCATAATCGATAATAAAAAGGTTCCTGATTGTTGTAATTATGATAAGAGCATTTTACTCATACCACAACGGACCTTGAAAAAAGAAGTGACAGGAATCACTTTCCGGCTACAAATGGATTTTAATTTTCCTGAATACGATAAATGGTTTCTCCGGGTTTTCTCATTCCGTATTCTTCCCGGGCAAGACGCTCAAGCAGCTCGGGATTGGATTCAAGATTTTGAATACGGTTTTGATATTTGCTCGTTTCCTCCAGAAGATGATCGGTTGCTTCAATCAGTTCTTGCTTTTCGTTGTGAAGCTGAATACGGGTACGGATGCTGTAAGTATCGATAAACCCGAACCAAATTATCAGCATAAGCAACAGCACAGAAAAAAGCAGGCCACGTCGCCATGCCAGTGGATTGAGAATTCGAAGATTCATCGTTATGGGATTGACTCAAGGAATTATATCGTAAAATAAATCATTTTATGATATAACACACAATGTACTTGGTGATTTTTGCGGCACCCGCCTGTTTTTTATTGGAAATTACAATCACATTTTCAATGGAATCTGTAAAACAGCCGGATTTCGGCGATTATGCCGTTTTTTCCTTTCATCGGATTCATAAATACCAGAAGGCTCCCTCTATATGACGAATTTCTTCTTTTGATTTGCCGGGATGCATAATGACGATAACATCGAAGCGTACCGGAGATCCTTGCATTTTGCGTTCATGCAACCACGCTTCCGCCACTTTAAAGAGTTGCCTTTTCTTGTAATCGCCAATACTTTCTTCCGGTTCTCCGTACTTCTTGCTCCTGCGTGACTTAACCTCGATAAACACAATCTCACGTCCGGTGGAAGCGACAATATCCACTTCCGCTCTCAAAAAACGGTAGTTCCTGTCCAGGATGACAAAGTTATTGGCCTTAAGGAATGAAACCGCTCTATCTTCACCAAGTTTACCGATTTCAATAGGATTCATCATTGAAACTTCATTTACATAGGAGGCAAGTCATCTCAAGACGGTTTTATGTTTTTGTCTTGCTGGAGGAAGAATCTTTTTGGGGAGTACCGATGGAACTGTCGGAAGTACCGTTACTACCACTTTGGCCGTTGGTATTTTTGGTGGAGTCCTTAGATGATGGGTCTTCCCCGGAGGTGTTCTTTCGGTTCGAGTGGTCGTTCGACTTATTCTTGTAGTCGGTCACGTACCAACCGCTGCCTTTATAGACGACCCCCCCTCCACCGGTAATTACACGTTTAACATTCTGTCCTGTATCCGGACAGGTTTTTAATGCGGGCTCCGAGATGCGTTGGGTCATCTCAAAGGTGGTTCCATCATCTCGTTTGTACAGATAGGTCGGCATTTTTATTAAAATTACATTAGTTTTTTTGAATTTAAAAACGTCAGATTCTAAAAAAAAGTTCACAGTTCCTCACAGTCATTTAAGCGCCTGAAGTCCTTCCTGAAGGCGTTTGACGGCTTCTTTCAAATGATCCATAGAGGCTGCATAGGAGAGCCGGATCCCGGTTGGCTCGCCGAATGCATCGCCAGGTACTGTTGCGAGTCCGCGTTCCTCCAGCAGGAATAAACAGAGATCTGTACTGTTATGAATAGTGTTTCCTGAGGGCGTTTTCAAATTTAAAAATGCTGAAATATTGGGGAAAGCGTAAAAAGCGCCACCTGGGAGAAAACATTTCACACCGTTAATACTGTTGAGTGCTTCCACCAGGTAATCCCGCCGTTCTCGAAAAGCCCGTACCATATCTTTTACAGAGTCTCGTGGGCTTAAGTAGGCGGCTTCAGCCGCTTTTTGAGAAATGGAAGAAGGAGCAGAGGTTTCCTGGCTTTGGATCTTTGCCACCGATTTGACCACATCGACCGGTCCGGCCAGGTAACCAATTCGCCATCCGGTCATTGCAAATCCTTTTGAAAATCCGTTGATCAGCAAGATTCGTTCTTTCAATTCCCGAGCGACTTGTCCGATTCCCACATGGTCATGTTCAAATACAATATATTCGTAAATTTCATCGGAAAGAATCAGAATACCGGGATATTCCCGGAGGACTTCTGCAAGAGCTTTCAATTCATCGGCAGAATAGCAGCTTCCTGTTGGATTGGAAGGAGAACAGAGAATAAGCATCCTGGTTTTGGGACTGATGGCCTTTCTCAACTGGTCCGCGGTCATTTTATAGTCGTTATCAAAAAAGGTCGGGACTATAACCGGTACACCCTCTGCCAGTTTGACCATTTCCGGATAGGAGACCCAGTAGGGTGCAGGAATAATCACCTCTTCTCCCGGATTTATTGTTGCTAATATGGAAAAACCGATAGATTGCTTGGCACCGTTCGAGAGAATAACCTGATCGGCTGTGTAATCAAGTCCATTTTCTACACGCAACTTGTCAACAATTGCTTCACGTAACTCCGGATTTCCGGTGTTTACGGTATATCCATGAAAACCGTCACGGATAGCCTGAATAGCGGCGTCACAAATATGAGTCGGTGTTTTGAAATCCGGTTCCCCTGCACTCAGGGAGATGACGGATTTACCTTCGCGCTGAAGTTCTTTGGCTCGGGCAGAAATTTTCAAGGTTTCTGAAGGCGCTATGGCCTGCACACGTTGTGCGATCATAATAATGTTGGTCTGTTAAGGTTCGTTTTGGAATGTTAGCGAAAATAGCACTCTCAATAATTTTTAAACGCTACAATATACAAAATCCGGGCGCTATTTCCCATGAATTAACGGCATCCAGATACGGGATTTCAGCTGATTTAAGATCAGCGTTGATTCCGGAATTTTTCATCCAGAGCAGAAGCCACGCTATCAGGTACAAAGTGGCTCAGATCGCCACCCCAGTAGGCAATTTCGCGAACGAGAGATCCGGAAATAAAAGTTAATTCTTCTCGTGGCATCAGGAAGATCGTGTCGATATCCTTGTTCAGCTTTCGGTTCATGAGAGCCATTCGGAATTCATATTCATAATCTGAAAATTGCCGAACACCCCGGATTAGTGCTTTTACCTTGTTTTCCCGGGCATAGTCCACCAATAGGCCGGAAAATTGCCGTACCTCCACTTTCCGGGCCCAGTGTTTATTTGCAATGCTCTCCTTGATCAGCGAGGCACGCTCATCCGGCGGGAATATTGAACTTTTACGAGAGTTTATGGCAATAGTGATATAGACTTTTTCAAAGAGATAAGTAGCCCGTTCAAGAATGTCAAGATGGCCATATGTTATTGGATCAAAAGATCCTGGATAGATGACTTTCACAATAAGAACCCCTTTTAATGTTTACAATCCGGTTATGTGGTCAGGTATCTGCCGGTACAAGCTCCCTGGTAAAAATGGTCACAATGGTCCTTCCATATGGTTTGGAAAACACGCAATGGGGATGGGCGTCGAAACGATGCCTTTTGTCATGCTCCAGCAGAAACCATCCTTTATCCTTCAGCCAGTTATCTTTCAGGACAGTCTCCGGAAGGTGTTGCAGTTCGTCGTAATCATAGGGCGGATCGGCAAAAACAAAATCAAACGGTTGTGATGGCCCATCTAAAAACCCCTCTACTGATGAGCAGATGCATTGCGTTCTCTCTTCTACCTGAAATTGCCGTCCGGTTTTTTCTATGTGTTTCAGTGCAATTTCAGAAGATTCCACAAATACTACACGGCCTGCTCCCCTTGAAAGTGCTTCAAAGCCGAGATTCCCTGATCCTGCGAAGAGATCAAGAACCGTACTGCCGGAGAGATGCTTTCGGGCATCTATGATGGCAAACATGCTTTCTTTCGTACGGTCGGATGAAGGCCGGATGTTATCGATTCCGGGAGGAACAGATATTTTTCTACCCTTCAAAGTGCCGGTGATAATGCGCATGATTTAGGTTACCGATAATAATGCAGCGGGAAATGCGCGTTCAAGCGGGAAGTTAAAGGAGTCTTCATCCGATTTCAGTCCCATTTTTTTCAGGGTATTCATTACTATGATCTCGGAGGAATCATCCAGGTAAGCACTGAGAGCTTCAAGCACTTTTTCGGAGTGATTTCCATAGACTATCACATGTTCGTGTAACCCTTCTATCCATGGAAGGTGTGAGGAATGTTGTAACCAGAGATACGGTAAATCCAGGATATCTTCATAAGTGATGAAAGTGGCAGCCCGCAGTTTTCCAAGCAGAAAGGAGGAGATACTAATGATCTCGTTATAGGTTGAAATAGTGAGAAAAGATCCCCGGAACTGACTGTGTTTCATCCAGTAATGTCCTATTTGGAAATCGGAAAAAAGAAACTCATTCGGCACGCCGTTGATCAGGGAGGCAAACGAATCAAGATGTTTTTTGCGTCTGACAGACAGAAGCTTGAAATCACGATTACTGAGTTCGTGCCATTGCGAGTCGTTATGCTGTGCTTCTGTACCCTGCATCAGGATATTTAAATGGGCTTCACGCTCATCTTTATTGTCGAAAACAGACTTGGGTATGATACTCCAGCATTCGTAATAGGGCGGCAAGATCAATCGTAAATCCGTGATCTCATATTCGGTGATGAGCTTCTGCATGGTGTCACAAACACCCGGGAAAGTGTCCGGATCACGGGTTGAAATAGACTGGACCAGGTTAAAGGAAAAGTCGATGGATCCGATACGTTTCAGTACACCCGGGCTGGACTGATGAGAAACCGCATAATAAAGCTTGTTTGCGTCAAAATTAACTCCGAGTCGTACATCCGGTTCCGGCATGACCTTCGGATTAGTTCCAATTGGTTGCGTTCAAATACGTGGTTCGTTCAAGCGAACCGATGGCGTCATCGGTATCCGGATCTTCCAGTAAATAGATATTGGGCCTTAGTGTATCGTTCAATGTATATTGAAACCGGTTACCGGTTCGAGGAGAAAAGACTATAGAATCGGGATTGTATTGATCAGGAGGCATGAAAGCAAACAGAGAGTCTCCCATTGCAATCATATCATCATCGGTTTTCAACCAGGTTATCAGATCATCAAGCGATTCGGGAAATTCACCTTCCCTGCGCTGATGTTCAACCAGTGCATCGCGCACGACGGACATTCGGTGTCGTACATTATTGGTTATTTCTCTTTGTTCAATGACTTGTTCATACGGGCTTACTATGGAATCGTACAATAACCATGCAAGAACTATAATTATTATAGCCAGTATGCTACTGATAATCTTGTTTCGGGCATCAATATTCATTCATTCATTATAAAGGGTGCTGAATTTCTGTTCGAATATGTTTAAAGCATACTCAAAAGACGAAAATACATCCGACTGTGAAGATATGCAACTGAACATTCAATGTTGAGGGGATTTGTTGGAATCTTGCCGCTCTGTTCAGATCTTGTAATTTCCACGGAGAATGCTTTTCCCTTGAAAATGAGCACAGGTGTTGTTAATAATAGTACCCGTATCTACTGATGATAAAAGCTGTTAATCCGGATTATATGGGGCCATATCGCGTAATGTTTTCCTGGCGGAAGTAGTTCGGATGACGGAAATATGCTGGGTTTTTTGTATGTTTAAAAGTTGTAACACGAATTGAATTTTAAATTTACTTATGTCAAATTGAATACAAAATGCTCTATAGAGAAAAATTTTTTTACCTCTGCCATATTCCATTGAGTGCTGAAGGCCCGAGGGATGTAGAAATAGTTGATAAAGCTGGCGATTCCGAAGCATTTCCGGCGCTTTTTAAGAAATACGAAGAACTCAGGGCACATGCTTGTAATGAAGACGGGCTATATAGTGTGATTCGCGCAGATGCTATTTATATTTTATTACGTACAACGACTATTGAACAGGCCAAAACAGATGCATTTGAAGAGGCACGTGCCAGCCTGATTACTAACCTTGAGCACAAAGTCATGCAGGAAAAGGATCAGAATGCGGTACAGATTTTGAGAAATGTTCATAGTGTAGACCTGACCACTTCATAGCACTTTTTCTTTTGTTGCTATAAGTAACGCTGAATTTATTATGAACCATGGGCACTCTACTTCGGTAAAAAAATACCTGTTACAGCTTTCCGAGGAGATTGTGGATCTTTCCAATGTGCTGGAATCCGCCGGAACACAAGAGGGTAATCAAAAAGTACATGCATCGGTGTCAAGATTGCGTGGGATCGGTGACGAATTGGTGGATCATCTGGAATTAACCAGTGGTGATGACCTTGCATTTGTCCAATTCATGATGGGCTCGGTTTGCAGTTTATTGGGATTTTGGGGGAATGCGGAAAAATCTTACCGGCAGGCACTGGATCACTGGCCTGATCACATTGGAATTCTTAACGAATTGTTTGATGCTCTGGTGGCACAACGAAAATATGATCAGGCGGAAAATATTATCATAAAAAGTATGAAATACGGAGGTGAAACACCTCCAATCCTTCGTAATTACGCCGCGATTCTGGTACATCAAAAAAAATTAAATGAAGCAAAAGTGGTAATGTTCAATTGTCTGGCCAAATTTCCTGATGATCGGGAAAGCCGCGGGTTCCTGGAAAAGCTCGAGTTATCCTCACGGTGTTAACCATCCGCTTATGAAGCATAAACGACAATTTATTAGCTTGAATGCCCGGGTTCGGGCTGAAGTGATATTTGAGGATGCCTATTTGATCGCCGTGAATAAACCGGCAGGTGTCCTTACCGTACCCATTCCCGGAATGAGATCTGCCAATCTGCAAGAGTGTCTGAACACCTACCTTGAACCGCAAAAAAAAAGATCAAAAACGGTCCATCGTATAGACCGGTATACCAGCGGCGTGGTGATTTTTGCTAAAAACCGCAATGCAAGGGCTGATCTGATCGAACAGTTTCGAAATCATGAGCCGGCTCGCATTTATCTTGCACTGGTTCGGGGTACTCCTGATCCACCGGAAAACGAACTGGTTCATTACATGAAGCGGGTCAAAGAAGGGTTTCGTAATGTGGTTGTGTCGAAGGATGATCCCGAAGGGAGCCGGGCAAGAATGTTGTATCGGGTGTTGGAACGTTACAAAAATACCAGTCTTGTGGAAGTGGCACTCGATACCGGCCTGAAAAATCAGATACGTGTACAATTGGCGGAGATTGGCCATCCAACCGTAGGTGACCGGCACTACAGACTTGATGAGCAGGAAGAAAAGTTGATCAACCGGCAAGCCTTGCATGCCTCACGCCTTGAATTCAGGCATCCTGTAAATGGCAAGATCATAGGTATAGCCGCACCGATGCCCAAAGATATGAAACGATTGATTGCCAGTTACAAAAAGCTTTGACAGGATCCTGTGCAGATGAATGACAAAAAATTGCCCGATTCCATAAACGAATGGACATGCTTAAGTGTTTAGATGTAAAGTTGCTGAATAGTATAAAAAAAAATCAAGGAGCATATTATGAATGCCATTATTGAAAAATCCGACACAAAAATGAATATTGGAATATCTGATGAACACCGTGAAACTATTGCAAAAGCGCTTGGCCGTTTGCTGGCAAATTCTTACACCCTCTATTTAAAAACTCAGAATTACCATTGGAATGTCACTGGTATGAATTTTCATGCGCTACACGAAATGTTTGAAGAACAGTATACCGAGCTTGCTGGTGCGATTGATGAAATTGCCGAGCGTATTCGTGCATTGGGACATTTTGCACCCGGTTCATTCAAAGCATTTGAAAAAATTTCCAGTGTGACAGATGAGGACGAGGTTCCTGATGAAAGGTCA
The DNA here is from genome assembly GCA_040905705.1 of Balneolales bacterium. Lineage (GTDB taxonomy): Bacteria > Bacteroidota > Rhodothermia > Balneolales > Natronogracilivirgulaceae > JBBDQZ01. Next base: position 63,259 of record JBBDQZ010000076.1, read on the forward strand.
ATGGTACAGAATCTTGTGGTTGATAATGAAACGGTTATCCGCATTTCCCGGGAAGTATTGTCGGCTTGCGAAAATGCCGGGGACGAGTCTACACTCGATCTTGTTACCGAACGGCTTAGAAACCATTCAAAAGTAGCATGGATGTTAAGAAGCCATTTGCAATAATCACACCGTGATGGGTTTTTCGTTAACTCATATTCCTAAAAGTAATTCATATATTCAAATATCTGGTTCAAAGAATACTCCGAGTTTATTTACTAATACTAAAGTCTACAGATTTTATACCGCGAGGCACGCAAAAATCAAGAAAGTTTTAGTCATCGCATTTTTTTATTGAGATAGATATAGATAATACAAGGTTGTATCCTTAGTAGGGTCATCAAACTCATCTGGATTCAACTCCGCCTCACCAATTTCTGTACCAAGTCCAATTTTGCCAATGGGATGGTTTCCGCCGGTAAAGTATTGTCTTGTGGCAAATTTAACGGAGGGCACCATCCCGGCCGGATCAAGTATCGCCAGGGCCAATATATATTCCCCTTTCGGTAAGGACCTGTCTGTTGTAAAGGTCCCTTCATTGGTCGTCACCGGGGCGGGAATATCATATTCCCGTGTTTGATCATTCCACTCTTCTCCCGGCATCCAATCCCGGATGTCAACATCACTAAATTGCTGTTTCCATGTTACTTCTCGAGATTCTGGATCAAGCAAACGCAGCTCCACGGGCCAGTCATAATAAAATGGGGCCGACCCTGAATTGGTTATGTCAAATGAAACGGTGAACGATTGATCAATTTGTACCATCTTGGGATAGGTTACCTCTTCCAGAAGATAGCGGTATCCAAACGCCTTTTGGACCTGCTCGGCGCCCGCCTGAACCCTGGGATCAGTGTTATCATACTCGGCTATCCAACCCAGGCCGGTGGCGTGTGTTTTGCGTATCCAATCTATGACCCATTTTCGGTGAGATGGATCTTGCAAGGTCTCACTTGGATTACTACCAGCTTGTATTTTATAGTCTCCCCAGTTATATGCAACTTCTCCCTCTATTGGGTGAGTTTCCCATCGATCTGGACACTTTTCCAGCATCTGTTCTCCTTGAGAGTTTATCTGGTCCCAATGAGCAAAAGAATCCCAGTACCAACCGAATTGATATTCTTCAAATGTTTCATATGGCCTTCTTACCAGAACCTTTTTATGTTGAAAGGCTGCGGCAAAGGCATCTCCCATCAATTTCTCGATTTCCTCAGTTGGCGCAGGAGTGTGGTGCTCGCCCCACAATCCAATCAAGCCCATCTGTACCCAGGCGATTCGGGGATCGTTGTCCCAGGCTTCTCCCAGTCGATGAATCAGGCGAACAAGCCTTTGTTTAAACTGCTCGCTACTGTATGCTGGGTACATGTCAGTATTGTCGCCGTAACTAAGGCTGTCAAGTTCATTCGGGCCAGGTTTCATGTCCTCCGGCCAGTATTCATTTCCCGGTTTTGAATCCCAGTCCAGGTAAACCCGGGGAATTACCTTAATATTTTTTTCTGATAATCCTTTCCACTTTTCATCACTAATCTTTTTGATCTGTTCAATGCCGTCATTTGCATTTCGCTCCAGTTCATTCCACTTTAAATAACTACGAACGATTGTATTATAATGATGTTCATTAGGGTCCAAATCTACGTTTGGCCGAAATCCTTTTAGGGGATTGTTAATTCCTCGCTTAAGGGGGGCAGGGTTGATAACCACAATCTGTTCTTCGTTTTCGAATGTTATTCCTGACTGTGCAAAAAGCACCGAAGATGTAGTTATAATCAGACTTACAATAAATATCAGAACAGCAGTTAACTCTTTTTTCAACTTTTCCACTTTAATTCAACTTTTGATATGCATTGTGAAATTTTATTTTTGCTGCGTTTTTATGGTTGCATATAAGATTCTATGTGTTCTTTTTTAAAGAATTTTCCAAATCAGTAATGTTGATACTCTTCCATGTCTGACTTGTCCAATATTTAATAATCAATCACTTATATTTTCCGAACCACAATAGCCCAGTCGGTATTTTTTTCGATCTCCGGGGCTTCAATTAAGCCAGATCCACCCCCTTCAATAGTGGTCTCATACACATATTCCCCGGTTCTGGGATTGAACCATCGCACATTGTAATTACCATTATATTCACTCAGGTCGACCGAAATATCATCAGCCGTTTTCTGGTAAAACACGTATACTTCACCTGGCGTATACAATACATAGTCGTCCTCTTTTTCAGTCAGCTCATCCTCCGGATGCATTAAGCGGACGGGCAATTCATTCTCTTCAAAAAACTGCAGCAGGTACCGGCATTGATCCCAAAACAGATCACGAGACCGCCAATCTTCTGCTGAGAGGTCAGAATGCTCATTTTGGTATCCAAAATACCACTCTATGCCCCAGGCGCCGCCCATAAAAGATCCCCATAAAGCGTTTTGGCGGGCATTATCGTGATCGGGATTTACATTATCGGGTACGAGAGAATAGCGGTGATCCCCGGGCTCGTCAACGGCCACAGCCCATGGTTGCCCAGCATCTGCTGATTTTCTTCTCCATTCCAATACGGCATCATGTACATGGCCAAAATCCTCTCGGTGGGTCTGTATTGATGGACCTGTGAGCTTACTTTTAGAGCCCAGCAGGTCATCAAAGGGAACCCCGTTGTGAATCACAATATGGCGGGGGTAGGGGTCGTTCTCATGAAAAAATTCAGTCATGATGCTTCGTTGGTGGGTAAACTGTGGTGGGGTATGGTGGTTATCGACCCACTCTCCGTTTTCTTCGCCGAGGTTCCAATTCAGCGCCAGATGGTGTCCAAACCGGGCAATTAATTCCCGGTAATAGAGCTTTCTCATAGCACCAACGCCACCGTTGTCTAATAGGCCCTGGTTCTCAACTTCCTGTGTCTTGAAGTGCAGGAATATTCCCAGCCTGTCCGCATGTTCAAATACGATCTCCCACTGGTCAAGCTTTGACACATCAAAACGATCATGGGTAGTGTAGTCGGTATGAGGAAAGACGTTGTGATCATCCCCTTCCGTACTGAGGGTGAGAAACGATACGGCATTTAATCCTTCAGAGGCCAAATAATTTAGAGCTCCGATGATTCCTTTTCCTTTGCCTTTCTGCCATGTGGGATCTCCCTGTGTCCAGTCCTTTACATGAGGTGCCCATGACTTGACCAGATTGTCTTTGCGGCCGTCATCATGAAAAGTACCATCAAAATCTTCATAGGCCAGGAAATTTTCCGGTGAATCGGCGCCAACTTTCAGGAAGGGTTCTCCGGTTTCAGCAAACTCCAAGTAATGTTTCCCCACGTATTCCAGCCGTCCTTTTGAGCGGAAGTCGCGGCCGGATTTATCACTTGCTTGAATGATAAACTCACCGACTGCTCCATCCATATACTCTCCACTGACACCGGTATCTTGTTGCTCACTAACCGCCGAAAATTGTCCTTTTCGAAAATTTACCTTGTAAATCCATCGCCCTGTTTCATCCGGGGCAAAATGGACACGCCATTTGTTCCCACTTGAGGCCGACGTATTGGCCGCCTTTCCATCAGCTGCATAATACCCTGGCTTATTATACTGTTTTCCTGATTTCGGATGTGTAAATGTTACATTCAATCGATAGTGCAGAAATGGATTGAATTGGTCCTGCTCACTGACCACCGGGCCATCAAAGGTGAGGGTAACTTTGTGCCACTTTTTTAATTCACCAGTTAAATCAGGTTCTGCATCAACGGATTGTGCAATGCAAAAATTAGGGATAACCAGTAAAAGAAATACAATTATAAAGTTTTTCATATGTTAATGTATTTATTATTGTTAATAATTAAGTGTTTACAAGGTAAATTTTTTCATCAGATCCGATACCTCAAAATCTATTTCATGGCCCGCAAAATCCTAGTCCTTTGAAACCAGTTAAACAAATTTCATCTGAGGTCAGCTCACCCTCTCTGTTTCTTTTGCCATGGAACCAGGAACCAAATACAAAATCTATCCCATATTGTTCACCCAGTTGCCTGCCCCGCGAAAAGAGTCTCCAATACAGGTGCCCCGCTGCGTT